>CAUZIB010000035.1:0-44999 GCA_963579735.1 Vicinamibacteria bacterium | reverse complement strand
CAATCCCAATGCTTCTCACCGAGAACATCGTGCCCATCATTCTCTACCTCCTTCTACCTTAGGATTACCGTCGTTCGTCACAGCAATCTGGTTCGCACTGCACACAACTCCCCAGCCGATAGGCCCGGTGGTCTGTCCTACGGCGTGTTGCGACGCGGAACAGTTATGAACGCGCTCCGCTTTATACACCCAACGTCCAGCGGGTGCACACATGTGCTGTTCCATCCGGGCTCCTCCTACTATCCGCCGGGAACGGCTATCTTGCGGGAGCACTCCGACTGACAAGAGGCTGGATCGGTATGGTCAGGGCCAGCGTCTCGGTCTGCGGTATGTAGCAAATCGTTTCGCTGCACACCTGAAACAGCACCGAGATCGTCACATCCATCTCCTCCGGCTTGTTCCGACTTGTCCAGTTGAGGAGGTCGGCGTTTGGCGTAATCGGAATGGCGACATCGACGACGCCCTCATAGACGTTGAGCGTTACGCCAAGCTCCGGAAATGCCCTCGGACGGCTCGGCGGATAGTACGCAGTCCCCACGCGAAGGCCTGGAGTAGGTGGAATCGTCGCTTCCGACGCGATGAAGCCTTCGGGCAGCGGGCGCCCATACATATGAAGACCAGCCTGGAGCTCGAAGCGAACATAGACCGTCGACTGGGTTTCGAACTTCAGTGACGAGTCGGACAGAAAGGCCGAAACTTGGACTTGGTCAGTACCAAGCTCCGCGGCCGGCGCCTCGTGCCTCGCGAGTATCTCCCCCAGCGCCGAGTCGCGGATCGAACCCGCCGACTCCCGGGTCGCGTAGTGCCGATGAAAGAATTTCTCGGTGACCACGCCGCGCTCATCCGTCAGGTAGACACCCGGGAAAGGGACCCCATAGAAACTGCGTCCGGCCGCTTGTTCGGAGTCATCAGGGAAGATCAGGGTGTTGAGGATCCCAAATTCTCGCATCACCGCCGAATCGACGTCCGACAACAGGTCGTAGCTGACGGAATACTCGTCTCTAAATGAGCTGAGCTGCGCCGGCGTGTCATAACTCACGCCATACACGCGAATCCCAGCGGCCTCAAAAAGTGCAAGATTGGTTTGCAGCTCGACCAGCTGCGTGCGGCAATACGGTCACCACACGGCTGAGCGATAAAAGACGACGATGGATTTCGAGTCAGCTCGGTCCGCATGGTAATCGACGATGCGACCGTCTTGATTTGGCAGTGAGAATTCCGGGAGTCGCTCGCCTACCTCGGGTCCGGTCGGGAACTCGGCCGACGCCGGATAGCGACGACCCGGATGGCTCGCAGGCAACGGAATCGTGATACCAAGGTCGTCGGTCTGTGTTCCGGGCTCGAGACCGTCATGCGCGGGGCGGACGGGATCACGAGTTTGCCCATTGACGGGTACCGTCGTGATCGATATCAGCGCCAGGACCATCAGCAAGGGACAACGTGCCATCGTCTTGTCTCCAGAAGAACGGTCGACTCAACGAGGGGCACGAGCCCCGTGCCGATCTCGACAACTTATACACCTTTCCTCCGTCGAGTGACACGCCCTCGAAACCCGCGACCTGCCGAGTGCGCCAGCAGAGCGGGCCAGCGCGGACGGAGGAGGTCGGTTCCACGATAGGCAGCGTGTTCTAACGACGCTGACCTTTTCCGATTCGCTGGCGTCGCATCGCGTCGGCCCCACGGCCACCCGCGCCGCTCGTCCACGCTGTGACGGTGAACGCACTAACGACAATCGCGTCGTGCTACTCGAGCGCGCGCATCAGATACTGTCTAAACGCATCTGGCTCGTAGATGAGGCGTTCCAGTTCCATCGAGGGCAACCTGAAGCGCGGTGTGCTGCGACTGATATATCGCACAGCGTGAGGCGGACCCCCGTCCGTCTCGTCGGGGCCGGTCACCCCGACAAAATCGGCATAGCGTTCAACCGTCCCATCAATCTCACACTTGTCGCCGGTGATCCACAGACGCCCCAACTTGTATCGTCTCCTGGCTTCGACATCGGCGACGGTTGACCAGGTGGAACCGGTGCTATTCCCGGTGAACGCAAAATACTGAGGGCGCTGCCCGGTGTGTTCCTCGAGCAGAGCATCGTTCGTCTCCATCTCGGACCGAATGACCTGTCCGTCCGGGTCAGTGCGCGACAGCTCGGACAGGTTGGGATGGGTGTGGGTGTGGGCGCCAATGGTCCAACCGGACATCATCAGTTCCCGGATCTGGTCCCAGCTGGCACAGAGCCTTTGCACGGCGTCAGGAGCAGGGTTGTCACAGGCGGTCTCAAAATAGCCGGTATTGACGAACAAGTTTCCGGCAAATCCGTATTGCCGCATTAGCGGGAACATCTCTGTGTACACGCTTCGCACAGGGTGGTCCACGTCGATCATCAGCGGGCGGGTGGGCAGTGTGCCCGAGCCGGCCAACCAGTCGTAGAGCTGGTCATAGTTGATGGTGGAAAACCCGAGTTCGGCAGCAATACGCAGATACTCCTCGAACCGCTCCCGCGTGAGGCGATTCGTGATCCCGTGGCACATCGTGATCGGGATTCGCGCGTCCTGCGTAGCAAGCGCGCGAATCACCGTAGACCCCGTTAGCAGCGACGGTATCGTCGCCGTCAGGCCCACACCAGTGAGCCCTGACGCTATGAATTCCCGCCGGTTCCACGTCGTCTTCTCGCGCAAGGGACACTCCTCGTCTGGCCGTGCCTGTGAACACCAAGTTCGACACGACACGGTGCCGGTAACCCGCCATGCCGACGAGTGCTATCACGTCCGGCGCGGACGCTCATCATTATTGTCATCTATCGCACAACGGGCGGAAAACCGCGCAAGACGTGGATCTTTTGCAGAGACGAGTCCAGTATGCTCCAGAGCGACACAGTATACCGCCGTCTGGACACAGGAAGGAGCACCATGCAACAACAGACGCGCGTGGGCGTACCGCCTTCCACCGTCGTGGTGGGTCTCTTCGTGATTCTCGCGTTTGGCCTGCCCCCGATCTCTGCCACGGACCAGAGCAATTTTGTCGGCGGGGACCCCACCCGACCAGACTCATCGGACATACGTGCGCTCCGCTTGCGCTTCGAGGCCGGAGCGCGGTCGAACTGGCACAGCCATGCGGGCTGGCAAATCCTGGCCGCCGACGAAGGCCGGGGCCGCACGCAAGCACGGGGCGATGCCATCCAAGAGATGACACCGGGAGACCAACCCGTCTATACCGCGCCGGGGGTTGTGCACTGGCACGGAGCGTCTCCGGATGAGCACGTGGTGCAACTGACATTCATGGGGGGGCCGGCCGGGGCGAGCTGGTTTGAACCGGTCACCGACGACGAATACCGCGGAAGATAGCGCGACGGTCGAGCGAGGTGCCGTTGGAGGCGTCCTCGACGACCCCACTATCACAGGCACACGCAACACGCCGGTCGGTTAGCCTAACGCTCGTTGTCGCTATCCTTGTCAGCCGTCTTCACGAGTTATTGAGACGCTTATGGCTCGCGTTCCCTGATATCGATTTCCCGTCTTTGTCTCGCTACTCAAGCTCCTTCGCTTTCGGCTGGAACTGCGAAACGAGAACCTTCACAACACCCAGCCCGACATGCCAACCTCGGGAGACCCCGAGACGACAGATCCGCCGCCTACCCTACGGCAAATGCGGGTGCGCACGGTGTCGGGCACACACAATGATGTCGGGGTGCCCCAGATGGGCGCCGCTGGTCAGCGGATTGGGCGCAATGTGCCACTCGCCGATGCCGGCCCTGACCCCCATCTCGATGACCCAAACCCGCGGGTCATCAGTAACCGGCTACTGGCCCGAAGCGACTTCGTCCCGGCCACTGTCGTCAACCTGCTCGCCGCCGCGTGGATCCAGTTCCAGGTCCACGATTGGCTCTCCCGTGAAAGCGAGGCGGAGAAACCGTTCAAGGTCCCCGTCGACGATAACGACCCATGGCCGGGGCCAAAACCCATGGAGATTCGTCGCACCAAAGCCGACAGGACCCGCACTCCCGACGAGTCCGATCTGCCCCCAACCTATAGCAACCGCGAAACGCACTGGTGGGATGGATCACAGATCTATGGAAGTCGTCCGGATATCACCCGGGCGGTGCGCTCTCACGTGGACGGCAAGCTCGAGATTGGCGACGACGGGCTGCTCCCGCTGGACCCCAAGAAGTGCGTGGACCTGACCGGTGTCAACGACAACTGGTGGGTCGGGCTGAGCCTGCTTCACACAGTGTTTACGCTGGAGCACAATGCGATCTGCGATGCAATCAAGGACACCACGACGACTGGACCGATGACCGCGTCTATGACGTGGCTCGACTCGTCAACGCGGCTTTGATGGCCAAGATCCACAGCGTCGAATGGACACCTGCCATTCTCCCCAACCCACGAATCAAGGCGGCGATGGAAGCGAATTGGTGGGGGCTCAAAGGGCGAACGTCTCGCACTAACCTCTTCGAGCGTTCCGTTGCGCTCTCGGGCATCATGGGCTCGCGAGCGGACCACCATACCGCGCCCTATGCGATGACCGAGGAGTTTACGTCGGTCTATCGGATGCACCCATTGCTACCCGAAGATGTCTCGTTCTGCTCAAGCGACACCGGCGAGCTGATGGCGGGCAAGGACAAGGTGCCCTCCCCCGCCATCTCAGAACGCGGAGCGCGCGAACTCCTCAACGACGTGTCGATGCAAGACGTGTTCTATTCGTTTGGTATCAGCCATCCGGGCGCCATCCAGCTTCGCAACTATCCCAACTGGCTGCGAGAGCTCAAACGGCCGGACGGTCGACTGGTCGACGTTGCCGCCATCGACGTACTACGGGACCGCGAGCGCGGCGTGCCTCGCTACAATCGTTTTCGCGAGCTGCTTCATCTCCCGCGTATGGAGAGTTTTGAGGAGCTCACCGAGGACGCCGAGTGGGCCGACGAGCTCAGAGATGTCTATGGCGGGGATATCGACAAAATAGACGCCCTTGTCAGCATGCTCGCCGAGAAGCCGCCGGATGGATTCGGTTTCAGCAGCACCGCGTTTCGGGTGCTCCTGCTGATGGCCTCGAGACGTCTCCAAAGTGACCGTTTCTATACGGACGACTATCGACCGGAGATCTACACGCCGGTCGGGATCGCCTGGGTCGAGAACACGACGATGACAGACGTGATCCTGCGGCATTCCCCGGCGCTCGCAACACGTCTCCGCTCCGAAGCGAATGCGTTCAAGCGCTGGGACGACCCCGACAACGTTCTGACGTTCCGTGACTGACGGCGATGCGGCGGATCTCCGCCGCGGCCTTCCTCCCACCGCGGAACCCGGTATGAACCCTGGCGTCAGAACCGGACGCGAAGACCAAATGTCGGAATACCCGGAAACCCCTGGGAGGGTGTCTCATAGAGCACGGGTAGCGTCGAATCGGGGTTGTGTCTGAGCCGCGGCACCAGCGCGACCGCGTTGGTTGGACGCCCCGTCGTCTCACCAAACTCGTTCAGGCGGCGTGGACGACCTCGTCGTAGGCGCGAGAAACTATCGTCACCAGCTGGTGAACCTCGCGTGACGCGTGCGGCGTGGCATGATCTTGCGTTTGGTTCGGCCGACCGCGCGGCGCGGCAGCGTCAGTGGTGCCGATAATCGTAGCTCATCCGGACGATAGTGGGGCAGGCAGCGGCACGACCCAGCCCAGTGGACGGTCTCACGAGCGAGCCACACGAGCGCGCCAAATGGTCGTACAGTCCACGGGACCCCGCCAGAGACTTTTACTTTCCATTACATGCGCTTCAGCCCCGCCCAGCGTCGCGCGGCGCCCAAATCTCCCGACGTAGCCGTCGCGGAGACACGGGCGAACCACGCCGCCGCGGCCCCACTTTCGCCGCGACTGATGGGGAGAACCCTCTCCTTCGGATCATCTGCCGCGCCACTGCCGTTTGCGGTCGGGACGACACTCGCGCCGGCGGAGTCGCCCGAGGCATTCTCTCGCGTCTTGACCTCAACGTTCGCACCAGGCATGCTGCCCACACATGGCGACTTTCGATGTCCGTCTCCGACCACGAGTGTGGGCGTGTATCGTCGGGTGGAGCATGGCGGCCGGTTTGGGGGTCACGGCACCGAACGCGCGGGCCGAGACACGCGGTTATGTGATCTCGATGATCCATACCGCCACCTACGCAAACGAGGATACGTGCCCATCAGGAGGAAATGGGGACACGGTCGACATCAGGACGCGTCGTCTTCTCGGCGCAGGCTTCGGCGAGGAGGCAGCCCTGAGAATCATCGGCAACGGAGGTGTTGACGATGATGGAAACCGGGTGGACATCACCAGACTTCACGGAAGTTCCGCCGAGGCCGGAGGACAACCTTGGAATGGTCAGCCCGTCAGCCCCGGAAACGTTCCCGCCCTCTCCGCCGACCCCGGCATCGAAAGCGCGCAGGGGCGGTTTGCGTATGGCTTTGATCTCGACGGCGAGGTAAGTCCGGACGACTTCGAGGATCCAGATTCCCACGAGCGGGGCGTCGACAACCATATGTGGCGCGCGCTCGGATGCTTTGACGTGTATCGTATCCGGCGACCGGTCGTGCCTTACAACGAGAGCATCGTCTGGGACACCGCCATCGATGCGATGCCCGCGTGGTTGATGTCCGTGACCGGAGAGAACCTCAGCCAGGACGGAGAGGTGACGGTGACGTTTGATCGCTCATTGAACGTCCTCTTGAGGGACGCGCACGGCGGCGTGATGTCCGGCGCGACGTTTGTGATCGACCCAGACCCGCGGTCACACAGCGTCTTCAACGGCACGATCAAGAATCGAATCTTGACAATCGAGCCAGGGGACCTCGCGCTTCAAGGCGAGTCGCAGTTCTATGCGGTGCTCCGGTTCACAGAGACGCACCTTCGTCTCCAGATGGATCCAGATGGCAGCCTCAGGGGTATCCTCGGCGGATACCAACCCTGGCGGGATTACTACCACTACCTGGCGATTCGGGGAGAGAACGACGGGCAGGTCGACCTGCCGGGGGTGTATTACGCGATGGCACGATTGGCGGACAGCGGAGCCGACCCGGTGACGGGAGAAAACACGGCTATTTCGGCCGCGTACTGGCTGGAAGCGGTTCCGGCGTTCCATGCGACGACCTCGGGGGAGGTCGTCGGTCAGTCCGTCGGCAACGGACCAAAGTTCAGCGGACCGGCGGCGAACCGCGCGCCATCGCCGCAATGAGCGCCCCACGAGGATACATTCGCTGGGTCGCCCGCGCGTCGATGCTGGGCGTGTGCCTCGGCCTAGCTGCACCCTCGGTGGTGGCGGAAGAGAGCGCTCTTGTACGTCTGACCCCGGCACAATATGAGCGCAGTATCCACGACATTTTTGGTGAGAGTATCCAGGTCGACCGGGGCATCGTCGACCCGGGCGTCCGGGAGAACGGATTGCTCGCGCTCGGCGCCAGGAAACTGACCTTGAGCGCTGCCGCCCTCGAACGATATGAGTCGCTCGCGCGGCAGGTGGCCCTCCAGGTCACGGACGATCGGCACCGGACGACACTGATCCCGTGTACGCCGGTGGCCGCCAGTGCGCCAGACACGGCTTGCGCCGCCCAGTTCCTCAGCCGAGTGGGCCTCTTCCTGTTCCGACGTCCGCCGACCGACGCCCAGATTCAATCCTACGTGGCGATGGCCGGCTCCGCCTCGGACACACTCGACGACTTCTACGCGGGGCTGCGTGCGGCGCTCGTCGGAATGCTCGTGGCGCCGGATTTTCTTTTTCGGGTTGAACGCACCGAGCCGGATCCAGCCCAACCCGACACGTATCGACTAGATGGCTATTCACGCGCCGCCCGCCTCAGTTTCTTCCTCTGGGACACGACACCGGATGCCGAGCTCTTGGCGGCTGCGGAGTCGGGCGCACTCGACTCCACACCGGGGTTGTATCAGCAGATCGATCGACTGCTCTCCTCCCGGCGCATGGAAGACGGTCTGCGAGAATTTTTCTCCGACATGCTCGGGTTCGACGGGTTCGCAACACTTTCAGTCGACGCGAGTCTGTATCCAAAGTTCACAAAGAACGTCGCGGACGATGCGCGTGAACAGACCCTACGGACGATTGCCCAGCACTTGCTCGATAGGAACGCTGACTATCGAGATCTGTTCGTGACCCGTGACACTTTTCTCACCCCGGCACTCGCCGCCATCTACGGCGTTCCTCTGCCGCGATCACAGGAGCTGGGAGGTGCCGTCCCCTGGGTACCGTATCGGTTTCCGGATAATGACCCACACGTGGGACTGCTGACGCAGATAAGTTTCCTCTCGCTGCACTCGCATCCGGGGACCACGTCCCCGACCCTGCGGGGCAAAGCCGTGCGGGAGAATCTGCTATGCCAACGGGTACCACCGCCACCCGCCGACGTCGATTTTAGCCTCATCCAAGACACAAGCAATCCTGCCTTCCGGACGGTCCGTCAGCGTCTCACGAAGCACCGGCAGAACCCGACCTGCGCGGCGTGTCATCGGATGACCGACCCGATTGGGCTGAGTCTCGAGGTCTTCGACACCTCAGGTGTCTATCGCACGACGGAGAATGGTGCGCCAATCGACACCAGCGGCACATACCGGCGGCAGCATTACTCCGGCGTCGGTGAGTTGGCACCGCTCCTGCGAGACGACCCCGCCGTTACGTCTTGCCTCGTCAACCGCGCATTCTCTTACGGCACCGCCAGAATGCCGAGCGACAACGAGCTCGGGTGGCTCACCGAGACGAGGACCGACCTCGTCGAGGACGGGGTGACCTGGCGAGATCTAATGCGACGTATCACGCAAAATCCGGACTTCTACACCAACGTAGCCGACTGACGAGCGGCCGACCAGAAGGAGACGTCAATGAGTGTTGACAAGATCAGCCGCCGCACCGTGCTCCGAGGCTTGCTGGGTGGGACGGCCGTAACCGTCGGGCTCCCTATGCTGGACTGTTTCCTGAATACGAATGGCACCGCCTACGCTGCGACTGGCGCACCACTGCCACCGTGCTTTGGAACCTGGTTCTGGGGACTTGGACTCACACCGAATCAGTGGGAGCCGGCCACGGTCGGTCCGGATTTTGAGCTTCCTCCCCACCTCGCCGCCCTGAGCCCGATCAAAGAGAAGCTCAACGTCTTCAGCGGCATGCAGATCTTTCTCGACGGCAAGGTCAACCAGAACCACTACTCCGGAGCGCAAGGACAGGCCACCGGCCGGGTATCCAGAAATTCGAGCGACTACTCTGTCAGCCTCGACACGATCATCGGAGGGCAGATCGGGAGCGGTACAAGATTTCGATCGCTCGAAGCGACTTGTGATGGCAACCGCCGCTCGGGGTGGAGCGCGCGCGGGTCGAATGGCCTGAACCCGTCAGAGACCTCGCCCCTCGCCCTCTATGCGCGCATCTTTGGCGATGGCTTCCGAGACCCCAATCTGGCGGACTTCACCCCCGACGCGACGGCCATGGTCCGGCGTAGTGTGCTTTCGGCCGTATCCGACCAGCGACAGGCACTAATGGGCGCCGTCTCGGCGTCAGATCGGGTCCGACTCGACGAGTATTTCTCGTCGGTACGCGATCTCGAGCAAAAGCTCGCGTTCGAGCTCGAACGACCCGCGCCGCTCCCAGCCTGCTCATTGCCCGAGACCTCGACGGACGATATCGGGTCATTGGTCACGCAAGTCGAAAAAACCCACCGGCAATTCGCTCGCCTCATGGCCCATGCGCTCTCTTGCGGCCAGACCCGCGTCTTCAACCTGAGTCTCGGCTCCGCATTCTCCCGTCTGCGCACGCCTGGAGAGCCGAGCGGTTATCACTCGCTGACGCACGAAGAACCGGTCGACACCACGCTCGGGTATCAACCCAAGTGCAAATGGCTTGCGGAGCGGTGTATGACGTTTTTCACGGAGCTGGCGCAGGCGTTGGATGGCATACAAGAGGGCGACAGCACATTGCTCGATCGAAGCGTGATCTTTGGCTTCACCGACCACGGTGAGGCTCGGATGCACTCGATGAAGAGACTCCCGGTGCTCACCGCCGGCAGCGCCGGTGGTCGGTTGAGAACGGGCTACCACGTCGCCGCGGAAGGAGACGCGGCGACCCGGGTCGGGTTCACGGTGCAGCAGGCATTCGGTGTCAGCCGCGGTAGCTGGGGCTCCGAGTCGAACGAAGTGTCCCGGCCGTTCAGCCAACTGCTGGCCTAAACACGCGCCCAGAGGAGAGGTCAGACCATGCGTCTTTATTGCTTCACCACGCCAATGACTTCCTCGCTCGCCCTCACGGCGATCGCGCTGATGACACCTTCCATCGTGGCGGGGCAAGACGGGCTGGTGCCGCCGACGACACCGCCGGGGGTGACCCTGGTGGATGTAATCCGAGAGCTCTCGGCATCGTCGGACCAGGTGCTCTGGACGCGGCTGGGCGACGCCGAGGGCCGGACGCTGTTGCGTTCTCACAGAGACTCGCCGGGCGTGTCGAGATGCGACGCCACATGCGCGGTGGAGTTCCCTCCGCTCATCGCCGACCCTGCGGCCGCGCCATTTGGTGACTGGTCCGTGGTTCGACGGCACACCGGACTGCTCCAGTGGGCGTATCAGTCGTATCCGCTGTATACCTGGTCAAAGGAGCAGGAGCCGGGGGAAGTTGCCACCAACGTCGGTCTCAGCGAAACGACGGCGCTCAAGACCGCGGGGTCTCTTGCGGAAGCCGGATCGTTATTACCGCCGGTGGGGTGGAACGTCGCTCGATTCGAACCAGCGGCTGCCCTGACGCTGCCCGCTGGCATTGAGCTCCGGGTGATCGCGTCGGCGCAGGCGGTGGTGTTTGTCGATTTCGCAGGTCGCACGCTGTACCGGTCTACGGGGGACAGCCCAGGTGACGACCAGACATGCTCCGAGCACGGCTGCGCCCGACGATGGCAGCCGGTCGCGGCTCCAGCGCTGGCCGGTGATATCGGCGACTTCTCAGTCGAGGTCCGCCCGGACGGGTTACGCCAGTGGGCGTATGCTGGTCGGCGCCTCTACCGGTTCGAAGGCGATTCGCTCCCTGGAGATGCGCATGGACGGGATGTCAGAGCTGAGTGGGAGGTCGCCGCGCTCTCGGAGAACTTCCGGCCTGCCCGCGTGACCGTCACCGCCCTCCCGGGATACGGCGACGCTCTGTCGGTCCACGGCTTGACACTCTACATGGGGTCGGCGTTCGAGAAATACTGGGGCGGTCGAAATCTTCGTGACAGCTTTACAGTGGCATACTTCCGCGGAAAGCGACTCGGCGGCGACGCTTGTTCAGATGATGGATGCCTGGCGACCTGGCGCCCCTTCCGGGCCCCCACGGGCGCCCAGTCACGCGGTTTTTGGGAGGTCATCCCCCGCCGAGACGGAACCAAGCAGTGGGCCTACAAGGGGTTCGCTCTCTACACTCATAGCGGCGACATGGAGCCCGGCCAAAACCGCGGACACGCGATCTACGACTTTGCGGATCCAGCAGGACGGGCCGAGGCCCTTGACCGAGTCGCGATGCTGGCAGCCATTGGCAACGCCGCGGGTGGTGCGGGTGTCTACTGGAACATCGCAAAGCCGTGATCGGCTCCGTCTGAAACGCGGAGGAGGTACCGCTCGCGCGTGTCCGCACGAGGACGTGACGACATCCACTCGGAGGACACGGACGCGCTCTGTCAGACCTGACGCTGGCTGGGGAGGCGCTGGACCCATCGATAGGGCCCTAGCGAATTCTTCCAGAACACCTTCTCCATGGCCGATGGCCCCTTGCTCCTCGCATAGGCCTGGGCTACCCGGAATACGTTGGGATACGAATTGAACTCGAGTGTCTCGCTCTGCGGCCAGTCGCTGCCGAACATTACCCGGTCCTCACCAAAGATATCCCACAGCTCGTCGAGCCAGTCCTTGTAGACGTAGAGCCGCGTCGACACCTGCCCGCCCCACGACCGGACAACTTCAGACAGCTTGATAAAGACCTGCGGGCGCTGACCAAGTTCTCTCAGATAGGTCAGATACGTGTCCTTGGTGGCCCGGTCAAGGAAACGCACGTCAGGCAGATGGTCCATGACGAGCCGCAGGGACGGCACTTCGTCGAGGAGCCGAACGAGGACCTCGGGTGCGGTCATCCCCTGCCGTGGGGTATCCACGTCGAGACTGCAGTCCGCATCCGCCAGGAGCTTCAGATGTCCGATGTAGTCTGCATCGTCGAGTCCGAGATGCAGTTGCCCTTGCCGTATGCCCAGAAATAATGGATTCTGGCGTAGCCGGTCGAGATGTCGCCCAAACGCCCGGTCCGCCGGGTCGATCCGGCCGACGAGCCCCACGATGTTCGGCGCGTTTGCCGCCACGTCCAGAACCCACTGATTGTCATCGAGTCTAGGACTGGCTTCCACCACGATGGCTCCAACGACGCCAAACGGCTCCGTGATCTGCCGGTATCGGTTGGGGAGCGCGATCATGCCCTGCACCGGCTCTCCCCCACCGGGTACATCGCGCGGGTAAGGAGCCCCTTCGGGCCGGGTCTTGTCGAACAGATGAATGTGGGTATCGATGATCGGGAACGCGGGGTCAACATCTTGCGCGGCAAAGGCCGCTTTCGCCGCCAGCGGCACCAACGCCAATGACGTCGCGAATTCCCGGCGATTGAGTTCGACCCTCATGCGTATCTCCTCGACCAAATGCCGCCACCGTCACGCGACGCCTGCGACAAACGTGGGCGCGCAAAAAACTGCGCAGTCTCGTCAACCCACGATGACGCATCCCGGTCTACATGCCCAGCCGACACGGGGTTGGAACGGCGGATCGACGGGACGGTGTCGCCGACCGGAGAAGTGTAGCGCGGCCTCCGCCCTCATGAGATACGTGGGAACTAAAACACGTGCCTCCAATGCGTGTCGAGTTGAGTAGAATTTGGCCGAACGCGCCGAGATAGACCGTGGACGGGGAAACTCCACCGCCTGTTTATTGGAACCGTCGGCCGAGGGTGGATCGCGAGTACCGTCGCGGGAATCCTTGGTCTGGGATAGGGACTGTGGCCGGGGATACGGACAATATCCCCAAAGGTAAGGAACACGACATGAGTCGCTCGCCTTCGAGAATTTGTCGCCTGGTCTGCGTTGTCGGAATCGTGGGTCTCGCCCTCGTCGCTCTGTCCGGAGCAGATGCCACAGCGGAAGTTGTGCGGTTCGAGATCCTCGAAGTGCAATCTCCAACGTTCGATGGGCGGGCATTCGGACATGTCGGTCAATACGAGAAGATCATTGCGCGTGCCTTCCTCGCGGTCGACCCCGACCATCCGCGCAACGCCGGAATCGTCGACCTGAATCTGGCCCCACGAAACGACGCCGGACGCGTCCAGTTCGTGGCCGACGTCATGATTCTCAAGCCCATCGACCTGGACCTGGGCAATCGCCGAATCTTGTATGGGGTCGTCAACCGGGGTCGCAACCTCACCGTCGGCCTTCTCAACGACGCGCCCCGGAGCAACAATCCCACGACCGCGGCCGACGCCGGCAACGGCTACATGATGCGAGAGGGATACACGCTCGTCTGGTCAGGATGGCAGGGCGACCTTGCGCCGGGTGACGGACGACTGCGACTCGAGGTGCCGATTGTCTCTGACGTCACCGGACCGAACACCGACGAGTTTATTTTCAACCACACCGACAGCCCCGTGGTCGTTCCCCTGAGCTATCCCGTGGCCAACCTCGACCCTGACCGGGCGACGCTCACCATACGGCAGCACGAACACGATCGACCGGTGATGCCACCCGGCCTGTCGTTTGAGTATTCCCAACCAGCCGCCGGCGGCACGCCGACGCCCCGTGTACGCCATATCGTTCTTCACCGCCCCACGGGATACGACGCCGGTGCCATCTACGAGTTCACATATCCAGCTCGTGATCCAGCGGTGATGGGCCTTGCGTTTGCCTCAACCCGTGATGTCGTCTCTTTTCTCCGCCGGGAGGTCTCCGACGCGGGTGGTCAGCCGAATCCACTGGCTCCCCGCGGGGCTCCGTCGGTTCGGTATGCGTATTCACTTGGAGTTTCTCAAAGTGGACGGTTTCTCCGCGATTTCCTCTATCAAGGGTTTAACCAGGACGAGCAGGGACGGATGGTGTTCGAGGGCATCATGCCCCACGTGGCTGGCTCCCGAAAGACCTTTACCAATGCCCGGTGGGCTCAGCCCGGCCGTTACTCCCGTCAACATGAAACGCACCTGACGCCTGGCGACCAGTTTCCTTTCTCCTACGGTGTCTTGACCGACGGGCTCACGGGAAAACGCGACGGGATCTTCGCTCGCTGTCTGGCGGACGGGGGCTGTCCCAAAGTCATACACACGGATACGAGCACCGAGCTCTGGCAGGCGCGTTCGTCGTTGGTGGTTACCGATACCGCCGGCGCCGACATCGATCTGCCACCGAACGTGAGGGCGTATCTCTTTGGCAGCGCTCCCCATAGCGGCGCGATTGATGGCGTGCCGCAACCGACGCCCACGTGCCAACACCTTCGGAACCCACTGCACGCGGGCGCCCCAATGCGCGCTTTGCTCCACGCGTTGAACCGCTGGCAGAGCGACGGCGTCGCGCCCCCGGCTAGTCGCTATCCGTCACGCCGCGCGGGCACCCTCGTTTCTGCGGATCCCGCCAGCCTCGATTTCCCGTTGATACCGACCGTCGCCTACCGCGGTCGGGTCAACGAGCTGAGAGTCACGAATTACACCGAACGGCCCCCGACGGTGGGGATGCCATATCCTGTCTATGTAGCCAAGATCGATGCCGACGGAAACGACGTAGCCGGCATCCGGTTGCCGGCGGTGCAAGTACCGCGAGGAACGTATCTGGGTTGGAATCAACGTCGTTCTGGGCACGCGAAGGGAGCCCTGTGCTCGACCACCGGGTCATACATCCCCTTTGCAGAAACACGCTCGGACCGTCTGGCAACGGGCGATCCGCGTCTATCCGTCGAGGAGCGCTATCCAACGCCGCATCTGTATGCACAAGAACTCCACCGAGCGGTGGACCAGTTGGTGACCGATAGGCTCCTGCTGGCCGAGGACTCCGAGCGCATGGTCGCGCCGCTCCGCGCGAACCGGCTGGGTCGCTAGCGTACCGCCCCAACCTGCCCACGGTGTGAGAATGCAACGCTTGAGTTGATACGATTACCCTGAAATGCTAAATTTTTAGCACTTTTGATTTTTCAGCATGATGCCTATCGCTTCCAACCCAGGCCCCAACCACCCGAGCTAACTCATGGTTCGCACTCATCGACACTTGGCACGCCGCGAACGTCAGATCATGGACATTGTCTATCGGCAGGGTCAGGCGACCGCCGCCGAGGTCCTCAGCGCCCTGCCCGACCCTCCGACCTACTCCGCGGTCCGGGCACTCTTGCGCATCCTCGAGGACAAGGGTCACCTGTGTCATGAACGGCGCGGCGCTCGCTATGTCTACCGACCGACGGTGGCCCGAGAGCAGGCGCGGCGCTCCGCGCTTCGACAGCTCGTCCAAACGTTCTTTGACGGCTCTCCCGTAGACGCGGCCGCGGCACTGCTCGACGACGCCCGTCTCTCCAGGAACGATGCGCACCGCCTGACCGGCTTGATCGACAAAGCGAAAAAGGAAGGACCCTAGTGCACCGCCGTCGAGATGAAGTCAATCCTCAAGCCCGCAGCACCACCTGGCGCCACGGCCTTGTTGAGCGCCGCCGCCG
This sequence comes from Vicinamibacteria bacterium, assembly GCA_963579735.1. GTDB lineage: Bacteria > Acidobacteriota > Vicinamibacteria > Vicinamibacterales > UBA8438 > CAUZIB01. The sequence goes on along the minus strand of CAUZIB010000035.1, from coordinate 29,306 downwards.
CTCTGACGATGACGCTCCGTCACAGATCTGCGGAGCTCCGCCATCTCGTCTGGAGCGTGGCCTTGACGGGCGCGCTCGTGCTCCCTTTCATCGGTCTGTTGCTGCCCACGCTTCCGGTGCCGATGTCGCAGGCCTTGGCCGACGGCGTTTCCCGCGTCGCTCCAACTCGGATAGCGGCCGCTCTCGAGCAATCTGTCCCCTCATCGCCGAAGCGGGGTTCGATGGGCGCACTCGTGACGGACGGCTTCCCGTGGCCCGACGTCCGATGGCCAGGCGTGCTCTTGGTCGCCTGGCTCCTGGGCACGGCGCTGCTCGCGACACGCGCGCTCGTGGGTCGGTGGCGCGCCGGCCGTTTCGCCCGACGCGCGGACGATATGCCGTTGGGGGGAGTGGCAGGATCTCCTTCACGAGATCTGCGACGACCTCGGGATTCGGCGCCCTGTTCGATTGTTCCGCTCGCCGCATGCGTCGATCCCCATGACATGGGGCTGGCGGCGGCCCATTGTGCTTCTCCCACCCGACGCCGAGCACTGGTCCACGGAGCGTCGTCTCCTCGTGCTGCGTCACGAGCTGGTCCACGTCAAGCGCGGCGACTATGTGACCCAGCTACTGGGTCAAGGGGCTGTCGCGCTGTACTGGTTCCACCCTCTCGTGTGGTTCGCGGCCCGTCGCCTTCGAATCGAACGAGAGCGGGCCTGCGATGACGCCGTGCTCACTCTGGGGACCCGCGCGTCAACGTATGCCACGCATCTGCTGGCGATTGCCAGTTCCATCCACGCCAACCCGATCGGCGCGGCGACATCTATTCCGATGGCGCGGCGCTCACAATTGGAGGGACGTCTCATGGCTATTCTCGATCCGCACATCCGACGGGTGGCTGCCCGCGCCACGGCGACCGTCGTCGTCGCACTGCTCGCAACCCTGGCCCTCGCGGTCTCCATCGTCACCCCAGACGCCCAGACCACAGACGCGGCCACGGCCACAGCCACGGAGCGTACGAACCCTGACCTCACGTCGGGAGACGAACAGATACGGGTGGTCATCGCCACCCAGACGGACCGGAGCCGGGCGCGGGAGAGACAGGAGCTGGCCGAAGCCGACCGGGAACGGCTCGAAGCAGACCTCACGGAACGGTCGGTGGGGATCGAGCAATGGAGGCCCTTGTGGGCCTTCTGGATTCTGGGGACGACGCAGCGCGCAGAGAAGCGATCAGCGCCCTAAGCCTGGGCAACTGGCAACCCAACCGACCGGATGCAGGGGCGGAGCCGGAGCAGGCTCCGAACCCCCAATAGCGCCGATTCGATACCGCTCACTGCGATGAGGGGGAGCCTCTGGACCTGCCCTGGCCCCGAGGCCCCCTTCGCCACAACCTTTCCGTGCCTCGCGCCGGCGCGGTTTCCTTCTGCTGAACGGTCGAGACTCACGTGGGACCGAGTCAATCCGTGTTCTTGACGTCTACCGACGCGACAACCTGGGACACAATGCGGTCAAGAAAACGGCCCCGGTGTCCTTCCGTAATTCGTTGCCACCATTGCTCGCTGTCGACCAGCGCGCGTATGTCCTCGGCGGGGTCATTCCCCTGACCCGCGAGAATATAGCTGAGCGCCCAGAGCACCTCCTGTGGCGTCAGGGGGCTATCACTGTCCTCCCGCCACGCCGCGAGGAGTCGAGCGACCGCTGCTTCCCGAGCGTTGAACGCCACGCGCAGCTCCTCGAGACCATTCAGACCGAGGTGAACGAGCCGTGCGACATCCTCTTCGCCAACGACGACCAGGTCGTCGTTGGCTCGCATGACGCCGGCCGCCGCCGCCGCCATGTCCACGCTCGCCGCGACGACCGAATCCTCTTTCAAGAATCGCGTCAGTTCATCAACGGTCGGCAGGCCGCTCACCACATCATCACACCGAAATCCCCGCGGCGGTTCTGGGAGTACAACCGGACACGGAGGTAGTACGTGCGGCCCTGAAACAGACACCTCCGGCAGCGCGCGTTACGATTGGCGCCGCTATCGTCATCCGCAATGCTAAACCGCGGCACACCGTTCACGTCTTCAAAGAGGACCATCACGGTGTCCGAGGTCCCGAACGTGCTGAAGTTGTAGCTACGGGTCGCCGTCGGGCGGATCACGAAGTTTGCCTGCTTCCGGGGCTCGATAGAAAGACGCACGAACTGGAATGGCTCGAGCCGGCGGTGATCAGGTTGCCTCAACGGTGGATAAAACGACTTAACTTCCCGTTTGTCAACATTCGAGAGGCCCCGGGCGGGAATCAGTGGCTGGGTCTGGTAGCGCTGCGGACTATCGATCAGCCCTGCCTTGAACTGGTAGTGCATGCTGGAGTCTTTGTCCCACCGGGAGCCGTGAACGTCGCCCGGGTTGAGCTTGCGAATGATGTTGTGATGGGTCTTTTCGCGCGACCAGAAATTTACTGAGCCCGCGAGATCGGCGTAGACCGCGTCCTCGTCCCACACGATACCGGCGTTCGGATTCTGATGTTCGTGCGAGAAGCCCAACGTGTGACCGATCTCATGAATCGCCGTGTCCACATCCCAACGATCGCCGCTGTCAAGATTCATCGTGCGGTCTGTTTCGCCGATACTGAGCACATCGCGCCCGACATACGACCAGTGACCGGTGTTTCGTTGGAACGCGATCCGAATTTCAGCATCGCTCGGTAAAGACACCTCTTCAAAGTCGAGCCCAATACCGACGTCCTTCCAGGCTTTGAAGCCATCTGCGCCTTTTGCTTGTTCGCGTTACTGCCCGCCCAGGCCGCGGGCGACGTCATGAAGCAGTAGTGCAGCTTCGTGCCGTTGGCCCACTTCCGGTCTGAATTGCGAATGGGGCTCGCTCGCTCAGGACCAACGTCAGGCGTGAACTCTCCAACAGGCACGACGGGCTGCTCGCAGATCTTTGTCGCGGTGAATTCCAGCTGCGGTCGTGCGGTCTCTTTGGATTCCGGCTTTGTCGTCGTCTCGCGTTTCCGCGTGGCCATGAGCTCCTCCTTCGTCGCCGTAAAGATCGGGAGGGTGCTCATTGTAAGGAGGTCAGGCGAAATGCGTGAGGAAAATACCACGAGGGGTGTCGGAGCGAACCGCTCCCCGAGCGTCGCCGGGAAAAAAGTATGACACCAGCCGGCCGGCGCTGCCCTTCCCCGCTCACGTCTTGACCCGGGTACACGCACTACGCATTCGCGTGCGCGGTGTGACAGGCGGAGATACCCAGCGGGGCGGCGATGTGATGTCCCTTGAACCCGGCATCATCTTCAGGCAAGATTTCATCACCGCTCGGAGCGACCAGACGAGCGCCATTAATCCAATTACGAAGGAGAACCGATGCAACGGATAGCTCTTGCGTTCTTTAGTGTCCTCAGCCTCAGCGCCGCCGCGGCGGCTCAGGACGGTGCGCCGGCGCCGTGCGGCCCGGCCGGCCAGCTTCCATCGGAGCTCTCAGGAAACGTCGCGACTGACTCGCGTTGCTTCGAGCTGCGGATCTACACGGCCGAGCCAGCCCGTGATGGGGCCGGGGGAATCGACAATCTGCATCAGCGTTTTCGTGAGGGCGAGGTGGCGCTATTCGAAAAACACGGCGCGGAAGTCATCGCAGTCTGGCAAAAACTCGACAATCCGAACACGCTGGTCTGGATGTTGGCGTATCGCGACCGCGCCCACCGGGATGAGGTCTTTGCCGCTTTCCGCGCGGACCCGGATTGGCCGACGCTCTTGGCGAAATATCAGGTGCCCCTGGATGTCGAAGCCTTCATGATGAGTGCGTCCGATTACTCGTCGCTCAAGTAACGCCGCCCGTAGCGCTTTCGCGCACGCGAGCACGTCGCTCTCGGGATAGCCGCGATTCTTGATGGCGGCTATCCCACCGCGGAGTGGGAGAGAGACGGGCGGCATCCGACCGACCACCGCTACGACCCTGCTCAGGTGCTTTTGGCTGGCGCGCCGGTCGGGAGCAAAGAGTCACGTGCCCGTTGGAGCCGCTCCGGCAAGGCGGATCGACTCGTCACCCGGGTTATAGTCTGCCTGTCCGAGGCATACCGCTGGGTCCTCGGCACCTCGACGTCCGGCGGGTTCGAGGAGGTGCAATGAAGAAGAGTCTCATGGTGGTGGCGCTGGTCGGTGGGTGCGTCATGACGGTGGGTGGCCCCGCCTTGGCACAACCACCCAACATCACACCGGTGACGGATGCTGTGTTGCAGAATCCAGACCCCGACGACTGGCTCAGCTGGCGCCGAACGCTCGATGGGTGGGGCTACAGCCCGCTCGACCAGATAGACACCGATAACGTTGGGGACTTGCGACTCGTCTGGTCGTGGGGGCTCGAACCCGGTGTGTCACAAACCACACCTATCGTCCGGAACGGGGTGATGTTTATCGCCAACCCCGGCAACATCGTGCACGCCCTCGACGCTCGTACCGGCGATCTCATCTGGGAATTCCGCTATGACCTCGAGGAGCGACGTCGATCTGCGGCGCAGATGCGTAGTCTCGCGATCTACGAGGATTTGATCCTTCTCAACACGGTCGATGCGCATACCGTCGCCATCGACGCCCAGACCGGAGAGGCCCGGTGGGACACGGCCGTGGGAACGGCGCCGGGCTACACGTTTACGAGCGGCCCGATCGTGGCCAACGGTACTATCGTCACCGGACTCACGGGCTGCGGTCGCTTTCGCGAGGACACCTGCTACGTCGTCGGGCTCGACGGCCGCACTGGCCGAGAGCTCTGGCGAACGTCGACTGTCGCCCTCCCCGGCGAGCGCGGCGGCGACACCTGGGGCGACCTGCCGGTAATGTTCCGAGCGGGTAGCGACGCGTGGATCCCCGGAAGCTTTGACGCGGGTTCGGGACTCCTGTTTTGGGGCACAGCACAGGCCAAGCCCTGGTCACGAGCTGCGCGCGGCACCGACGGAGATGCCTTGTATACCAACTCCACGCTTGCCCTCGATCCCGCGACGGGTGAGTTGCAGTGGTATTTCCAACACATCCCCGGCGACTCGCACGACATGGACGAGACGTTCGAACGCGTGCTCGTTGACTACGACGACCAGCAGTCGGTCTTCAGCATGGGCAAACTCGGTATCCTCTGGGAAAACGACCGCGAGACCGGCGCACTCGTGCGAGCCACCGACCTTGGCTATCAGAACCTATTCGACCTCGACCCACAGACCGGCCAAGCGGTCTACAAAGACGGCATGGTCCAAGACATCGGCGAAGTCGTCGACTTTTGCCCCAGCACCGGAGGTTTCAAGAGCCTACGCGCCATGGCCTATCACCCGGGCGCCGAAGCCTTGTATGTCCCACTCAATCTCAATTGCGAAACCGCCGCGTTCCTCCCGGTCGAGCAACGCCCGGGCGGCGGCGGCGCCGGTGGAGTGCGTGACAAGGAGTATCACTTCCACCCAGACAGCCCGAGCCAACTGGGAGAGCTGCACGCCCTGGACGTGCGGACGGGCGAGACGCGATGGCGGCAGCGGCGCCGGACACCGTTCAATACCGCCGCTCTGACCACCGGCGGCGGACTCGTCTTTGCCGGCGACTGGGAGCGCTACGTCATGGCCTACGACGCCGAGACCGGCGCAGAGCTCTGGCACACGCGATTAACGCACATGACCAACGGTTTTCCAATTACATATGCCGTGGACGGCACGCAGTATCTCGCGATTGGGACCGGTTCGTCGATCGGCGGCTCCAGCTGGGCCACAATGATTCCGGCGGCGCTACTACCAGACGTAAAGAACCCCCGCGCAAGCGGAGGCATTTTTGTGTTCGCGCTACCCTAGCCGTTCGTGGTGAAGTCCCGTGACGTGCTTCGGGTCAGTGATCCGTTGCACACATCGCGGGCGCGGCGCCCGACTGGCAACGCGCGAGCGAGATGAGACGAGACATGGAAAGACAAGCGATAACCAGAGTTGGTGTGTGGGTCTTGGTGGTAGCAACGGTGGTGGCCGTCAACGGCCTGGAGGTGACCCGCGCGGCGGAACAGAGTTGGGCGGAGTTGGCCGTGCATAACTTTGGCGAACCCATCAATACGATGTGGGCCGAAGGAGAACTCTCTTTTGCCGACGATGGCACGATGGTGTACTGCAGCGCCAGAGAAGATCTCGCGGTGGCGCCAGGGGACCCGAAGGACCTTTATATCGCCACCTTCGACCCAAATACCGGTCGCTGGGCGACACCGGTGAATATGGGTCTGCCCATCAATGCGGCACCGGCGACCGACGTCGATCCGCTACGTCTCGGCGATGACAGAGAGCCGTGGATTACGGGAGATGGGAATACGATCTATTTCAAATCCGACAGATTGGCCACCACGAATCCACGCAACGCGAGCGATCTTTTTGTCACTCGAAAAGTGAACGGAGAGTGGCAAGCGCCGGAGTTGATGCCGTATCCCATCAGCACGAACGCCGGCAACGAACATTGTCCAGCGATTCTGCAGGATGGCCGAACCTTGTGTTTCGCATCGATGCGAGACGGCGGCTATGGTGGCTCGGATATCTGGTGCTCACGACAGGACGCCGACGGTCAATGGCGAGACCCTGTGAATCAGGGCCCAAACATCAATACCGCGGCTGAAGAATTTCATTTCTCTCAGGATACCGACGGCATGGTGTATTTCACCTCGAGTCGACCTGGGGGATTTGGCGGTATGGACATCTGGAGCGCCATGCAATCGGGAAAAAACAGCTGGGGCACGGCGATAAACCTGGGACCACAGGTAAATACCGGCGCGGCCGACATGTGCCCAGCCCTTCCTCCGGGGGGCGCGTCCTTCTCGTGGTTTTCCAACCGGTCCGACAATAGCTTTGGCGCCATAGATATTTTCTGGACGAACAAGACGAATCTGTCGACGTTGCCGTGAAGACACGTCGCGGGCCAGACTCGTCTCATCGAGCGCGAAGTCGACCATCTCGCGGTCATCGACTGCGCGTCGACGCGTATCTATCCGGCGGCCCGGACCTCGGCGACTGCTCAGCCGCGCTGCGTCCCCCGCGACGGCCTACTACCGTTCGAGCGTTGCCCCCCGGGCAGAGGGGGCGACGTTCGCTCTCGCCATCCGCTCCGCCAACTTCGACCACCGTCGTGTCTCGGATGTGCCTTTGACCGCCAATCCGATCGCCCGCTTCTGACCGACCAGGACGACCAGCTTCCGACCTCGGGTGATGCCGGTATACAGGAGGTTACGGCGCAACATGATGTAGTGCTGCATGGACACCGGCATCACGACCGCTGGGTATTCTGACCCTTGGGACTTGTGAATGCTGATGGCGTACGCCAGTGCTACGGTGTCGAGCTCGCCGAATTGATACTCGACCGGCCGGTCGTCAAACTCGATGACAACCTCTTGGGCGTCGTGGTCGATGCGACAAACGTAGCCTACATCACCGTTGAAGACCTCTTTGTCATAGTCATTGTCGGTTTGCATGACTTTGTCGCCGACCCGGTAGGTGTAGCCAAACCGTTCGACCGACACGCCGTCCTCCGTTGGGTTCAGCGCTTTCTGCAGGTCAACATTCAACGACCTGGCCCCCAAACCACCACGATTCATCGGGCACAACACCTGGACGTCGGTGATCGGGTCGAATCCGAAGCGTTTTGGTAGACGATGTTTGACGATCTCGACGATCTTTGCGACTCCGTCGTCAGGATCGTGCGCCTCGACAAAGTAAAAGTCCGACCGCTCACCTGTCGTGACATCGAGGATGGGCAGGTCGCCTCGATTGACACGATGGGCGTTGGTGACGATCTGACTATCCACGGCCTGTCTGAAGATCTCGGTCAAGCGAGCCACGCGGACCACACCGCACCGGATGATGTCGGCCAGCACTTGTCCGGGGCCAACTGACGGCAGCTGATCACCATCGCCAACGACCAGGAGGGCGGCGCGACTCGGCAACGCTTTGACGAGGGACGACATCAAGAGAACGTCCACCATCGAGGTCTCGTCGACCACGAGGAGATCGCAGTCCAGGGGGTTATCCCCGTCCCGCTTGAATCCCCCGTGCCTCGCGTCCACTTCCAAAAGACGGTGGATCGTCTTCGCCTCGAGACCGGTGCTTTCCGACAGACGCTTGGCGGCACGTCCCGTCGGCGCGACCAGGACGACCGACACCCCCTTCACAACCAAGATGCGGAGGATCGCGTTCACAAGGGTCGTCTTCCCCACGCCCGGTCCGCCTGTGATGACCAGATGCTTTGACGACACCGCCAACCGGACGGCGGCTCGTTGACTCTCGGCCAAGCGGAGTGCGAGCCGTCGCTCCACCCACGGAATGGCGTATCGCGGGTCAATCTCGGGCCACGACGGCGAGCCGGCTGCCAATGCTGTCAATCGCTCCGCAATAATCTTCTCGGCGCGCCACAAGGGACCAAGAAAGACGCAGTCTCGGTCACCGATGGTGTCTGCAATGACGGTTTCATCCCGGAGTTCCTCGCGTAGCGCCTCACGAAGAATGTCGGCTGGAATCTCGAGCAGCTTCTCGGCGATCGGCATGAGCTCATCGACCGGCAACCCGCAATGCCCGTCCGACACCGCCTCAGTCAACGCATAAGAAATCCCGGCCCGCGCCCGAATCATGGCGGTCTTGTCGACCCCGAGTCTTTCGGCGAGCTGGTCCGCCGTGAGAAACCCAATCCCCTTAATATCACGCGCGAGGCGGTATGGGTTCTCGCTGACCAAAGGGATGGCATCGGCGCCGTAGGTCTTGTAGATGCGCACCGCGCGTGATGTGCCCACCCCGTGCGATTGCAGAAAAACCATGATCTCGCGAATGGCTTTCTGGTCCGCCCAGCCAGCGGTAATGCGCTGGACACGCTTGGGACCGATTCCACGAAGCGTGCGCAACCGGTCAGGTGCGTTTTCGATGACATCGAAGACGTCCTCGCCAAAGGCGTTCATCAACGTCCGAGCGAAATGTGGACCGATGCCTTTGATCATGCCGCTGCCGAGATACTTCTCGATGCCCTCCAGAGAGTTGGGGGGCATGACCTTCAGAAACGTCGTCTTGAATTGCAGACCGTGCTCCCGATGGTTGTCCCACTGGCCGCTGGCCTGGACGAATTCCCCAGGCTGGACAGACGCGGCGGCGCCAAGCACAGTGACCAGCTCACGGTGGCCACGAACCTTGACCCGGAGGACACAGAATCCCGTGTCGGGGCTGTGAAATGTCACGCGTTCGACCACACCTGCCAAGGGTTCGCGAGCTCTTGATGATCCTTGAGCGGCCGTGCCACGAACGGTGCCGTGACGAGAACTCGGCATGGTCGGATTATGCCGGGTTCGCCCGACGTCTGCGAACGAACGCGACTGTGCGGGGTATAAGATTCGTGTCGATGCCTGCCTCGAGGATCCCTGTCGACATGAAATTGAAGCCCGGCCGCGCAAGAAACAATCTGATGACCGCCATGACAAAGACGCTCACAACCTCAGTCCTGACGCTGATGCTGGTCGGACACATGCCGCCGCTGTTTACCCAGGATGCGGAAACAGGACCGGTGGGACCCAGTCCCTACACCGTGGTCTCTGGCTGGCATCAGCCGTTCGCCGCGGAGGGCTATGCGTTTGGCGGCAACTCCGGCGTGTTCGCGGAATCCCCGGCGCGTATTTTTATCGGGCAGCGGGGGGAAACCCGCTTACCGAATCCTGTCCCCCAGGAATTCGCCGGCCATGTCGGCTCGATCGGGATCAACGCGCTGCGTGACACTGACCGTCGGACCTGGCAAAACTGCCTCTTTACTGTCGACGGGGACGGCCAGGTCATCGACATCTGGGACCAGTGGGACCACCTGTGCGAAGGGTCCGACGGCCCTGGTCCGCACCGTATACGCATCAGCCCCTATGACCCCGAGCGTCGGGTGTGGCTCGTCAACGAGACGTTTCATCAGATCTACGTGTTCTCCAACGACGGGAATGCGCTGCTCAAGACGCTCGGTGAAAAAAACGTCCCGGGCAACGACGAGACCCACTTCGCTCGCCCGCAGGATGTGGCGTTTCTTCCTGACGGGCGCATTCTGGTCGCCGACGGACTGGACAACCATCGAGTGGTCATCCTCGATAGTGACGCGCATTACATCTCCGAGTTTGGAGGCTTTGGTGACGGGCCCGGTCAATTCAACGGCATACACGCACTTGGCATCGGACCGCGGGGGCTCATCTTCGCGCTGGACCGCTCCGGCGGCCGCATCAACGTGTTCCGCGCGACGGACAATCCAGCGGAAGTCGAATTCCTTGATGTGTGGTCAGGGTTGACTCTCCCGCTGGATATCATCGTGAACGACGAACATCTCTGGATCACTGACCTGGGACCGCTCAGATTCATCAAATTCGATTTCGATGGTAATCAGTTGTATACCTGGAACGTGCCCAGAGAATTGCCCGATGGTTATCTCGAAGTGCATACGTTCTCCGTGGACTCCGACGGCAACTTGTATGGCGGAGACAATCAGTACGGCCGCACTCAGAAGTTCATACCCAAGCCTGACGCGAACCCTGAACTGCTCATCCAACCACCCTGGGTTGCTCGTTGAACCAACCGGCCTCGGTGCTTTTCTGTGGTCGTCGGCGGCAATGGTGGCAGCTGTTGACAGCAGGCTCGACAGCAGCAGCGCGGCTATGTGCCGAGGCGAGCTCGGTCCGATGGACTCAGGAACCACGAGACGTCACGGGTGCAGCTCGGTCACGCCCTCTTCGAGGGTGTGCAGTGAACGCACTTCCTCATCGGTGAGGGCTCGGCTGAAGAGCGAAACCTCGTCGTAGAACCCAACATAGTTGACACCGAGAGGGAACGCGGCGCCGGTGGTGCTGCGGGCCCGAGGATTGACTTCATCTCGACGGCGGGCCACTAGTCAACAAGGTCGAACATCCGGCTGAATTTGAGGATTACGCTTCGCCCACCACCGGGCGGAATTGCCGTGTGCAGCCCGCGCGTATCGGTATAGACGAGAAAGAGCCCGGTGTTGGCCTGACCCAGTAGGCCCAGCCGGAGATTCGCGGACCACAGGTCTGCACTGTCGTTGTATTGAAGCAAGGCCTGAAAGAAGCGGCGCGGTGAAAAATTGTAGGCCACCTGTGCGCTCGTCAGGTTGGCGATGAACTGACCGCCAGGCAGATCGACGTCATCTCGGCTCCACTGGAGCGAGACACGAAACGTATCGCCTGACCTCATATTCAGCGTTGGTCCCACGCTTGTCCGATGTCCTCCGAAAAAGCCACCCACGCGGGCGCGCACGCCGATACTGACCGACGCCCCGCGATTCGACTCGTATGACAATTGTGCCTCGTTGTGTGCATATGTCCCGACCGGGACGACGACCCCATCCGCGATCTCGAACGCGGTGGTCACGCCCTCCCCGGTGACATTCCACGCGGTTTTGATGAGCGAGCTGTCGACAAACTCGAGATCGTTGTCGATGTGGAGAAACGACGTTTCCTGAAACCCTTCAAAGTTCCAGAATCGGTTGAACGTCGCGTGGGGCCGTATCTGGTGCAGCTTGAGCACGTTCGTCTTCGGGCGGTAGATGTAAGAGAATCCGGAATCGAGATTCCGGAATCCCCGCCGACGCAAGAAACCTACCTCTGGGTTGAAACCGTCTCCGACTTCTACATACCCCAGGGTGAAACGCCACCGTTCCGCATTGTGGTCCCACGCGACGTTGTAGGCGTGCTCGTCGCCATCCGTGTGCGGCGTCTCAGTGCGAGCCACGAACCCCGCTATCTGGCCATCTTGACCAATCCCCCACCGTCCATCCAGCGCATAGGTGCGATTGAAATTGTCCGCGCCCGCTCCGTCGCCCGTCGCTTGACGGTTGACAAACAGTGCGCCAATGTTCGAACTATTTGGTAAATCGCGATACACCCGCGCCACGGTGAAATTGTTTCCTGGCGCGCCGCCGCCCTCGTCCGTTTGCATATTGAGAAGTCCGATCGACACCGAGTCCGAGACCTTCCCAGACATCCGGGCGCCTCCCAGAATCGGTGTCTCGGTCCCGTCGGACGCAATCCCGATGCGCCGGCTAAAAAAGAGCTCGGTCTGGGCCGGGTTCCCGCCCGCCACCTGTCGCACGTTGCTGACGGAGAAAACGCCGGCGTTCTCGAGAAAAAAAGGCCGTTTTTCGGGAAAGAACACACTGAAGCGATCGAGGTTGATCTGCTGCCGGTCTACTTCGACCTGCGCGAAATCGGTGTTGTAGGTCAAGTCCAGCGTCAGACTCGGGGTGATCGCGTATTTCAGATCCAGGCCGGCGTCGCCCAACGCTCGGGTCGTCGCTCGCTCGTCGCTATGGGCGAGGTCGCCAACGACATACGGGACCAGCTTCAGGCTGCGTTTCGCGGCGGCTGGCACCTCAATGCCTGTGAGCTGACCCGCCAGTGACAACCGGAGCAAATTGTATTGACGTGGAAGCGGAGCCCAATACGCGGTCTCGTTTCGGCGGCGAATGTTTCTCTGCACATTCATCCCCCACGTCTGAACGACTCGGGCTGGATAGCTCATCGTCCGAAACGGGATGGCAAACTCGGCACTCCACCCCTGGTCGAACACCGCCGTTTCCACCTCCCACGCGCCATCCCAGTTCCCATTGAACCCGGCCCCAGACCCACTGGAGGTCGTGGTGCTACGTCCGAGCCGGCCTTCCCCAGCATTGACGACTTGACCGTCATACTCCTGCCCCGCCGGACTCGTGCCAAAGACAAAACCGCTTTGCTGGTCCAGAAAGGTATCGAGAATGATTTGGATGCTGTCGCTATCGTCGAGTGACGAGTCTCGTCGGCTGTCGGACACGGTAATCAGATGGGCGCTCTGGTCGTAGCAGACGACACCAACATACAGCGTGCTGGCCGTAAAGATGACCCGTACCTCTGTTTGCTCAGACGCCGGCCGTCCTTCATCGGGTCGGGTCTGCCAGAAGCCGGTCGCGGGGGTTACCGCTGCCCACACCGGATCACCGAGCACAACGCCGTCCAGCCGGGGGGAGTTCTCGCTCCCAGTGGCGATAGCCACCGGGATGGTGGGCGCCGCGGTCGAGGGGAGTGCTGGCGGCTGAGCCGACGCCATCGAAGCCGCGGTCAGCACGACGGCGACCGCGTGCCGGACGATGCCCCCCGGACGTTCACACGTGGCCCCCGACCGACGGACAAACCGCGGCACGGTCCGATGACTACGGGCTGACCGCAAGCGGAATATTGGGCAAGATGTTGCCAGCCGCGTCAAACGCCGTGGCTAGCACCGACGATACCCGCCCTACCGGTGGGAGCGCGGTCGGATCAGCCACCAACGTGAGGGCCGCGAGCGCGGCTCCCCCGACCAGGATGTCGAGGGGTTCCGCCACAGCGGTCCCAGAGGATGCGCCAATAGTGGCGATCCCAGACTGATCCAGAATGTGGAGCGTCGTCATCGCGACACTATTTTCCGTCCCAACGCTCTCCGCGCCGAGCACCCCAAGGGTCGTCGTAAAAAAAACTTGTGTCCCGTTCGGGACAGGGGTGCCACCCGGCTCTACAACCGTCGCTCTCAGTATCGTCTCACCGTTCCGCGGGACGACGGTAGGATTTGCCACCAGGTTGATGGACGATTCCGTTGGGGCGAAAAGCGGCGCGGTCTCGCATGCCGCCGCGCCCCCGAATATCACCAGGAGACACGCCAGCACGATCCCCTGCCAAGCCGTCGCCTTCACAGAGAAGGAGGTCGCGCCGCAGCCTAAACCCATACACCCCTTATCGGACCAACATCGTGACGCCTCAACCTCGCCCTGCACGTTTCGGCGCACTGTGGCGGATCTTATGCGACACCTACCCCCACTCGGAGGCGATCTCGAACTTCGGTTCCGGGACGTCACGGTCGGAGGTCCGCCGACGGTCGGCAGGGCCACGGGCTCGTGTCCAGTCCGCTCGGCCGACGGACCGTTTCTTGCCAACGCGCAATTCCGACACAATGGACAGCGTCAAAATTGCATCGTTTGCGGAGACGCAAGACGTCTCACACCGGACGTGCCCTCTCGACGAATCCTCCGAAACGCCGGCCAGCCCCCCCCCTCGTCACAACGCCATTTTCCTTTCGCCACCCTTAGCACCATAGGAGCGACGCTAGTCTTGCACACGTGACCTGTGGCTTGGACCTCAAAACTTCACGATTCGGCAATCGGTATGCTAGACTGCCGAGATTTTGTCGCCCGCTTCGTAACGCTTAATGCCCCCAAAACGCACTAGTCTCGCTCCCACGATCACCGTTCCTCCCGCAGCTGCGACACCAGTTCCAGAGAGTGTCACACTGCCTCTTGGGCCGACCCTGCTCGTGCTCTCCCTGATGGTGGCGCTGCCCACCTCCTTTGCTGGATTTGCGGAATGGATCGCCGTCACGGAAATCGGCAAGCTCCGTCTCGCCAATGCCCGTTTAGAGCTTGAGAACACAGGCTTTCGTGTTGCGGCCGCCCAGCTCTCCGAGCAGATTGACATCCTGGAATACGAGGTATCCGAACTCGCGGGGCGCGCCGAGATAGACCCGTCGCTCCTGGTCTCGATGGACCGACTCCCGGACTATTCGACCGCTCGCTCCATGGAATCGCTGGAATCGTTGGACTCCTTGGACGCACCGGATGGAGCGGGCACCGGCGGTGTCTTTACACGGCTGAAGGGCCTCCTCGGTGCAATGGGTGACCGTTTGACGCTGGTTCGCCGAGGGATCGCCTATCGGGAAGCTCTTGCCGCCGCGACGCCGATCGTGTGGCCGGCCGAGGGGTGGCTCTCTGCAAGTTACGGGTATCGAGCTGACCCATTTACCGGGAAGCGAGACTTCCATCCAGCAATCGACATTTCCACCCAGAAAGGCCAACCAGTCCAGGCGACGGCGACAGGCCGCGTGCTCTCAGCCCGACGTCACGGGAATTACGGCAACTTGATCGAGATCGACCACGGCTTCGACCTGATGACCCGATATGGACATCTGGCCGAATTCGCGGTCGAACCGGGCGATACCGTGGAGCGAGGCGACGTGATCGGATATGTCGGCGCGACAGGTCGCGCCACCGGCTACCACGTGCACTACGAGATCTGGGTGGGCGATCGCACCGTCGACCCGATGCGTCTCTTCGCTACACCCGATATCGTCTCGACTGACTAATCTTCCCCGTCCTGGCTCGACTCGAGCCCCGGCCGCTGCCCGCACAGTTCACAACGGGGCCCTGTTGCGAATCACCAGCGCCGGGCGCTACACTCTTGGGACATCTAGGTCCCATCTTCCCCACCCCTTAGAAGCGGCGTAATGCTCGACAAGCTCCTCGGTAAGTTTTTTGGCACTCAAAACGAACGGGATCTGAAGGCTCTTCAGCCCGGGGTCCATGCGGTCAACGAGCGCGAAGAGACGATTCGCGGCTTGTCGGACGACGAACTCCGTGAGCGGACGGTCGCGTTCCGGTCTCGCTTTGACCAAGGCGAGTCGCTCGCTGACTTGCTCCCCGACGCTTTCTCCGTAGTTCGCGAGGCCGGCTGGCGGATGCTGGAGATGCGTCACTTTGACGTCCAGCTCATCGGAGGCATGGTCTTGCACGCGGGCCAGATCGCCGAGATGAAAACCGGTGAGGGCAAGACGTTGGTGGCAACGCTGGCCGCGTATCTCAACGCGCTCGGCGGCAAGGGCGTGCACGTCATCACGGTCAATGACTATTTGGCCCGACGCGACTCCGAGTGGATGGGTCGGATCTATCGATTCTTGGGTTTGTCGGTCGGTGTCATTCAGCACGATATGCGGGACGCCGAACGGCAAGCCGCCTACGCGTGCGACATCACGTACGGCACAAACAACGAGTTTGGGTTCGACTATCTGCGGGACAACATGAAGTTCGAGGTCTCGCAGTTTGTCCAACGCCCGCACGCGTTTGCCATCGTCGACGAGGTCGACAGCATCTTGATCGACGAGGCGCGGACGCCGCTCATCATCTCGGGACCGGCCGAGCAATCGACCGAGCTGTATGGCGAGGTCGATCGCATTATTCCGAAGTTAAAGAAAGGCGCGGTCACGCAAGGCAACGTCCCCGCCGAGGAGCGCGAGGCGCTCGAGGACACCGGCGACTTTCTCACCGACGAAAAAGCCAAGACGGTCACGCTGACAGAAACCGGGATGGCGAAGGCCGAGAAATTGCTGGCCGCCAAGCTGCAACCTGGCGGATTGTATGACCCGGCCAACATGCCGCTGCTCCACCATGTCAACCAAGCCCTCCGGGCGCACGTGTTGTTCGAACGTGACGTCAACTACATGGTAAAGGACGACAAGGTAATGATAGTCGACGAGTTTACGGGCCGTCTGATGCCTGGGCGTCGATGGAGCGACGGGCTGCACCAAGCGGTCGAAGCCAAAGAGCGGGTCAAGATCGAACGCGAGAATCAAACCCTCGCGACGGTCACGTTCCAGAACTATTTCCGCAAATACGACAAGCTGTCCGGGATGACCGGCACGGCCGAGACCGAGGCCCCGGAGTTCAACAAGATTTACAAGCTGGACGTCGTCCTCATCCCGACGAACCGACCGTTGACCCGTATCGAGGAACCCGACTCGATCTACCGCACGCCGGACGAGAAATACACGGCCATCGCGGACGATGTCATCGACCAGCAAGAACGAGGGCGGCCGGTCTTGTGCGGAACCGTCTCGATCGAAAAATCCGAAAAACTCTCCGCCGTGTTGAAGCGCCGAGGCGTACGCCACGTCGTGCTCAACGCGAAGTATCACGAGCGAGAGGCCGAAATCGTGGCCCAGGCGGGCCGACTCGGCAACATCACCATCGCCACCAACATGGCCGGGCGGGGAACCGACATCTTGCTCGGCGGCAACCCCGAGCACATGGCCCGACAACAGACGCTCAAGGAAGATGTGGCCGAAGAAGTCAGCAAGGCCGACTTTCGAGTTGTCGACGACGAGACGCACGTCTATTTCTCCCACGACAATCGATACTTCCGCACGTTGCGCTCGGACTGGGAACGCATCTTCGCGCATTTCAAGCAACAGACGGACAAGGAGCATGAAGTAGTCGTCGACGCCGGTGGGCTTCACATCATAGGCACCGAGCGGCACGAGGCGAGACGGATTGACAACCAGCTCCGTGGTCGCGCGGGGCGACAAGGAGACCCTGGCTCGTCGCGGTTCTATCTGTCGCTCGAAGACGACCTCATGCGTATCTTCGGGTCCGAGCGTATCTCTGGCTTGATGGAACGCCTCGGCATGGAAGAAGGCGTTCCGATCGAGCACAAGATGGTGACAAACTCGATCGAGCGCGCCCAGAAACAAGTTGAAGCTCAGCACTTCTCCGTGCGCAAGCACCTGCTTGAGTATGACGACGTCATGAACAAGCAGCGAGAAAACGTGTATGCACTCCGACGCGAGCTACTGAATGGCGCCATCAATTTGGAGGACAACGGCGCTCGGGACGATGACGACATTCCCGACGAGGACGGCGGCAACGTTGACAGCCGGGAGTATCTGATGACGCTCGCCGAAGGGCTACTCGACGAGTCGATCTCGACCTACTGTGGCAAGAACACCGACCCTGAGGATTGGGACATCAGCGGTCTCAAGAGGGCGACGACAGAGGTGTTCGCGATCGATCCAGCTCGCCTGGATGGCACCCATCTCGAAGACCTCGGCACTGAAGACCTCCAGAAGACGCTTTGGGACGCCGTGATCGAACGCTACCTCGAGAAGGAACGCCAGGTCGAGGGTGAGATCCTTCGAAGGGTCGAGCGCGACATCATGCTCCAGGTGGTCGACGTGCAATGGAAAGACCACCTGTATGGGCTTGACCACCTCAAAGAGGGAATCAACCTCCGGGGCTATGGTCAACGGGATCCGCTCGTCGAGTACAAACGCGAAAGCTTCGAGATGTTCCAGGCCATGAAGGCGCGGATTGACGAAGAGACGGTCAAGTATCTGTGGCGTCTTCGCCCTGTGGTTAAAGAGGGCAGGGCCGATTCGGCAGTCGCCAGCCGCCCGGCGCTGCGTCAGGCGATGCCGCTCTCCTATAACGAACCCTCGGCGGCACGGAGCAGCGGGTTCCCACCGCCTCCAGGCGGAGCCGGCGGGCCGCGACCGGCCCGCACCGGGGGCGACGACGCGAAGGTCAAGACGGTGCGCCGAGATGTCAGTAAAGTGGGCCGAAACGACCCGTGCCCCTGTGGGAGCGGGAAGAAGTATAAGAAGTGTCATGGCGCCTAACCCGGCTTCTCTCGAGACAGCGCTCACATTTGACGACGTATTGCTCGTGCCTCGTCACTCCGAGGTCTTGCCAAGCGGCGTCGATTTGTCCTCCCGGCTGACAAAAAACATTTCGCTTGCCGTTCCGTTAATGAGCGCGGCGATGGACACCGTCACCGAGTCGGGCATGGCCATCGCGATGGCACAGCTGGGCGGTATCGGTGTTATCCACAAGAATCTCGACATCGCCGACCAAGCGTCGGAAGTCGACCGGGTCAAACGTTCAGAGAGCGGGATGATCGTGAATCCGATTACGCTCCCGCCCCGGGCGAGCATCCTCGAGGCCCTGGAGCTGATGCGAAAGTATCGGATCTCCGGGGTCCCCATCACCGAGGATGGCCGTAACGAAGGTCGCCTGGTCGGCATCCTGACCAATCGTGACCTCCGTTTTCACGGGGACGTCGATGGTCCGATCGCGGAGGTGATGACCCACGAGAAGCTCATCACCGTATCGGTCGGCACCACGCTGGATGAAGCCAAAGAGATCTTGCATCGGCATCGCGTCGAAAAGCTTCTCGTCGTCGACGACCAGTTCAACCTGCGCGGCCTCATCACCGTGAAGGACATTCAAAAGGCGATCAAGTATCCGCACGCCTGCAAAGACTCGCTCGGCCGTCTCCGAGTGGCGGCCGCGGTGGGGATTGCCAACGACACCATCGACCGGGCCAACGCTCTCGTGGCAGCCCACGTCGACGCGCTCGTGCTCGACAGCGCGCACGGTCACTCTCAGAACGTGCTGGATATGGCAACCCGGCTCAAAAAAGCGTGTCCGTCCGCCGATCTCATCGCGGGCAACGTAGCCACCGCTGAAGGCACTGAAGCGCTGATCGACGCCGGCGTCGACGCGGTGAAGGTCGGGATTGGGTCGGGGTCGATTTGTACGACACGCATCGTGGCGGGAATTGGGGTGCCGATGGTCACCGCCGTGTCTGACTGCGCCCGCGCAGCGCAACGGCATGACATTCCGATCATCGCTGACGGTGGGATCCGTTATTCGGGGGATATCGCAAAGGCGATCGCGGTCGGCGCTCACGCGGTCATGATCGGAAGCCTCTTTGCAGGCACCGACGAGAGCCCCGGCGAGCTCATTCTCTTTCAGGGCCGGAGCTTCAAAGAATACCGGGGCATGGGATCGATCGGTGCGATGCGGAAGGGCGGTCGAGACCGGTATTTCCAGCACGAGCAATTTGACCTCGAAGGTCAGCTATCAAACGACCTTACCCAAAAGCTCGTGCCCGAGGGGATCGAGGGCCGTGTGCCCCACAAAGGGTCTGTGGCCGCCATGATCCACCAGCTGGTCGGCGGACTCCGGGCGGGGATGGGCTACTGTGGGGCGGGTGCCATCGCGGCGTTTCAAGAGAACGCACGACTCATCAGGATCACACCCGCCGGCGTGCGGGAGAGCCACGTCCACGACGTGGACATCACAAAAGAAGCTCCCAACTATCGTGTCGAGTAGCGCGGTGCGGCTCACGCCGGCCACTCGATCTCGATCGAGCGCTCATCACCGCCGGCGTCCTCGATGCGGACGTAGACCGCCTGTGGCGGCAACATCGGCATGCGTTCTGCCCACTCGACCACCACAATCGACTCGTCGGTCGCCAGCTCGTCCAGACCCAAGTCCTCCACATCTCTGGGCTCGAGACGATACAGATCAACATGCTGCACAGTCAGCCGGGCGCGATAGGGCTGAATGAGCGTAAACGTTGGACTGGATACCTGGCCGGGGTCACCATCAAGGCCGTCCACCAGCCCCCGCACAAACGCGGTCTTCCCCGCGCCGAGCTCTCCAAAAAGCAGAATGACCGTCCCACCTCCGACGGTGCCGGCCAGCTCACGCGCGAGATTCATTGTGTCGGATTCGCTGTGACTGCGGGAAACGGGTTGGGAAAGGGTCATCGTGACAAAACCGTATGCAAACCTGCGACGTCTCGGGGCGCTGGCTCAGAGTGGTCCTCGCTGTCACTTATTGCAAGAACCGCCCGGCCTAGGTAGTCGACAAGATCGGTCGCGATAAGACCGGCCTCTCCCTGTGCGTCCGCGGCGAGGTCTCCCGCCAGCCCATGCGTGTAGACCGCGACCTGGCAGGCGATATCCACGCGACGAAGCCGAGCAAGCCACGCGGTGACAACCCCTGTCAAGACGTCACCAGTTCCCCCGGTGGCCATCCCCGGGTTACCGGTCGGATTTATCGCCACCGCACCATCGGGCGATGCGATGAGCGTGTGCGCCCCTTTGAGGATCACGGTCACGCCGTGCGCGGTCGCGAATCGGCGGGCCACCGAGATGCGGTCGTCCTGTACTTCCGCGGTCGTGAGACCGGTAAGACGCGCCATCTCGCCGGGATGTGGCGTGAGCACAACCGTGGGACTGGCCACGGACGTGTCTCCCGCTACAGGGAAAGCGCCTGGACAGGATGCCAGCACGTTCAGCGCGTCGGCATCGAGCACAAGCGGCCGCGTCGTGCGCGCAAGAAGACCGCTGACGACGGTCGCAACCTCAGGGTCCGTCCCGATCCCAGGTCCAACTGCAATGGCATCGCAGGATTGCGCGAGGAGCGCCTCGAGCGCCGCCGCCCCGATCCCCCCTTGCTGGCTGTCTGGCAGCGGCAGGGTCATATACTCGGGCGCCAAGCTCGCAACCTGCGCGAGGCAGCACTCCGGAACGGCGATGGTCACAAGCCCCGCACCGGCCCGTAACGCGCCACGAGCCGCCAGCACGGCCGCGCCGGTCTTGCCGACACTGCCGGCCACGACAAGCACGTGCCCAAAGCTTCCCTTGTGGCCTTCGGGTGGACGCGGCGGGATCATCGGTCGTACATCTTCCGGCGTCAGCAGATCAAGACGCTCGCCGGGGAGGTCCTCGATCACGGTAGCGGGGATACCGATATCGGCGACGACAAGGTCACCAGCGAGTGTTGCGGCAGGCTGCGCCAGTAGGGACAGCTTTGGCGCACCCAGCGTCACCGTGAGTGCTGCCTCTATGGCATCGCCCGGGGGACTCGACTCGTCGCTGGCAAGACCCGTCGGAAGATCTATCGAGACGACCGGAGTCTTGGTGACGTTCACGTCCAAGACCACTGCGCGCAGCAGTCCTTCGAGCGGCCGACGGAGCCCAATGCCGACCAGCGCGTCGACCAAGACATCAGCCGAAAGTGCCTCCTGGTGTGCCGCCCGCCAGTCTTCGTCGGAGACGACATGCGTCACCGGAAGCCCCAGCCTTCGGAGGACGCCGAGATTGACTGCCGCATCGTCCGTCACCGACTGCGCGTCGCACAACGCGAAAATCCGCACCTCGGCGTCGGCCGAGTCCAGCAGTCGAGCCACGACAAATCCATCACCACCGTTGTTGCCACGACCGGACAAGACAGAGACTCGGAGACCGGACAGTCCTCCACACATCGTCCGCAACGCATCGACAACCCGATGACCAGCGTTCTCCATCAGCACGATCGAGGGAATTCCGATCTTCTCGATCGTGAAGCGGTCAGCCTCGCGCATCTGGGCCGCAGTTAGGATTCTCATCGTCTCAACGTGAAATTATATGAGGGACGCCTCGCTGTATCAGTCGTCCCAGAGGAGGCCGCAGGTCGGCCGGTCCCAGACCACGCACGAGGAACGGCAAGACTTGGCATAGTCAGAAGAGCAACGCCGTTGACTCGGGCCGCTCGCCCGGAGCGTCGTCAACTTTTCTTCACCACAGTCCGCGCGTGATACCACTGGGTGATAATGGAACCGTGGAACAGGCGGTCGTCAATGTCAACGGTGTCATTAGTGATTCAGCGTCGGCAGTTGTCTCGGTCTTTGACCATGGCTTTCTCTACGGAGAAGGCATCTACGAAACCGTCCGCACATACAACCATCGACCGTTTCTCTTAGACCGGCATTTGCACCGACTGCGGGCCTCAGCCGATATGCTTGGGCTCACGATTCCACCGACCGACGAGGCCCTCGCGAACGCGATCACAGCCACGACCGACCGCGTGACATTCCAGACCGAGCGATACATCCGATTGCTCGTGACCCGGGGCGTCGGCGACCTCTCCTACGACCCGACGAGCTGTGCAACGCCGACCATCGTCATCATCGTCAAGCCCCATCGAGAAAACGACGCGGCCGTCACGACCGATGGTATCCGGATTATGCTCTCGTCGGTCATACGAAATCACCCCGACGCGATCAATCCCCGCATCAAGTCCAACAACCTGTTGAATTCAGCCCTGGCCATGCAGGAGGCCATGCGCGCAGGGGCGAGCGAAGCACTGATGCGCAATCATCGGGGCGAGCTCTCGGAGTGCGCACAATCCAACTTCTTTCTGGTGCGACACGGTATCGCTCACACCCCACCGCTGGACGCGGGTCTCCTCGAAGGCATCACACGGAATTTTGTATTCGAGATCGCCAAAGTGGCCGGCATCCCCGTCTCCGAAACCGTCCTCCGCGCCGAAGATCTCCACAGCGCGGACGAGATGTTTCTCACCAGCACCACGCGTGAGATCCTGCCGGTCACGCGCCTCGACGACCACGTCGTTGGCACCGGAGCCGCGGGTCCCATCACCCGTGCCCTAGCCTCCGCCTTCCACAAACAAGCTCGAACCCTTTCGGGCCTCTAGAGTGAAAAGCGTTCTCTCTCGCAAGGCGCGAGAAGGGAGCATGCACAAAGCATGTGACCGCCGAGCAACGCCGCGAGAGTGGACGCTGCGGCGCCTAGTAAGAGGAGAGAGGGGGACAGGAGCATACCAAGTTCCGGTCGCCATACACGTTGTCGATTCGACTCACCGGCGGCCAGTACTTGTGAGCCCGCACAAACGGCAGCGGATACGCTGCGGCTTCGCGCGAGTAGGGGTGACTCCATTCGGTTGCTGTCAGGTCTTCGGCGGTATGCGGGGCGTTCTTCAACAGGTTGTCGGTTCGATCTGCCCGTCCGCTGGCCACGGACTCGATCTCCTCACGAATCTGGACCATCGCATCGCAGAATCGATCGAGCTCATCGCGAGCCTCGCTCTCGGTCGGCTCGACCATCAGCGTACCCGGCACCGGAAACGACACGGTCGGGGCATGAAACCCGAAGTCCATGAGTCGCTTGGCCACGTCGTGCTCGGTCACATCGGTTGTGGCTTTGAAGGGACGCATGTCAAAGATCAGTTCGTGGGCGACGCGCCCGTTGGGACGCGTATACAGCACCGCATAGTGGGTTTCCAGCCGCGACTTCACATAGTTCGCGTTCAGGATGGCAACCCGCGTCGCCTCGGTCACCCCACGTGCTCCCAGGAGACGGATATAGGCATAGGAAATCAGCGCGACACTGGGGCTGCCCCATGGAGCCGCCGACACGGCACGGATGGGTTGGCTTCCCCCCGTCTCCACGACCGGGTGACCAGGGAGAAACGGGGCCAGATGCGACGCCACGGCGATCGGTCCCATTCCCGGCCCCCCCCCACCGTGGGGTATGGCAAAGGTCTTATGCAGATTGAGATGACAGACGTCGGCACCAATGACGGCGGGGCTCGTCAGACCAACTTGGGCGTTCATGTTGGCGCCGTCCATGTACACCTGTCCCCCGTGCGCGTGAACCACCGCACACACCTCGGTCACGCCCTCTTCGAACACTCCGTGCGTCGAGGGATACGTGATCATGAGCGCGGCGAGGTCCGAATCATGTGCCTCGGCCAACCGCCGCAGGTCGGCGACGTCCACGTTACCGGCCGAATCGCACTTCACCACCACGACCCGCATCCCTGCCAGCACCGCGCTGGCGGGGTTGGTCCCATGCGCGGACGAGGGAATCAACACGACGTCGCGATGCGCTTCATCCCGAGAGCGCTGATACGCGCGGATCGCCATCAGCCCGGCGTATTCGCCTTGTGCCCCAGAGTTTGGCTGCAGTGACACGGCATCCAAGCCGGTGATCTCCGCCAGGGCACCCTTGAGCGACGTAAAGATCGCGTGATACCCCGCTGCCTGCTCGACCGGGACATACGGATGGACCGCGGAAAACTCCGGCCAGGTGACGGGTCGCATTTCGGTCGCCGCATTGAGCTTCATCGTGCACGAGCCCAGCGGGATCATCGACGTGTCAAGACCAAGGTCTTTCTGCTCCAGCCGCTTCAGATACCTTGTCATCTGCAGCTCGCTCCGGTGCTGATGAAACACCGGATGGCTCATGAACACGCTTGTGCGTCGGAGCGATTCAGGCCACTCGGACAACGCGGCGTGCGACACTGGGCTCGGCGGATCGGTCGTCCGCGTCTGGCGAACAAACACCTCAACAATCCTGTCTACGTCGGCGATGGTCGTCGTCTCATCCAAGGCGATCCCGACGTCTCCCCCGCCGGGATAGCGAAAGTTCAGACCAGCGGTCTCCGCGGCGTGTCGGAGATCGGTCGCCACCTCGGGGGACCTGGTCGTAACCCGAATCGTGTCAAAGAACGAGCGACCACCGGATGCGGGCGGAAAACCGACCGCCTGGAGTCGTCGAGCGAGTTCATGCGCGAGTCCGCATACCCGCCGGGCGATCGCAATCAAACCTTCCGGCCCGTGATAGACGCCGTAGAATCCCGCGACGTTGGCGAGAAGCGCCTGGGCCGTACAGATGTTCGAGGTCGCCTTTTCGCGCCGGATGTGCTGTTCGCGAGTCTGCAACGCCATCCGATAGGCCGGTCTGCCCCCGGAATCGACCGACGCACCGATCACACGACCTGGCATCTGTCGAACATGACGTTCTTGGGTCGCAAAGAACGCGGCATGCGGGCCACCGTAGCCGAGCGGGACGCCAAACCGCTGCGCACTTCCGACAACCACATCGGCGTCGTCCTCTCCCGGTGGACGCAACAACGTGAGCGCCAGCAGATCACTGGCAACGGCAACCATGACGCCGGCCGCGTGCGCCTGTGCGATGAGCGCGCGCAAGGGATGCACCACCCCGTCCACGTCCGGCGATTGAACGAGCGCTCCAAATACCTGGTCACCATCGAGCCGGGCGGCATCGAGCTGGACCACGATGTCATCGGGCGTCGTCACCACTACGTCGATACCCAGCGGCTCGGCCCGCCCTCGCACGACATCAATCGTCTGCGGAAAACATGTGGATCCAACCAGGAATCGATCCGCAACACCGGGCTTTCGCGCGCGGATCCGATGCAGCATCGTCATGGCTTCCGCGGCCGCCGTCGCCTCGTCCAGCAACGACGCGTTGGCGACTTCCATCGCCGTGAGATCCTGGATCATCGTCTGGAAGTTCAGAAGGGCCTCGAGACGACCCTGCGCGACCTCCGCCTGGTATGGCGTATAGGGCGTATACCAGCCCGGATTCTCCACGACATTGCGCAAGATGACGCTGGGCGTGATGGTGTCGTAGTAGCCAAGACCGATAAAAGATCGGTATCCAGCATTTTGAGCGGCGACGGTGGCCAGCCCACTGAGAAACGCTGACTCAGATTCTGCGGGCGGAAGATCCAGCGGCTCCGTGAGACGGATATCTCGCGGGACCGCCTCATCTATCAACGCGTCGAGCGACGGTGCACGTACCACGCCCAACATGTCGTCAAGATCGCGGGGTCTGGGCCCGATGTGACGCGGCTGAAAATGGTCGGTCCGGTCGAACGTCATGCGTGGCGTCTTGTCCTCACCCTTCAGCCCTCGTCTATCATCGCGGCGTATGCGGCAGCGTCGTGCAGCGCCGCCAGCTCATCGGCGTTAGAAAGTTTGACGGTGATAATCCACGTATCATACGGCCGCTGATTGACCGACTCGGGTGTCTCGGTCAAAGCGGCATTGACCCCGACCACTTCGCCTGAGACCGGACAATACAGGTCGGAAACGGCCTTGACCGACTCGATTGACCCGAACTGCTCGCCTTGTTCGAACGTCCGCCCGACATCGGGGAGCTCCACGTAGACGACATCCCCCAACTGCTGCTGCGCATAGTCGGTAATCCCAATCTGACCGGTGTCACCGGACACCCGAATCCATTCGTGGTCTGACGTATATCTGACGTCTGCCGGATAGCTCATAACTGTTCTCTCTTGTAGAACGGGAGTTTCACCACTTTCGCCGGCACCCGGCGTCCGCGCACATCGATGGAGAGCTCCGTATCGACGTGACTCGCATCGTGTGCGACATACGACAACCCGACCGCCCTCTTTAGATACGGCGTCATCGTTCCGCTCGTCACGACACCGATCGAGTCGTCCGGGTGACCGGCACGAAACACCTGATAGCCGTGTCGCGCGATGCCTCGCCCCACGACCTCGAAGCCCACCAGGTGTCGGGTTGGACCGGTCGCCTTTTGCGCCGCCAGCGCCTCGCGACCGTTGAATGATGGCTTGTCCCACGCGACGATCCACCCGAGACCCGCCTCCAGCACCGTGCTGGTCTCGTCCATATCTTGGCCGTAGAGTCGCATCGCCGCTTCGAGACGAAGCGTGTCGCGCGCGCCCAGACCAACCGGGACAATCCCGAGGTCAGCGCCCTCCCGGAGCAGTGCATCCCAAACGCTCGCCGCGGCTTGCGGCGGCACAAAGAGCTCGAATCCATCCTCACCCGTGTAACCCGTGCGAGAGATGGTCACTCGCACGTTCCCCACTTCACCGGTGGCGAACCGGTAGTAGCGAATCGTATCGAGCTCAACCCCGGTCAAAGGCTGGAGAATCTCCAGCGCGCGGGGGCCCTGTAGCGCAATCAACGCATAGCGACTGCTGGCGTTGACGACAACGACATCGCCAAACCCGACGATTCCCTGCTTGATCCAGGCATAGTCTTTGGCGATGTTCGCGGCGTTCACCACCAATAGATAGTGCGTATCAGCCAAGCGATACACCAGGAGGTCATCGACAAACGTGCCTTCATGTGTCGTCAGCGCCGCATACTGCGCCTGACCGATATCGAGCCCGCCGGCATCATTGCTCGTGAGCTGCTGCAGCGCCGCCACCGCGTCGGCACCGGCGATTTCGATCTCCCCCATGTGACTGACGTCAAACAAACCGGCCGCCTGACGAACTGCCATATGCTCCGCAGAGATGCCGGAGTACTCCACGGGCATCTCCCAGCCCCCGAACGGAACCATTCGGGCGCCGAGCGCAGTGTGACGAGCGTGAAGGGGTGTCTTTTTTTGGGATTCCACCGGCGAGGGCTCCAACGTACTATGCGGTCATCAGAAGGGTCAAGCAACCGGGCCCACACGGCCTGATAAGATGCCGAACTTCGCGACCACAATAAGGAGCCAGCATGCACAACCCATACGGACGAACCCGCGCGTACTCCCCTCTCCTGGTGGCTGTCCTTTCCGGTGCGACGGCGATGGCAGCCGGAGTCGATGTTGCCGCGCAAACACCGACAACCGCTCAGGCGGCGGCCGCTGAACCATTTACCCGTGCCGACTTCAACCAATGGCTCGACGAGATCTCCAATTGGGGCCGCTGGGGCGCCGACGACGAGCGTGGCACGCTCAATCTCATTACCGACGAGAAGCGTCGCGCCGCCACCCAGCTGGTCGCAGATGGGGTCTCGGTGTCGCTCGCACGAGACCTGAATACTGTCCAAGACGCCGTCAACGCAAATCCCTTCGAGCATACGCTCGCCGTCTCTCGGTTTAGTGGGCACGAAGTCGCCGGAGACCGATACAGCATCCAGTATCACGGTTTTGCGCACTCTCACGTCGATGGTCTTCCGCACTTTGCGCACGACGGAAAAATGTATAACGGCTTTCCCGTGAGCGGTCTGTCTACAGCCGGCGCCGAGCACCTAGGTATTCACAACGCGCAGGACGGCATCGTCACCCGAGGCGTGCTGATCGATATGGCTCGACACAAAGGCGTCGACTTTCTCGAGCCGGGCACGGCCATTACAGTCGCCGACTTGGAAGATTGGGAACGGACGACAGACATCCGAATCGGCGCAGGGGATGTGTTGCTCATTCGTACGGGCCGTTGGGAAGCCGTCCGTCAACTCGGCCAGTGGAATTTTGTGGAGCGGGCCGCCGGGGCTCACGCGTCGGTCGCGGCATGGCTCAAAGCTCGAGATGTGGCCGTGATCGGGTCAGACGGGGTGAGCGATGTGATGCCGTCGGGCGTCCAAGGCCTCGCGAATCCGCTGCACGAGCTGGTCATCGTTGGTCTCGGTATGCCGATTCTCGACAACCTCGATCTCGATGCCGTCGCTGAGGCGGCGAACGAACGCGAACGCTGGGAGTTCCTTTTTGTCGGGGCGCCCCTGCGGGTGCGGGGCGGCACGGGCTCACCCCTCAACCCACTCGCGATTTTTTGAGTACTCGACGACCGACGCAGCGTGCCCGCGGCTCGCCATACAGCCAGTATGACTCTGCCCGGCGCCTTGCACCAGACGACTCGGCGAACCGACGCTTTGCTCTCATCCCAACGGCGGTGCAATACGCGTGAGGATAGCGGTATCGGTGGGTAGGTTCGCCCTTCCGCGACGGGTTGCCGTACAAGAGGCAGCCCCCCACAAATGAGATGGCTGGCCGGGCCGCGACAAATCCCAAGATCAGCTTGCTGGCAAGTTGACCCAATCCGACGGGCTCGAGCACCTCCGTATCCGGGCCCGCGGAAGCGTGCTCACCGTCGAATCCGGCCCGCAGGATGTCGTTCGGCATATGCGCCTCCGACGCGATACGGTGCATCTCTGGTCGGTGGAGATCCCGCAACGCCGTTTCGCGGGCGACGGGGTCCGAAGATCAGTGTGCCAATGCCTGTGAAAGGCTAATTGTCTAGGATGGCGATGGCGCGAGTATCGCCAACACAAGCAGGCGTCCTGCGCCTGTGTTACGTATTCCGTGCGGCACGCCTTCGGGCGCAACTAGCAAGCGTCCCGCTTTCATCGACACGGATCGGTTTTCGAGCAAAAAGACGCCTTCGCCCTCCAGCACGTGATAGACCTTGTCCATGCCCTCATGGGCGTGTAGGGCATGTTCCTGGCCAGGTTCGAACGCGTTCAGGCCGACCAACATGCGTTCAGACTTGAAGAGCGTCTGCTTTCCCATCTTGGTTGGCGAATAGACAGCGTGCTCCCGGGGCGTGATAGGCGTCGGATGCATCATGCCCTACAT
>CAUZIB010000034.1:0-45866 GCA_963579735.1 Vicinamibacteria bacterium | reverse complement strand
TCGGGATCGCCATTGACCACCACGACCTCATAGTCGGCAGGGTCCATGGCGAGGCCAGCAGTCAAGGCATCGAGGAGCCACTCGAGCTCGGACGCATCGTGGAGGACGGGGATGACGATGGAGGCCCACAGAGCGGACGACCGGGACGGCCCGGCAGTCATACGTGCGCGCCCAGACCAAACCACGGTCGCTCAGATGTACCAACGCGTGGAAAAGTCTGGCTCATTCGAATCTTGATCACGCACCGTCAGGCCAAACTCTGGAGCCGCATAGCCCTATCAGAGGCCTCCGAAAGTGCGGAGCGGACGCACGACCGTGCCAGTAGGGTGGATGGCCCGCTACAGCACGTAGGAACATTGCGGCCGACAACGACACGGCAGCTCTGCCGCGCCATCGGAATGGTAGTGGATCGTCAGTTCCTCACCGGTCTCTACGCGCCGAGCGGCGCAGAAAAGCACGGTGTGCCCAATGATCGTGCTGTAGCAGTTGGGAGCGCACGCATGGTTGAAAAACCGAGCGTCGTTGCCCCCGACGCTCCCGTCGATGGCCCATTTGTGATTGATCTCAAAGCACCAGATAGTGCCAGCTTCCAGCTGCGTGGCCTCACGGCGGTAACATTCCGCGGTTGCGATCTTCTCACCGGCGTATTCGATGATCCGCCGGTTCTTATTGATCGGCTCGAGCGCGAACACACCCCAGCCATGCAAGGCCGAGCGTTCCTTCTGTAAACGCGGACGATGGGGGATTCGGGGAATCGGAATGATCACAGGGGCGAGTCTCGGTTCGGATTCCGTTCTTGCGAGCCAGGCGATTATAATCCGCCGCCATGAGTGACTGGTGCCTCGAACCACCCCCGCGTGCACTGCTCGAAGGCATCGCCCAGCTCAACCGCGGCGAGTTCTTCCAACAGCACGAAACCCTCGAGGATCTGTGGCGAGAGGAGCGGCGCGACGTGCGCCGTCTCTACCAGGGAATCCTGCAAATCGGTGTTGCGCTCTATCACATTCAGCGGCGCAACCACCACGGCGCGGTCTACATGCTGACTTGTGGCCCAGCCTATCTCCAGCCATTTCGCCCAACCTGCCAAACCGTCGATGTCGACGACCTGCTGGTCCAAGCCGCGACGATTCGCAACGCAGTCGAGCGCCTCGGGCGAGACGAGCTACATCGATTCGACTGGGCGCTTGCGCCACAGGTGCATCTTGTCACGTAGACATCTCCCACGGGCGGGGATCGTCACGTTCGATCAGGGCTTGATCGAGGAGATGTCGGTGGCCTAGTGGACTGCCGCATCGCCACTCACAACGGCGTGACGGATCTCATCGCCCCCCCCCCACCATCCAATAGGGACACCGTCAACAGCGCGACCGCTCCGCTTTCGCGTCCGACGCACGCGATCCGGGGAGCAGACCAGGCGCTGTTATACTCGGAAATCGTGGCCGTCCCCCGCTTTACCGACGAGACGCTAACGTTTCTACGCGCTCTGAAGCGTCACAACGATCGCGACTGGTTCAACGAGCATCGAGCCGACTACGACACCAATGTCAAAGACCGGATGGTCGAGATCATCGGTCGTTTGGCGGAAGACTTCGCTCGCTTCGCCCCAGACCAGGTCGCCTCACCAAGAGTGTCGCTGTATCGGATCCATCGAGACACGCGGTTTTCCGCCGACAAATCTCCCTACAAGACCCACGTGGCGGCTGTCTTTCCTCACCGGACCCTCACAAAGCACGGCGGCGCTGGCCTGTATTTTCACGTGAGCCCGGATGAAGTTTTTGTTGGCGCCGGGATCTACGCGCCCGACCCGCGGCAGCTCTATGCGCTCCGTCGACATGTATCGACAAACTTTCGGCGCTTCCGCACGATCGTCGAGTCACCAACGTTTCGAAAAGCGTTTGACCCGCTCGATGGCGACCGACTGAAGCGACCACCCAAGGGATTCGATGCGGACGACCCCGCGATCGAGTATCTGAAGCTCAAGCGCCTCACAGCGGGCACCGGCAAACCCAGTACATTTGCCACCGGATCACGGTTCTACACCTCGCTCGTGCGATTGTTCGAGCACCTCACGCCATTTGTCGGTTTCTTGAACGAGCCATTGGTGCGACCCGCTAAGGATATTCTCGAGGCCAAGTAGGGGCTCAGCCGCGTCAGCCACGCCTCAATACGTGCCGCAGGGCACCTTCGAGCTCCGGGTGCACACACTCGAATCCTCGTTCGGTCAGTCTCATTGGCACGACCCGACTGCTGGCCAGCAGCAACGCATCCGCCATTTCTCCAAACACGAGACGAGCCGCGAACGCAGGCATCGGAAAGACGGTCGGTCGGCCGAGGACGTGTCCGAGCGTCTTTGTGAACACGTGGTTGGTGACGGCCTCGGGGGTGACCGCGTTGACCGGGCCGCTCATCTCGTCATCGTCTAGGATGTGAAGCACGACACCCAAGAGGTCGTCCAGGGCGATCCAGCTCATATATTGCTGCCCCGCACCAATGATCCCACCGACGCCGAGTTTGAATGGCGTGAGCATCTTTGCCAACGCGCCGCCATCGGCCGTCAAGACGACGCCGATCCTCAGGTTCACGACCCGAATGCCGGCCTCGCGGGCAGGAGCAACCGCCGCTTCCCATTCCAGGCACACATCGGGCAGAAAGCCCGTACCGGGGACCGCACTTTCGTCCAGACGCTGGTCGCCCCGGTCGCCATAAAATCCAATCGCCGAGGCGCACACAAGCACCCGTGGGGGGGAAGCGCTGTTGGCCAACGCCTCGCTCAAACGCCTCGTGCCTTCGACACGACTCACCCGGATCGCGGCTTTTCTCTGTGCTGTCCATCGACCCCCGGCGATATTCTCGCCGGCCAGATGGACGACCGCGTCGACACCATCCAGCGCGCCGTCGGCCAGCGTTCCATCTTCGGGATTCCACGACGTAGTGCTCGGGTCAGATGTGACGGATGCCCCGCGTCTGAGACGCCGTACGCTGTGTCCTCCGTCTTCCAGGCGCGCGGTGAGCGCTGACCCTACCAAGCCACTCGAACCGGTTACCAATACGAGCACCGTCTCTCCTCCCTGGCCTGTCCCGTTCGACGTGTTGGAGTCGACACTGACGTGTCCGACGCCTCGGACGACAGCCATCGGGTCCAGAGCGCGCCGGCTCGCGCCGCACGGCTGCGCACAGGGTCCTCAGGACGGCCGATGGGAAGCAGCGAGAACGTCTACCCCTTCGCGGAGCACGGCTGGTGCCGGTCCCCGAATGTCCCACACGATTCCGAGCCACGACAACAGCACGACGCCGTAGTGGGTGAAATCGATCTCCCACCAGTAGAAACCCTGACGTTCAGAGGCAGGATAGCGGTGATGATTGTTGTGCCACCCCTCCCCCCCCGTCACCAGCGCGAGCCACAAACTGTTTCGGCTTTCGTCGTCCGTCGCATACCGCCGGCTGCCGTACTGATGACCGAACGAATTGACGGCGAACGTAACGTGATACAACGCCGTCGTGCTCCAGAACAACGCGATCACGACCATTTGCCAACCGCTGGTACCCAGCGTCGGCGCCGCCGCAGCCAGCCATTCGCCAAATCCATAGAGCGCCACGCCGAGCATGATCGGCGCGACGTAGTGGTTTCGATCAAGCCAGCGGAGCTCCGGATACTTCATGAGATCCGGCACCCACTCCTCTTTCGTCGGTTGGTTCTTTGGACTCATGATCCAGCCAGCGTGCGCCCAAAAAAAGCCTTTGACCCCCGGCGGATGAACGTCGTCTGCGGTATCGGTATAGCGATGGTGACTGCG
Source organism: Vicinamibacteria bacterium (assembly GCA_963579735.1). Taxonomy (GTDB): domain Bacteria; phylum Acidobacteriota; class Vicinamibacteria; order Vicinamibacterales; family UBA8438; genus CAUZIB01. The sequence goes on along the minus strand of CAUZIB010000034.1, from coordinate 42,072 downwards.
GTGGTGCCCAGCCCACCAGAGCGGGCCTTTCTGCGCGGCGGCGGTTCCAACCAGCGCGAGCGCGAACTGGAAGGCTCTGCTCGTCTTGAACGCTTTGTGGCAAAAATAGCGGTGATAGCCCGCAGTGAGACCAAACATGCGAAACGCGAGCGTCACAAATGCAACCGCTAGCGCGACAGGGCTCACCCCAGTCCACATCGCCGCCAAACACGTTACGTGGACGCCGATAAACGGCAGACTCCTCACAACGTCAATGGTGTCAGTAGTCTCTCGGTGGGGGGTGAACGATGTCGACAAATGGTCTCTCCAAGGAGCGAATGCCCCGGGTGGCGGGACGACGCGTATACGGCACGATGCGCATAGATGATACATGGCGCCGAGTCAGGCGAGGGGCAACCCCGATACAGCGGCCACGACCGCACTCTTGTGGACGGGCTCCCGGTCAGTTCAGTCCGCGCCGAACCAGCAACGGCCGGACGTCGGGGTCGGCACCACGGAAGTCTCGAAAGAGCTCCATCGCCTGCCGGCTGCCGCCCTTGGAGAGCAGCGTCCTCCGGAAGTGGTTCCCGTTTTCCCGGGTGAGCCCGCCGTTTTCCTTGAACCACTCCACCGAGTCCGCATCCAAGACCTCGGCCCAAATATATGAGTAGTAGCCGGCGGAATACCCACTGCTCCAGATGTGAGAAAAATACGTGCTGCGATATCGGGGTGGCACCTCACCGAGCGCCACACCCGCCCGCTCCAGGGCCTCTCGCTCGAACTCCACGACATCATCGGCGGCGGGAACCGCCTCGGGCGCGATTTGATGCCAGGCCTGATCCAAGAGCGACGCCGCCAGATATTCGGTGGTGGCAAAGCCTTGATTGAAGGTGTCGGTCGCCAGCACCTTGTCCAAGAGCTCCGCTGGCATGGGAAGGCCGGTCTCGTAGTGCACGGCGTAGTTCCGAAGAACCTCTGGCCAGACGGCCCACATTTCATTGACCTGTGACGGATACTCGACAAAGTCGCGAGGGACCGCCGTCCCCGCGAAATAGGGATACGTCACATCGGAAAACAGACCGTGCAACGCATGCCCGAACTCGTGAAACATCGTTTCCACTTCTTCAAACGTCAGTAACGTCGGCTGCCCTTCAGCCGGTCGCGGAATGTTGAGATGATTCGCGATCACCGAGGCAGTCCCCAGTAAGTTGGACTGCGACACATAGGCATTCATCCACGCGCCGCCTCGCTTTGACGGCCGGGCGTAGTAGTCGCCGAGAAAAAGCCCCAACGACGCGCCGTCGGCGTCAAAGACCTCCCACGTCCGCACATCCGGGTGATAGACGGGAAGCTCCGGCCGCTCTTCAAACGTCACACCGTACAGCCGATTGGCGGCAAAAAAAACGCCGTTGGTCACGACATTATCGATCTCGAGATAGGGACGCAGCTCAGAGGCGTCGAAATCATAGCGATCCGCGCGGAGCTTCTCGCTGTAATACGACCAGTCCCAGGCCGCGATGTCGATATCGTCGCCGGTGTCTCGAGCCACGCCCTGCAGGTCGGACGCTTCCCGGCGAGCGTTAGCCACGGCCGCGGGCGTCAGACTCGCAAGACGCTGGTTCACGGCCTCGACCGTGCGCGCAGTTTGCTGCTCGAGGACGTAGGCCGCATGGGTTGGATAACCCAACAAGGCGGCCCGCTCGGCCCGGAGACGAGCCATCGCGGTAATCGTGGCACGGTTGTCATAGGCCCCGCCTTGACTCCCGCGGGCCAACGAGGCCTGCATGATTCGCTCGCGCAGACCGCGATGCTCGAGCGTCGCCAACACGGGATGACCACTGGTATTCAACAACGGAATCACATACCGATCGTCGAGGTCGCGAGCTCTGGCCGCCGCTCCGGCGGCGGCGATCTGATCATCAGACATTCCCGCAAGCTCGGTCCGTGAATCGACGACGATCACCGCATCGTTGACCTCGTCAAGCACGTTTTGCGTAAACGCCGTCTGCAGACCCGCAAGCTCGGCGTTGATTTCTTGCATCCGCTCTCGGTCAACCGCAGAGAGCTCGGCACCAGCCCGCACAAAGTCGGTGTGATACTCCTCCAAGAGCCGACGTGACTCGGCATTCAGATCGAGTGTATCGCGCTGCTCAAAGAGCGTCTTGACCTTGCCAAACAGTGCTTGGTTGAGCTGGATACTGTCGGTATGAGCGGCCAAGCGGGGGGCGATCTCGGCTCGCACGTCGTTCATGGCGTCGTTGGTGTGGGCGCCTGACAGAATAAAGAACGTCGAGGCGACACGGTCCAATAACCGCCCCGACCGTTCGAGCGCGACAAGCGTGTTTTCGAACGTCGGCGATTCGGACGGATGTGCGATGGCGTCGACCTCGGCGAGCTGCTCGCTCATACCCCGCTCGAACGCGGGGAGGTAATGCTCGTCGGTGATCCGGTCAAACGCCGGCAAGCCATGAGGCCACTCACTCTCCGAGAAAAACGGATTCATGTCGTCTCCGGGGATCGCGATCGGCTGGATTTCGCTGGTGGATGCTAACCGCGTGACCGCCAGACCGGCCACGATGATCGCGACTGACGTTACAAGAAGTCTCATCGGCTCCACTCCAAAGTGGACATACGGATTCGGGATGGTCGTGCGTTCACCGAACTGCGCGGTCACTGCAGTGGACGTCTCTTCTGACACTGCAGGTCAGCGTGCCGTTGACGGATTCGCAGTCGGACCTCAACGTTGCTCCCAGCAAACCGCGGTTGCCCGCCGGTTGCTATCGTGCACCGCGTAAGCATAACAGCCGGCCTCTGGTCGCGCGCTCGGCCCTCCGCCGACGGCCCGGGAGCGCCTATAATCGGAGCGGAAAGTGGAGGGACCACCCATGCGAACCTGTGCGAGCCGTGTGTCCACCGTTGGGCTCATCCTGAGCCTGTCTGCCTGCGGGGCGACTGACACGTCGACTGACATGGCCGCAAACGCGGCCGACACGAGCGCCATCGTCACGACGCCGCTGGGCGCTCTCATCGGCGAACGGGTCGACAACACCCTCGTCTTTCGGGGCGTGGCCTACGCGCAGCCACCGGTCGGTGGCCGTCGCTGGGCGCCACCGGCCCCCGTGCCGTCGTGGGAGGGGGCGCAGGACGCGACGCGATTTGGCCCTGCTTGCTGGCAGCGACCCACACCTGAAACGTCGATCTACACGCGAGGCGATCTAGAGCTGAGCGAGGATTGTCTCTATCTGAACATCACGACACCGGCGACCGAGCCACTGGTGTCACGACCGGTGATGGTCTGGTTCCATGGCGGAGGACACACCGGCGGCTGGGGGAGCGCCGAGATCTTCAATGGTACCGCCCTCGCCGAACTAGGCGCGGTCGTGGTCACCATCAACTATCGATTGGGGCCGTTTGGTTTTATGGCCCATCCGGTGCTTACCGATGAGTCACCGCACGGCGCGTCGGGCAACTACGGGCTTCTGGACAAGATCGCGGCCCTCGAATGGGTTCGTGACAACATCGACGCGTTTGGCGGAGACCCTGAGAATGTGACGATCTTTGGACAATCGGCGGGGTCCTGGAGCGTGTGCTACTTGATGGCGTCACCGCTGGCCGCCGGTCTCTTTCACAAAGCGATCGGGCACTCGGGCGGTTGCTTTCGGGGTGGTCGTCCTCACTTGACCGAACCGAGCGACGCCGGCGACGAGACCGGTCACGATCTCGGTCTCGCCATAGCTGCGGATCTTGGAATCGATGGCGAGTCCGTAGACGTCTTGGTCGCCCTCCGCGACCTGCCGGCCGAGGATGTCCTGGCGGCGACGACGGGCACGGGCGTCGTGGTGGACGGGTGGGTCCTCCCCGAGGCCGCGCGTCTGATTTTCGAGGCAGGCGAACACAACGACGTGCCGGTCATCGTGGGCGCTATGGCGGACGAAGGCGTCAGTCTCTTTGCCGGGATGGCGGAGCCTCCGCGGGACGAGTTTGTGACCGGGATTCGGGACCAGTATGGTCGTTCGGCAGAGCCGCTGTTGGCGGCGTACTCGACAGAGATCGACACGTCCACAAAGGGCGCTGGCCAGGCCATCGCAGCCGATCAAGGCTTCGTATGGGAGATGCGGACGTGGGCACGCACCGTCGAGCGCTCTGGAAACGCGGCGTATCTCTACTTCTTTACCCATGCGCCACCGGTGTTTCGCCTATATGTTCCAGAGAACGCCCGGATCGACGTCCCGGAAGGTCCGCGAGGGTATGGAGCCTATCACTCCGGCGATCTGGCCTACGCGTTTGGCACGGTGGGTCGGGTTGGTGTCGATTGGACGGACTGGGACCACGAGCTCTCGCGGACGATGACCCAATACTGGGTGAACTTTGCCCGGACGGGTAACCCGAATGGCGACGGACTCCCAACCTGGCCCCAATACTCGGTAACCGCCGACGAATCGTTGGAGTTTGGGTCGGAGATCTCGGTCAAGACAGGCGTGAGACGAGAAAAACTCGACCTGTTTGACGTCATCAACGCGCCGGCAACCAACTGAAAGGACGGGGAACACGCCCACGATGTCATTCGCAGCGCGTATTGCATAGCTCCCCGCTCTGAAGGTGCCTGGACCACGGTCGTCGCGTTCTCGACTACACCTCGCCTTTCTCGGGTGCGGCTTTATTACCGGTGTCCATAGCCGACACCTCCGTGCCTTGCGAGAAGACGTCGTCTGTAGCTACGCAAGTCGCGACGAGGCCAAGGCCGAACGATTCCGGCGTCGGTATGGTGGTCGGACGCGGTATGGCAGCTACGGGGCCGCGCTCGATGACCCGACGGTAGACGCCGTTGTGGTGGCGGTCCCACCTCGATTTCATCTCGACCTCACGTTGCGAGCACTTGCCGCCCGCAAACATGTACTGGTCGAGAAACCAGCGTTTCCGACCCTCGAGGACTTCCAGACGGCCGCGACGGCGCGGGATGAGAATCAACGAATCGTCCTGGTTGGGGAAAACGACCACTACAAGCCGTTGGCAGTCTGCCTGCGTCGTCTCTTGACCCAAGACGCGATCGGCGAGATGGTCTTTGCTCACTTCACGACGCTGGTCAAACGGCTCAAGACCCGGGGTGATTGGCGCAACGACTTGGCCCTGGCCGGTGGCGACGCATTTTTTGAAGAAGGCATCCACTGGCTACATCTCGCCAATAGCCTTGGACCGGTGATCACATCGGTGGAGGGGTATCGCCCGGGACCAGCCCGGTCACCGACGGCGACAGATACGCGTCCCAAGAGCATGCTCGTGTCGTTCCGCTATGACAACGACGCCGTCGGCTCGCTCTTCTACTCTAGAGAGGTGCCATCCCTGCTGCGGGGGCTCCGGCTCTCAAAGCTCTTTGGGCGGGACGGGATCATCACATTTGAGTCAAACGGCGCGTTCGTGCTCGTGAGGGGGCGCGGGTTCCCGCGGCTGATCGTCCCTGGTGTTCGCGACATCCGCGGCTACCAAGCCATGTATCGGGACTTTGTCAGCGCAGTGCGTCACCAGCGGCCGCCCCAGATGAGCCTCGAGGCAGCGATGGCCGACCAGCGTCTCATGGAGCGAATCGCCGCGTGAGCGCACCCGCGTCTTTCGACGTCATCATCGTGGGAAGCGGGGCGGGGGGAGGCACCCTCGCCTACCGGCTTGCCGACACCTCCACCAAGATCTTGCTTATCGAGCGTGGCGATTTCATCGCACAGGAACCCGCGAACTCGGACCCGGCGGCGGTGTGGAACGAGCTCCGATACCGGACCACCGAACGGTGGCTCGACCGAAACGGCCGGTCGTTCAGACCGTATACGCACTATTGTGTCGGAGGGAACACCAAGTTCTGGGGTAGCGTGATGTATCGGCTCCGTCGTGAAGATTTCGGAGCGGTCGAACACGTGGACGGAACGTCTCCGGCCTGGCCGATCGACTACGACACGCTCGCGCCCTTCTACACGCGCGCCGAACGGATCTACCACGTCCACGGGGAGAGGGGTATCGACCCGACGGAACCCACGCGGGAGGCGTATCCATATCCCGCGATACCTCACGAAGAACCGATCGCGGCCATCGTGGAAGGCCTGAAACAACAGGGTCTGCATCCTTCCCCACTCCCATTGGGACTCATCGACCCAGACACGCCCGGAGGGTGCATTCTCTGCAACACGTGCAACTCCTTCCCATGCCAGCTTCACAAGAAAGGCGAGACGGATGTGTGTTGCATCCAGCCGACAACGCGGCGACCCAACGTCACCCTGTGGAGAAACGCCTACGCGCACCGGTTGGTGACCGACGCGCCGGGGAAAAAGATTCGGGGCGTCGAGGTCGAGTACAACGGGGAAACCCAGACCGTGTTCGCGCCGCTGGTGGTGGTGTCGTGCGGCGCGGTGAACTCCGCCGCGCTCCTTCTCCGGTCGGCAACCGAGAAGCATCCGGACGGGCTGGCCAACTCATCGGGGCTGGTCGGGCGGCGGTATATGGCGCACCTCGCCACGATGATGGCGGGTTTCCATCCGTTTCGGAGGAACCCGACCACGTTTCAAAAGACGGTCGCGATCAATGACTACTACTTCGGTGGTTCGGACGATGGCTACCCGTTGGGCCAAATTCAGTCACAGGGTCGCACCCATGGGGTCATGGCGAAAACCGCCGCGCCCTGGATGTGGCAGGGCTTTTTCGACTTTTGGGTCGCGCGCGGCGTCGACTGGCTCGCCATGACCGAAGACTTGCCGCGGGTCGAGAACCGAGTCACCGTCACCTCCAATGGCCGCATACAGCTCACATATCAACCAAACAATGTGTCGGCGCATCGACGTCTCGTACACGAAGTCAGCCGTGTGCTCAGGCGTCTGGGCTTCTGGTTCGTCTATCGAGATTCTCACCTCACGCAGAACACAACCCACCAATGCGGCACTCTGTGCTTTGGAGACGATCCCCAGACATCGGTGCTCGACACGTTTTGTCGCTCGCACGATATCGACAACCTGTTTGTGGTTGACGCATCGTTCTTTCCGTCGTCGGCCGCCGTGAACCCAGGTCTGACGATCGCGGCACAAGCGCTGCGGGTCGCTGACCACATCATCGAGACAGAACTAGAGTAGTGGCTCGACGCGGTCGGCCGGATGGCAGCGCCGGTCCAACGCCGTGTGACCTTCACTACCGGCTGCGAGGAGACACGAGTGCGGGCGCGGTCATTTAGTCATTGCGGCATCACGGTATCGGACTTCAACCGGTCCGTGCGTTTTTATTGGAACGTCTTCGGGTGCCCACTGGTTGGGGTCTCCGACACGCCGGCCGAGCGGGTTCGACAGTTTTTTGGTGTGGACGCGCCCACACCGACGTGCAAGATCGGCTGGATCCGGATACCCGGCGGGGCCGTCCTCGAGATTTTCGAATTTGCGCCACACCAGCCACCGGTTGCGATACCGTGGAACCGGGTTGGTCTCACCCACATTTCGTTCAACGTGCGGAACACCAGGAAGTGGCACGAATATCTTGTCGCCAAGGGCGTGGAGTGTGTGAGCGCACCGGAGCGGTCGCCACGGGGCCACACCTTTTTCTTTGCGAAGGACGTCGACGGCAACCTCATCGAGCTGATGGATCTTGGATATATGCATCACGTGCTCAATTGGCTGGGCCCGCTGGGCGGCTGGATCTTCCGCCGCGGTATGTACAAGCAGTATTACCAGCCAGGGTCGCCGACCGAGACACGCGCCCCCCACGTGAATGCGGACGCACCCGACGCCCGCACGACAAGGGTCGAGCGATGACACCGGCCGCGGACCAACCAGAGGTCTGGCTTCGGGGAAAGATTGATGGCGTTTCGAACGCACTCATGCCAGTCGTACATGCCCTCTTGCAAGCGCGCAGAGAGCTTCGGCCCATGCAAGAGCACGTGTCAATCGAGGAGTGCCGAATCTCTCCCGGCGGCGCGGCGACCATCGGATTCCATCTGGCGCACATCGTCGGCAGTCTCGACCGGTTGTTTTGCTATGCACACGGCACCCAACTGAGCGCCGCCCAGCTCGCCTATCTTCGAGACGAGTCCCGATTTGGTGTGGAGCGTTCGCCAGAGGCTCTGTTCGAGGCCGCGGTCGGGCAGATTGATGCGTGTGTCGAGCAGTTGCGGACGACCGCCGAGACCTCGCTTCTTGAAGCACGCGCCGTCGGCCGCGACCGACTCCCATCCACAGTGATGGGTCTGGTGTTTCACGCCGCCGAGCACACCACGATGCATGTCGGCCAGATTCGCACCACGCTCAAGATCATTCGAGGGGTAGCGTCCGCCGCACCCGTTGGGAACGCGCGGTAAGAGTTCGCGCCGCCGGGTGAGCGGCGATCACAAGAGACCCAATGCGCCCCCGGGCAATAGACATCGCCGCCGGCTCCGCCCAATATCGCCACCGTCACGCAGAGCCCGAGACCGGTTTGGCGGCGATGTGCCGAGAGGCATTCGACCAGGTCATGGTGGTCCCCCTATGTGCGGAGCCGGCCTCGTTTGTCGACGGCTACGATGGCGCGGTGGCGGGAGGCGGACGTCTCCTTGTGATTGCGGTGATCAATGGTCGCCAGACCGCAGACGACTGGGTGCATTCCGCCAACGCACAGTGTTTTCGCGAGCTCGCGACCCGATTTTCGCTGCAGGAGATTGGAAACGGAGGATGGCTGGGACGGGATACGCGGACGACACTACTGGTGGTCGATCGTTTCACGACGAGTCGCCGCCTGCCATCGCGTCAGGGTGTCGGGCTCGCGCGCAAGATCGGCGCGGACATCGCCTTAGTGCTCATTGCCGCCGGTCAGGTCCGGTCTCCGTTTATCGCGATGATGGATGCGGATGCGCGCTTGCCGGACGACTATTTTGACCGTATTGCGGAGCTCGCACCGGATTGCTCCGCCGCACTCTTCCCTTTTTGGCACGAGCCCAGTGGTCGACCCGCGGTGGACCGGGCCACGGCGCTCTACGAGATCAGGCTGCGATATTTTCAGCGGGGCCTCCTCTGGGCTCACTCCCCGTTCGCATTTCATTCCATGGGGAGCACGATGGTCCTACACGCGCTTCGGTACGCTCAGGTCCGAGGAGTCCCCGCGCGGCAGGCAGCCGAAGATTTCTATCTACTGGACAAGCTCTGCAAGATACGCCCGATCGTGCGGCTCCATGGCGCGCCCATCCACATTCGCAGTCGCGTGTCTGACCGAGTCCCCTTTGGAACCGGCGCGGAAGCCGCCAAGCTGGCCGGAAGCACTCCGCTCGAGCTCTATCACCCGGACTGTTTCTCGGCGGTACGTGAGGTCACGCGGACGCTCGGGCGTCTGTCGAGACTCTCTCCCGACGCACACCTCACCTCACTCTCCGAGATGGGTCCGCTCACGCGCGCCTTCCTCAAATCACACGGTGCGCCCGCGGTGTGGCAGAAGCTGAGGGAGCACGCTCCGAACACGCTCGCCCGACTCAGACACCTTCATGAGTGGTTCGATGGATTCCGCACGCTCAAGCTCATGCATGCCGTGCGAGACCAGGCGGCGCCCTCCCTCGGCTGGCGGGAGGCGCTCCACCAGGCACCATTCATCGATGACCTCGACGACGGGGACGACGACGGGGAATGCCTGACCGCCGCGCGCACCCGTTTGCTTCGCGCCGAACAGACACAGCCTCGCCTGGTCGGGCCAAGCCTGTATCGGTAACGGTATGCCTCACGGCAGGGCGAACGCGACATACTCTGTCCCCGACGGCGGGCCCGCCCGGCCCCCGCCCGCCGCGATCACGACAAACTGTTTCCCGTCGACACTGTAAACCGCTGGCGTCGAGAACCCGCCGGCGGGTAGCTCCGCCTGCCAGACAACCGCACCGTCCGTCGCGTCATACGCCCGCATCATCTTGTCGGGCGTCGCCGCGATAAAGATCAACCCGGACGCCGTGACGACGGGTCCGCCATAGTTGACGGCCCCAAAACCGAGATCCGGATGCGACAAGTAATTTCCAAACGGCACCGACCAGGCGATCCCGCCGGTCGCGAGGTCTATCGAATTGAGTGTGCCCCAGGGTGGGCTGCTCCCAGGCAGACCCTCGTGGTCGCGAAGATATACATATCCACCAAGGACGTAGCTGAGCTCGCCGGTTGGTTCATCAACCGATGGATCTGGGGAGTCGATGTATCGCAAAATCGCCCGGCGTTGTGCCTCATCCAGGTGCGCGAATCCAGGCATACGCCCACGCCCCTCGCTCATGATCTGGACAACCTCCTCGTTGTCCAAACGGTCAAACACTCCGACCAACCTCGGCGCGGTCTCGGTGCCTTGCAACGTCAAGCCATGACAGCTCGCGCAGTGCTGGGCAAACGCGCCGTAGTCGCTCGACCCGACCGGCACTTCGGTAAGCTCGAGAATACCGGGCACATCGCTCGCGTTGAGAATCAGTCGGTTGTTGCTGGGGTCAAACGCCGACCCACCCCATTCCGCCCCGCCGTCATACCACGGCTGAATCAAGACGGTTCCGACTCGGGGTGGCGCCCACGGGCGCAGATCCCAGTCCTTGATCTGCTCCTGAACAAAGGCCGTCGCCTCTGGTGTGCGCTGTGTGATCTGAAACTGCTGCCGGCTAAACGTCACCGTCGAGACGGCCTGACTCGACGCCGGCACCTCTCCGGGCAACGTGCTCGCGAGTTGCTCAACCTCGACGATCGGATAGAGCGATTCGCCGGTCTCCCGGTCGAAGACATACAAGTGACCCGATTTCGTCGTCAGCGCGACCGCATCGATCGTCTCACCGTCGCGGTCGAGCTCGACCAGCGTCGGTGGTGATGGGTTATCGCGATCCCACAGATCGTGACGCACCACCTGGTAATACCATTTGAGCTCACCCGTCCGCACGTCAAGCGCCAAGAGAGAGTTCGCAAACAGATTATCGCCAAGCCGTTTCGCGCCATAGAAATCCGGCGTCGCGGAGCCAGTGGGTGCAAACAGCAATCCGCGCTCCTCATCCAGCGCCATGCCTGTCCAGACGTTCGCGCCACCAGCAACCTCGAGTGATCCCTCCGCCCACGTCTCTGACCCGGGGGCGCCGGGGGCCGGAATCGTATCGAACCGCCAGACCAACTCGCCGTCGAGCGCACTAAACGCGCGAATCGAACCCGGATACGCATCCGCGGATTCGGACGTGGAATACCCGAGGATGAGGAGGTCTTCGAACACCAGCCCTGGGACGGTCACCCCGATATAGCCCGCGCGGTCACCATCCGGTGTGAGATCGAGCCGGCCGTCCACGCCAAAACTCCCAACGGGTGCGCCACTTCCGGCGTTCACCGCGATGAGCTGGCGGCCGGCGGCGTAGAAGAGACGCCGCTGCCCGCCTTTCTCCCACCACATCAGCCCCCGCTGAGCGGCCCCGTTGAGACCGGGGTCAAAACGCCACAACTCCTCACCGGTCGCGGCATCGAGCGCAAACGCGTCGAGCTGGGGGGAGAGACCATACAGCACGCCGTCAATAACGAGGGGGCTCGTATACATGGTGGACCGAGTGCCTCTGAGTTCGCCAGAGTCGTAGGTCCATGCGACCTCGAGCTGGCTGACATTCTCGCGAGTGATCTGAACGAGCTCGGAATAGTGCTGGCGGCCGAGATCGCCGAGATATACGGGCCAATCAGTAGTCTGAGCCGTGGAGGTGCTGCCACTGAACAGCATCAGCACGATAGCGGTCGACTGTGTGACTCTGGTCAAAACTTTCCTCGTTCTATCGTCTCGGGGGCGGGGGCGCTGGTCAGAGACGACGTCGTGGTTTATAGTTGAAATTCATCTTTATTTCCAGCCGATGCGAATTAACAGCTAACGCGCCCCCCCCTCTCGTCCTCCTTCGTTAGCTTCGGTTTTCGTTCCAGAAAGTCACGCGGCTCCCCCGCTGATCGCGGGCGCGCACGGCGTGGCCCAAAGTGGTCTCCTTCATCTCGTCCCTTTTTCGGTCGTTCGGTCACACCAGTCAGCTCCGACATCTTCTCTCCGATGTGCGGGACGCGCTGCGGGGCACAAGCCATGACTACACCGAGGGCAGCCTCGCGCGGGCCGTCCTCATTCTGGCTGTCCCCATGGTGCTCGAGATGGCCATGCAATCGGTGTTCAGTGTCGTGGACGTGTATTTTGTCGGTCGGCTCGGGGCTGACTCCATCGCGATCCTCGGTCTATCCGACGCCCTTCTTTCGCTGGTGTTTGCCGTGTCGATCGGGCTTAGCATGGGAGCCTCCGCCACGGTGGCGCGTCGTATTGGAGAGGGATCCTCACGCGACGCGTCCGTCGCCGCAGTCCAAGCCATCGCGGGCGGCGCAGCCCTATCGGTGGTGTTGGGGGTGGCCGGTGCCGTGTTCGCGGGCAACCTGCTGCGACTGCTTGGCGCGGGCCCGCGCTCGCGTCCCAGGAACGTGCCTTTACCGGAATCATGCTGGGCGGCAATATCACCGTCCTCCTACTGTTTTTGATCAACCGCATCTTCCGGGGTGCCGGCGACCCCGCGCGCGCCATGCGGGCGCTCTGGCTCGCGAATCTACTGAACCTTGTCCTCGACCCGCTCCTGATTTTCGGTCTCGGACCTATCCCTGCCCTTGGTCTCGAGGGCGCGGCTATCGCCACAACCTTCTCGCGAGCCGTCGGGGTCGTGTATCAGCTGCGACAACTCGGCGATCCGGGCAGCCGGGTGCGTATTAGTTGGCGGCACGCCCGTCTCGACGTCGCGATCCCGCGACGTCTGATGCGGGTCAGCGGCGTCGGCGTCTTCCAGTACCTTGTCGGTACGGCGAGTTCTCTCGGGCTTATCCGGATTCTGGCCCCGCTCGGGGATCACGTGCTCGCCGGATACACCGTCGCGATCCGCATCATCGTGTTTGTCTTGCTGCCCGCGTAGGGTGTCGGTAACGCGGCGGCAACCCTGGTCGGACAGAACCTCGGCGCCGATCAGCCGGACCGCGCCGAACGGGCGGTGTGGTTCACGGCTCGGTGCAACACCGTCTTTCTCGGAATCGTCGGACTGATCTTTCTCGTGTTCGCCAACCCCATCGTCGGTGTGCTCAGCGTGGACCCCGAAGTCGTGGCTATCGGCGCCCGGTGCCTTCGCTTCGTCGCCGCGAGCTATGTGTTCTGGGGATTCGGTCTCGTCACGGTGCTTGCCTTTAACGGTGCTGGCGACACGTGGACTCCGACTTGGATCAACTTCGGCGTGTATTGGGTCGTGCAGCTACCCTTGGCGTGGACGCTCTCCGGCCCGCTCGGTTTCGGACCGACCGACGTGTTCGTGACCATCGCGTGCTGTCAGACGCTCTTGGCCGCCGTCGGCGTAACGGTCTTTCGTCGCGGAACGTGGAAGAACCGAATCATCTAGTGCACCGCCGTCGAGATGAGGTCAAAGCCTCGGGTTCCGAGGGCCACCGGGCGCAAGGCGCCGCGCCGAGTCATACCGGCGGTATAGCGAGAAGCGGGAACGCGACGCCAGGTGGTGCTCCGGCCCGAGGATTGACTTCATCTCGACGGCGGTGCGCTAGAGGCACTCCCACGCGGAGCATTCCATGGCCACGACTTGACGCGGCCCGCTATACTCGACGTCAACTTTCAAAGGAGATCACTCTTGGCAAAATTCCTTATTCTCTATCGTGGCGGCGACCCCAAGAAACTGTCACCCAAGCAAAACGAAGCCCTGGACAAGAAGTGGGTCCTGTATATCGAGAAGCTGGGTAAAGCAGGAGCGTTGGTCGATGGCGCTCCGTTGCAAAGCTCGGCCGCCACACAACTCGTGGGAAAAGCCAAAGAGATCAAAGAAAAACGCGCAGGCACTGCGAGTACCTACGTCGGCCGGTATTGCGTGTTGGAGGGCAAGAGTATCAAAGCGATCCAAAGGCTCTCGAAGACATGCCCCCACTTAACCATCATGGATGGCACGGTCGAGATCCTTCCCGTCGCGTCGATGTAGCACGCCAATTCTTGAGCCACTGTCTCCCACCCATCTCTCAGATGTGAAGGGCACTCAGCCGGCGATGCGTGCCGCCCCGCGGCGGTGCTCGCCAGTCGCACTCGCCTCGCGACCCAGTGCACCGCCGTCGAGATGAAGTCAATCCTCTGGCCCGCAGTACCACCCGGCGCCGCGTTCCCGCTTCTCGCCATACAGCCGGTATGACTCGGCGCGGCGCCTTGCGCCAGGCGGCCCTCGGAACCCGAGGCTTTTGGCCTCATCTCGACGACGGTGCACTAGACCTATCGACGGGCACTCGAATCGACCTATCGCCCCGCGAAATGACCTCGGCGACGCACACACCGACCGGGAGGGATCGTCTCGTCGCCGCCGCGCGCGTCCGCGGTCACCAATACCCAGCGCGACGCCTCCGCACAGCCACCGCAGACACCTACCCCAATGTCTTGACGTCAATCGCGCCGGAGGACCCCGCCTGATGCCGGTGGTCGAGGTCAGGAATATGCGGAAGACCTACGGGCGACATGTCGCGGTTGATGATGTCTCGTTCAAGGTCGAGACCGGTGAAATTTTTGGCCTGATCGGACCAAACGGTGCTGGGAAAACAACCTCGATGGAGTGCATCGAAGGGCTGCGGACGCCAGACGACGGCACCATCGAAGTGCTCGGCGTGGATCCATCGCGTGAAGCGTCCGAGCTCCACGACCGCATTGGCGTCCAGTTGCAAGAAGCGCAGCTTCAGAAACGGATCAAAGTGTGGGAAGCGGTTGATCTCTGGGCCTCACTCTACCCCGCACCCATCGACGGGAACATGCTGCTTGAGCAGCTCGGTCTGTCTTCCAAACGCGACGCCTGGTTTATGACGTTGTCGGGCGGCCAAAAGCAGCGGCTATTTATCGCCCTCGCGCTCATCAATGATCCAGAGGTCGTGTTTCTTGACGAGCTCACGACAGGTCTCGACCCCCAAGCCCGTCATGCCATCTGGGACTTGATACGCGGGATTCGTGACCGAGGCAAAACCGTCTTTCTCACGACGCATCTGATGGAGGAAGCGGAGCGTCTGTGTGATCACGTTGCCATCATCGACCACGGGCGAATCGTCGACACGGGGTCGCCGCAAGAGCTCGTCACCCGCCATTCCCCAGCGCGGACCGTCGTCCTTTCGACACTCGACCCGGGGGCCGAGTCACACTTTCGCGCTATTGCCGAGGTCGACGACGTGGACCGCCGCGGTGACGAATACACGATTCGGGGGCAGGGCGACGAGCTGGTGACGTCGGTAATCCACGGGCTCGCTGAGGGCGAAATTCGGGTCACCGATTTTCGGACGGTGGTACCCACGCTCGAGGATGTCTTTCTCAAACTGACGGGACATTCGATTCGTAGTTAATCTACTGACATGTGTCTCACATACGCGGTGACGTAGGACTCCCGGGGAAACCACCAGCATGCTGCGAGGACTGTGGACGCTGACATGGCTCGAGGCCAAGATATTCTTCCGCGAACCGCTGGGCGTGGTCGCCAACGTAGCGGTCCCGGTCGCCCTATTCCTGGTATTGGGACGCGTCCTGGCGGGCGAGATCGACCCGGCCTCCGCGTCGGCGGCCAATCTGCGGCTCATCAGTGTGAAGATACCCGTTTTCGCTGCCCTGCTCATTGCACTAAGCGCGGTTGTGTCGATTGTCGCCATCATCTCGATCTATCGAGAAAGTGGCGTACTCAAACGACTATTTGCTACCCCGCTTCGCCCCCATACGATTTTTGCGGCCCACGTCCTCGTCAAGCTTGCACTCACGGCGACAACCATCATCTTGCTCGTCGTCGCCGGTCGAAATTTTTATCCGGCGACTGTCAATCTTCCGCTCGTGAGCTTTGTCGGGGCGTTGCTGTTTGCAACCACGGCCATCCTGGCGGTCGGCTTTCTCATCTCTAGCGTCGTCCCTACCGCGAGGTTTGCCCAGCCGCTCGCAAGTCTCGTTCTTTACCCGATGATCGGGTTGTCAGGTCTGTTCGTCCCGATCGACGAGCTACCGGCGTTCTGGCAACTCATTGCACGTCTGCTCCCGCTTACCTACGTTGTGTCCCTCCTCGAAGGCATCTGGTCCGGGAACCCATGGTCTGCCCACAGCGGAGACATGTTAGCCCTCGTGATGGTGTTCTTTGTGAGCATTCTCATTGCGGCGAGCGTCTTTCGCTGGGAATAGCCCTGGCCGCGAAAGACACTCGTCATCTGTCTTCTCCTCCGGGTGACGGGGCGGTTGGGTTTTCCTCTTTTCGTTTCTGGTCGCCGGATTCCGCCTGCTCCTTGATGCGGTCGAGTTGATTTCGCCACAAACGCTCGAACGTCGAGGTCCAATCGTGGAGCGGTTTGAGGGCAGTCGCGTCGGCCCGATACAAAATGCGCCGCCCGTCGCGACGCGCGCGGACCAGGCCGACATTTCGCAGCACACGGAGATGTTTTGAGACGGATGGCTGGGCAAGCCCCAACGCGCCGACCACGTCGCCCACAGAACGCTCGGCATCTGCCAGATAGGTCAGGATCTCTCGGCGGCGAGGCTCGGCCACCGCGTTAAATGCGTCTGAGGTGGTCGTCGCCCGGGCCATGACGTTTTATATATTCCTATATAGGCATGAATAAAGCCACGCAAGCGCTGTCCGCTAGCCCGCTGTCGCAATCAGAGACGCAGGTCGAGACGCTCCCGTAGTCTCGCAATGCGGTCGGCAACCGGAGGGTGGGTGGAAAGGTAGGCTCCCAGTCCCCGCTCGTCGTGAGCGGGATCGAGACGCTGGAAACGCTGCAACGCGCGTACGGAGCCGGCGGGGTCAAAACCCGCCGCTTTCATCAGGAGGCCCCCCAATTCGTCGGCCTCAAACTCCTGTTCGCGAGAATACGCGCGCTCGAGCCACGGAACACCGACCCCCTTTATCCATGCCGCCAGCGCACCTCGGCCGGGCGATGCCATCGCGGCCGCAGAGATCGCCGCCTGCCCGAGCAGCCGGTCCATCGCGTGGCGACGGACGACGTGCGCCATCTCATGCCCCACGACAAAGCCAAGCTCGTCAGTATCGCGATCGCACAGTTCGACCAGCGAACGCGCGACAAAAATAAACCCACCGGGCAAGGCATACGCGGTCGGTTGTGATTCTTCGGTCGACGTGACATCGAACCGATGGAGCGGATTGTTGACGCGCTCCGCCAGCCGAGCTTGAATACCCCGGAGTAGGTCTCGCACGAGCGGGTCGACATCGACCGGCGCCTGTTCTCGGATAGCGTCTGCCATCGTCCGACCAACACCGTGCTCGGCGCGAATAGCCTCAGCGTCGTTGCCGGCGACCGACTGCCACATCCACTTCGCTTTGAGAAACTTTGCCCCGGCCAGGCGGCCGTAATCATAGAACCGACTCATAGTCACTGATATCTGGGGTACTGTAACAGGCCACTCGGAATCCATAAAGATCGATGATGTACGATACGGCAATGCGAACGGTCCAGCGGGGTGACAAACACTTTCGCTGGCGTGGTGAGAATGTCTCGCGGGTCGAGACGCTATTTGACTCGGTCATGGCGCTCTCGATGACACTGGTCATCGTCTCGCTCGAGGTGCCGGAACGATACAGTCACCTCGCCGAATGGAACCCTCACCGTGACATCTGCGTAAGTGCCAATAGAGTGAGAGGAGACTTTCTGTTCACATCAATGCGTTGGTCTCATCTACGGTATGCGCTACTTGTTCCGCTGCTGGCACTTGTGACGGGCTGCGGATTCCCGCTCGTGTCTGCGAACGAGCTCGCCGAAGGCGAGTTCGACCGTCGTCTCTCGGTCAGTGGGCCGGTATAGCTGACGGCGCGGGCTGGCGCGGGCAACATCACTATTCAGACCGGCCAGACGGGCATCGTGCAGGTCAAGGCGACGGTCCGCGCGAGAGCGAGGACCATGGCAGCCGCCGACGACAAGCTCGCCCGTCTGCTCGCAGATCCCCCGGTCACGCAGGACGGCAATCACGTTGAGGTCGGACGTATTCCCGACGCGAGCTTCGTCGCAGCGTGAGTATCAGCTATGTCATCACCGTCCCCGATACCACTGCGGTGGATGCCAACGTCGGTGTCGGGCCGGATTTCCGTGGATGGCGTGGTCGGTCCAGTCGCGTGACTCACCGAGTCGCTCACAGCGAACTCTTGGCTCCGGCCGGGATATCCAGCCGATGGTCGGCGTCAAGACGGATCAACACCATAGGAGGACCGCTCGGCGGCCCGTCTGCAAAGAAAAACCCGACTTCTGGTCGGAGCGGCGCCGCACGCTCTGAAGCCAGCAGATGTAACTGCAGCACCAAGTCGGTTCCAGAGTCGACACGCCAGGGGGAGTGCTCAAGGCCGGGAAACGGCGACATCCCCGGTGTCCACCCCACCAAGTGCCCGTCGGGCATGAATGCTTGGCCCATATCCATTCCGTCGAATCCCGGCGCCGCGTCCTGCGCATCCCGGCGACGAGATGACGCGGTGTCATCGATAGCCATAATGGCGTGATGCACGGTGTCCGGCCCACCGGGACGCAGCTCCAGGGTTCTTACGTATCGAGTCTCGGCGAGAGGAATCGGGAGCACAAAATTCCGGAACGTATCCTCGCTTCCACGAGGCAGCGTGTAGACGTCGTCGAGTCGCACGACGAGATCCGGTTCGCCGAGCAGCCACCCGCCATTTGTAGGGGGTGGGGGCGGGGTCTCGCGTGGATCGCCTTCTGGGGCCCCGGCCTCAACCCAGCGCCGGATTACCTCGACCTCCTGGCTCGACAGAGACCGCTCACCCTGAAGTTGGCCAAACCCGGCGACCGGCTTCCAGGGCGGCATCTGCCCGGTCAAGACCTAATCGCGGATGGCCCGCGCCCACGGACGCGCTTCACGGTTAGGTCACCAGAGGAAACCCTCCGATGGCATTCGGGCGATGACAGACGACACAGTGCGTGTGGAGAATTGCGGCGACGTCGCGCGAAAATGTCGGCGGCTCTTGACCAGCGACACTCTCGGGAGGAGCCCACGCCAGACCAAGGATCCCTGTGGACGAAACGCCCGTAACAACCCGGTGGAGCCCGGTCACACTTATCTCGGCTGCCGCTGCCAGCGATAGAGACAAGACGTCACAGCGGTGACGCCCGCGTTGCTCGCCACAGGGGATGGGTATCGGGGACGAGAGACACTATCGGGTCTCCCGAACGTCGCCGCCGAGCGGCATGCGAAGAGAGCACGCACTCACGAAGAATATCACCCGCCGAGGCGCAACGATGAGCCCTGATACACGCTGTCTTGAGCGTCTCGGTACGGTCGACGATTTTGACGACGTCTCGAGGCGCCTCCACCAGCAACCGTCGCCCCTCCGAGCGCACGACGAGCAACAGCCCGAACTCTGAGGGGCCGACAAGACAGCACAGGACATCATTGGGGGGTCGATGGAGTCTCCACAACACCAGCCCTTCCCTACCAACTTCGGCTACACGTACAGCCATACCCCTCCTCTTGAGCAACACGCGCGCCGGCCAAGAACACCGGAAAACCCGGCTAGCGCGTCGAGAACACCGCTGAGGCGCAAAAAAACAGTCCCTGCGTAGGCAGACGCTGCAAAAGGCTCGCGTCCGCCGCAAACTTGCCGATAAACTCTGTAAGGTCCCCAAGAGATGCAAAATACGTTATTCACCCGACAAGAGCGACTCAACATCCAAGGAGCGGTGATACCATCCGGTGTGTGGTTGGTCTTGGTGGCGGTGGTCGCGACTTTCCCGGTCGGTGTAGGCGCCCAGAGTCTGAGAGGGTCCCGAGCGTCGCTTGACCGTCAGAATGAGCAGGCCGCGCGCCACGACTTTACGTTTCTGAATGGTCCGTCCCAGCTGAATCGCTTTGTCAGGGCCGGGCTCCTGGTGCCCGTGAGACGAACCCGTCACTATGCCCTGAACGACGTCTCGTTCCCGTATACTCGGCCTGAGGTCAAACTCTTCATCGAGCGTCTCGCGCAGCAGTACTACCGAGGCTGCGGCGAGCAACTTATCGTCACGAGCCTGACCCGTCCTCGGTCGCATCAGCCGCGAAACGCATCACCGCGGTCCGTTCACCCCACGGGAATGGCACTCGATCTCAGACGCCCTTCGAACCGGCGCTGTCGAGAGTGGCTCGAAAGCACACTCATCTACTTGGAAGACCGCCAGGTGATCGAAGCCACACGCGAACGTGGTCCTCCGCACTACCACGTCGCGGTGTTTCCACAGGCCTACGTCCGGCACGTCGCAAATCTCACACGCAAGGCACCGGTCACCACGCAGTCCGATCAGAATTCGGCGCTCCAAACGACTACTCAAACGGCTCAAGCTCCCGCGATCGCGTCGACCACTCAAGCTCCGGTGCCCACGTCGATCGCACAAGCGCCGCAAAATCCGGCGCCCGCCCCGGCTTCGGACCATGTGCGGCACACGGTCCAGAGACGAGACACGCTGTGGAGAATCTCGCGGCACTACGGCACGACGACGCTACGGATCCTGCGCGCCAACCGACTCACATCGTCGCTGATCCACCCCGGGCAGGTATTGACCATTCCCGTCGATGGTGAGTCCGACCAATAACTCAAGAGTGTCACTGATGTTGACTGCATCACGAGCCGCGCGCGGCGACGTGGGCCAAGCCCCAGCTCGTGAGTGTAGTGCCGGGCCCGCGCGACCGAGCAGCCACACCGCCCTCATCCCCCAGAAACACGGTCATCAAACGAGGTCGCCAACGCGGAGAATGGCTGGCGGAACGCAAGCCTCCTCGGTCGTCAGCTCGGCGTGGGCAAAGTGCTCACCCGGGTGAGCAAGCCCGCCAACCTTCGGTTGTTCGAGCGGGTGGGAATCGACGTGGCGCTCTCGGCGCGCAGAGCAGCGGCAAGCTCGGTTCTGCACGAAATCGAGGGTGGTCGTGCCACCCTACTCGCGGTATTGGAAGAAGACGAGGCCAAAGTTGTCGAATTGGCGGTCCTGGACCGGTATCCGAAGACGGCGGTCAAAGACCTGGGTCTCCTCACCGAGTCGATCGTTGGCACGATCCTCCGCGAAGACGAGGCCATTGTGCCCAGTGGACCGGACAACGTGATGGGGCAAGACCGCTTGCTCGGTTGCTGTATCGAGTCAGCAGTCGCGCAGGTCCGAGGCGTGTTCGTGTCGACATCGCCCTAACCTTACTCGCCACACGCTGCTTTCATGCGGCTTTCGATTGTCATCTACGCGGTCGGCGGCATTCTGCGCGCTTCGGGGCACGCGAAAACGATTGCCGGACTATGCCTCGTCGGCGACAGGACGACGTTCACTCATCGTCTGGTCAAGCAAGGGACGGACGGTTGTCTGTTCGAGCAACCACACCACGTTGACCGCGACCGGGAGTCCCCCGAAGAGCGCCGGCTTGAACCGGCTTGCCGACGTGAGCAGAGACAGATCACGGAGCAACTCATCGCTCATCCCGTTGCCCTGGAGTATCGCGTATTGAGAGATCTCTCCCTCACGAGTCACAACCGCCGAGAGCGCAAGGTTCCTACTACGCGTCGGCGACGGAACGTTGAGCACACCCAAGACTGACGGCGCCCCCAAATCCAACGCGAGCTGCGGCAGCGTCACTCCGCGCGCGACCATCACCGGATTGAGGTTGGAACCTGGGGACCCCAGCGTCAGCAGCACCGCCGCCAGTGATTGCGAATGGGTCGGTGTGAGCACGGTCAGGACGGCGGCCAGCGCGGCCGCAGCCACGGTGGTCACAGCCAGCGCGCCACTCGGAATCCACCATGCAGTCCCCGCCACCAGCGCCCGGTCCAGTCGTCCGGGCCAGCCCTGCCGGCGTTCGCGGACCACCTGATCGACAACGCCGCTCAACGCTCGGTCGAGTGCGTCTTCACCCACGTCATCTGCGTGGACCGGATCGTAGGCCTCTCGTTCGAAACGACCCGCGGCCTGCCGCAACAGCGTCTGAATCCATGTCAGTTCGGCCCGGCGTTCGGCACACCGCGTACACCGAAACAAGTGGGCCTCGACGCCGATTTGCTCTTCGATACCTAGTTCCTCGTCATGGTGCGCCTCGAGCAGGCGACGCACGGCCCGACACGACGACAACGATTCCCGTGCAGTCATGGTGTCAACTCCCGGCGAAGCGTCTCCCTTGCACGCGACAGACGCGACTTGACCGCGCTCGTCGTGACGCCAAGGGTATACCCGACCTCGACATACGACATGCCATGCAGCTCTCGCAACACCAACGCCGTCCGCTGTTCGAGAGACAGTCGGGCCAGTCCGGCCCATAATCGTCGCCCGGCTTCGACCCGATTGAGGGCCCGCTCCGGAGATGCCCCGTTTGCATCGGCGACCGGATCCCCGTGGTCCTCCACATACGCATCCAGCTGGACGAGGAACGCCCGTCGATGGCGTTGAAACCAGCGCTGTCGATTCCGCGCACCATTGACCACGATCCGGTAAATCCACGTTCTGAGGGTTGCGCCACCCCGGAACCGACCGATCGTACGAAAGACGCGGAGAAACACTTCCTGGGAGAGATCCAAAGCTTCGTCATAGTTTCCAAGCAACTGGAACCCCAGCCCGAACACCATTCCTCGATGTTCGTCGACCAGGTCGCGGCAAGCCTGCTGATCGCCATCAGCACATCGCTGGGCCAACACCATATCAGCGCTCGTCGTCGTCGCCACGACGTCTGCTTCGAGTCCGATGACTCGCGCGTCTTTTACCATATGCGCCCTTTGTGAGTTATTAGACCCCACTTCGGCCCAAAAGTCTCAGCTGCAGGTGTTTGTCCACCAGTGGACTGCCGCAGAGAAACGTTTCTCTGCGACAGTCCACTAGAATGGGCGGATGAGCGACACGGTCGAGAAGCTGGAGAAACCACGCGACGATTGGCGTGAAACGCTGGCCGACGAAGCGTTCGCGGTGCTTTTTCGCGAGTCCACGGAGCCGCCCTTTACGAGCCCCTTGAACGATGAGAAGCGCGACGGAACATTCGTGTGCGCCGCGTGCAATCTGCCACTCTTCGAGTCGGCGTCAAAATACGAGAGCGGAACGGGGTGGCCGAGCTTCTTTGCTGGTCTCGAAGGACGTCTGGGCACGAAGCGAGACTTCAAGATGATCCTTCCCCGCAAGGAGTATCACTGCGTACGGTGCGGGGGACACCAAGGACACGTTTTCTCGGACGGCCCAGAACCGACCGGGAAGCGCTACTGCAACAACGGCGTCGCGTTGCTCTTTGTTCCGCGGGGCGAGGAACTGCCCCCACTTCGGTCGTAACTGTAGGGTCATGAGTCGCCAGAGGTTCAGCCCCAGTCATCTTGGGATACGCCTGCCTAGCCGCACAAATAAAATAAACGTTCGCCTCATCGACCTGACTAACGTGACTCCGACTCGCACCCGTGTAGTCCGCACGCAGATCGTCATACGAGCTCAAGTCGAGGCCAAGCAGCGCCACGGCCGCCTTCTGAAGCGGCGTCGGCGCCAGGATGACCATCGTATCGTGAAACACCTGTCTCTGTGGCGTGTACTGCGCGGGCGCAATGAGCCACCCTACTCGCCACCCAGTCGCATTGCCGGTCTTGGAGATCGAGTTCACCGCGATGGTTCGCGCCCGCATGCCACGCAGGGATGCGATGCATGGATGGTGGCGTCCGTCCAGGCCGGCCCGTCGGCGCCCTCATCCACCTTGAGCAGCACTTGCGCGCGGTCGCGCTTTTACGCCGCGACCCGCTTCGCCGTGACCACGCCCCGCACCCGGGTCCGTTCTTCCTCGCTGAGCCGAACGACGTATCGTTTCTCTGCCATCGGTCCCCCTCGTAGGGACTTCTCGGCAGATCACGTCACTTACATTTGGTCACTTGAAGAGCCACTAGACTCTCCCGCCGACTGACCGTCGGCAAGCGATCTGGTAGCCTTCGGCGTGACCAGGAAAGACTTCGAACGTCTCGTGATCAAGGCGGTCCGTGGTATCCCCCAACAGTTTCGAGACGAGATGAACAACGTCGCGGTCGTGGTCGACGATCGCCCATCCCCCGAACTCCTGAGGGAGACGGAGATCGCCCCCCCGGATACCTTGTACGGCCTCTACCAAGGAACTCCGCTCCCAGAGCGGGAGTGGACTCATGGCAACGTGCTACCCGACCAGATCACGATTTACCAAGAGCCAATCGTCGAAGACAGCGACAACGAAGACGACATCGTACGGACGATTGGCGAGACGGTCATCCACGAGTTCGGTCACTACTTTGGTCTCAGCGAGGAAGAGATAGAGGAGATCGAATCTCGATACTGGCGGGGGAAACCCGAGCAGACTAGCCCCAGGATGTGATGTGGCGTTGCACAGTGACCTGCCAACGGTGACCACGCTCGACCGCGGGCTGGGACCGGTCGAAGCGACCACACTGGTGGTCGGTGGCATCATCGGCGCGAGCATCTTTCTCGTGCCGGCCGATGTCGCGCGGGAAGTGGGGTCGCCCGGTTTACTCGTGGTGGCCTGGGTGCTGTCGGGCTTGCTCGCCGTATGTGGCGCGCTCTGCTTTGCCGAACTGTCGGCGGCGATGCCGGAGACGGGCGGCACTTACGTCTTTCTCAAACGCGCGTTCCCCGGCACTCCGGCCGCGTTCCTCTTCGGATGGATGATGTGCTTTACCTACGCGACTGGTGCAATCGCGGTCGTGGCGGCGATGGCCTCGGTCTATGCCGGCGAAGTGTTCGGACCTTTCATCACGCCGGGATCGTGGGGACAGCGGGTGGTGGCCGCGGGCTTGATCGCGCTTCTGACAACCGTCAACTATCTGGGTGTCCGGACCGGTGGCAAGACCCAAGATGCCCTGACTGTGATCAAGGTTGGCATGTTGCTCGGACTGATAGTGATGGGTCTCGCACTCGGGAACGGCGGTCTTGACCAGTTCACCCCGTTTCTGCCGGCCGAACGGAATACCGTCCAGGCGATCGGGTCGCTAGGCCCCGCGATGCTGCTCACGCTCTTCGCGTTCAGCGGCGCCTACTTTGTGACCCATGTCGCCGGCGAGGTGCGGGACCCGGCACGGACGATCCCACGTGCGATTCTGTTGGCGATGGCCGTCGTGCTCGTACTGTATGTTGCAATCAACCTGGCCTATCTACGTGCGCTGTCGTTCGACGAGCTGCAGGCATCGGAGCGGGTGGCCGCAGACGCGGCACAGGCCATATTGGGACCGGTCGGGGCCTCGATCACGGCGCTCGCCGTACTGTGGTCTGCGATTGGCACGCTCAACGCCCAGTTGTTGAGCTACCCGCGTATCTTCTTCGCGCTGTCTCGTGACGGCATGTTCATCCCCGGACTGGCGCGGATCCACCCCGTATATCGGACACCCGGTCCGGCCATCCTGCTCGTGGGCGGACTCGCGGTCGCCTATTCACTGGCCGGCACGTATCAACAGATTCTCAACGCCGTCGGGTTCGTGATTCAGCTACTGCTGAGCCTGGCGGTCACGGCTGTGATCGTGCTGCGGGTCCGGGAGCCGGACCTGCCCCGTCCATACCGAGTGTGGGGCTACCCGGTGACACCGATACTCTTTCTCGCGATTTCTGGATGGTATCTGGTCAACTTACTCCTCACGCGGACTCTGCCCTCGTTGGCGGGCCTGGCGGTCGTCATCGCAGGCCTCCCGTTCTATTACTACTTGCGCCGGCAGAGCGCTGACGCCCCCGCGCGACAGAGCGGACGTATAGATTCGGGTAATCCGAGCTGACGACGTCACGGTGCTGTGACGGGCGGTCTGATGGTGAGCGATGGTCGACACAGCGGTCAGCAGTCAGCGGTCAATGTTCAGCAGCGTTCAACGTTGAGTGGTCGGTGGTCAACGTTCAGCGTGCTACGGTGGCAGGTGAGCCCGCAGCTCTTTCAGCACGACGTGGAACGCAGCGATCGCTTCGTCCACCTCCGCCTCACCCATCGCGGTCGACACGTTGAAGCTCGTTCGCCATCCCGAGAACACTCCACGGGACAGTAGCGCCAGGTGGGTCACTCGGCGATACCACGCGGGGGCCCGCGCTCCGTCGCGGTAGTTGCGCACCTCGCCATCGACCAAATGGGTCTGGACCAGTGAGCCCTGCCCGGTGGCACGTCCCCGTATGCCTGTCGCCGTGAACCCCGTCTGAAACCCGTCGCGCAGTCGGTCGCCAAGCCCATTGATCCGATCGATCTCGGAGGGCGTCAACAGCGCGAGTGACGCCAGACCGGCGGCCATACAGATCGGGCTCCCGTTGAAGGTGCCAGCGTGGGTCATCCGGTCAGGTCGGCGCGGGTCGAACAGCGCCATGACGTCCGAGCGTCCACCGAACGCGCCGATCGGCAGCCCGCCGCCGATAATTTTCCCGAGAGTGGTCAGGTCCGGCTCGATCCCATAGAGCCGCTGCGCACCACCCGGCGCCAACCGGAACGAAATGATCTCGTCAAAGATGAGCAACACTCGATGCTCGGTCGTCGCGGCGCGCAGGCCGTCCAAGAACCGCTGGTCGGCCGGAATCATCCCGCCGGCGCCCATCATCGGTTCCACGATGACGGCGCCCAGGTCCTCGCGGTGCCGCTCGATGAGCCCCACCGTCGTCTCCAAGTCGTTGAACGGCGCGACCACCACCTCACCGCTCAACGCTGGCGACAGCCCCATCTCGTCCGGTTCGGCGAATCCGCCCACAGGCCCATCGGGCCCAGGAGCGATGCTGATTTCAACCGGGTCGTAGCTGCCGTGATACCCACCCTCCATCTTGAGAAACTTCGAACGGCCGGTGAAGGCGCGAGCGACCCGCAGTGCGTTCATAACCGCCTCCGTGCCGGAGTTGGCAAACCGCACGCGCTGCATCGAGGGCATCCGCCGTCTGATCTCCTCGGCGAGCGCGAGCTGCATTTCCACCGGAGCGGCGTAGACGGTGCCCTTCGCCGCTTGCTCGGCGATGGCGGCCGTGATCCGTGGGTGCCCGTGACCATGGACGAGCGAGGTGAAGTTGCTCAGCAGGTCCAGATAGACGTTCCCATCGACGTCGTGGAGTCGGCAGCCCTCAGCCCAGTCAGCAAAGAGTGGATGCGGTCGAAAGAAGGTGCTGGTACGGGTGTTGCCACCGGGAAGGCTGCCAAGGGCCCGTGCGTATAGTGCAGCCGAACGGGGAGTGCGTGCTCGAAACCGTTCACGCAGCCGCTCTTCGAAGAGACTGATTGACGAAGGGTCGCCGTTCACGTTGAGTCGCCGTCTATTCGTGACTACAAGAGACTTTGACGCTGAAGGTCCGTTTTGACAAGGACACGACACTCGACCCAGACCGGGCCTGTGACGCGCGGCTCATTCAAAAACGCATCGTGTATTGGACTTTCATAGCTAATCTCGAGTCTAGTCTCCTGAACTCGTAGCCTCGCCCGAGGTCTTGCACCCAGCCCTGACCGAACACAAAGACAACATCGTTTCCCGGTTCCACGGTCCAGCGCACGCCGCTCTGCAGACTGAGATTTTCCGATCGATTGTCGAACTGCCCTCTGTGCCAATGTGTATGAGACAGTCAGCCCCCTGGTAATTAGTGAAGCAAACGAGCAGGGCGAGACTCGGCAAGGCGATGGAACCCGTGATGATGTCCGAGGTCGACCGGCGGCCCAGTACCGAAGTGCGCCCGCCAACGAAGCGGCGGAGGTTTACGGCGCAGTACAAGCAGCGAATCCTGCGGGAAGCGGCGACGTTCTTGGAGCGCGGGGAACTCGGCGCGTTGTTGCGACGCGAGGGACTCTACTCGTCTCACTTGAGTAAATGGAAACAACAAGCGGCGGCCGGGGCGCTGTCCGGCCTGACGCCCAAGAAGCGAGGCCGGCCGCCGGTGCCGACGGATCCGCGGGACGGGCGCATGGCCGCCCTCGAGCGGGCCAATACGACATTGACGCGCCGTGACGAACGCGCCGAAGCCTTGGTCGCGGTGCGAAAAAACTTTCGGAGCTGTTGGGGATCGCGCTGCCGACGCGGGACGACGAATAATGGCCACCGTGCGTCGTTTGGCGCCCATGCTGGGGGTGACGGGGACCTGCGCGGCCTTTGCCGTGGCGCGGTCGACGTACTATCGCACCCGCCGACCGGTCCTGGGGCCGCGCCGCCGCCGGCCCGACCGCGAAGTCTGGATCAACAAGCCGTCACCAGCATCCACCGAACAAAGCACGGCTCCCTAAATTCAGCAAGTGACTGTCTCAAAGCCCTTGACATATTCCGCCGGCTCTCCAGGCGGGTGTTGCGGTCGATCGAGAAGGCGAGCACTCCCTCGATGCCCATCGCGGCGAGTGTCTCTTTACCCACAACGTCGTAGACCACCCTATGCTGGGAGCGAATCAGGACGATATCGTGGTGGCTCGGAACCCGGTGAGTTTCCCACGTCGCCGGGTCGGACCAGTTGCCGTCCCTGGTGGTGGCGGCCGTCGGGCGGAATGCAAAGTTCGGGACCTGGTCGTGGGCCGTCGAGATCACCCGCCCGTCTCCATTCGACGCGTCGACATGCCCTCGGGCGTGTTCCTGATGTTGAGCCACTGGGACCTGATGTGCGATGGTCACGGCACCGATTATTCCCAGCCACCACGGTTGTCTCCACGGGAAAGCACTGAAGACGGCGGCTGAGAAGAAGACCCTGCGCACGGTTGAATGGGCCTATCGCTTCAAGTTGGCCGGTCAGAACGACATCATGCAAAGTATCGAGATGGCGCACGCCGCCGATCGGGCGGACCTTTTCTACGCAAGTGACCGCAAGCAGATTCGCGGCAGGCCCATCGCAGACTACGTGTCATCGGAATATGGTGTCGCGCTGTTGCTCGATCAACATGTCAATCGTCCTGGGCATGTACCCAAGGTATTGGCGCAAGCAGTCGACGAGTTCGTCGACGGACGCGGCGGCAACGACGGGCCCAGTCTGTGGAGCGCAGACGACGAAGCCAGGTTGCTCGAGATCTACATTCGGCTAAGGAACGCAACCTCGATGACCGACGCCCAAGCAAGAGCGGACCGTACCCGGAAGGCCGCCAACCTCGGGCTGGCTTCTGACCGGCGTGGTTCTTATGAAGCCTGAGTTGGACCGTCAGCGGGCCGCGGCGAAAGATACGAAAAGGGCTGTCAGAGTCTTCGAGCCACTGACTCTAGCTAGGGCACTGCGTAAGTGACTCGTTGCATAAGTCGCGGCGCGCGGCGCCCGGCTGGTCGAGGCACAACGCGGGAGAATATCGGGCTTTATCGGGCCTATTCGACTGAGGAGCAACGCCGCCAGACGGGATGCCCCGCCCGGGACTTCGGTCGCGAATCACGAACCGGAGACAGTAGCGGAACACTAACCGCTCGTGGTCTCACTGAGCCGACGCAACAGCAACATCGTGCTGTTCTCAGCACCGTCGCCGCCAGTCGCTAGCGTCAGAGGCCTTTGTCCCGCCGCGTTCTCGGCGTTCACATCTGCCCCATTGTCCACGAGAAATTGGACAACGGTGTCGAGCCGCCGGCGCGCGGCGACGTGCAACGCCGTGTTGCCTTCGGCGTCAGCCGCATTGACCTCGACACCCACTTCTAGTGCCACCGCGACCGACTCTCGCACGAGACGCTCGTCTTCGACGCGGTTCGCGGCCAATCCGGGCTCTCGTCGTCGACGGGCACCTATCGCCGCCAACAGGGGTGTCGTCCCGTCTTCCATCACGATCCCCGGCGCGCCGCCGCTTTCCGCGACCGCTCGCATGATGCCGGGCTCGGCGAATCGGGCGGCTAGCCAAAAGGCAGTGGCGCCCACAACGTCGTGCTCGAGCACGTAGTCCGGACTATTGCGCCGACCAGGGCTGCCCCTCAGCACGGCAACCGCCGGGTCCGCGCCGTGCGCCAATAGCACCGTGACCAAGAGCTCGTCACCACGCAGCGTAGCCGCGTGCAACGCGCTATAGCCGGCGCCGAACGCATTCGGGTCCGCACCTTCCTCGAGCAGGAACGTTGCGAGCACCGTGTGGCCACTGTGAGCCGCGATGACGAGCGCGCTCGTACCGATACGTGCTGCATCGTTCACGTCGGCGCCACCGGCCACCAAGTGCCTGGCGGCGATGAGATCGCCCTGACGGGCCGCAAAGAGCAACGCTGTGGTGCCGCCCTGCACGATGTCGAGTACTCCGCTCGGATTGAAGCCAGCGGTCCGGGTGTGAATTCGCCGGGGCTGCGGCGTTGTGCGGATATGTACGTCTGCCCCGAGCTCAACAAGTGCCTTGACGACCTCGGAGTGCCGCTGTGCCACCGCCCACATCAATGCCGTCTGTCCTCGAGACTGCTCCTGGGTGTTGACCTTCGCACCGTGACCAATGAGCAGGCGTACCGCCGCTGCGGACCCTGTGCGCGAGGCGGTCATCAACACCGTCTCCCCAGACGGAAGCGCGGAGTTCGCATCGGCTCCGGCCGCCAGAAGGGCCTCGACTACGGCCTCGCTGCCATTGAGACACGCCAACCACAGCGGGGTAACACCGAAATCGTTTGTGGCATTGACATCCGCCCCGTCCTCGACCAGCGCATCCGCCATCGCCGCCAGGTCCCAATGGGCCGCCCAATGCAGCGCGGTTGCGCCGTCGGCCTGCGCGATATCCGGGTCGACGCCCGCCCGGAGCAATGCGCCAACCGCTGTCTCATCGGCCGCCCGCGCGGCGTCTACCAATCGGGTGTCTGGTCGGGCGTCACGGCTTAGGTCAGCGAGTCCCGTGTCCTGGGCACCCGCGGGACCGACGCCGAGACTGGCAACGACCAACACCGATATCACCCATCTACCGAGTTCTCTGGCGTCCACGCTCTCGCTCCTCCGACAAAGCCCCTTCATCGACGGAATGACCGGCTGTCGTTGCTAGAGGACTGTGGCTCTAACACAGTCCGCTATCTGGTGGGTGTCGTCTGTGGAGATTGTACGCGACCGGTGCACGCCAAGCACTGGCTTGGTGCCGCCCCTCCGTCCAGTGGCAGCGGCCGGTTGTGTTGCTCATGAACCGGGCACTATGATTGCCGGGATCAGCACCTCGGTATGTCAACGTTTTTCTAGAGACTGACCGCCGAAACACCCGCAAAGAGGAGGTTGACACATGAAGGGACGACGACTCGAGTGGCTCGCGGTGTTCGTCACCAGCGTGGTGGCACTCCAACTGACGGCGGTCCCAGTCGTCGGCCAAGCACAAGACCGAAACGCGTGGGGCCAGCCAAACCTGGAAGGCATCTGGCTGGACGTGTACGCCACCCCGTTTGAACGGGCGGAGGAGCTTGGTGACCGAGAGTTTGCGACCTCCGAGGAGCGGGCCGCGCTAGATCAAGCCCGTATGGGGAACGCGGGACGTGACCTGCGTGGTCCCCGCGGCAGTGCGCAGGACGTGTCAGGAGCGTATAACGCGGTGTACACATCCGTGAAGCCCGCCGGCCCGCGCACCTCGCTCATCGTCGCGCCGCCGAACGGAAGAATTCCGGCGCTGACGCCGGCAGCGACGCGAGCCGAAGAGATTCGACGCGAATGGCGCGTCAGTCTCATGCAGAACACACCGACCTGTGAGCAGAACGCACCCGCCTGCGAGGGAGGCGAATATGCCCCCCCCTCGCCAGGCCGATTCGCCGTCCCGCCCTTCTACAACACCTTGCGCATGAACCGTCACGACGGGCCCGAGGACCAAAGTTTGGGCGATCGCTGCATGCTTGGCGCCACACCAGACTTCAACGGATTCAGGCGCATCGTTCAGGGTGCCGATTCGGTCGCCGTGGGATACGACACCGGCCAGGGCCAAGGGTTCCAACGCCTTATCAATCTGAACGGAAGCCATCCCGCCGAAAACGTACGTCTCCGGCACGGCGACTCACGAGGGCGGTGGGAGGGAGACACACTGGTCATCGAGACGACCAATTTTTCTCCGAAATTTCCGTTTCGCGGCGCGAGTGTCAACCTCACGCTCACCGAGCGATATCGCCGCGCGGACGCGGACACGCTCGAATACGAAGTGACACTCGTAGACCCGACTGTGTGGGTGGAGCCGTGGACCGTCCGTCAAGAGCTCAAGCAACAGAACGACGAACAGAACCGGATCTACTATGAGCCGCGCTGCCACGAAGGCAACTACGGCATGGCCGCCATGTTCATCGGGGCCCGCGTCCGCGAGCAGGAATTCGCGGCAGGGCGGGGTCCGGATCCGTTCTCGTTGGATACGACCACCGGCGGTGGCGGAGCGCGGTAGCCACGCGCTGGGTGGACCTGTCCCAACACGATTCCTTGGGTTTCGGCAGACTGGACTGCACGCTGACCGACGAGCCGCTACCGAAGTGGCGTCATATCCCCACGGTCGGGCGTAGGTCTGGCTGGCAGCATAGGCTGGTGGACCAGTCTCGACCGAGACGACGCGGTGGCCCAATCAGTGCGGCACTCGGAGTGCTTGTGACACGGCTGTGGCAATCGCCGTCCGCACTCGCCGGCGACCAGCAGGCGACTGGTCGCGCGCCGCACATCTGCGTACACAACCGGGGCGGGGATTACCTCCCCGAGCGTTCTCCGGATCCGTCAGCCTTCCGTGGGGACTGACCTGACGTTCGAGCAGGTGCAATGGGAGCACAAGTCTCTCTCCACGGACTGGACACGCGATTCGATCCCGTATGTCGGGGTCCGCGCCGGTGCATTTCTGCGTAGCGCGCCGTGGTTGAGCATTTCGGCCGAAGTCGTGCACTTCAAAATATTTGCCCCCGAGGACGCGCCGCTCCGGATACGAGGAACTCAACTCGAGACGTCTATCGACACCACTGCCCCGATTGCCGAATTCGTCGACCAATATCAAATCAGCAACGGCGTAAACCTCGTCATGGGCAATGTCATCGGTCACACCCGATTCGTTCGGAGCCCGGGTTTCGAGGATGGACGCATGACCGCCTACACAGGGTTCGGCGCGGGTGTCACGATCCCGTTCACCCGGGCGACGATCGACGGGCAGTCGCAGGGACGGTATCACTGGGGGCGCCCAGCCACTCAGGTCCTCGTGGGTGCGTCCTGGGACGTGTCGCGGCGATGGGACGTCTCCGGCGAATACAAGTTTCACCGCGACGACAGCGGATGGCGCTGTGCCGCTCGGTGACAGTCGGTCAGGCTTGCACACACACCATGTGGTTCTCGGTGTCGGCTTTTTCTTCAGTCGGTGATTGCCGAGATTTTCTGTGGATGTATGCGACAACGCGGCGGCATGACTCGATGGCGTCCATCCGGCCGGCGGCGAGGCACGCCGGTATACTTATCGAGTGCCTGAAAACAAACGCCTGACACTATATGCCCCGTGCGTCCTCTTAATCGCGGTGCTCACCCTTCCGGCCGGGACGGCGGCCCAGACGGAAACGCCTTCTCTCCCGACACCCGTAACCCCATGGGGCGACCCTGACCTGCAAGGCATCTGGGACTACCGCACAATGACGCCGTTGCAGCGTTCTCGGGACCTCGCAGACAAAGACGTGTTCACGGCGAAAGAGGCGGCAGCCTACGAGCAGTCCGAGCTCGAAACGCGGGCCGACTACGATGCGCGACCGACCGTGCACGCGAAGTTCTGGCTCGATTACGGCACCGAGCTCACTGCCGACCGCCGGACATCGTTGATTGTCGACCCAGCGGATGGACGCGTGCCGGCTCGCACGGATGACGCGCAAGCACGCGCCAGGGCTCGCTCCGACCAGCGACAACGTACCCACAGTATTCAGGACCGCAGTATCACGGAGCGCTGCGTGATCGGCTTCAACGCGGGTCCCCCGATGAACCCGGGCGCATATAACAACAATGTGATGGTGCTGCAGACACCCGAGATGGTCGTGCTCCACAACGAGATGGTCCACGAAGTTCGGGTCGTGCCGTTGGACGGGCGTCAGCATCTGTCGTCGCGTATCCCTCAACTCAAAGGCGACTCTCGGGGACACTGGGAGGACCAAACCTTGGTCGTCGAGACAACGAACTTCACCGACCGCACGAATTACATGGGTTCCGGGGCTGGCATGCGCTTAGTCGAACGCTTTACCCGCACGGCCGACGCCACGTTGCTCTACGAATACACCGTCGAGGACGACGCGTCATTCGTCACACCCTGGACCGTCGAGGTGCCGATGACAAAGACGGACGGTCCGATGTTCGAGTTCGCCTGTCACGAAGGAAACTACGGACTGACAAATATTCTCTCCGCCGCCCGGGCCGAGGAGCGCGGGGCCGCGGCGAGCGAATCGCGATAGCGTCCGCCGTCCGCGTGCACCCGGTCAAGCGCGACGCACTACAGGCAGGAACCTCGTGCAGCGCCGGGGAGACGAGGTCAAAGACTCGGGTCGCCGCGCGGCGCCAGGTGCCGCGCGAGTCATACCGGCTGTATGGCGAGAAACGGGAACGCGGCACTTAGGTGGTGCGGCGGGCCCGAGAATTGACTTCATCTCGACGGCAGTGCACCAGGCCAGGCACTCACAGCATTATCGCCGTGCGCAGAACCCTGCACGCAGAGACGCTGAGGGACCACTCAGCGCTGGCTCCTGGCTCTCACCGGCGGGCGGCAAGCCGGCGCAATAGCGCGGCGGTCTCGAGGTGGCCGTCATACAGATCCCCGCCGCGGTTTCGTCTCGGCGCTTCCGCCGCTTCGGCGGGTGTTTCTCGTCGGTCGTTTCGCGCG
The DNA here is from genome assembly GCA_963579735.1 of Vicinamibacteria bacterium. Lineage (GTDB taxonomy): Bacteria > Acidobacteriota > Vicinamibacteria > Vicinamibacterales > UBA8438 > CAUZIB01. The sequence goes on along the minus strand of CAUZIB010000034.1, from coordinate 7,476 downwards.
TCGAGGTTCGCGCCGTAGCCAACCAGGAAGTCCACCACCCGATTGAGTCCGTTTCGAGCCGCGTGGTGCAGGGGGGTATTCCCTGCTGCATCGACTGCGTTGACCTCGTCTCCACCACTGACGGCGAGTGTCACCATCTCCAGGATGTCGTGTTCGACGGCTTCTGGTGACGGAGTGTCGGTCAACCGAAAATACACATGGCGGTCGCGACGGTCTCTACCCAACCCTCCGTTCCCGGCGTTCTCGAGATTCAGCGAGTTGATGCGGTCGACCTGCACCGCCGCCATCATGGGTGTCGTCCCCTCTGGCATGACAAATTTCAGGTCGGCACCAGCGGCGGCGAGGGCTTCCATGATGGCGACCTCGCCATAGCGGGCGGCGAGATACAGGGGCGTCGCACCGACCATGTTCGCGCTAAACCCGTAATCGCCACTCTGACGTCTCGCGCCCGTCGCGCGGGTAATCTCGACGTTCGGATTCGCACCGTGGGCGAGAAGCGACTTCACGAGTGCTCCATCGCCTCGCAGCACCGCGGCATGAAGCGCCGTAAAACCGGCTTCGCCCACGTCCAGTTCCGCGCCCGCGTCCAAAAGAACGTGGGCCACGGCCGTCTGATTCAGGAAGGCCGCCACGGCTAGAGCACTCCAACCGATGGGGGCGGTATCGTTCACGTCGGCGCCGGCATCCAGCAGGAGTTGAGCCGACTCCGCATCACCTTGCTGGGCCACAAACAGCAGTGGTGAAAAACCGCCGTGCTCGCGTTCCTCGATGTCACCACTGGCAATATGCTCCTCGAAGCTCAACCGGTAGCTGGCCCCGCGGGACGGCAGATACACCTTCCGCATCCGCGTCCGGGACCGGGCGTGCACATCGGCACCGGACTCGATCAAGGCGCGTATCACCTCCGCGTGCCGATTGGCGGCGGCCCACATGAGCGCGGTCTGGTCGTGCTCGGTGTCTGCTGCATCCACGCGCGCGCCGTGCGCCAACAGCTCTCGCACAGTCTTGACCCGTCCGGTGCGGGCGGCGGCCATCAACGGCGATTCGCCCGAGACGTGGACGATATTCGGATTGGCTCCCCGGCTCAACAGCCCACTCGCCACCGACGCATCCTGGTGGGTGCTAGCCAGCCAGAGCGGAGTCACCCCCAGGTCGTTGACGACGTCGATGTCAGCGCCGGCCTGGATGAGAGAGGCAACCACATCACGGTCATTCCAGTAGGCGGCCCAATGCAGTGCAGTGGCGCCGTCGGCTTGCGAGACGTTTGGGTCGGCCCCTTGACGGAGAAGCGCATGTACAGCCGCGACATCTCGATGCTTGACCGCCTCGGCCACGGGTGCCTCGGCGGCGGCCACCGCGGCCATAGTAGTCAGGGCGGTCAGGATGGCCAGACCGACAACCGCCGTCAGGAACCCTCCGACGCGACGCGCTCTGGCGTTGATCCTCGTTCGTATGTGCATCATGGCCGCCACGTCGATCACAGAAGAGAAAGGGGCGAAGTGCTATCGCCGTGTGAATCTATCGTGACCCCCAACCGGTCCAGTAACGTGAGATGCAAATTCGACAACGGTGTATCGGTCGGAAAGCGAAGATGACGTCCACCCGCTCCCGTGCCACCGCCGGCCAAGACGAGCGGCAGATTACTCGTGGCGTGCGCGTTGCCATCCGACATGCCGGACCCGTAGACCAGCATGATGTGGTCGAGCAATGTACCTTCACCATCCGGCGTCGTGGCGAGTCGCTCGAGGTAGTAGGCAAACAATCGGGTGTGAAACGAATTGATCTTGATGTAGTTCGCGATCTTCGCCGGGTCGTTTGTGTGGTGCGAGGTCGGGTGGTGTGCGTCCGGAGCGCCAATTTCAGGATACTGGCGAGCGCTGAGCTCACGACCCAACATGAATGTCTGAATACGTGTCAGGTCGGTCTGATAGGCGAGCACCTGTAGGTCGAACATCAGCTTTGCATAGGCTTCGTAGCTCTCCGGAATCGCACCCGGTTGCTCGACCACGGGCAATTCTCGATCCATCTCTTGCTCGGACAGCTGCAGACGGCGCTCGATATCCCGGATGGCATCGAGATACTGGTCCAGCTTGAGCCGATCGCTCACGCTCACCCGGCGACCGAGCCGCGCGGCCTCCTCTACCACCGAGTCCAGAAGACTCTGGTCCTGCTTGATTCGGGCCCGCCGGGCGGCTGGGTCGGTCGTGCCCTGGTCACCAAACAGCCGCTCGAACAGCGCGCGGGGGTTGTGTTCCATCGGAAGGGGCGTCGTCGGGCTGCGCCAGGAGATGGTCGTGACATAGGCGCAGCTAAAACCAGGGTCGCACGACCCCGCAAAATCGTTTGGTTCGAGGGCCGACTCGAGCGACCCGAACTGTGTCTCGCCCCCAATCGACGCAGCGGCGATCTGATCCATGGACGCCCCGGCATACACAGCGGCCTGCGATTGGCCCTCTCGCGGGGGGACACCGGTGAGCCATCGCGTGCTGGCTCGTGAATGGAGGCTGGCGCCCGCATTCTTGGCCACGTTCAGTCCGGAGACGACAGTCACGGACCCGCGAAACGGTTCAAGCGATGCGAGCGTGGTGGGGAATGTGAAGTCGCGGCCGTCGCTGGTTGGTGTCCACGCGTCCATCCACATGCCGTTGGGCGCATAGACCGCTCCAAAGCGGCGGACCGGGGCCGCCGCCGAGCGCTCGGTCGCCACCAACGCCGGCACCATGCCGTCCAGAAGCGGGAGCGCCACGCTCGCGCCAATCCCACGTAGCACGGTCCGACGCGAGAGCACCCGCTTTGTAATGATCATGATTCCGCTCTCCTCTGTTGAAACGGAAGGCTCTTGACAATTTCTAGAATTACCGCCGACCAACGATGTTCGTCGCCGGCGGCCGACCGCACGATATGACGCACGACCGGGGCGTCGGAAGACTCCAGCGCGCGTCCGAGCGCGTAGGTCAGAAGTTTTTCTGTGACGGTCCGCAAGAAGTCGTCTCGTCGACTCAGGAGTAACTCGCGCAACCCAGCCGGCCCATAGAATTCCGTGCCATCCGTCAGCGTGGCTGACGCGTCAACTGGCGTGTTCTCGTCGAGGACACGCCACGCGCCGATCGGGTCGTAGTGCTCGAGTGCGAATCCCAGCGGATCCATACGGTCGTGACACACGGCACACGCAGGGTTTTTCCGGTGTGCTTCCAAACGGGCACGCACCGACACCGGAGTGCGCGTCGCGCTGGCCTCGGCGAGCGCTGGGATATCGGCGGGAGGCGCGGGTGGTGGGCTCCCAAAAAAGTTCTCGAGTAGCCACTTGCCCCGGAGAACCGGCGAGGTGCGGTTCGGATAAGACGTCACGGTCAAAATGCTCCCGTGGCCCAGAAGGCCGCCCCGTTGCCCCGGCAGCGTGGCGACGCGCTGAAACTGATTTCCGGAGACGCCTGGAATACCGTAGTGTCGAGCCAAACGCTCGTTGACAAACGTATAGTCGGCATCCAGTAGGTCCGTCAGCTTGCGGTCCTCACGGAGCATGCTTTCCATAAACAGCTCTGTTTCGCGCTGAAAGGCAACACGCAAGTTCTCATCGAACTCGGGGAAGAGTCCCGAATCCGGCACAACATCCCGCAGGTTCCGGATGGCGAGCCATTGGCCCGAGAAATTGTGGACCAATGCGCTCGCCCGCGGGTCGGCGACGAGACGACGTACTTGCTGCTCGAGGACCGCTGGGTCCGAGAGCATTCCCCGCTCGGCGGCATCCAGGAGTTCCTCGTCGGGCATGCTGCTCCACAAGAAGAACGACAAACGCGACGCGAGTTCAATGTTGCTCACCCGATGGATACCGGCTCCGCCCTCGACCGGGTCTGCCTCGACGCGAAACAAAAAGCTCGGACTGACGAGCAGTCGTTCGAGTGCACGCTGGATCCCGACGTCAAAAGTGCCCTCGGCCCGCCCTGCCTCGTAAAATCGCAACAACGTCTCTACGTCGATGTCTAGCATGGGACGTCGATAGGCGCGGCGCGCAAGCGTCGATAGGATCTCTCGCGCGCAGGGTCGCTCGGCTTTGGCGTCTGCGGGCCTGCACACGAACACTTTCCGACGCGGGAGGGTATCGTCGCCCGGCCCGCTGACGGTCAGCGGGCCACGGATGGTAACCGCGGCGACCGACGGGTTTCCATCCGGGACCTCGTTTCGAGAGCGCGACACCCCCACCTGAGGCTGGGTAACAATCACGCCCTCCAGCTCCCAGTGATGACCGACAAACGAAACCCCCACCGTGCGTCGACCGGCCTTGACAGCCACTCGAGCCTTGAGGCCCTGGTCCAGACTGTGCGAGTAATCCTCCCACGCCTGTCCAACATTGATGTTGCCGCTGTAACTCTCGGGAGGCGCCTGGCGGACCCACTCTGTCCCGCCCACCGTGAAACGTTGAATGAGGGCCCCATCCACCCGCATATCCAACCGATGCGCGGCCCCGAGCCCCTTTATGTGTTGGTTGCCGGTGCGTTGCAGCTCGACCTGGATCTCATAATCACCGTCCACCGGAAAGAAGTGCGTCACGGCCGTCCCGCCGCGCGACCCGAAGGGCAGGTCCTCGCTCATTCGGTCTTCTTGCACCATCCACTTGTGGACGCGATGCTGAGAAAAATCAGGGGCGGTCGTCTGCCCCACGACCAAACGGCTAATCTTGCGGGCCGCAGATAAGTAGCGGTCCATCAGCACTGGCGAGACCGACAAAATATCGGCGTTGTTGTCAAAGCCGTGCACATCCGCGTTGTCACCCGGCAGCAGCGCCCGACCGTCGAGCTCGAGACCGAGCAGATCACGGATCACGTTGACATACTCAGTCCTGTTCAGCCGATGAATGGTTGGCCGCCCAGGGTCGGGGTCTATCGCGGCGGCCCGGTCAAGCGCCGTTTCCAGCCAGGACACAAACGTCTGTCGTCTAACCGTGTCCGGTCGGGGCCGACCAGACGGCGGCATCGCGTTGGCCCGCAGCTTACGGACGACCTTCTCCCAGACCTCGGACTCCGCCGCGACATCGGCGAGATCCGGTGTATCGAGTCGGAGCCCGGCCGTGTGAAGCCGACCGTTGTGGCACGTGACGCAATATTGATCAAGGAGTTCCCGGTGGGAAACGACCGAGGCGGGGGCATCGGGTTGTTGCCGCGTTGGCGGCGGTGTATTCGCCCGGCCGACACCCGCCCCTGGTTCCGCCTGAACCGGCGGCTGGCCGCTGACAACAACGGCGACACACCCGCCTATGAGCAGGCCCAGACAGCGACGAGCGCGGGTCGACAACATGAGCGGGCTCAACTCACGACAACCGTCCGCGGGAACTGAGAGTGGTCCTCGAGCCCAGTCTGCTTGATCGACAGCTCCTCGCTCGTGGGCTGCACGTTCCCATTAACGTCTGTCGCTCGCGACACGATCGTGTGCTCTCCAGGGGTCGCTCCCTCCCACGCGTAGCGAAACAGCTTCCACGAGTACTGCCCCTGAGTCGACTCGTCCATCGTTGCCGGCTGCCAGGGTCCATCATCCACACTAACCTCGACCGACTGGAGTGGCGTGCCGTCATGCAACACGAAGCCAAGCACCGTGTGACGGTCGCCAGCGCGTGTCACCCTGGCGACGACCGATTTCACACGAAGCCGTGTGATCTCGGTCTCGTGCCACACGGTCTCACCGGCAATCTCCTCGGCCCACAACGTGCGATACCAACGGGCCTGCCATTTGCCAAGAAACCGCTCGGCCTGAGCGCGGATCTGGGCCACCCATTTCACATTCGACACGCCATACCAGCCCGGCACAACCAATCGGAGCGGCGCGCCCTGTTCACGGGTGAGCGGCTCGCCGTTGAGGGCGTAGGCAAGTATTGGCTCTGATGCCATGCCGTCAGTGCGAGACAGGCTGCGGGCAAACGGCTGTTCCACTTCGTAGGCGCGTCCACGGAAGTCGACCGACTCCGGTCCTTTGTCGGCGCCAAAGAACACAAATTCCCGGGCGACATCCTGGACACCAACGTGTTCGAGTACCGTCCGCAGCGGGACACCCGTCCACCGTCCATTGCTGGCCAGCCCCTGAATGATTCGACCCGAATTTCCGGAACATTCGTATCCGGCGTCCACCTGCGCGTCACCCATGCTGCGGATCTCGTCCAGGGTGAGCTGTCCTGGTCGGTCGACCAGGCCCGAGACCGTGAGCCGGTAGGTCGTGGGGTCGACATCGGGCTGGTCGAAGTGCTGGACCGCGTAGAAGTCGTCCTTGGGGGTGTAGGCGCCATCAATGTTTCGGATGTCATAGATACGCGTGAGCGATCCGGGGCTCTGGCCACCAAAACCGTCTGGGACATCCGTAAACGGCACGAGCTCTTCTTCTTGCGCTAACGCAGGAAACACCCATTCGGGTACGCCGACCATCCCTATGCCGATGGCCGCGAGGCCGCCCTTCACCACATTCCGACGTGTCGTATTGGTGGTTGTCATCTATCCTCCGTGGCGCCTCACATGCGTGCGACAAAAAGAAAGCTCAGCGGCGTGAATGCAGGTTCATTCTAGTGCAGTGCGTCCAAAATATGGGGCGTTCCCTACTTCATGCACAGGCCGCTGCTAGGGGAGTCGCGGAGAAACGGAGAGCATGCGTCACGTCTCTCTGGGACAGTGCGCTGGTCAGGACTTCCTTGACGACCAAGTCGAGTCTGACTATCAGCGTTCCGGCTCGGCCAACAACACGGGCAGATGGTCCTCCACAACATCGACCGCGAGCTCCACGCCGACCGCGGACAGGCCATAGCCGAGGTGTGGCACGTATCGCAGTGCGTCGTGCGAGGTCCGGGGGAAACAGAAATGCAAATCAATCGCGTCGTGTGGCCTGAGATTGCGCACGAGATGAATCGTCTCACCGGCGGTGAACTCAGTGAATTGCGACGGCCCGAGCTCGGTGTGCTGGGTGACGCGCAGACGACGCGGGCCCAGGCGCACAAAGTCCACCATCTCAACCATTCCCTCGATACGCCGACCCACGGCCGAGTAGTCATGAGAGTGAATGTGCGCCGTCGTCCCAGGCGTCCACAGAATACCTACGAGCGATGCTCCATCATTGCCGCGCCAATAGGTCAGCCGGCGGTAGTTGATATCCCCCTGAATGACACTCTCACGGAGTGGGACGAGCTCGCCGATGGCCGGTTGCGCCCGCTCGAGGACCTTTCTCGCCGTAGCCGACGCGATCGGCCCATCCTTGTCGAGCAGGGTCAGAAGCTCGACCGTCTCGCGCAGCGTCAGCGGTTCACCTTCGTCGAGCCGTGCCCGCAGCGACACCGCCGTGGTGCCCCACCGCTGGAACGCGAGAAATCCAATCCCCAACGCAGCCAGGCCGCCCGTTACGTTCAGGGCGGTCAAGCCCTGTGCTCCGCTCGTGATGAGACCAAGCGAGAGCCCCGCGATCGTCACCCACGCGGCGCCGGCCGTCGCGGCGACCCGCCACCCGACA
>CAUZIB010000033.1:0-46105 GCA_963579735.1 Vicinamibacteria bacterium | reverse complement strand
CGCCATTTGCGAGAATCCCGGCTACCTGACAGCGCCATAGACGTGATCGATGAGGCCGGGGCGACGTATGCGCTTACTCGTCCCCGGAAGATCACGACCACGGCCACGACTCCGGAGAACGAGGATCAAGCGGACCCAGCGACTCAAGCAAGCCCGGAGCCGGCAGAACCTCCCGTTGTGACGGTAGCCGCCATCGAACAGGTCGTCGCCCGCATGGCTCGCATTCCAGAGAAGCAAGCCTCCGCGTCGGACAAGGAGCGACTCAAGACGCTGCAAGAGGCCCTGGAACGAGTTGTATTTGGTCAGCCGGATGCCGTCGGCGCGGTCGTGGGGTCGATCAAGCGTGCGCGGGCCGGATTGGGTCAACCCGATCGACCCGCTGGATGTTTCCTATTTACCGGTCCCACCGGGGTCGGGAAGACCGAGCTGGCCAAGCAGCTGGCGGTCCATCTCGGCAACGAGTTCATCCGTTACGACATGAGCGAGTACATGGAGAAACACGCCGTGGCTCGACTGATCGGAGCGCCGCCTGGATACGTCGGCTTCGAGCAGGGCGGTCTCCTCGTCGATGCCGTCCGCGCCCACCCGTATTGCGTGGTGCTGCTCGACGAGATCGAGAAAGCCCATCCCGACGTGTACAACATCTTGCTTCAGGTTATGGATCACGCGACGCTGACGGATAGTGGTGGGCGACAGGCGGACTTTCGGAACGCGGTACTCATCATGACCTCCAACGCTGGGTCGCGGGAGGCCAGCGCGTCGGCGATTGGTTTCAGCGACGACCAAGATTCAACCGCGAAAGCTCGTACCAAGGCGGCGATCGAACGAGTGTTCAGCCCCGAGTTCCGGAATCGTCTCGACACCGTGGTCACCTTTGGCCCGCTGACGCCAGACGTCATGGAAATGATTGTCGAAAAGTTCATTCTGCAACTGGAGGCACAGCTAGCCGAGCAACGAGTCGCTATCGTCTTGGAACCGGACGCCCGCGAGTGGCTGGCCACCAAAGGCTACGATCCGGTCTACGGCGCACGCCCTCTCACACGCGTTGTCCAGGCCGAGGTGCGCGACCCGTTGACCGACGAAATCCTCTTTGGGCGACTCGAACACGGCGGCACTGTGCGGATTGGCCTCCGCTCGGCGGAAACGACGGTTGAGAATGACGCGGGCGATTCAGACCGTGACGAAGGCGGCGCGCTGACCTTCGTCTACGAGCCGGCGGCCACCGGTTCGGAGACGGATAGTGAACGCCATACGGAAACGGGCGTGCAGGCTGCCAAATCCGAAAGCGACCCGGTCGAGGAAACCGCGCACGAGTGAGCCCAGCGGCGAACGGCCATTCACTCAGGTTCGGACCCCGAGACGGGACCCTTGGCACGATGAAAACTGGCTTCGATAGCGTCGATCAGCTCCTGACCATCCGCAACCATTTGCTCAGCCGCATGGAGGATCGCCCGGCTCTCCTGCAGCGTCGGCTCGCTCCAATCCTCCCCGTCAAACTTGACGCGGCCGGCCGTATCAAACTCAACCAAGACAGCGTCCATTGCGTCTACATAGAGACGCATCAGATTCCTGTCGCGGCGGAGGCGCGCAACGCATCGTCCACGCCGACCACGACGGCCGTGTTCTGCCGATCATCAAAGGCGGAACCGTAGGCATATTCCACGTTGACGCCGGCGGAGACGACGAGGAGAGCCGTTTTCGCAAGCGCGCCGGGCGTGTTCGGAAGCTGCGCCCAGAGCACCTCGCGTTGTTCTACGTCGTATCGATTCTGGGTCAAGACACCGACGGCGGGCAACGGATTGTCGACCACGAGCCGTAGCGTTTCCTGCGAGTCCAGCGAAAGGGCCGCGATATTGATTTTCGCGTCACCGAGCGTCTGGCACACCTTCTCCAACGCACCGGGACTATTCGGGAGTCGCAAGCTAAGCTCCGTGCGGATCGCCATGCGCCGGAGCTTAGCAGGAACGGCGCGCGACCAGTCGTCAGGAGAACGCTACGCAACCGCCGTATTCCCACGGTGGCCTGCTAGACTACTGTCATGGTTGGAACTGTCGCTTCCATCCCGATCGCCGCTCGGCTCGACGGCTTCGACTACGCCATCCGGAACATCGTCAATGATGCCCGCGCGGTCGAAGCGTCCGGTCGTCGGGTGCACTATCTCAATGTCGGTGACCCGGTGGTGTTTGGGTTCGAAACCCCTCCGCATCTTGTGGACGCCGTCGAACGCGCCATGCGCGCGGGGTACAACGGCTACACGCCGGCGGCGGGAATCGACACGGCCCGGGAAGCGGTTGCCCACGAATACACTGTGGGCGGCGTCGCGATGTCAGCCGACCGAGTTCTGCTGACTTCGGGCACGTCCGAAGGCATCGAACTCGCGCTGAATGTTCTCGCCGACCGCGACGACGAGGTGCTCGTACCGGTCCCGACCTACCCCTTTTATACGGCGGTCTTGACAAAGTTGGGAGCCCGGGCCGTCTACTACCCAACCGACCCAAACCGGGGGTGGCAGCCTGACCTCGACCGTCTTCGGAGCCTCATCTCGCCTCGAACGCGCGCCCTGGTGGTCATCAACCCAAACAATCCGACCGGGGCGGTGTACCCCGACGAGACTCGTCGGACCCTCCTGGATATCGCGGACCAGAGAAACCTCGTGTTGCTGTCGGATGAGGTCTATAACGACCTTGCCTATGACGGACAGGTTCGTCCCATTGCGTCACTCAACCCGGAGGCCCCGGTCATTTCTTTCTCGTCCGCTTCCAAGGCCTATATGGCCCCGGGCTGGCGCACTGGCTGGATGGCGGTCGGCGGAGGCGAACGTCTGGACGGTGTCTTGGCTGCGATCAAGGAACTCGCGGACGGACGATTGTGCACCAGCGGCCCCATGCAACACGCCGTCGCTGCGGCTCTGGCCGGGGACCGCACCCACCAAGACGAATTCCGCGATCAGCTCCGCGAACGGGCGTTGATCACTTCGACGCGGCTCAACGCGATTGACGGCATCTCGTGTGTGCCACCAGCTGCCGCGTTCTATGTCATGCCAAAGGTCGACCTCCCGCCGGGCAAGACTGACAAAGACTACGTGCTAGGTCTATTGCGAGAGACTGGCCGGCTCTGCGTCTATGGTTCGGGATTTGGCACTGACCCGGCAGACGGCTATTTTCGGCTCGTCTTTCTCTCACGGCCCGCAGAGCTCGAAGCGCACTTCGACGCGATCGAAGCCTTTACGGCTCACTTCCTCACGGGCTAACCGATGCGCCTCAACTTTATCTGGCGGGTATGGCTCGCTGGATGTGTGGCCTGTTTCGGGAACTCGGCGCTGGGCGAGGCTCAGGATGCGGGAGAGCTCGCAGACGTAGCGCCGCTCGCGGCGGAGCTCCAGTCCATCGTGGAGACGGCCGACCGGCAACGGTTTCTCTCGCTCCTCGGCCCGGACGCTGACCTCGGAGAGGCTCGTCAATTCGCGGCGGACGCGATTGTCGACGGGGTGACTCGCGCCGTGGTCCAGCCCCAGTTCCTGGTTCCGCAGGAAGACGCCAGCACGCCAACTGGTTACGACCTCTCTGTCGAAGTCTTCACAGAGCGAGGGAACCTCGCGCGGCTCGATACCTGGGTACTCGGAGTATCGCCGGAGTCCGCAACATCTGACCCGACCAACACCAACAGCACCGGGTGGCACGTCACCAGTCAGCGCTCGATAGGGGGCCTCGACACGCTCCACCATCTGACTCTCGACCCCAACATCCAGTTTGACGCAGAGAATCTCATCGTCGCTGGCGAGGACATGACGCTCCGCCTGTCTCGCGGCTCCGTGTTCGTGGCCAACATCGCGAATGGCACCACCGCGCTCGTACTGGTAGGGGACGGCACCATCACGTTTGAACCCGAGGTCGCGGCGGAAAAAGGTCAGCTCCAGATTTTCTCCGGCAGCGAGAGACTGGAGACCGACTTCGACCACGCCTTCGTGCGGATCAACCCGGAAGTCTATGCCTCCCGTGTGTCGACCAGAGCGCTGACCCAAGTGGACGTCGACCGTGGTGACCTCCGCGAGGCGCAAGACGTCTTTGATGAGCTCGCGGGCTTTTCGTATCTCGTCGACCTCTCGGAGCTGAGCGACCGGGCGTGGTGGCTCAACCCGGGGGTTGGAGATTTGGTGGCGGAAGTTGCCACGCGTCGGTATGGCACTCTGACCTATGTCCAGGCTCAGAACTCGCCAGAGGACATCACACTGTTTCAGCGTGAGCCAAACTCCCGCATTATTTCGCTCTACCCGTCTGCCCGGAAGCGCGCCGTCCAAGGTCGGTATTTCGACGACCAAGACCGGGTGCCCTATGACGTGCTCGACTACGACATCGTCGCATCGCTCGAGCCGCGAGGATTTATCCAGGAAGAACTTCGGGCCCGCGCCCGTCTGCGGGGCTGTTGGATCGACGGCAGAACCCGTATCGCGCTACGCATCGCTCGCGCCAACGTCTCGACCCTCACCATTCGGTTGGCCGACGAGCTCGACGTCGCGTCCGTGTCGTCACGCGAGCTGGGACCTCTGCCATTCTTTCGCATGAGCGGGCAGAACAACCTGATCGTCACACTTCCTCGTCCGGTCCAGGTGGGGACCGAGTTCAGTCTCACAGTGACGTATGCCGGCCTCTTGGCCCCGCAAGAGCCTGACGAGAACTGGCTTGGGCAGACTCGACACCTCTTCGACTCGACGGAGATGTTTGGCATAGCGGAGGAACGGTATATCTACAGCAGCTCCAGCCACTGGTATCCGCAGTCGACGGTGGCCGACTACGCGACGGCGACGATGGCCTTGACCACGCCAACCGACTACGGCGTCATTGCAAGCGGGGATGCCAACGAAGGGAATCCCCCTGTGTCCGCCAGCGACAACGACACGGGAACCCACACCTATCGATACATCGCGCTGCAGCCGGCAAAGTACCTCTCGGCCATCGTCAGCCGGTTTTGGGCGCACGATACGCCCGCGCGAGAGATTCTCGTCAATTCTCCGGCGACGCTTGCGTCCGGCGACGCGAGCGTGTCGACCGACCGAGCACCCGCCGCGTCTTCGAGTCGGCGTTCGGGTGTGCGATACGACACGACGATGCTGTCGGTTGAAACCAACCCGCGGACCCGCGATCGGCTCGACGAATACTACGAACGCGCCAGCGACATCCTGCAGTTCTATAGCGGGCTGGTTGGGGACCTGCCCTACCCGGTCTTCACCTTGGCGCTCACCGACAGTCGTCTCCCCGGGGGGCACAGCCCGGCGTATTTCGCGGTCCTCAATCAACCGCTGCCGTTCCGGGCGGGCATCATGTGGTCATGGCGTAACGACCCGGTCGCGTTCAGTAATGTCGACTACTTTTTTCTGGCGCACGAGCTCGCACACCAGTGGTGGGGTCAGGCGGTCGGCTGGAAGAACTATCACGAACAGTGGCTGAGCGAAGCGATGTCGCACTACTTCGCGGCCCTCTATGTGGAGAAGGACCGTGGTGACGACGCGTTCTCGGCTGTTTTGGCGCAGATGCAGCAGTGGAGCCGCCGTCATTCGGCCGACGGACCGGTCTACCTCGGTCATCGTCTGGGCGCGATCGAGGAAGAGCCCCGGGTGTATCGCTCCCTGGTCTACAACAAAGGCGCCATCGTCCTGCACATGCTGAGATCGGTCATCGGTGACGACGCGTTCTTTGGTGGATTGCGACGCTACTACAACGACCGGCGGTTTGCGCGCGCGGGCACCGACGACCTCATCCGGGCGTTCGAGCTCGAGTCTGCCCGGTCGCTCGAGAGCTTTTTTGACCGCTGGATCCACGAATCGGGAGTGCCCCGGTTGCAGTTCGATTTCCGCACCGAGGAGCAAGAGAATCGGCGCGAGGTCGTCTTGACGTTTGAGCAAGAAGGCCAGGTATTCGAAGTGCCGGTCCCCGTCACCATCAAATATCGTTCGGGCGCCGAAGACAAAATGACCATTCTCGTGACAGAGCAGGTCACCGAGGTGCGCCTCCTCTTGAGCGGCCGGCTACGCGATGTCGAGGTCAACGCCGACGAAACGGTGCTGGTCGAGATCCGACGATAGCCGAAACGTCCGCACCACTGGGCGCGTCGTAAAGACGTCGGACAGAAAAAGAGTAAGGATGATGAATCGTTACGGACTGGTTGCTGTTTCCCTGGGGCTAGCGCTGGGAGCTGGAGCTGCGTGGGTGCACGCGCAGCCCCCAAGCCCAATACAGCTCTCGACCATCCTAGAGAGTGACGAGACCCCGGCGGGGTCGGTCGTGCGAGTGGCCATACAGGCAAAACTGGACCCCGGTTTCCACGTGAATTCCAACCAGCCCCTCGACGCGGGGCTGATCGCGACCAGTCTTAGCCTGGAGCCCCCGCCGGGTATTGCCGTCGATGGCGTTGCCTGGCCTCAATCCTTCTTGTTTACCGTGGGCCGGGATGAACTCGCCGTCTTCGGCGAGGAGTTCGTCATCGGCGCGGCGTTCAGGCTCGACGCCGATTTGCCCGCGGGCTCCCATATGGTCACGGGAAGCCTCAGGTATCAGGCCTGCGACGATGTCATGTGTTATTTCCCGACCACGGCGTCGATAGAGCTTCCCGTCGAAGTGGTCGACAGCGGTCGAGAAAGCACGCGCAACGCCAACGCCGTCTTTGACACGATGACGTTCACCTCCGTCGGCGAAACCGAGGACGCGGACGCGATGTCTCAACCAGCGGCTGTCAACGGCGACACCGATGCCGACGGCCTGATGACCCAGCTCGGCGCGTTCAGTGTGCTCGGAACCACCGGCGGATATCTGGGGAGCGACGAGTTTCTCGAGTTCATCGATCGCGCGGAGTCCGGGAAACGGGAAACCGGATGGTTTGAGGGCAGGGGTCCCCTCGCGATCGTGGCGTTGATCCTGCTAGGCGGGCTGGCGCTCAACTTGACGCCGTGCGTATTGCCGATGATTCCGATCAACCTGGCGATTATCGGCGCCGGTGGGCGTGCCGGCTCACGCAGTCGAGGATTCGCGCTCGGCAGTGCGTATGGACTGGCCATGGCGGCCGTCTACGGCGTGCTTGGCTTGGTCGTCATCCTTACCGCGGGGACATTTGGCACCATCAACGCCTCACCCTGGTTCAACCTGGGAATCGCTGCCCTGTTCGTGGTGCTGGCGCTAGCCATGTTTGATGTACTCCAGATCGATTTTTCGGCGCTTCAATCAAAGCTCAACGTTGGCGCACAGGACGGCGGGTCGTTCGTCGTCGCGTTTGGGATGGGGGGCGTCGCCGCACTGCTTGCCGGCGCCTGCGTCGCACCCGTGGTCATTCAAGTCATCGTCTTCTCCAGTAATCTCTACGCCACGGGAACGGCCGTTGCGCTGCTCTTGCCATTTATCCTCGGTCTGGGCATGGCGATCCCATGGCCCATTGCCGGAGCGGGGCTGACGTTTATGCCACAGCCAGGACCATGGATGGTCCGCGTTAAACAGGCATTTGGCGTCTTCATCCTCGGCACGGCCGTCTACTACGGCTACCTCTCGTATGGATTGTTCAGCCAGCGGTGGGTCGACCCGGAAGAGGTCGCGACCAGCGTCCAAGAGCTACTCGAGGAAGGCTGGTATGCCTCGCTGAGTGAAGGTCTGGCCGTGGCGGAGGCCGAAGGCAAGCCGGTTCTCGTCGATATCTGGGCCACATGGTGTAAGAACTGTCTGACCATGGACCGGACCACGCTCCAGGACCCGAATGTCCAGGCCGCGCTGGACAACTACGTCAGGGTGAAGTTTCAAGCGGAGGACCCGAGCGTGCCCCCCGCCCGTGAGGTCATGGAACGGTTCGAAGCGATCGGACTACCGGCGTACGCGATCCTTCGACCTTCGGCGCAGAACTCTGCGTCCGCAGGAGAGTAGTCAGCGCCTGAACCTACCTTCTTGGCCTGTCGGTCTCGAATTCGCAATTCTCTCGCTGAATCCGGCGCGAAGCAACGTTGCGTGCCGCCGATCGCGTGCCCTACGCTGTGGCGCGTATGAAAGCCGTCCTCCTCCCTATGCTCCTCCTGGCCGTCACGGCCGCAAGACTCTGTCGCCCCGGCGGCGTCCGCTCCGTGATCGCGGAGAATTTCTTACTCAAGCAGCAACTGATCGTCCTGCGTCGGTCACGGCAACGGGCGCCGAACTTGACCACGGCCGACCGTCTCCTCTGCGGATTCGCCTCGCTGTTTCTGAATCCAGGCCGCGTCCGAAAGGTCGCCGTCGGCCTCCGCCCCTCGACACTGCTCGCGTTTCACCGGGCGCTCGTCCGTCGCAAGTATCGGCGCCTGTTCTCGTCGAGCCATCTTCCTCGGACGCCCGGACCGAAGGGGCCAAGCGACGCGCTCGTCCAGGCCATCGTCGAGCTCAAGTCTCGCAATCCCCGATTCGGCTGTCCGCGGATCGCGCGCATCATGTCTCGGACGTTCGGCGTCGACATCGACAAGAACCTCGTGCGCCGCGTCCTGGCGAAACACTATCGGCCACACGGCGGAGGCGGCCCGTCGTGTATTGGCCATGCCACCGACAGTCTGTGGAGCATCGACCTCTTTCGGTGCGAGTCGATCGTGCTCCAGAGCTATTGGGTCCTCGTCGTGATGGACCAGTTCACCCGCCGCATCATCGGTCTCGGCGTGCATCACGGGGACGTCGACGCCGCGCACCTCTGCCGCATGTTCAGCGAGGCCATGCGTGGCCAGGGCACGCCGCGGCATCTCAGTACCGACCATGCCGTTGTTTGAGGCGCACCGCTGGCGGGCGACCCTTGGGGTCCTCGAGATTGATGAAATCAAGACCGTGCCTCACGTCCCCATGTCACATCCGTTCGTGGAACGGCTGATCGGGACGCTCCGGCGCGAGTTTCTTGACCACGTGTTGTTCTGGAATGCTCGGGATCCGGAGCGGAAGCTCGCGGACTTCACGACCTACTACAATGCGGCGCGGGTCCACGCCGGGTTGGACGGCCACACGCCGTCAGGCTTCGCCCGCGGACATCCGGGGGCTCGTGCAGCTCCCCATGGCAGCGTGACGAGGAATTCGAGAGGGACAGGTCATGGCTCCAGGCGAACTGGTACCGGAGGCGATGCGGCAACGACAACACCCACTGCCGGACCGGCACATCCGGGAACACGTGGTCGACCAGGTGCGCGGCGCGCTCGGCCATCCGGCGCCCGCCACAGCCGGCGCAGACCGTCCGACGCTTACAGGAGGACAACGGGAGGAAACGATCGGTCCCGCACGCTCCGCTCCGGCGCACGCGGAAGATACGAAGAGGATGGCGGCGCCACTCCCAGAACATGCATGGTGTCGGGTCAGGGTCTCGGAGCGACGCGTTGTGGGGCTTTGCCCGTGAGCTGAGCGCGATAGAGACGGCCGGAAACGACGAGCAGCTCCGTGGATAACTCGCTGACATTCGACAGAGCCAGGAGAGGATCATCTCGATATTGCTCCAGCGCGGTGAATAACCCTTTGACGTCAGTCGGTGCTCACGGGACACGGATCGGGATAGCCCGGGGACGCACCCGGGCAGACACCATGCCAGACGCCGGCACGACTTCCCCATCGACATGAAACGCGTCGAGGGTGTCGCTGGAAATCTCAGCGGCCCGCACGGAATGCATCGTTACGCCGCGGACCTTGTGGGCGGTCCCCGAAAACAAACGGCGCGCGTGCCATAGAGAGACCAAAGGGCTAAACGCTGGGAACACGACCAGCTCGAGGAGCCCGTCGTCAGGGCGGGCAAGCGGGGCAATAAGCGCATTGCTACCGTATTGCCGGGTGTTCGCGAGCACAACGAGCATCGCGCGCTGATCCAGCGAGAACGCCTGAGCCCGCACCTCGTAGCGCTGAGGCTCGTAGCGCAAGAACTGCCGTAGGGTCGTCGTGAAGTATCCGACCGGTCCACGGGTCGTCCGCTCGTTAAAAAATGCGGCGAGTTGGGCATCAAACCCAATGCCGGCGACATTGAAGAAAAGCCGCCCGCCCATTTCTCCGGCATCGAGCCAGCTGATACGACCGGTCAAGGCCACTCTTAGCGCTTGGCGAGGCTCCCACGGGATGTGAAGCTCGCGAGCCAGACCGTTGCCCGACCCTCCCGGCACGATACCGAGGGCGGGTCCCTGAAACGCGACCACTGACGCGACCTGATTGATCGTTCCGTCGCCACCCCACGCCACGATGGTTTTCGCACCGTGGTCGATGAACTGCCGCGTGAGGGCTGGAGCGTCTCCAGGGTCCGAAGTCACCTCGACGGTGCCGATGATTCCCAATTCGTCCAGCATCTCACGAGCGCACGCCACCCGCTGGTCCACCGGCATTCGCCGAGACCCGGAGACGGGATTGATGATGATGCCGGCGTGCATGACTCCCACTGTATCAGGTGCGACTGCTGGCGCGAACGCGACCCGGACCACTATAGTCAGAGCATGTACCACCAATGGGTGAGACTGACGTTGGTTGTCATCACCCTGGTGATAACGGCCGCTTCCGTCGTCCAGGTACTCGAACTCGAACGACAACATCGGGCCGCCCGACAAACGGCGCGCGAGTATCAAACTGTCGCATGGTCCCTCAGCGTTTCATTGTCAGACCTGCGCGCTACCCAACAGGCGTATGTCGCCAATGGGCAGGAATTGGACGTATGGCTAGCTCGAGCCACTGCCGAAATCACCGGTATCTCAGCCGGTCTGAGCGATCTTGAAACGCGGTCACTCACGGTCGCCGCTGTGGAGGCGATCGGGGATGCTCGAACGACGCTCGAGCGCTGGCATCGGATTGACAGCCTCGCCCGAGAATACGCGGCGGACGAACAAACGTTGCTTGCGTCTGATCTGGCCTTCACGGATGGCCGAGACCTGGCGGCTCGTGCGGCTGACCATCTCGAGATTGCCCGCGCAATCGAGCACGAGGCGCACACGCAGCAGAGTGACCAGCGGCGGCGAGCACAGCTTGGCGCCGTCTTTGGCGTCGTCGGAATCACCTTGGTCGTCGCGCTGTTACTGCTTCCGCTTCGGCCATTCGGCGATTCTAGAGAGGAGGCCGTAGACACGGGCTCCGTTCAAGTCCCACCAAGCACCGTCGCGCGCGAACCGAGCGAACCAGGCGAGCTGACACACGGCGTCAGCGTTGTGTCGGCGCCTTCGTCGCCGTTGACCGACCTCGATCTGTCGGAGGCCGCGCGCGTATGTACCGACCTGGCGCAACTGTCTGATAGCGCGGGCCTCAACGACGCCCTCGGGCGGATCTGCCGCCTTTTTGATGCGCGGGGACTCGTCGTCTGGGTGCGAGACGCGAACCAGCCGCGGCTTCGTCTGGCTGCGGCGCACGGTTACGGTTCGGGACAACTCGACCGCATGGGCCATGTTTCTCTCGACGCCGACAACGTGACGGCGCACGCTTTTCGAACAGAAGAGTCCCAGACGATCGCGGGCGGGGGCGATCTGGGCGGGGGCATTGCGGTACCACTCCTGACCGCCTCGGCCACCACCCGTTGTACCGGTGTCCTGGCCCTTGAGCTACGCCCGAGAAGAGAAGCAAACGAGGCGGTGGAAGCCACCGCGTCGACCATCGCCGCTCAGCTCGCGACCCTCGTCAGCGCCGCCGAGGAGTCGATCGAATCCGAAGCAGACGAGAGCCACAAGCCAGACCAGACCAACGAAGAAGAAGAACACCACCCGACGGAGGGCGCACACGCCGTTGGGTCGTGAAGTGCGTCAGTGCGATGGCGTTTTGCGACGAACCCAAGAGTTGGACTCCTGTTAGACCGCGTCCGGCGCCAGCTGAGCAACCGCGGGCGACGCTAGATCCCGCGGCGCCGAATGGACCTGCGTTGGGGCGCCGAAAACTGCCCCTCGAACGTCTGGCTCATACGCTCGCGGGTGACGGAGATGGCAAACACGGCGCCCCCGTTTCGACTTCCGCGAGTTGGTCACGCAAGCGTGCGACGCTGTCTACCGCCGCCCCGTCTATAGACGTAATGACGTCGCCCGGCTGGAGCCCGGCGCCAGCCGCCACGGATCCTTCGCCGACCGAGTGCACGAGCACGCCCTCGTCGACACCAAAATAGTCCGCGAGCTGCGACCCGAGATCCGTGCCCTCGATGCCCAGTCGGCGACGAGGACGAGACACAAAGTCGAAACCGTTGAAATCATAGTTACGTAAGACCCGCGGTCTCGCGGGCGCATATTCCCGCCGGTCGCGGGTAAAATCCGGAAGCTCGAAGCCCTCAAACCGCTCGGTCAGGGAGGACATTCAGCTCGCGCCCTCCTCTGGCCGCACATCGAGCGAAAGACGCTCACCGTTCCGAACGACCGCCACCGCGACGGTTCTCCCCGCCGGTGTCTCGGCCACCAACCGCGAAAGTTGACGCGCGCTGCGCACACGCTCGCCGTCAAACATGGTGACAATGTCGTCAATCTCGAAGCCGGCGTCGTCCGCCGGTCTCGACGCCTTCGACGAAGGCCCCTTCGTTCACCGAGCCGGCCTCGTCGGACGACTCCACATCTTCGATGGACAAACCGATATGGCTACCGCCAGCGCCCGTGAGCACTCGCATTGCGGCGTGTCGTCGATTCTCGGTCTCCTGTTGCGGCTCCTCGGCGAGCGCAAACAGTGATGCGCCCGCGGTCAAGCATACGAGCCCAACCGAGGTCATCGTCACCGCAAGTTTGACCATCCAGCTCCGCCGCCGCCGTGTCCAGCTCTGTCGTCGTCTCATCAAACCACCCCTTCTCCGCTGTCCACGTGATCACTTGTCCACACTTGACCCCATCACCCGACCGTCTTCTGGTTTGACGATATGTCCGCCCAATTGGTCGGAAATCCTCTCCAGAGGGCACAGACGGCCGAGTTGACGACGGCAGCGAGCCAAAAACCGCGGTAGTTTTGGCCAATTCGGCACGCCAAGTCACGGCACGCAACTTGAACTAGAAATTCATGGTCGCGCGAAGTCAGCGGGGTGCGTTAACTTAGGCAGGCGCTGGCATCGCAGCATCCCGTATTCGTGATTACGGCTTCGCGCGGCCACTACTAGCCATCCAGTGGCTCCTCAACTCTCGCAGCGGGCGCTTCAACTCCCAAATGAAGAGCCACGAGGCAGATATACTTACTGTCGTTGTGCCAAACGAGTTCACGCTTCCTCTCGACAACACGGCGATCGAGCGAATTCTTCCTCATCGGTATCCGTTTCTCCTAGTGGACAAGATCACCGAGTTCGAGGAGGACAAGCGGATTGTGGGCGTCAAGAACGTCTCACTGAACGAACGCTATCTCGCGCACCGCCGAGGAGAGCCGCCCACTTTGCCCCCGACCATCCTCACGGAAGCGGTCGCGCAAGTCGGCGCCATCTTGATTCTTGCAAAACCGGAAAATAGAGAAAAGCTCATTTACTTTCTGGGAATCGAGCGGGTTCGCTTTCTCAAACCCGTACATCCCGGAGACGTCGTGGTGATCGAAGCGACCGTGGAGCGACTCCGGAGCCGCATGGGTCATCTAAAGGGATTTGCACGGGTTGGCGACGACCGAGTCATCGAAGGAACCATGGCATTTGCGCTCGGTCCACGAAAATCCGGAGGCGAAGAGACGGCGGGACCTTCTTGACCAGATCGTCTCACTGTGGCCAGACGGTCTTGATGTAGAATGCAAAAATGGCAGCCAATACTAAGCGTCGTCGGAACGAAACAGTAAAACAGCGCCCCTCCACGGGCGGTTCCGGCGGTCCTCCGTGGGTGCTTATCGGCGGCTTGATTGCCGTCGTCGCGGTGGCTGGTTGGTCGCTCTGGCCGGGTGATAGCGCGACCGAGCAGGCCGCGGACGCGGCGATTGACGAGCCCGCGGAAATCGAGCGACCCTATATCGCGACGCGTGCTTCTTCTCCGAAACCCTCCGCTGATGCGCCAATCCCACCGCTACCGGCCGTGCCAAACAACCTGCCGCGGTCACCTGAAGTGGTCAACGCGGCCTATACATTCGCGGCCCAGAACCCAGACATCCTCGAATACGTCCCGTGCTTCTGCGGCTGCGAGTCCAGAGGTCACACCGGCAACGCAAGCTGTTTTGTCGAGTCGCGAAATCCGGATGGCAGTGTCCGACAGTGGGATACCCATGGCGTTGCGTGTGTCGTCTGCGTCGATGTCGCGACCGCAGCCAGGCAGCTTCATTCCTCTGGCGCGAACGTCGAGGACATCCGCGAAGCGATCGAGACACAGTACGCAAGAGCGCCGACTATGACACCGACCCCAGCGGCGCCAACCGACTGATGACGGCTCACGGTGGCACGGTCGCGTTGTCGTGACCGTGCACCTTTCACGGTAGCGGGCTCGCGACGCGTCGTGGCCCCGACACTCCCAAAAGCGGTGGCCGCTCCGACCCTTCCGCTCGACGCGCTCGTCCACCTATTCGAGTCCATCCACGAGGGGATCTTTGTCGGCACGCTCAAGGGCGACGTCGATTGCACCACCGCTGCCAACCCGCATCTGAAACTGATGTTCGGGCATCCGGCCGACGCCGAGGCTGTCAGTGTCCGGCCGTTCGCGCCGGACCGTTTTGTGGACCTTGCCGCTCGCACGGCCCTCCTGGAACGACTCGAGCGGGACAGCGCGGTGTCCGACTATCTACTCCGCCTCCGTCGCGCCGATACGTCTCCGTTTTGGGCGGAAATCACCGCACATCTCGCGCCGGCCGGAGACCAAGGTGACGATGGTCACCGAATTGTCGCTCTGATTCGCGATGTCAGCGAGCGCCGCCGTCTCGAGGACCAGGGTCGAGACGTTCATCACCAACTACTTCAAGCGGAAAAAATGGCGGCGCTTGGGCAGACGATCTCGGGCGTCGCTCACGAGCTCAACAACCCGCTGGCGACGATTCTCACCTGGTCGGAACGACTTGCGGCACGCACGCTCGATGCGGTGACCCAGCGCGGCGTAGAGACGATCCTGAGCGAGTCGGAACGGGCCGCCAAGATCGTGCGGAACCTTCTGACATTCTCTCGCAAGCGGAACACGACCCGGGCCATGGTCGATCTCAGCCAGGTCGTGAGAGAGACGATGGCGCTACGGGCCTACGAGCAGCGGGTGTCCAACGTCGCGTCGATCGAGGCCCTCGCCAGTGGTCTGCCCCAGGTGTTCGCCGACCCGCATCATGTCAAGCAAGTGCTCCTCAATCTGATCATCAATGCCGAGCAGGCCATGCTTGGGGCGCACGGGCGGGGCACACTCGTCGTGCGGACGTGGTACGACGACCAGCGGGAGGTCGTCATCCTGGAGATCAACGACGATGGGCCCGGCGTACCCTCCGACGTCCAGGGCAAGATATTTGATCCCTTCTTTACGACAAAAGCCGTCGGACAAGGAACCGGTCTCGGGCTGACCGTGGCGTTTGCGATTGTGCAAGAGCATGGGGGGCGTATTCGTGTCACCTCCGCGCCCGACCAGGGCGCATCGTTCTTTGTGGAGTTTCCAGCCGGAGACGGATTCATCCCGGCGACACGCCTCCAACCGGAAGAGACAGTGCGCCCCGGAGCGGGGGGAGCACACGTCCTGGTCGTCGAAGATGAGCCAGCGTTGTCGGCCGCGGTGTCAGAAGCGCTCGCCGATGCCGGGTTTCGGGTGGACCAGGCGCGCGACGGTCAAGAGGCGCTCGAGAAGATTAGGGCGCGGCTCTACGACCTCGTCGTATGCGACCTCAAGATGCCTCGCATGGACGGCCCGGCCCTCTACAAGGCAATCCGCGAACATTCGCCGACCCTCATACGGCGCATCGTGTTTGTCACCGGCGACGTGGTCAGCACCGAAGCGGAACGGTTCCTCGAAGAGAGTGGATGCCGATGGCTGGCGAAACCATTCCGCCTCGGCGACCTATTGCGAGTCGCCCGCGAAGTCGCCGGCTAGACACCGCACTAGGCCGCGTGGCCGGCGGCGAGCACACGCACTGGCCGGAGGTTCGTGACCCTTGGCACGCGGCCTTTGGTCGATCGTCCCTTGTTCTTCGTTGAGGATCGGGCTTTCGCCTTTGGGGCGCCTGGCGAAGGTCTCGCGCTCGATGGCGTGGACGAGGAAAGTGGCGTTCTTGACGACGTAAGCCGCGCCAGGGCGCTGGTGAGCCGCGCAGGTGCGATGTCCGGTCCCAGGTGGGCCCGCAGCCTCTGTATGGCTCGTGCGTGAAGCTGAGAGACGCGAGACTCGTTCACCCCGATGGCGCCGCCGATCGTCTTCATCGTGACCTCGCCAAAGTAGTACATCGTAATCACGCGACGTTCACGGGCCGGCAAATTGCTGATGGCCGAGCGTACGCGGCGCTGGATTTCTCCACGCTCGCACTCTTTGTCCGGCGCGGGTGGCTCGGACGGGACGAGGGCCGGTGGCAAGGTCGACTCGTCAACGTGCTCATTGGTCGCCAGCGGAGAGGTCGACTCGATGGTACGTATCCGAACAATGGTCCGACTCAACCGGGTCTCGTCCGCGCCTAGATGATTGGCCAAATCGGCCAAGGACGGTTCGGCGCCCAACTCGGTGCGAAGGTGCTCGCGAGCGGCTTCGAGCTCACGTCGGGCCCGCCGCACCCCCCGTGGCCAGGCATCTCGCCGCAACGCGTCGATCATGGAACCTCGAACGCGGCGTTCGGCGAATGTTTCGAACTTAATCCCCCGCGCCTCGTCGTAGCGGTTCGCGGCGTCAATCAAACCAATCATGCCGTCCTGCACAAGATCCCCGATCTCGATCGAGTGCGGCATCGAGGCGGCCAGCCGCCGTGCCAGAGCCTGTACGAAAGGCAGACTTGCCGTAATACGTTGCTGCTCGGATTCTGTTCGCGTCTGTGTTTCCATGACGTGCGACTTCCTTTCGCTAGCTTGCTACGCTAGGTGGACCTGGTGTGTCGCAAATGCAATGCCAGGAAATCCGTTTGCTAAATGGGAAGAGACGAGAACACCCCGGAAGTCGCCTAAATGCTCGTTCCTTCTTGATGTTGCACGCATGAATCCATGTGCAAACCGGCGCAGGCCGGCGCGGCGCTGAGCAGCGAAACGTCAGCGAGCCGACACTTGGACGGGTGGAACTGTCGATAAATTGACGGTTCGAGACCCGCGTCAGCCCCTCGAGCTATTGGACGGCCGGTCGCGAGTCCGATGCCTCAGTAGGCCCGCGATTCAGGTACGAGTGGTGCGCCCGTCCGGCAATCCGGGAGGAGAGTGCGGAGCCGGTGTCAGTGATCGACAAGCAACGGGGCCAGAAGGTTTGCATCGCGGGTAGCAAATGGCAGGAAGTCTTCATGGAGTGGACTACGGCCGAGTCTTCACACAGATTTGCTTGACCGTGTCGATCGCATCTACTGCACTCGCCGCGATCTGCCGGGCCCGCGAGAGGGCAGCATCATCGACGAGCCGCGTTTCTAGCAGCTCGGCATTGGCAAGAATAATTCCGATTTGGTTGTTGAGCCGATGCAGCAGTGTCTGCAGCTCCGGCTCCTCTCCACTGACGGAAGAATGGCCGCTGGCAAAAGAGAAAAGCGGCTCGCTCGACATCATCCCAGTCCCTGCGGTTCGTTAAGCGTTGGCTGGGTCAGGTCCTCGTCTGGCTTTCGCCATAGCGTGTCGACGAAGATGCGCACCGACCCCCCGGCGGTCCGGACATACTCGACCTTGCCTCCGGCGATCCAATTGTAGATGGTGCGTCGGCTGACACCGACGAGCTCACAGGCTTTCATAATCGAGATGGTTTTTCTATCGACAATCATCGCTGGTTTGCCACCTAATCTTTCGAGGACCGCGCCCAACCTGGGAGGCCGGCCGATCTGGCCGTGCCCAAAATTACGTCCTCGAAACTGGTATCGGCTCGCCTTCGTGTGAGCTGTAGCGTTGGGAATCACAGTGGCTCCGATCTTGTCTCGCCTACGTCTGACTTGACCAGAAACGCCATGACTGTCAAAATATTGACGTCTGTGTAAATGACTGACACTAAATCACATTTACTTTTGGTAGAGGATGAAGTCGCCCTGCGAGAGGCAACTGCTGAACGGCTCGAGGAACAGGGCTATTTGGTCGCGCAGGCGGGTTCTGGAGAAGAAGCGCTCGAGCGGCTATCAGATTTTGCCTTCGATGTGGTCATTACTGACCTGCGTCTCCCTGGTATCGATGGGACGGCCGTAATTGAGACCACGCTTGAACGATACCCCGACATCGTCGGTGTGGTCGTCACGGGTTACGGAACGGTCAAAGACGCGGTAGAAGCGATAAAGCGTGGCGCCAGCGACTTTATTACCAAGCCGTTCCAGTTCGACCACCTGCTCCACATCCTCACCTCGGCTCTCGAACAGCGTCGTCTCCGTTCGGAAAATGCGTATCTCCGTTCTCAACTCGAAGAGCGCTACCGATTCGAGGGCATCGTGGGACGGAGCCCGCCGATGCAGCGTCTATTCGCGTTGCTCGAAACTGTGGCGGGCACCTCGAGCACCATCCTTGTCACGGGCGAGACTGGCACCGGCAAGGAGCTTGTCGCGAGAGCCATTCACCACAACAGTCCGAGACGGGCTCACCGTTTCGTCGCGCTGAACTGCGGTGCGATCCCGGACACGTTACTTGAGGCGGAGCTTTTTGGGCACGTGCGGGGCGCATTTACGGGAGCGGTTTCCACAAGGGTCGGCCGACTCGAGCGGGCAAACGGCGGCACGCTCCTGCTTGACGAGGTCGGGGCGATGACCCCGAGTCTCCAGGCCAAACTGCTACGCACGTTGCAAGAACGCGAATTTGAACGGGTGGGAGATAGTCGGCCGATAGCGGTCGATGTACGAGTAATTGCGGCGACGAACTCAAATCTCGGGCAAATGATAGAAACAGGACAGTTTCGCGAGGACCTGTATTACCGACTGAACGTAATCCCCATCCACCTCCCCCCGCTCAGGGAGCGTCGCGAGGACATTCCGCTTCTCGTCCAGACCTTTCTTCTGTCACTTACCCTACGAATGGACCCGACCCGTGGCGACGTGGTGTTTTCTCAGGAAGCCATGCGGGCGATGATGGCGTTTGAGTGGCCGGGAAATGTCCGCCAGCTCGAAAACGTCGTCGAACGAGCCCTGGCGCTGACACCGGGACGACCGCAGATCGACGTCGACGACCTGCCCGACGAGATTCGGATGCGTCGGTCGCCGCCGGCAAACGTCGCCCTCGACTTGCCCGATGAGGGGCTGGACCTCGCGCTGTATCTCAAACACATCGAGCGTGAACTCATCCGACGCAGCCTAGAACGCACACAGGGCAACAAGCAGAAAGCCGCTCAACTCCTCAACGTCAAGCGGACAACCTTGATCGAAAAAGTGAAGCGACTGGCACTCTAGAGGCCTGATCTCGGCATTTGTGTAATGAGTGCGAGCCAGGACACTCGGCTGCCCAGGCACAACGACCACGAGGGTTGGGCATGGGCGACCGCCACCCCTGGCGCGGGCGGTTAGGCGAACATGCCGAGTGGTTCGAACGAGCCTTTGAGGATCGGTGCCGTGGCCTTGTAGCCGAGCCATTCGTCGATCATGGTGGCGTAGACCCGACGGAAATCAGTCGTCATCTTCAGATTTCCGTCGTCGAGGTCGGTCAGGCTCGGATGACGACCATACATCCCACCTGTTACACCGGCACCCGCCACAAACATAGGTGTTGCCGTCCCGTGGTCGGTACCGAGGCTCGCATTTTCTTCGACGCGACGCCCAAACTCCGTGAACATCATCACGGCGACGTCTTTCGCCCGCCCGATGCGCTTCAGGTCCTCGACAAATCCATTGACGGCGTCGGCCGTATACGCCAGAAGACGCGCATGGGGATCAGCTTGATGCACATGTGTATCAAACGAGTTGCCCGCGTAGCTCACGTAGTAGAGACGCGTCGGCAATTCGGCGGCGACCAGCGCCGCGACCCTACGAAGTGGGCCCGACAGACCACCGATTCCGTAGTCGACAGGCGTGTGGTAGGCGGCCGCCGCGTCTCGCACGATGGCTCCACTCTCTATCGCGTTTTGCGCAGTCGCGGTCAAGAACTGCAAAGCGCTGTTCTCGCTCGGCCGAGCTTCGCTCAGGGCGGCAAGCGCCGCTTGCTCCTCCTGGTCGCCGTCGCGACGAAGCGATGATGGGTCGGAAAAGACCAGTGGCGGGTGGTGACGGCTCCGAACCGCCATCGCCTGCCTCCGACCGATGTTGACGATGACATTACCCTGGGCGTCGTGATCGTATGCGCCATCCGCAAGTCGGCCTACCCACCCGAGGGGATCACCGCCGTTTGGCACCGCACTATGCCAATAGCCCATGGACGAAAAATGCGACAGGCTCGGATTCTCATATCCACAGCCGTGGATGACCGCCATGTTGCCATCCTTGTATAGACGCTCAAAACCGACCATCGCAGGATGAAATCCGAGCCCGTCCTCAGCCTTGATGACGTCGGGCTCGCGAATCCCCAGATTGGGACGAACCCGATAGTACTCGTCGTTTCCAAACGGCACGACGGTGTTGAGGCCATCGTTCCCGCCGGACAGCTCGACCACGACCATGATCCGGTCCGGGTTGGCGGCCATACTGGTCCCGCCGAGGGCTTGCGCGGTCAGCGCCGCCGACGTCCGGCTCAAAATCGTAGGGAGACCTGCGCCGACACCGATGCCGTAGAGCCCTCGCCGGAGGAAGTCACGTCGCGAGCAGTTGCACTTGATGATCATCGGTTACTCCGTTCTTTGCGAAGGCAGCACTAAGGTTCGTCTGATTCCGATTCCGGTCAAAATTAACACAACGCGGGACACTCCTCCTCAGGCTAGCTGGTACTCCGGCATGCTGAGCACGAGGTAGAGCAAGCCGCGCAAAGCCGCCTCGGCCGCTGGGTCACCCGGTTGGGCCGGTTCGGCGGCCAGATAGTCGGAGCCGAGCTCGGACCGCAGAAAGTCGACAAGGACACGTCGCTCGTCGGCCCTGGGCGTCACCCGTAAAAACCGGGCAAAAAAGTGGTCCACGATCGCTTCGACATCCCTCGCTCCAGACCCGGCAAGCAACTGCGCGAGGTCTAGGTCTGGCGCGTGACGCGGGACGGGGATCAGCCGGTCGAAGGCCATGACATATCCCATATACCCGCCGTATCGCGTGTTGTAGTCCTCGTCGCGATCCGCCAATCGGCTCGATTCCGCGTCACCGGTTTGGGTGGCGGCGGTGATGTTCATACCTTGCTCCAGCCGTCGGGCGACGCTTGCGTAAATACCTGGCACCACCCGGTCGGGCGGGTAAAACGAATCGGTATCCGGAAAGAGTACCGCCCGAAACAAATTGCCACGGTCCAACAATGAACCGGGCGTGACCCACGTACGCCCGCCGGCCCAGCCGGCCACATTCGGGGGATTGAACAAGGTCTGCCCCAGCCTCGCCGTCAAGCCGTTGAAATCGGGCACCGTCGGCAAGGTCGCCAGGCCAAGTTTTCGATATGTCGAAATGACGAGATGAACGGGGCTCTTTATTTGGGTCGCGACGGACGTGGGGCTATAGAAATCGCGTGACAAGAAAATCTGTGTCAGGAGCGGGGCGAGCTCATAATTGGCGCCCCGTAACGTCGCACCGAGAGCGGCTTGCGTCCGATCCGTCAGCTCATCACGAACGAAATACCGATAAAGTTTTGCAGCCACAAATTCTGCCGTGGCGTCGGCCGCGAGGATAAGCTCAACGATGTCCTCTCCATTAAACTCGCCCGTCTCGCCGAGAAACGTCTTTGTCCTGAAGTCGTGCTGGTCGGGGTCAAACTCGAACTCGAGCACGTCGTTTGTCCAGCCGGTGAACGCCCGCGATGCTTCGCGGATATCGTGCTCGGTATAGTTGCCCACACCCATCGTGAACAGCTCGAGGAGCTCGCGGCCAAAATTCTCGTTGGGGTGGTCCTTTATGTTCTCCCCGTTGTCCAAGTAGACGAGCATCGCTGGGTCACGCAGGATACCCAAAAGCAGGTCGCGGAAGCTGCCGTTGGCATGCGCCCGCAGCATCTCGTTTTGCTGCTCCATCATCCGCGTATCCCGCACTTTGGTGTTGCCGGTCGAGAAGTGGCCATGCCAAAAGAGCGTCAACTTCTCTTCGAGCGGTCGCGTTGTCCGCAGCATCCGATCGCCCCACCAGGACGCCAAACGTTGTGTTTCTATCGCGTTGGAACGCAGCCCATAAAAGAACTGGTTCACCACCGGCTGGAGACGGCGTGACTCGCCTTCGGGCAGCATGGCGACGCCCATCGATTGGCCCGTTTCCCGCGCTATCCGGACCGCCTCCGCCCGACTCTTCGGAAAAGGATCCATCCCCATTTCCCAGATGGGCGACGCGTCGAACGCCTCCAGAGTGTCGGGCGTTCGTTGAAACTGAACGAGCGCGGAAACTGCCTCCGCCGGCGTCATCGCCGCCAAGCTGTCAATGTCTTCCGGGGTACCACCAAACCCGGCGCGCTCGACGAGGTGGGCCGCCTTGTCCCGGTCCCAATCAGCTTGCCCGATGTTCGTCAAGTCGTCGGTCCATACGGCCGGTCCCGCTTGCCCGGCGTGCGCAATCGCTGCAGCAGCTGCGACAAGCAGAAAGACGAGCAACGCTGGAAAAGAGTTCCTGGGCATTCGAGCTCTCCGAATTTCTCGCACTTATGAGCAACCCGCGGTGATAGCCGCGCGAGCACCTCGCCCGGCGTCTATCACCGGCTACGTGTCATTCGTAGCTCTTGTCGCCAACTGCCGACGGCTAGCGGACTGAGGCATCATACGTCAGAGCAGACCAACCTCGTAGGGAGTGTTGCAAGCCACCGCCCGGTTTCCGGATCAGCCGTGCAAAAAGCGTGTCTCGGGAGGCCAAGGCGTCAAGGTCACCGACGACACAACGGGGTTGCAACGGGGACGGTCTGGGAACTGCTCGCGGTCTCGCCGGGTGTTCCCTCGTTCGGTTGTATGGGGCCAAACACATCCAGCCGGTAGTCGACCATCTCGGCGCCGTCAAAGATCCAATACCCGGAAAATCCCTCTCCGGTCACGACTAGCGGTAGCCAGTGTCGGTCGTCCTCCCACATCTCGTCGAAGGGAATCGCGTCGATGTCGCACCACATCGGTATCGCCTCGTCGGTTTCGACCGGGATGCCAACGATCTCGTCCGTGCGATAGACGTGGACATAGATAGAGTACCCATCAACAAACTGAAATCGATGGTCGCCTACATACGTGAGGGAACCGGCGCGGACACCGAGTTCTTCGTGTAGCTCGCGCGCAGCGCACGCCGCCAAAGACTCTCCCGGTTCGAGTCGCCCCCCCGGACCATTGATCTTACCGGCGCCCAGACCGCGCTTTTTTCGAATAAGGAGAATCCGTCCACCGCGGATGACAAAGACCAATGTGGCAGGGTCGACGGCTTTCCAGGTTGGCCAATCGATCTCGTCCACCCGGCGCGCGTCACCCTGCTTCATCGGCTCTTTCGAAGGAGACTCTGTCAAAGAAGAACCGCTCGATGGTTTCGCGGAGCGCCTGCACCGATTCGGACGCGTTCACAGCCACCCGAAGCCCAGAACCGCCGACCAACCCCCTGGTATACCAAGAGCCGAGGGCTCTCAGCTTGTTGACCACCCATCGTTCGCGTGACTCTGGCCGCCGGCGCCGCGACGATGTGGGCCGATTGCCCGGCTCCGATGACGGCGCTATATGGCGAAATCCGCGACCTTCGTCTACGCCTTCCTGTAGCAACAGCTCGATATAGTCGAGCAAGAACTGGCCACGCTGACGGTCGGTTACCGCTGGCACCGCGTGGGCGCCGTCCAGCGCATCGGCCTGCTGAAAAATCCACGGGTTTCTGAGCGCGCCGCGACCGACCAGCACGCCTTCTACGGCGCTGTCAGACATCTTCTCCAGTACCTGAGCGGGCGTGATGCAATCCCCGCTTCCAAACACGGGAATGCCGACTCCGGCGGCGACCTCATCGATCAACTTCCAATCCGACGCACCCTTGTAGGACTGCTTTGCAGTGCGTCCATGCACGGCCACCGCCGCCGCCCCGGCATCTTCCATCATACGGGCCATCAGCGGCGCATTTATACCCGCCTCGTCCCACCCCGCCCGCATCTTGACCGTGACTGGCACCCGCACCGCCGATGTCATGGAGCGGACGACGGCGGCCGCATGATCCGGTTCGCGCATCAGACTGCATCCGGCGTTATGTTTTGCGATCTTTGGTACGGGGCAGCCCATGTTGACATCGATAATGTCGGCACCCATACCCTCGACGATGTGGGCGGCTTCCGCCATTGTTGCGGGGTTACCACCAAAAATCTGGATGGAGACCGGACGCTCCTCTTCCGTGTATTCCGCGTACTCGAGCGTCCGGTCAATACCGCGGACCAGGCCCTCCGAGCTCACCATCTCGGTGACGACCAGCCCACAGCCCCCGTGACGCTTGACGAGGCGGCGAAAGGCGCTGTCGGTCATGCCCGCCATCGGCGCCAACGCGAACGGACGATCGATCTCAACGTTGCCAATCTTCATAACATCAGAAAAGTAAAGCGAGCCGCGTTCCTGGGCAACCGCCCCGACATGGCCGACGGCGGGTTGCGGAGATGCCACTAACGAGCGGTACTGGTCGTAATGGGTATATCGGCGGCCGCGAGAGCGCTCTCATAGACCAGACGAAGATCGTCGCTCTTCCAGTCGATGATGGCTTCGTCCCGGAGCGTCCGGAGATAGTTCGCATACTCTTCCGTGCGCCGATCATTGAACACATTGTTCGAGATGTTCTCTCGGACCTCTTCGAACGGCCGGGCTTCCGCATCCGAGTGTTCGGCGAGCATTACAAGCTGATAGCCCTGCCCGGTGCGAACCGGGTCGGAGACCTCCCCGACCTCGAGGGCGGCGATGAGCTCCTGAATTCCCTCGGAGTATTCTGAAAACAGGAGCGGACCGATCAGCCCGCCGTTTGCTTTCGACGGCGAGTCAGACACCTCTGCCGCCACCGTCGCAAAGTCCTCACCGGCGCGGAGCCGGGCAACCGTAGTCTCCGCGACCGTGCGAGCCGATTCTTCAGCGGCGGCATTGATGCGCCCGCCCCCAGCGGCCACCGCCACCAGGATCTCGCGAAGCGTGGCGCTCGCGGGTATCGTGAACTCGTCCATGTTCTGGTCGTAGTACTCGCGAGCCTCGGTGTCGGTCATCCGTACCTTGTTGAGGATCTCTACCTGCTGAACCTGACTGACTAGCATTTGGCTCTCCATGACACGACGGAGGTCGGTCATCGTCAGACCCTCCGACTCCGCCAGGGCAGCCGCGAGCTCGACGTTGTCGGTAAAGTCGTTCTCCGCTCGCAGGTTGTCGAGCACTTCCTCAAACTGTTCGTCAGACAGCTGATACCCAAGCTCTTTACCTTTTTGGACCAAGAGTGTTTCGTCGACCGCGGTCCGAACGACGTCGGGCGTCACTTGATTGATCAGCTGCGCGAGCTCGGCGTTCGTGGTCGGCTGGGCACCCATTTGCCGAATCGCATTGACTTGACGGCTTTCGAGGTCTGATTGCGTGATGATCTCGCCGTTGACTTTGACCAAAATCTGCTCGATCACGATCACATTGTCAGGCCCCGCCGCGGGAGCGGGAGAAACGGGAACTTGGGCCTGACCCACGACGCCAGCCGTCACGAGAATCGCAAGTAGTATTTTCTTCATAGCTCACCTCAGTGTCGTGTCTCCGTCGACAGTGTCCGAGCGGGGAATTCCCCGTTCCGGATGCACTATCAGGGCGAGACGGAGAAAGTGCACTGGAAGATTCGTCTCTCCGAATAGTAGTCCGTCAGGCGCCACTGCTCAACTCCGCCAAGAGGCTGCTCACCTGACCGAGCAGGCCATCGTGGTCATCATGCGCGCCGTCCCGACGCACTTTGGTCAGCGACTGTTTTGAGAAACCTGCGGTCACGGTGCCGGTCGTGGCCCGAGCGGTCCACCACGAAGTGGACTTCGAGTCCAATCGTCGCCTCGGGCCACGCCCCGGCCGCGCGCTTTGAGCGCCAAGATCCACCCCGAGCGTCCCCGGCGGCGTCAACGTGACGTCTGGACGCGCCTGCACGATACTGACCAGTCGGACCGGATCAAGCGGTGCATCATCTCTGAACTTTAGGACGAGCAAATGCTTCTCGCGGTCGATCGAGTCGACCCCGAGCCCGTCAGCCAAAATGCGGATCTTCCCGAACTCCAGTAGACGCGCCACCGCGGGCGGTATGGGACCGTATCGGTCGACAAGCTCGTCGGCCAGCGTCGTCAGTTCCAGCTCGGCCGTTGCGGAGGCCACGCGTCGATAGAGCGCCAACCGTTGATTTGTCTCCGCAACATACTCCTCGTCGATACGGAGCTCGATGCCAAGGTTGACCTTCGCGCGTTGATCGCTGTCTTCGGCCCCGGGTTCTCCTTTGAGCTCACTCACGGTTTGCTCGAGGAGTTTCACATACATGTCGAAACCGATCGCCTCGATTTGCCCACTCTGCTCCGCCCCGAGCAGGTTGCCGGCGCCACGAATTTCCAGGTCGAGCGCCGCGACGCGGAACCCGCTCCCTAGGTTGCTGAACTCCTTGATCGCCGCCAATCGCTGCTGCGCGACTTGAGACAGATTGTCCTCTGACGGGATGAGGAGATACGCGTAGGCCCGCCGGTCTGACCGTCCAACGCGACCGCGGAGCTGATACAGCTGGGCGAGGCCGTATCGTTCGGCATGATTGATAATGATGGTGTTGACGTTGGGGATATCGAGCCCGTTTTCGATGATCGTCGTCGAGACCAACACGTCGTACTGATGGTTGACGAAGTCGACCATGATCCGTTGCAGCTCTGCTTCGTCAGAACGTCCATGCGCCACGGCCATACGCACGTCCGGCAACGCCCGTCGGACCATCGCGGCGATCGGGTCGATTGATTCGATCCGATCGTGGACGAGATACACCTGACCGCCGCGGTCGAGCTCGGTCTGGATCGCGCGCGCCACCACCCCGGGGTCAAACTTCACGACGTTTGTTTGGATCGAAAGCCGGTCCTTGGGCGGAGTCTCGATCACAGACATGTCCCGGATACCCATCAGCGACATGTTGAGTGTTCTGGGGATCGGCGTTGCCGTAAGCGTCAGGACATCGACTGTTTGCCGAAGGCTCTTCAAACGCTCTTTGTGGGCGACGCCAAACCGTTGCTCTTCGTCGACCACCAGCAGACCAAGGTCCCTAAACTTCACATCCTTGGATAGCAGTCGGTGGGTCCCGACCAAAACGTCGACACTGCCTCGGGCCAGATCCTCCAGGACGACCTTCTGCTCTGCCCGGCTCCGAAACCGGCTGACCATCTCGACCTGTATCGGAAAGGCTGCAAATCGCTCGGCCAGTGTCTTTGAATGTTGAAATGCCAACACGGTTGTCGGAGCCAGCATCGCAACCTGTTTACCATCCATCACGGCTTTGAAAATGGCCCGAAGCGCGACCTCGGTTTTTCCATAGCCGACATCGCCGCACAGCAACCGGTCCATGGGCGTGGCACGCTCCATGTCTCGCTTGATATCTGTGACGGCGGTTGCCTGGTCCGGAGTAAGGTCGAAGGTAAACGCCCCTTCGAACTCCTCCTGCCAGTGCGTATCGGGACTGAATGCGTGACCCGCTATCGCTTCTCGGGCGGCATACAGCGAGAGGAGCTCGTCGGCCATGTCTCGCATGGCGCGCTTGACCCGGGTTTTTGCGCGCTCCCAGGTCGTCCCTCCCAAGCGGTCCAGTCGGGGGTTCTGGGCGCCGGTGTATTTCTGGATGAGATCCAGGTGCTCGACCGGAACAAACAGCTTCGCGCCTTCGGCATAACAAAGCTCCATCAGCTCGTGCGTCGTGTCCCCTACCGGCAGCTGCCGGAGTCCGACGAACGTACCGATACCATGCTCGACGTGGACGACATGGTGCCCGACCTTAAGGTCGCGCAGGTCTGAGAGAAACGCGGAGGCCACCGACTTGCGGCGGTCGTTGACCCGACGTTCTTCGTCAAACACATCGGTTTCGGTGTAGATCTGGAGCGCTCCTCCAGGGAGACGAAACCCGCGAGACAGCAGTCCAGTCGTGACCAGTACCGCAGCGCCACGGACAGTTTCCGCGCGTTCCACGGCGATCGCCGATAGATCTTGCTCTGCCAACAACTCCGTAATTCGCTCCGCCCGCCCGGTCGTCGCCGCCACGAAAAGCTGAGTATCGCCGCGGTCGCAACCTTGTCGAATGGCGTCGACCCAGGCGGTCAGTCGGCCGTGAAACGCTGGCGCCGGCTGGCATGACACCGTACGACCCGCGGCCCCATCGTCACTGTCATCGTCTACGCCAAGAATTTCGAATCGGCCGCCGGCGTCCAAACGTTCGCTGAGGTCCACCCAGTCGAGCAAGAGCGTGTCTGGATCCGCTACCACCTGACCCGAGGCCACGGCGGTGGCGTGGGACTCTCGGATCTGGGTCGTGGTTCGGTTCGCTCTGGTCTCGCATTCGTCAAGACCACTGACAAAGGTCTGGACGGACCGCACGCCCTGGTAGTCCAAGTAGTCCAGCACACTGCCGTCGCGAGCGAGTACGTCCGGGTCGTCGGTCGATTCCGTCGCTTCGTATGTGTCACGTAGCGGCACGACTCGCGCTCGGTCCAGCGTCCGGACCGACCGCTGAGTGCCGGGATCAAACAACCGTAAAGACTCGATCACGTCGCCAAGGAATTCGACGCGGGTGGGATAGCTCTCACCTACCGGAAAGAAATCCACGACGCCGCCCCGCACACAGAACTCCCCGTGCGCGTCCACCGGGTCTTCGTGGGCAAATCCCGCGTCCGCGAGCACATCTCTCAAATCGAAGGGAGACAGCTCACCGCCACTTCGCAGCTCGAGCGCAGCGTTCAGAAGCCGCCCGGGGAGACTCACCCGTGGTAGCAACGCTGCGGCGGAGGCAACGACCAGACGCGCGGTGCCTTGCGCTAATCCAGTCAACGCCCGGGCGCGAGCACTTGCCACATCGAGATGCGGAGCAATACCGCGATAGGGATCGACTTCGGGAGAGGGAAACGGCAGCACGACACGGGTTACTTCGTCGGCGATCCCACCGTGGAGTGCGGCGTAAAACAAACGTGCGTCGTTTGTCACCGTCTCCACGTCGCCATCGGTCGGCAACACGACAAGGGTGCGAGTTCTCTGAGACTCCGCCGCGAGTGCGAGCGCGATAGCTGGGGGCGAGAGCCCGGTGATCAGGTGGGTATCCGTCCCCGCGCGCAGCCCCGCCCGACTCATCCCGGTCGTGAGCGCGGCGCTGAGCGTGAGCGAGGGAGCGGAGCGTGACACGTCAGACCGGTCCTTTACGGGGTGCGGTCCGAAACTGGCGGCCGGAATCGGATATTTGGCGAAAAGCCCCACCGATGCCGTGGCCGATAGAACCCGGCGTCCTGGGTGGGAGAATTGACCCGAAAGGTATAGAGCAAGCGGTGATAGTCGTACGGGCGACCGTGGCGGTCGTGAACCGCGACATCGAGCTTGTACACCCCTCCGACCAAGTCCAAGCTGTCAATCACGAACGTGACTTCTCCATCGCCGACCATGGTCTCGGGTCGGAGGTCTTCAAGCTCAGTATTGGTGCCGTAGCAACACACTCCCTCCGCATTGAAGATGCTCACACCGAAGACAAAGTCGTTGAGCGCTTCTGCCACCTCCACCTTCATCCGAACGGTCATCTGTTCGCCTGTGCGAAAGACGTGGGCTGGACCGTTATCCCCTTCCAGGTTGACGGTGACGATGCTGGCCTCCCGAGAACCCCAGCGACCTTCGCTCGCCCGAAACATATCCTCCGGTGGTTCACTATCCGTGAGATCTAAGGGACGCGGCGCATCATTCGCCGCCACAGCAGTGCCTTTGGCGATGGTCGCCTCCTGCTTCCGACGATCGCTTTCCGTTAGTAGTTTCTCCTCGGCTCGGGCGACGTCCTCCAGATACGCGTGCACGACCCGCGTAGGGTCACCGACGCCGCGGGTCGCGCCGTGGTCGAGCCACAGGGCCTCGTCGCAAAACTGCTGCACGGTGCCCAGCCCGTGGGTCACGAGCAGAATCGTCTTGCCGCGACGCTTGAACTCAGAGAACTTGTCGAGGCACTTCAGACTAAAGCCCTGGTCCCCGACGGCGAGGACCTCATCGACGATCAGGATGTCAGGGTCGACATGCACGGCAACTGCAAAGCCGAGGCGTGTATACATTCCGGACGAGTAGTTCTTTACGGGCGCATCGATAAATTCTTCGAGTTCTGCAAACGCGACGATCTCGTCAAACCGTTGGGCGACTTCGTGCTTTGTCAGCCCCAGCATCACGCCGTTGATAAAGACATTCTCACGACCCGAGATCTCTGGATGAAATCCTGCGCCAAGCTCAATGAGCGCTGAGATGCGTCCATTTACTTTGACCTCACCGATGGTCGGTTTTGTGATCCCCGCCACGAGCTTGAGCAGCGTGCTCTTCCCTGATCCGTTGCGACCGATGATGCCAATTGCCGCCCCCGCCGGCACGGTCAACGACACATCGTTCACCGCCGTAAAACTCTCCTCTGGACTGAGGTCGCTGGTCAGACTGCCCCGAATCAAAGCGCTTTTCAAGGTCGCGAACTGCCGACGATGTTGGTATCGCCGGTAACGTTTTGTCACGCCTCGCACATCGACAGCGGTCATCATACTTCCTCCGCAAACGAGTCGCGCAGACGGTCAAAAAGCGCGTATCCCAAGAGAAAGACAACGAACGACCCCGCCAGCAAAGCCAGTAACCACTTCCAGTGACCGAACGGTCCCTCGTAGAACAGGATTTCCTGATAGGCAATCGCCAGGTGGGCGAAGGGATTGAGATTCATAAGGCCCTGCCCAAACGGTGGGAGCTGCGACATGGGATAGAGGATCGGCGTCGAAAAGAACCAGAGCGTCAGGAGATTGCCAAGTATGTCCCGCAAGTCGCGAAAATGAACCGTTAGCGCCGACAAGAAAAACGCGATGCCAAGTGTTAGCACGAGTTGCGCGAGGACCACCACGGGAAACCACACCAACTCGAACGGAGAAACCGGTCGCGTGTAGAACAAGAGAAACAGACCCAAGATCGGGAGCGCGAAAAAGAAGTGGAACATGTTCGACAACACCGCAACCACGGGCAGAATCTCGACCGGGAATAGTACCTTCTTGATCAAGTTTCCGTTCGCAATAAGCGAGTGCGACGATTCGAGTAGCGCGGACGAAAACCAGGTCCACGGCAAGAGCCCACAAAATAGGAACAGCGCATATGGCTCGAGGTCTCCTCTGAATCCCGGGAGTACAACCGAGAACACGAATGTATAGACGAGCAAGAGGAGAAGCGGATTGATGAATGACCACAAGAAGCCGAGCACCGACCCGCGATACCGCGCCTTTAACTCTCGGGTCACCAGCGTCTGGACCAGGCCGCGATATCGAAAGAGCCGCTGTAGGTTGTCTAGCATCGAATTGGTCGCGAAACTTGCGGGGTCGCCGCGCGGGGCCGTGAGGAGGGAGACCCGTTACTCCATGGCCAGGAGAAGCGTGGTGATGTTATCGGACCCACCCGCCGCGTTCGCACGGTCGACCAGATCGTCACACCCACGTTGAAGGTCGGTCGCGTCGTCGATGATTCGCCCGACGTCGTCATCTGTCAGCATCGTAGTCAGGCCATCCGAGCAGAGGAGCAAGCGGTCGGCGGGCTGGAGCTCAATCTGGCTCACGTCAACCTCGAGATCGCCCGCGCCCGACAGCGCCCGCGTGACGATGTTGCGCCAGGGATGCTCGCGCGCCGCCTCGGCGGTCAGCAGCCCGGCTCGCATCTGCTCTTCGACCCAAGAATGGTCGCCAGTCAGACGCGTCAGTCGTTCCTCGCGTAAAAGGTAAGCGCGGCTATCGCCAACGTGGGCGATCGTTGCTTGAAGACCGGCGAGCAACACGGCCACTGCGGTCGTCGCCATGCCGCTTAGCTCCTCGCTTGCATCGGCGTCGTCCAAGATGCTCTGGTTTGCCCCCACGAATGCCGCGCGAAGTATGTTGCCGTCCCGCCCGAGCGAACTGTCAAAGGGCATCGGCCAGGTATCGTGCTGACCAAGTGCGGCTGTGGCCCTGACGACACGTTCGATCTCGACGACCGCTAGTTCGGAAGCAACGTCGCCGCCTGCGTGCCCCCCCATGCCGTCCGCGACCACAAACAACCCCCGTTCGGGTACTGCGCAGAACCTGTCCTCATTCTTGGCACGTCTGAGACCAGGATGAGTACGCGCCGCCCAGGAGACTGCCATGAGCTCG
The DNA here is from genome assembly GCA_963579735.1 of Vicinamibacteria bacterium. Lineage (GTDB taxonomy): Bacteria > Acidobacteriota > Vicinamibacteria > Vicinamibacterales > UBA8438 > CAUZIB01. The sequence goes on along the minus strand of CAUZIB010000033.1, from coordinate 13,792 downwards.
TGCGAGCCTGTGGTTAGACCGGTCCGCCCCGACCGATCCTCGCGGCCACCCGCAAGCGGACGAGTGCCTTCAACGCCGCAATGCGGGCACGTTCAAAATCGAGATCCGCCGTACCACTGTCGGCTTGGCTCTGTTCCATCCGCTGCCGAGCTCGTTGTTCGGCCTGCGCGGCGCGGTTGACATCGATTTCATCGGCTCGCTCAGCAATTTGAGCCAGGATGGTCACCCGGTCCGGTAGGACCTCCGCAAACCCGTCGGCGATCGAGACAAACGTTGTTTCTGTCCCTTGGCGGAACGAGAACTCGCCAACGTCCAGTGTTGTGAGTAGCGGGGTGTGTCCGGGGAGCACGCTGAGATAGCCCTCCGAACCCGGGATCTGGACCTCGTCGACAGACTCGTGCGCAATCGCACGGTCGGGGGTCACGAGCTCGAGGGTGAGCTTGGTTGGAAGCGGCATACCAGGGTCTCTAGCAAACTGTGTCTCCTACGCGGTCGCCTGTAGCTTCTCGGCGTTTTCGAGCACTTCCTCGATTGTGCCCATCATGAGAAACGCCTGTTCGGGGATCTCGTCATGCTTTCCATCGACGATCTCCTTGAAGCCGCGGATGGTATCGGCGATGGCGACATACTTGCCGGGAGCACCCGTAAACTGCTCAGCCACAAAGAAGGGTTGGGAAAGAAAACGTTGGATCTTCCGCGCGCGGGTCACGGCCAGCTTGTCCTCTTCGGACAGCTCGTCGATACCGAGAATAGCGATGATGTCCTGGAGATCCTTATACCGTTGCAACACCTCTTTGACCGAGCGGGCCACTGCATAATGCTCCTCGCCGATGATACGCGGGTCGAGGATACGAGAGGTCGACGCGAGCGGATCGACCGCCGGATACAGCCCTTGGGCGGCAATCTCCCGAGACAACTCCGTCGTTGCGTCAAGATGAGCGAACGTGGTCGCGGGCGCCGGGTCCGTATAGTCGTCAGCCGGAACGTAGATGGCCTGGACCGATGTTATGGACCCATTCTTTGTCGAAGTGATCCGCTCTTGCAACTGACCCATTTCTGAGAGGAGCGTCGGCTGATAGCCCACCGCCGACGGCATACGGCCGAGGAGCGCCGACACTTCCGAGCCCGCTTGGGTAAAGCGGAAAATATTGTCGATAAACAACAGGACGTCTTTGTTCTCGGCGTCGCGGAAATACTCGGCGACGGTGAGCGCGCTCAAGGCAACTCTCAGGCGGGCGCCCGGCGGCTCAGTCATCTGACCAAAAATGAGTGCGACCCGCGACTTCTCCTGGTCTTCAATATTGATGACCCCGCTCTCTTGCATCTCGTTCCACAGGTCATTGCCTTCGCGAGTGCGCTCGCCTACCCCGCCAAACACCGAAACACCACTGTGCTTGAGCGCGATGTTGTTGATGAGCTCTTGAATGATGACGGTCTTCCCGACGCCAGCGCCCCCAAACAACCCGATCTTCCCACCGCGTAGATACGGCTCGAGCAAATCGATGACCTTGATGCCCGTCTCAAACATCTGGAGCTCGGTCGACTGATCTTCCAGTGATGGGGCGGGCCGATGAATTGGCCACCGTTCTTTTGATTCGACGGGCCGATCGGCAAAGTCGACTGGCTCGCCGAGCACGTTGAGCACCCGGCCGAGGGTCTCGGGCCCAACCGGCACGGAGATCGGCGCGCCCGTGTCGACGACGACCATACCCCGGCGCAGCCCGTCCGTCGTCGTCATGGCCACGGCGCGCACGCGGTTTTCACCAAGATGCTGCTCTACCTCGGCGACGACATCCTCTGCGCCCTGCCCCTCGTTCTCTTCCGCCCGCGCGATACGCAGGGCGTTGTAGATCTCCGGAAGGCGGCCCCCCTCGAACTCGATGTCAACAACCGGTCCGATTATTGCAATGATCTTGCCGGTTTTGGTGTCTTCCGCTGCCATTTGCTGTCGCTCTTTCTTAGAGTGTTCTCGTCACCGGTGGTGGACTGTCGCGAGTGGCTCTGCACGTGCCACTAGAGGGCAGACGCCCCCGAAACAACCTCGATCAACTCACGGGTAATCGTGGCCTGCCGGACCTTGTTCATATAGAGCGTGAGCCCTTCGATCATCTCTCCGGCGTTACGAGTGGCGGCGTCCATCGCCGTCATACGGGCGGCGTGCTCCGCCGCCGCCGATTCCAGCAAGGCTCGGAACACTTGAGTCTCGACGTGTCGCGGGAGGAGCGTGTCAAAAATCTGTTGTGGGTTTGGCTCGAACAGGTAGTCCGCGAGCGCCGTCGACTCGTCCTCGTCAGACATGAGCCGAGGGATCGGAAGCAACTGATCAATGACGACCTCTTGCTGCATGACGCTCTTGAACTCGTTGTAGAGCAGACCAACCCCGGACACTTTCCCGCTGGTGTACTGCTCGATAGCCACATCCGCGATAGCTTGCGCGTGGCTATAGCGGAGATTGTTGAACAGGTTCACGTCTTCGTAACGCACGTCCATGCTGCGACGTCGAAAGAAATCGCGACCTTTTCGACCGACCAGTCCCAAGGCGACCGGGCTCGGTGAATCGACGATATGGGCCGCTGCTCGTCTCAAAATCGTCGAGTTGAAACCGCCACAGAGGCTCTTGTCCGCGGTCACGACAAACAGCAGTGCCGGCGCGCCCTCTTTTGGCACCGGCGGGTCGGCCAACAACGGATGGGTCTGCGGGTCGACGCGAGCCGCCAGACCGTTCAGCACTCGGAGCATGTCGCGGGCAAACGGCCGCGCGCCCACGATACGGGCTTGAGCGCGGCGCAACTTCGACGCCGACACGGTCTTCATCGCCTTCGTGATCTGCTGGGTGTTCTTGACCGCACGAATCCGACGACGGAGGTCTAATAGAGACGGCATGACGCGCTAGTGGCTCTTCAAACACTCATTGGTCGGCTGCCGGTGAGGGCTCGTGGGTCCTCGCCATGCGGCCAGAGCGTGAAATTTAGGGATTTTGGAGCCACAGCCAACGCCGCGAGGAGCGACGGGGACCAGCGACAGCCCAAAGATGGAGGCGTGAAGAGCCACTAGGCCGCGGCGCCTTTCTTGACCGCCACAAACTGATCGGTGAATTCCTTGACGGCGCCCGCGATATCGCCTCTCAGCTCATCACTCAACTTCTTTTGCTCGTCCAGAGTCTGCACGAGTCCAGAATGACGGCTGTCAAAAAACTCGTACAACTGTTGTTCGTAGGCGGCGACATCGGCCTCATCCACCGCATCGAGATACCCGTTTACTCCCGCAAACAGGATCAGCACCTGCCGTTCGACCGCCAAGGGCCGATACTGCGGCTGTTTGAGAACCTCGACGAGTCGGCGCCCACGGTTGAGCTGGTTTTGAGTGGCCCGGTCGAGGTCGCTTCCAAACTGGGCGAACGCTTCCAACTCGCGGAACTGCGCGAGGTCGAGCCGTAAAGTGCCGGCAACCGCTCGCATGGCTTTCACCTGAGCAGATCCCCCGACTCTGGAAACCGAGTTCCCGACGTTGATCGCGGGTCGTATCCCCTGGTGAAACAAATCGCTTTCCAGAAAGATCTGGCCATCGGTGATCGAGATCACGTTGGTAGGAATATAGGCTGAGAGGTCACCGGCCTGTGTCTCGATAATCGGCAACGCCGTGAGCGAGCCGCCACCCTGCGCGTCGTTCAGCTTCGCGGCGCGCTCAAGCAAGCGGGAGTGCAGATAGAAGACATCACCAGGATAGGCCTCGCGCCCAGGAGGACGCCGCAACAGCAGCGAAATCTCGCGATACGCCTGGGCGTGTTTTGACAGATCGTCATAAACGCAGAGCGCATGGCGACCCCTGTCACGAAAATACTCGCCAATGGCGCACGCCGAGTATGGGCTGATATAGAGCTGCGGGGCGGGGTCGGACGCGCCCGCGGCAACGACAATGCTGTACTCCATCGCGCCGTTCTCTTCCAGCGTTTTTACGACCTGAGCAATGGTCGACTGCTTCTGGCCGATGGCGTTGTAGATGCAGATGACGTCGAGACCTTTTTGATTGATGATGGTATCGACTGCAACGGCGGTCTTTCCCGTCTGTCGGTCGCCGATAATGAGCTCACGCTGCCCCCGCCCCACTGGCACCATCGCGTCGATGGCCTTGAGGCCGGTCTGCAGCGGCTCTTTCACCCCTTGCCGGTCGACAACCCCGGGGGCAATTCGCTCGATTGGCGACTGCTCGGTCGCACCAAGGGGGCCTTTCCCATCGATCGGCTGGCCAAGCGCGTTGACCACTCGTCCCAGCAACGCATCCCCGACCGGCACTGACATGATGCGGCCACTTCGCTTGACGGTGTCACCCTCTTTGATCGACGTTGCGTCTCCAAGCAACACCGCCCCGACGCTTGACTCCTCGAGGTTGAGGGCAATACCAAAGACACCATGGGGAAACTCGAGCATCTCGGTCGCCATCGCGCCCTCGATACCGTGAATACTCGCGATGCCATCGCCCACCGACACGACCGTGCCTACCTCGGCAACATCGACATCCAGCGAGTAGTCGCCGAGTTGGTCCTTGATAATTTTTGAGACTTCGTCAGCTTTGATCTGCATCGGTCGTTTTATGCCTCACGGAGAAACCGTCGCCGCAGCCGTCCTAGGTGGTTGGCGATACTCCCGTCATACACAGTGCTCCCGATCTGGGCCACCATGCCACCGAGGAGTGTTTCATCGACAGCAGTGTCGAGCTCAATGTGTTTGCCCGTCGCCCGCTCGATCGCTTGGGCGAGCTCTTGCGCGCGGGCCGCGGGCAGCGGGGTCGCGGTCGTGATGTGCGCTCGAACGCTTCCCTGGTGCTCACGTAGCCGTTCCCGGAATGATTCAAGAATTTCGTCGAGGATCGGAAAGCGGTCACGCTCCGCCAGCATTCGCAGCAAGCGCACGGTAACCACGCTGACGCGACCAATTTGAGTGACAAGCGCCGTGACGAACGCGTGCTTACGCGCCGACGGGATCGCCGGATTTGTCAGCAGGTTGCCAAGCCTCCGGTGTGTCGTCATAAGCCCGACAAAATCCGAAAGTTCCTTTTCGACCAGCGCGGGATCGGCGTCCGCCTGACTGACTTCAAGCAACGCTCGTGCGTATCGTATGGCCGCAGCGCGATTCGTCATTATTCGTCTGGATTCTTCTAGTTACCGCGTTCCCAACGTTGCTCGCGTTTGATTGGTGCCAATGGGGCCATGCGATGGTCAGAGCGCTCACCAGAGCCGACTTTCAACTAGGGTCGCCGACTGATCACACGGTTGTGTGGAACCGATAAGGAGGCTTCTGTAGCAAGGGCAATCTGCGGCGAGCCAAACAGGCATTTATACCATTCGGGACGAACCGCGGGCAAGTAGGAGGGTGTCGTCGCGGTCTCGGACGCGTTGCACATTGTCGGTTCCGCGGTATGGCGCGTTCCCGCCTTCGGCGTCACCACCCGCCCGGCCCCTGGTCACGCTGAGGATCCTCGTCGACAAGGCATCCCGGGCCGTGGCGTTTTGCCCATATTTCGGTGGCCAAGGACCTCACCGGGCGGTCAGACGATCATACAGGCGCTGGAGCTCGTCCTCGGACGTGAACTGCACCTCGATCCTTCCTCCGCGGCGGGCGCGCACCACCCGCACCTGGGTACCCAGCGCACGCCGGAGCTCCTGCTCCGCCGCCCGCGTATGAACATCTGACGTGCGCTCGCGGGGTCGAGATTCGGACGGCGCCCGTAGTTTCTTGACCAGCGATTCGGTCTCGCGGACCGAGAGGTCGCGAGCGCGGACGTCTCGTGCCACTCGACGCTGCAATGCGGGGTCCGGGAGACCGACTAGGGCTCGAGCGTGCCCCATCGTCAGCACGCGAGCCGCCACCTCGGCCTGCACCTCCGTGGGAAGGCTCAACAGTCGCTGATAGTTCGCGACGGTGGCTCGGTCCTTCCCAACTTTTGTCGCGATCTCTTCCTGGGTGAGGTGCAGCTGCTCCGCCATGCGAGCATATGCCTTCGCCTCGTCGATGGGATTCAAGTTTTCGCGCTGGATGTTCTCGACCAACGCGAGCTCGAGACGTTGGTCAGCGGGCACGTTGCGAACCACCACGGGCACCTTGAGCAAGCCTGCCCGCTGGGCTGCCCTCCAACGGCGTTCGCCGGCGATAATCTCGTATCGCCCCGCCGAACGCGGCCTCACGACAATCGGCTGAATCAACCCGCTGGACTTGAGTGACTGCGCCAGCTCTTCCAAACGCGCCTCGTCCATATCGCGCCGGGGCTGCTCGGCGTTTGGTTCGAGGAGGTCAAGGTCTACGTCAAGAGCGGTTGGCGCGGTCGCGTCCGACGTTGGAGGCGGCGTGTCTGGGATAAGCGCGCTCAATCCTCGACCCAGCGCTTGACGTTTCTCTGCCATCATCCTGCTCCTTACCGCTGCATACCGCCTCGGCAACTTTCGAACTGGTCGTGGCACAGCATGCCGTAGTTCTTACGCCGAATCGCGGGCGACGCTGAAAAAAAGGAACCACCGATGTAGAGGACGAGTGCCCAGTACCGGGGCCCAATCTTCTCCGTCCTCGCGCCTGGCCAGCCCGACGCCACGCCAGGGACTTGCGCCACAAGTTACTGTTCCAGTGAACTAGCCTTCGCCAGGCGGATCGGTAGTTGGCGGCGATGGCTCCTCCGGCTGCGACTCGGCGGGTTCGTCTCGTCCCCTTTCCGAAAGGCCCGAGGAAGCCACAGGATTGGTGAGGATCTCGCGCGCCAAAGCGACATACGCCTCGGCCCCCTTTGATTTCTCGTCATAGATGACTCCCGGCAAGCCATAGCTCGGCGCTTCCCCCAGACGAATGTTTCTGGGGATCGTTGTCCTAAACACCTTGTCTTTGAAAAACGACCGAACCTCACTGGCCACTTGCTGACCGAGGTTTGTCCGCTGATCGTCCATGGTGAGAAGCACACCAGCGACCTCGAGTCGCGCGTTGAGGCTTCCGCGTACTCGGTCCAGCGTCGAGATGAGGTCAGCCACGCCTTCCAGGGCAAAATATTCGCAAGTCAAGGGAATCAAAATGCCGTCCGCCGCGACGAACGCGTTGAGCGTAAGAAGTCCGAGAGAAGGAGGAGTGTCTACCAGAATATAGTCGTATCGAGCGCGACCTTGTTCAACCAGCGGCTGCAGCCGTGCTTCGCGACGGGGTAGTTCTACTAAGTCGAGCTCTGCCCCCGTGAGACTGCGGTTCGCTGGCACCAGGGATAGACCCTTCACACTGGTTTCCAGCGTGTACTGGTCGAGCTGCGGCTCATCTGTAGTCGCCAGCGCGTCGTAAATTGTTCCGCCTACTGGTGTTACGCCCTTCAACCCAGCTCCGCTGGTGAGGTTCGCTTGCGGGTCTAGATCGATCAACAGAACGCGTTGCCCCGCGAGCGCAAGTGCCGCGCCGAGGTTCACCACGGTCGTCGTCTTTCCTACTCCGCCCTTTTGATTGGCGACTGCGATCACCTGTTTCATGAGCCTCGTTTTTTAATAATAGGTCTAATAACCTACGAAATAGCGCGCCTGAAATTCCAACAGCGGTGGAACAAACCGGGTCGGTGACTGGTATGTTCCACGTGGAACATACCACAGGATTCGCTTGGCGTGACCGCGTGGGTACAGAGTAGCGGAGGAAATTCTAAATCGCCCTCTTTCGGGGCCTACGCTCGACGCGATATGCTATAAATTCGTCATATCGCGTCGACGGCAACGCTTACCGCGAAACAGACCTGAGTCCTTACTTCGTCTCTAAGTGCCGATGCAACAAGCCGAACAAGAGTCCGAGAATTCCTGTGTTTCGATCAAGTTTTTACCCTCAACACCAACCATCCCTGGTCTTCGCCATTGAAAACCCGGCGGACGAATGAGCGATGCCGGGTTCCTCACTCTTTTGCGGGCCGACCATAGCCACATTCACGCTGGGGAAAGACAATCTGCGGAAAGCGGAAGCCATCACCGGCTCTCCAGGACAAGAAGGGTCGGCACTCGCCCATGCCTGTACGTCGATTCGCGTGTCGGCGAAAACAACCGGTTAGACAACGCCGTTACACTGTCGGCGGAAGTAGAAGGCACATATCGCCTCCTTCTGGAGATTCCTCTGGCGGCGTTTCCTCATCTGCGATAAATCGAGTCTATGAGTTCCGCACGCCTGGCGCGCCGCGCCGCCGACCAGCGGCAGGAACTGCTGCGATAGGCTCCGGGGACCCAGGAGGCGGGACTCGGGTCTGCTCATGGCCACGTCTAGTCGAGAGACTACTGTCGGCGAGTCTCGAAACTGACAGCGTTGTGACGTCTTCAGATAAGACCCATAGGGCGAACCCAATGGACGATTCCGGACGGACCCAACGTTCCACGTGGAACACCGTGGAGAGCGCGCAGCCTCTCCACGGTGTTGGCGGACCGCTCGCCCCCCTTCGACGCATCTACGCTCAATGTGGCGGATCCTAAATTCGAGGGTGCTTGGCGAAGGACGGTCGGCGTGATGGCACTCGGTGATGATGACGGTTGCGCTCAGCCCGCTCGGCCTCGCTCACACGTCGGTCGCTGGCACGAGTGTCATTGTTTCACCGATGTCGACGGGCAATGCGTAAAGGAGTTTGTCAATACCCACGCGCGGTGGGGCGCGAATGCACGGTCCTCTGTGCGGGTGGCAGGGTGCGCACGGCAGCGTCGTCACCGACGACTGTCCTATAACAATTCTCGCTGGACTCGAGGTAAGGCTTCATTCGATAGAATTCGCGGGAGGGGAGTCCTGCGAGGCTGCTCGCCTATTCGGCGGCGAGGGGCCAGCGACGCCGGAGATGATACGGAGCGGGGGTCGACGACGTCACGAGGCAGCTAGGCCGCCAGCCGGCGCCCTACGCCGAGTAGGTTCGGACGAATGTCATCCTTCCGTTGGCGCTTCTCTTCCAAAGCGACCAAAGACCAGCTTCTCGAGCACCACGAGGCGGCTGTGCGACGCCGATCCGATGGCATAGGTGGCTCGCCAGGCTAACGGCGGCTGAAGGTCTTTTGGGACCTCCGGCACGCCGGAGCTACGAAAGAGAAAGAGCTGCCCTTCAGGCTTTACAAACGCTTGCAACCCCCGCAACAAACCCGCATCGACGCGGACCGCCCGCACGCTTAGCACATCGTGCGCCTCATGCAGCTCTGGTCTTGCGAAGAGGCTCTCGTAACGGCCGGTATGGACCGTGGCATTCGAAAGTTCGAGATGTCTACAGGCCTCACGCAGAAACGCTGACTTTCTAATTTTCGACTCGACCATGAGTAGGCTCCAGTTGGGCGCGGCGAGCGTCATCGGAATCGCCGGGGATCCCCCGCCGGAACCGATATCCACCAATCGCCCATCCGCTGCCGGCAGGTGCCGAGCCGCCGCCAGCGGCTCGATGAGAAGCCGCTCCAACCCTACCTCGCGCTCGTCGAGCGCGGTGAGGTTCATCTTCTGGTTCCAACGACTGAGCAGCTCAACATAGACGCACAAACGGTCGACCAGTCCATCCGCCAGTTCTAACCTGGCGCGTCTGGCGCCACGCAGGATCCGGTCTCTAAGGATGGCTTTCTTCGACACGGCGTCCGCCGTTCCCGACGTGGGCCCCAATGACCGCCACAGCGGCGGGGGTAATCCCCGGCACACGCAGAGCCTGGCCCAACGTCACAGGACGGGTCTCGGTTAAACGCTCTACAACCTCGTGAGACAGACCAGGAATCCCAGCATATCTAAAATCTCTGGGTATTGCCCTATTTTCATAGTGACGGGCTCTCTCGACAGCCGCTTGTTGTCGCTCGAGGTATCCGGCGTACTTGAACTCGGTTTCCACACTCGCCACATCGACCGCCGCCGTTTCGGCCGCGGTGTCGAGAGACACTTGCCCCTCACGTGCCAACTGATCCAGCCGGACCTCCGGTCGACGTAGCGCCTGGGATGCGCGTTGCCGGGCGCCGCGTTCAACTGTCACGGTCGTGCGTCGAACCGTCGCGAGGTTTGTCTCGAATCGCTCCCGGCGCCCCTCGAATCTCTGCCACCGTCCATCGTCCACAAGCCCGACGTCGCGACCGATCGGCGTCAGTCGAAGATCGGCGTTGTCGGTGCGCAAGAGCAGCCGATACTCCGCCCGCGACGTAAACATCCGATATGGTTCTAGACACCCTTTTGTCGTGAGATCGTCCGCCAGAACACCGATGTAGCCCTGGTCTCGACCAAGCACGATGGGCGACCGGCGTTGCACGTGACGCGCCGCATTGATCCCAGCGAGCAGTCCCTGTGCGCCGGCCTCCTCGTAGCCCGACGTTCCATTGATCTGACCGGCAAAGAAGAGGCCTGCGATCTGCTTCGTTTCCAATGAGGGCCGAAGCTCGGTCGGTTGTATGAAGTCGTATTCCACCGCGTACCCCGGCCGAAGCATCACCGAGTCCTCGAGGCCCGGGAGAGCGCGCACCAACGACTGCTGAACGTCCCGTGGCAAGCTCATCGAGAATCCGTTGAGATAGGTCTCCGCAACATCAAGCCCTTCCGGCTCGAGAAAGACTTGATGACGTTCTTTCTCTGGAAACCGCATGACCTTGTCTTCCAACGACGGGCAGTATCGGGGCCCAACGCCGCTGATCTGGCCGTTGTACAGCGGCGACTGGTCGATATGTCGTTTGACGAGCGCGTGCACATGGTCGGTCGTATAGAGCAAGTGACACATGATCTGCTCGCGTTCGATACGGTCGGTCATAAACGAAAACGGCACCGGCGAGTCGTCTCCGGGCGCCTCTTCGAACAGGCTGAAATCGATGCTCTGACGGTCCAACCGAGGAGGGGTTCCGGTTTTTAGCCGACCCCATCGAAAACCGAACCCCTTCAGCGACTCGGCCAAATCGCACGACGCGGGTTCACCAAATCGCCCGGCCGGTGTCGTGTCGGGACCGATATGTATTCGCCCGTTGAGAAACGTGCCGGTGGTGACGATGAGGGCGCGACACGGGAATGGACCGTCCTCGTTGCCGTCGCTTTCCAGCGCCAGTCCGGTGACGCCGTTGTCCTTCACGACGATGCGACCCGCCCGACCGATGATCCAATCAAGCCCCGGAACCCGCTCGAGCTCGCGACGCATCCAGGCCGCATAGACCCGTTTGTCGGCTTGGGCTCGTGGGGACCATACTGCTGGCCCGCGACTCCGATTGAGCAGCTTGAACTGAATACCGGTCGCGTCGATCGCGCGCCCCATGAGACCACCCAACGCATCGATCTCACGGACCAAATGCCCCTTGGCAGTGCCGCCAATCGCGGGATTGCACGGCATATGGGCCACCGTGTCACGCGAAAGTGTGCACAAACCAACCTGGAGCCCCATCTGGGCCGCTGCGTAGGCCGCCTCGCACCCTGCGTGGCCCGCCCCGACTACGATGATGTCATACACGCGCATGGTCTTCTCCACCGTCGTCAGTTTGGTTGCAGTCGTCGGTGGAAATCACCGGGTCCGCCGACTCTTGGTGGGTTGCAAGAGCATCACTTCCCGATACAAAATTTGGAGAAGATTCGAGTCAACACATCGTCGGCGGTGCGCGCGCCGGTGACTTCTCCCAGCGCCTGCTGCACGTCGGCGAGGTCAGCCAGCACGAGTTCCTCGGACGCGCTTGCCGCCGCGGCGTCAGCGGCTCGACACAAGGCCTCGTTCGCCTGCTCCAAGAGATGAATATGCCGGAGGTTTGTGACGATCGGCACGTCCCGCAAGGGTTCGCGCGCAACGAGTGACTCCGCCATTCCCTCCCTGAGCTCGTCCAGCGCGTTCGGGTCGTCAGCGACCAACGACACACAGAACGTCGGCCCCTCGCACCGTGACGCGAGGGTACCCGTGTGGTCATCCTCAGAAGACCGAGGGTCGTCGCAGCGGGCGAACGCGTGTTCGAGGTCGTCCGGCTCCCACGCCGCGGGAAGATCCGTCTTGTTCACCACAACGACACGAGTGGTCGTCAGCGTTTCTCGCCAGAGCGTGCTGTCCTCTTCGTCCAGCGGTTGAGATCGGTCGAGCACCAGCACAACAAGCTGGGCAACTCCCAACGCCCGGCGCGCCCGCTCGACCCCCTCAGACTCGACCTCGTCAGCAGTCGCGCGGATCCCCGCCGTATCTACCAAGGTTATCGGAATACCGTTGAGATCAAGTGTCTCGGTTAGAAGGTCACGTGTCGTCCCGGGGACATCGGTCACGATGGCCCGTGCGGTGCGGAGGAGCTGATTGAACAACGTCGATTTGCCGACATTCGGTTTACCGAGTACCACAACATGTCCACCCTCGCGGACAAGTCGTCCGTGTTGGGCGTCTGCGAGGAGACTCCTCGTCTCCTCCTGCAGCCCCCGCAGCTCTCTCGCCACCGTCGGGGCGCGGACAAAGTGGTATCCCTCATCGGGAAAATCGACCGACGCCTCGAGACGCACGACGAGGTCAAACACCGATCGCTCGATACCTGAGATTGCACTCGTGACCGTGCCCTCGAGTTGGTCAAACGCAACCCGAGCCTGGAGTGGCGTCACCGCATCCACGAGGTCGCCAACCGCCTCCGCTTGCACAAGGTCGATGCGGCCATGCAGAAACGCGCGCAACGTGAACTCGCCCGGCTCGGCCAGCCGGGCTCCCGCCGACTGAGCCGCCTGCACGACGAGGCGCAGCAAGACCGGATTCCCGTGACCGCTCAGCTCGACGACGTTCTCGCCGGTATACGAGGCAGGAGCAGGGAAGTAGGTCGCGAGCACGCGGTCGACCTGCCGGCGCGGCGGCAAGGGATCGACGACAGTCACTAGCGTCACCCGTCTCGGCTCAAGCGTGGGGTGGCCGCCGAAAATACTCAGAGCGGTTTCCTCTGCTCGAGGTCCGCTGAGCCTCACTACGCCGATGCCTCCCCGGCCCGGTGGCGTTGCAACCGCGACAATCGTGTCGTCTGGGGAGAACATGGCCGCGGGAACCAGGGCCTATTCCGCCGTAATGACCACCGTCTTCAAGAACGCGTCGCCAATACTCTCAGAAGACGCCCCTGGGTCATCCGCTATCGCCATATGGACGATGCGGCGAGCATACGGATTCAATGGTCCGATTTCCTGCGGGGTCCCAGTTTCGCGAGCGCGATCGACCAAGAGTGTCGCCGTTTCCCGCAGTTCCGCGTCTTTTAACTTTCGGTAGTCGAGGCAGTCGACCACGATATGGCGCCCCGGGTGCTCTCGTCGGAAGGCGGCGTTAACAAGATGCTGCAGGGCATCGAGCCCCTCCGCTTTCCGACGCACTAACACATCGCACTCACCGCCCGTGATGACGATTCGCGTCCCGTCTTCTAACGGTTCCAACGACACCTGGGCGGCGAGATCCATCGCGTCCATCACCGTTTGGACAAATGAGGTCATCCGGGTGTTGAGATCGTCTTCCACGTCTTCCTCGTCTTGTCTGACTTTGGCGGATCTTCCGGTTTCAACCGGTGAATTACCCGCTGGTGCGCGTCGCGTCCCGCGGCTAGTCGGTGCTCGAAATCCGCCCAGATTGTGCGCTCTTCCGGCGTGCCGGAACACAACGATATTTCATCGGCAACCCGGTGGGTGAAAGTTGAAGAGGCGACAGTCCACTACTGGCTTCCGCCCCTCTTTTTTGACGTCTTGCGAGAAACCGCGTTACCACTGGTAACCGGTTTTAGCGGTTGGGCTTTGATCTTCTTTGGTGTGACGCGTCGCTCGGCCGGCGGTCTTACCACTCGCTGCTTTGGGGGGCCGATTAGCCGATTTGTTGCCACCATTTGACCGATTCCGATGAGGTT
>CAUZIB010000032.1:0-46206 GCA_963579735.1 Vicinamibacteria bacterium | reverse complement strand
AATCGCCGGGTCGCATCCAACAACGCTTCGTTGTCAGGAAACAACGTTTTATCGTCGCCTATGACTTCAAGCTTGACCCAATTCGACAAACCAGCTTCGCGCCCAAGATGAGCGGTTCGGATCGCGTCGGCTGCGGTGTAGCAGCCCGCGGTGTTTGGGAGCAACGCGATCTGATCGGTGTCGATGTGGTCGAGTAATGACTCCTGCGCGCGGTCACTGATATTGACCCGTCGGATCGCCACGGTCACCATCTCGGTGCCCGACGCCTGGTGGGCGCGAGTCATGACTGCGTGGGACGAATACTTCCCGGTGCCCACGATCAGTCGCGAGGCAAACGTGCGGTCCGCAATGGTCAGACTATCCGTCATTATCCACCACCCACAAAGTTCACGATCTCCACCTTGTCTCCATCGCTGACGATTGTCGATTCGTATGCCGCTCGCTTGAGGACGGCCAGGTTGTATTCCACGGCCACGCGCCGACTGTCGATCTCCAGACGGCGTAGCAACGCATCAACCGTCACGGGGCGACTCAGCTCGAAAGGGTCTCCATTGAGCGTGATCTTCACGATCTCTTGAGCGTACTGCAGGAGCGCCGAAAAGCGCCAGAGCACCCGGCTCACCGTGGTCCCGGGGTGACGGTCCATCCATCAGCCGCGCGCGAGGGCGCGCGGCTGACCACCTCGCGCACGTGGGACAAACCGTTTGCGAACAGATGTGGAGGTAGATCTTGGCGTTGGACTTCGCCGACGTTCACGTCGAGGGCGTGACCAATCGCGCTGTCGACTTCGGTGGCCATTCGATCGAGCTGGAAACGTGCCTCCCAGAGACGGCGTGCGTGGTTACCCAACTGTGTTCTGAGCGCTCGATCCGATCCGAGACGGCGCACGGTGAGCTGAAGGGAGTGTTGCTCGTCGACGATATCGATACCGACCGCTGCCGGGTCGTGCGAGTAGTCCTCAGCGCCCTGGGAGGGGGCAGCCACCCGCCGCGTCAGGCCGTTCCGCGGGTCGAGCGTCGGGATCGCTACCCGGTCGGCCAGATCAAAGATGATGGAAGGTTTCCCTGCCGCCAGGCAGCTGAGCCACTCCCAACGCCCGCGTGCCCGGTCTGGCCACTCCAGGCAGACACAGATGTCGGCGATGGCGCGAAGGGTGGTTCGTGTCTCCTCGCTATCAGGTCCGAGTTGTGTGACGTGTGGGGTCAGGCCGAGCTCGGCGGTGGTGGGGTGGCGCCCGTCGTCTCCGGACGCCGGGTTGGTGGCAAGCAGTAGATGCCATGGCGTGCCGACAGGGTCGAGTTGCGCCAAGGCCGAGAGTACCTGCGGAATCCGTGTGCGCTCCGAGGCGGGCCCCATGATGCTAAATATGACGGCCTCGCTGGGGATTCCGTATCGCTGCTTCACCTGCCGTGCATCTTCGACCGGTGGTGACGACGGTGCCACTCCCGGCTCGATGGTGCCAAACCGCGAGTGCGAAGCCTCGTCCCGCAGCTCACGGGCGAGCCACCGGTGGGGCACGACGAGCCAGCGAGCGCTCTCCACCACGACGCGACGCATGGGCCACAGCTCGTCGGCTGGTTCAAGGTCCTCGGTGAATGCCAGCTTCGGGATTTCTCGAGGAGCATTCGGATGGTCGAATGCGAACTCGGCGTGATAGTCCGCCCGCCGACCCTGCCGGAGCAACGACCGGCCCCGGGAGTTGTGCAGGCGTCCCTCGTGCAGGAGCACGAGTCCGGGGTAACGGACGAGATACGGCCAGACAAAGTCGTAGTCCGCGTGGCTCGCGATTTCGAAGACTGTGAGGTCATACGGCTGCCGACGTTCGTTCCAGATAAAGTCGTGAGCGGTCTGGGTGGTGTCTGAGAGCTCGGCTCGCGAGACACCGCTGGCTTCACCGGATTCGCTCGGTGTGATGTGATCTGGTCCTTCGCCGTAGCAGTCGATGCGGTGACGGGCATGTAGTCGCCGAACCAGCCGGCCCGCGGCATATCCTTTTCCGGGCGCGAACCAAGCGATTCTTGCCACCGCGCAAGACTAATGGACTGTCGCCGAGAAAGGCCAATGACGTTCCGGCCGGAGTATGGTCAACCTTGCTTTTCGACGGCGCGCGAGTGGCGCGAATTCGACGATTTCTTCGATGAGTCGCTCACGCGATATCTCGCCGGGCAATGTCGCTCGTCGGTCGCACCGGCTCAATCTGCTCGCTCGCCGTGCTTTGCCAGACGTGTGCCGCGTCACAAGACTGATTGCAGAAATTACTGATTCGGAGGACTAGAATCAACCAGCAACGGTGCGGATTCTCTACACAGCGGTGGACACCCCGATTCCGGGCACAGACGGGGGAAGTGTTCACGTGCAGGAGCTGTGTCTCGCGTTGGCGAGAAGACACCACGACATTCAGGTTGTGGCTCCGCGCGGCGTCGACCAACGCTCCCCGCCGGCTGGGCTCGTCGTCCGCAGGCTGCGTCGCCCGCCGCGATTTTTCGAATGGACCGCTGCGGGACAGATTCGGCACATCGCCCAGGACTTTGAGCCGGACGTGATTGTCGACCGGTTCTATACGTTCGGCGGGGGCGGTATCTGGGCCGCCCACCAAGCGGGCATACCGGCCGTTTTGGAGGTGAACTCGCCGGCCAGACCTTATCCGGGCTCCTGGCGCGATGGACTCGACCGGCTCAGTCTTCTCCGCCCGGTGGACCGTTGGCGACGGCAGGTGCTCGATTGGAGTGACGCGGTCTACACGACATCTGTTCACCTCGTCCCACCTCGATTGCAGGCAGCAGTCACGGTGGTGACGAACGGCGTGGACATCGAGCGTTTTCGACCCGGGCCAACACGGTCGAACCCACCCTTGTGCGGCGTGTATGCGAGTAGCTTTCGGGCCTGGCACGGGGCTGAAGACCTCGTCGAGGCCGTGCGGTTGTGCGTGGCGCGCGGTGTCGAGCTCGAGATCATCTGTCTCGGAGAGGGCCCCCGGCTGGCGGCGGCGCGTCAGGCGGCGGACCGCGCCGATCTGTCGGGTGCAATTCGGTTCGTCGGCCGGGTCCCGTTTGCCGAGGTGCCTGGCTATCTGGCGGCGGCCGACGTGGGGTTGGCGCCATTCGACCCCAAGGCGTTTAGTGCCCTCAAACTGGGGTGGTTTTGGTCGCCGATAAAGATCTTTGAGTATTTGGCGGCCGGCCTTCCAGTGGTGACGATTGACATCGAGGAGATGCACCGGTTGCTCCCGTCCTCGGTCGCGCGGTTTTACCCGCCCGGTGACGCGGAGGCGCTGGCAACGACGCTCGAATACTGGGCGACCAACCGGACCGTTCTTCGAGAGGCGGGAGCCGAAGCGCGACGGCTGGCCGTATCTCGCTATAGCTGGGATCAGCAAGCGAGCGCCGTCGAACAGGTTCTGCGGGAGGCGGTGACCCGTGTCTGACTCGCTCCGGGTGGCTATGGTCATTCAGCGGTTTCGCCCGATGTTTTCCGGGCAAGGTATCCAGGTCGAGGCGCTGGCGTCGACCCTCGCTGGTCGCGGCGTGGATGTTACGATTCTCACGGCCACGACGGGCTGTGGGGTATCCGTCGAGCAGTGCGACAGGTATCGGGTCGTGCGATTGGGGAACCAACCGCCGCGGCTGGTCCCGAGAACGTTCAGGAATCGTGCGGTCGGACCGACGTTTGCCGCACGCGTGTTCGCGTATCTCCAAGACAAGGGCGCGTTCGACCTCATCCATGTCCATGCGATGACCGATGCCCTCTATGCGAGTTACGCATGGTGTCGCCTCCACGACCGGCCGCTCATCTTCGAGCTGACCTTGCTAGGGGCAGATGACCCTTTGACGGTTTCGCGTTCGACCGACGTGTTCGCTGGGCTTCGTTATGCCGTTTATCGCCGTTGCGATGGGTTTGTCGCTATCTCGCCGGCGCTGGAGACCACCTGTGGACGAGCAATGATGAAGGCGGAGACGGTACGTCTCATTCCGCAAGGGGTGGATGTCCGGCTGTTTTCGCCGGCCGACGATCGAAAGAGATTGAGGGATCAGCTCGGTCTGCCGTCGGAGGGTCAGCTCGTCGTGTTCGTTGGTTCGTTGATCCGTAGGAAGGGGATCGATGTGCTACTGGAGGCCTGGTCGCGTGTTTGCCGCACCGGTCTGGGTGCGCAGTTGCTACTCGTCGGACGCGACGAGTTTGGTGGCGACACACTGAGCACAGAGTTTCTGTCGGCTCAACTCGCGCGCGTCACGCCCGCCGCTGCCGGCCGGATCCATCGTCTTGGGGTGCGCGCCGACGTCCACCGATTGCTCCAGGCCTCGGATCTCTTTGTCTTTCCGTCCCGTCGGGAAGGATTCGGGACCGTTATGGCAGAGGCTATGGCTTGCGGTCTCCCGTCGGTGGTCACGGAGCTTCCCGGTATCACAGACTTTATTTTTGGTGTCGGCGATCGCACGGGTGTCGTCGTACCTCAAGAAGACCCCGACATGCTGGCGAGCGCCGTTGCCGCGTTGCTCGGGGACCGAGTTCGTGCCGAGCGCGTCGGCCGCGCCGCGCGCAAGGACGCCGTCGAGCGGTTCGATATGGAGCGGATCGCAGAGGACTACCTCCAGTTCTACTCAGAGCTCCTGACCCGCGATCCTGACGTAATGGAGTGCTGACGCTCAACCTTGTGCCTACTGCCCGACCGAATCACGCACCCGGAGCAGGCCATTGCGCGTGTCGACGAGTCGGAATCTTTCGCGGATGTAGGCCCAGTTGCAGGCGGAACCCGGACGTTCGTAGAGGGCCCGCACGTCGAACTTCTCGACCGAGAACTGCAGCTGTTCCGCGTCGAGTGGGAAATAGATCGTCGGATTGCCATTCCACTAGGCGATTTCGTTGGCCATGTCGGACACGATGACGGCATCACGACCGGGCACCCAGTTCGCTAACGTTTCGGAGAGCTCGCCGTAGTCGAGACTCCGCACCGCCAGTCTCCGGCCGAGATAGGCAAACGGATCCTTGTAGACCTCTCGGAACGTCAGCGCTAGCGGGTACACAAACAAATAGACCAACGCCGCGCCGAGCAAAAGATCCCGTCCTCGTCTTGGAATCAGCTGAGTCAGCGTCAGGACTCTCCAGATCAGACCGATGCAGAGAAGCAACATGATCGGATACAGGTGTATCCAGTGCACGATGTTTGGGCCGATGCCCCAAAAGAAAATGATCGTCAAGAAAATCGATGAGCTAAGGAGAACCAGTATGTTCAGGTCGCGCACCAAGGGTGGAGCGGTCCGAGGCATCGCCGGGAGCAACACCCCGGGGCGGAACCGATCGACTGGCAACACGAGCATGGCCACCCACAACAATGGGAACAGCGAGCTTCCGAGGGTCGGCCCTCCAAGCCCGTCGATGATTCTCTTCGTCCGTCTCGCCAGCCGAGCGTAGTGAACTGCGAACTCGCGAGGATGTTCCGCAATGACCGTCCATGGATCCGGGGGAAAGAGGTCGGCGAACGCGTATACGTCGGCGGAATACCACCAGCCGTGCAGGAGCGCCAGAGAGTAGTTCCCTCCAGAATGGACGAGTTGGACCGCACCCGAGGGCAGAACGAGCAGGGCCGTGACGACCGATAGGACGACACTCCCTCCGAACAATAGCGGCATGCTGAGGGTGCGAGATGTGGCCGCCAGGTATCCGATGACCGGCAGTGAATACAGGATCCCATATCCCTTCGCAAGTAGGAGTGCCACATAGACCACGCCGCCCAACATCACACGTTGACGTGTTGGTTCGATGACGAGAAGGAGTAGCAGTACGAACGTGGTGAACACCATCGATGTTGGCAGCGCCGTCAGCATCATGCCGAGAACCGACGGGTTCGCCAGGACCAACCCCGTCACGAGCAAGGCGATTCGGCGGTTTCGCGTCAGCCCCACCCCTATGGCGAACGTGATCATCATGATCACAATCACCGCGCGCTCGCTTTCGCCGAATACCCACCACGCGGCCGCCGTCGCCAGGGACAGCCCTGACTGCTTCAGCGGTTCGACCACTGGGAAGTTTTCGGTCGATGGCACGGCCATCGGAAACAACGTACTGGAGACGTACCCGTCGCCGGCCAGGACGTGTCGGGCGAGATCGGCGTGCCACGCCTCGTCCGGTCCGAGAAAGCCGCGGCTCCAGTGTCGCGGCAGCACGAAGGCGAAGGCCACGGCCAGCGCGAGGGCGGCGACCGAGACGAACACGACGAACTCACCTGCCCAGGGACGCGGGTGAGTCACGGATTCAACTCCAAGACTTCGAAATCTGCACTCTCCACTTCGACGACCACCCAGCCCGGCCAGTCGCCGCGGACCGGCGTCGATTTCAGCAACGCAATGCTTTCGTCGGTCCCTGGGCGCGATGCCAGCACGACGTGAGTGCAGCGGCACTCTCGTAGCAGCGACACCATTTCGGCGCGCTGGCTCGGCCCGCCGTGACCACTCATGACGCCGGCCTCGGTTCTCGGACTCGTCGCGGCGGCGACCGTTCTTGGCGGCGCGAGACTACTGAGCGCGCTGTATGCGTACTCTTGCTGTCGCCGGCGGTATGGGTTGCGCTTTCCGTGGCGTTTCGCTGGCCAGATTGGCGCGCTCAGCCTCGCAATGGGGGGGATCCTCTCCGTTCTTCGAGCATTCCTGCCGACATCCTGCGCCGGTCCGGCGCGCCTGGTCGGGAGCAATTACTTGCGATGTTGGCCCCGCACGTCGCGGTTTCGACGAGTACGGTGAAGACATGATCCTCACGAAGGCTCGATCGGAGTTGTCGAAGGAGTGGCGTGTGCCGGTTTTGCCGCGACGTGCGCGTGCCCGTTGTTCACACCGCGTGCACACAGTAAGCATCCCCCGGCACTCCACCGCCTCTCGTTCTGAGGGATTGTTCTTCAGCTTCGACAGGGTATGATTTCTGGACGCGTCGATCTTCGCGACCGGTTGTGCGTGGCGCTCGCGGATGTTCTCTAGACGAACGCGAGGAGAAAAAAGGGTGACCCGTCTTGCTACGAACCTTGCGAACAAAAGTGTGGCCGCGCATACCGACGCTACGCATTCCCTCGACCAATCGAATCACGCTGGACCGAGAATTGCGACGCCATTTCTGCCGGATGGAGCCGGGTCGTGTCCTTGATGTCGGTTCGAAGGGCGCGCCTTATCGCGAGTCCATCCCTCACACGGACTATTTGCGACTAGACATTGTCCGCGATACCAGTCCAGAGATCTGCTGCGACGTCCACGACTTTGTCTGGGACGGTGAACCCTTTGACTCGATCGTCGCGTTGGAAGTGCTCGAGCATCTGTATGCTCCAGAGCTTGCCATTGAACGTCTCGGCGATGCGCTTCGGCCCGGCGGAGTCTGCATTCTGTCGACGCGATTCCTCTATCGCTATCATCCCGACCCTGAAGACCACTATCGGTTCACTCCGGATTCGCTCCGCTATCTCTTTCGGCGATTCAGTCTGGTGGAGATCCACCCGCACGGCAACCGGCTGCAGACGATCTGGGAAATGATGAACGCTGGTGGCCGAAGTCGCGTCTTTCTCAACCTGCTGAACCACGCCGCCGCTCGTCTGCCGGGTCGCGACCAGCGTTTCCCCCTCGGGTTCGTCGTCTACGCAGTGCGGTAGTGCCCTCAGCGGTGTCTCCGGCCGTCACAGGTCCCGCACGAGCCCATGCGATACGCAAGCGTCAAAAGGTGGACTCTCAGCTTGGGACGAGGACCGGCTGGAAATGACCAAGCACGTCGCCCGCGAGACCGTCCCCGGCGGCGAACGCATAGGTGGTGTCTTGCTGGGCGCAGCCCGCTCGTGCATCAAAGACGAGCATGCCATGACGAGGTGTGTATTGTATGGAGGGCGCGGCAGTGGGCACTCCGTTAGTGGTCACTCAAACATCTCGGATCTCGTTCGGTGTGCCGCCGCCGACCGAAAGCGTGGGCCACGTTGTGCCTCCGGACGACCCGTTGCCACTTGGACGAGCCGTCAACGACGCGACGGTTGGACGTTGGCGACCTAATCGGGACCGGCTGGCCACGTTTACTCAGCAATTTCGCCCAGAGCCGATCGCTCGGGCGTTGGCGACGGCCGGCCGTAAGCTGCTGAGTGACCAACAACGAGGAAGGGCGTGACGACGCGCCGCATCGACCTGGTTTTTCCTCGGTTCAAATTGCTGTCAGGTGCCGAACGAGCCATCCTGGGGTTGGCATCGGCGTTGACTGATGACGGGCATCATGTCCGGGTCGTGTGTCATCAGTTCGACCGGTCGTGTCGGCCGCGCTTAGCAGACCGAGTCGAACTCGTGTGCACCGACGCACGGTTGGATTGGAGCGGTAACCGGTATGTCAACGCCATCTCGGACTATGCGCGGGTCTTCGGGCTGCGTCACTACCTGGACCACACCGCGGATGTGTGCCTCCTGTTTGGCCCGGCGTTGCTCCTGGCGCCGTATCGGCGGTGGGTCAAGAAGAGTCAAGGTCGGACGCTCTACTATTGTTGGGAGCCGCCCCGCGCCTTGTATCAGGACCGTGACCTTGTCCTCGCCCGGGTCGGATGGAGTTGGGTAGCGATCGCGCCACTTCTCGGTCTCTACGCTCGTCTTGACCGCGCGCTTGTCAGCGGGGTCGACGTGGTGTGCACGTCCAGCCCCTTTGCCGCGTCGCAGATCGAGATGGTCTACGGACGACCGGCGACCGTCATCACGCTCGGGGTTGACCGAGCGCGGCTTGACAGCGTCAGACAGCGACGCGCTCAATCGCCGCCCGTTGTCATCACGGTCAACTACCTACATCCCCGGAAGCGCGTCGATCTTGTCCTCAAGACCGCGGCCGCGGTCGGAGAACGGTGGACTGGCGGCCGCCCGCTCCCGCGGTGGGGCATTATCGGGGACGGTCCTGAACGGTCGCGTCTTGAAGCGCTTGCACACGAGCTGGGGGTGGTCGAACAGGTAGATTTTGCCGGCTTCGTATCGGACGAGCAGCTTCCACGATACTATGCTGGCGCCCATTGCTACATTCATACCGCCATCCAAGAGAGCTTTGGACTGTCTGTGATTGAAGCCGCCTATAGCGGCTGTCCCGTCGTGGCGGTCGACGAAGGTGGTGTGCGACAGACAGTCGAGGACGGGGTTACCGGGTTTCTGGTGGCACCAACTCCGGTTGCCTTGGCGAAAGCCGTCTGTGACGTCCTCACCCGGTCAGATGGCGGACAAGGCATGGGCGCGGCCGGTCGACAACGGGTGAGCAAGGCGTATCGGTGGCAGCGCGGTGCACGCGAGATTGCTAGCCTCGTCGAGGACGGGTTGTGACAGACACACCACTAGCCAACATGTTCAGGTCTGATTGGGTACACGAGTGGGGGGTGCTGCTGCTGGCGGGTCTTCTTGCCCTCCCCCTATTCACACCCCGAGTCTATGGCGCCGACGAGATCAAGTACTTTGCGACGCTGCGCTCACTCCTTGTGGATCGCGACCTGCATTACGAGAATGAGTATGCCCATTTTATCGAGCGCGACCCGGTCGCCCACGCCGGTCTGGTGCCCTTCCGTGACGGGGCGACCGCGACCGGATACCGCTTGAACGACGCGCCGATCGGGACCGCCCTGTTGTGGGCGCCTTTCTACATCGCGGCCGATGGCGTGGTGGCGGCGGCGCGAGTATTCGGAAGTACCGTGCCGCGTGACGGGTATAGCCGGCCGTATGTATGGGCGGTGTGCCTCGCGTCTCTGTTCTGGGGGCTGACTGGGCTTGCGCTCATCTATCGTATGTGCCGGGCCTATACCGACCGGACGTCCGCCACTTGGGCGGTACTGGCCGTGTGGTTTGCATCGCCCGTGATGTTCTATCTCTACATCACACCCGCGATGGCTCACGCGAACTCGTTGTTTGCAGTCGCACTCTTCTTGACACTGTGGCAGCGAGCGCGATCGGAACGAACCATGGGGAGATGGAGCGCGCTGGGTGCGGCGGCTGGTCTCATGGTGCTGGTTCGAGAGCTCAACTGGTTGGGTCTGGCCGTCGTTGTGGTCGACGAGCTCATTACGCTGGGTCTGGCGACGGTCCAGTCAAACCGGTCGTCCCGCACCGAACGTTGCGCGTTTGGGTCGCTGGTGTACGGGGTGCTGGCGAAACGACTGGCGGGATATCTGGTCTTTGCTCTCGCGCTCGGTGTCGTCGTTGCCCCGCAGTTCTATGTCTACAAGACCCTGAACGGCACCTACGGTCCCACACCGTTTATCGTCGACAAGTTCTCGCCGCTCCCGGTCTATGGTCTCGACGTGTTGTTTTCTGGATTTCATGGACTCTTTTCTTGGCATCCGATCACGATGGTCGGCGCCCTCGGCCTGCTCGCGATGCTGTGGCGCACGTCTGACGGCGAGTCTCGGCCGCCGCGCCTAGCCATGCGCGAGTTATTCGACCGACCCGACGCGCGGGTGGCGATGGCCTTCGTGGCGTTTTTCGTCGCGCAGGTGCTTGTGGTCGGTTCGTATGAGACCTGGTGGGGTGGCGCGTCCTTTGGGGCCCGACGGTTTATCAATTGCACGGCGCTTTTTGCCCTTGGTGCGGCCACATGGCACGCGCGCGCTCGTCAGCTCCCACGCGCGGCGAGCGTGGCGATGTTGGCGATGTTTGTCGTCTGGAACGTTGGCTTGACGATCCAGTATTCAACCGGTCTTATCCCGCGGGACGCGCCCGTGAAGATGTCGAGGATTGTCTACAACCAGTTTGTCGAGGTGCCGCCGCGCGTCACGGATATCGCCTGGCGATTCTTTTTCAACCGCGGGTCGTTCTATCGCACGCGGTTCTGACCGCTGAGTCGATACGAGCCGAACGAATCGTCAATGGACAATGCGAGTATGAGCGTCGGAAATCACTCGGCGTGGCACGTGTGGCTCGTCACTGACGTGTATCCGCCGCGCTGCGGGGGGAGTGGCTGGAGCACGCACGCGTTGGCGCGCGTGCTCTGCGATAGAGGGCACCGGGTTCGCGTGTTTGTGATCATGTCGTCTCACGACGACGTCGTCTCTCGGCGGTATGAGGACGTCGAGGTGACGGAGATCGGGGTGAGGCGAGCGCGGCGAAGTCCTCGCGCACGCGTTGGCGCGAGGGACTTTGCGCACCGACATGTTGAAGCGTTCTTGAACGAACGCCTTCTTCAGGAGCCCCAGCATGTCGATGTCGTCCATGCTCAGCACCTGCACAGTGGTCCCCCGGCGGTCGCGGCCGGACGACGCCACGGGTGCGCCACAGTCGTGACCGTTCGGGACTATTGGCCCGTGTGTCTGCACGGCACATCGTGGTGGGCGGGGGCGGGTTGTGCGGGGTGTACACCGCGGAACCTGCGCGGCTGTATGGAGGAGTATTGGGGGTGGCCGGGTCCACTGACGCGGGCGATGGTGCCGTGGGCGACACGTCGTTTACGCGCGCGTGGAGATGGGTTGGTGATGGCCGACACCGTCGTGACCGTCAGTCAGGCGGTTCGCCGCCGCATCGAAGGTGAGCTCCCGCCCGCGGATCTCGTCGTCGTGCCGAATATCGTGGACCCCCAGGAGCTCGAGACCTGTGCTGCGCCGGATCACGCGTCTGAAAAAGAGCGGTTTTTGCTCGCGGCCGGTAAGCTGCAACCGACAAAAGGGTTCGATTCGCTGCTCGCCGCCCTCTCTGATGCCGGCCGCGTGCCGCCCCTGAAGGTGGCGGGTGATGGACCATCGTTGGCGGCACTCCGGACTCAGGCCGATGCGGCCGGGTTGGACGTGGAATTCTTGGGATGGGTTGACCACGGACGGTTACTGGCTCTTCAGCGGGATGCCGCCGCGGTCCTGCTTCCGAGCGCGTGGGAAGAGCCCCTGTCTCGCGTGGTCCTAGAGACCATGGGGCTCGGGACACCGGTGATCGCCTGGGCGAGGGGCGGCAATCCCGAGATCGTGGAGTCGGGCAAAAACAGCTGGCTTGTCTCCCGGCCAGCGGAGATGTCGGTGGCGCTTCGGGAGCTCGACCAGCCGGGACGCCGGGATGAGGTTGGCCATGCGGCCCGGCGCCATGTTGAGGACCACTATTCCCCGAAGGCGGTGTATCCCCGCATGGCGTCGGTCTATCAGGAGGCCATCCGAAAGAGTCGCGACCGCCAGCACCCGCGTCAACCATGACCCGCGCCGCAACTCCGATCCGTGTCGCGATGGTCTCCCGACGCGTGCATCCCGCCCATGGACCAGGTGGCCTGGAACGCCACGTATTCGATCTGGTGACGGGGCTCGCGGCGCTTGGCGTTCAGGTCGAACTCTTCTCAGAAACACCACGGGACACGGCCCGCTGTCAGGCCGCCGACGACATGTTGCGGTCGGTCGTGACTCCGCATTGGGTCTCCGGCCGATGGTTCCCGGTTGGAGACCGCACAGGCACGGTCGTGGTGGACCGCGTGACGAACTATTTTATCTGGTCGAGCATCGTCGCCCGGCGCGTCATCAATGCGCCGCACCGTCCGTGGTCCGTGATCCACGCCCAAGGGCTCGCGGGGTGGGGGTTAGCCCGCGCGCGTGGCCGCCGGCGTTTTTCCGAGCCATTCGTGTCCACGATGCATGGACTGGAGGAGTTCCGCTCACACGTGCGACTGAAACGGTGGGCATACGCGCCATTCCGGCGTGGAATTCGGACCGTCGCGCGCGCCAGCTCGGCGGTGGTCACGACCGATCACTCTTTGCGGCCGACGATCGAACAACACCTCCAGGTGCCGGCGTCGTCGCAAGTGGTGATCCCGAACGTCGTCGACCCCGAGCGGTGTCGAGCTCGCGGCGACGCGAGTCATGGGCGCGCGCTTCTGAGGCAGCTCGGGCTCGACAAGCCGAGCCCACTCTTCTTGTCCGTGGGTCGTCTCGAAGTCAACAAAGGATTTCCGGTGCTCGTCGACGCACTCCGCCGCGTCGCGCCTCGGCTGCCGTCGTCGTGGGCGTGGGTGCTCGTCGGCGACGGTCCGGAGCGAGATACGATTGCCGCGATGGCTCGAGAGGCTGGTCTTGGACGACACTGCCGATTCATCGGGCAGGCCTCGGACCGTGATCTCCATAGTTTGTATACCGTCACCAACTGGTTTGTGCATCCGACGCTCTACGAGGGGTCGAGCCTGGTGACGCTCGAGGCCATGGCGCACGGCCTCCCGGTGGTGGCCTCACGAACCGGTGGGCTGCCCGACAAGGTGGTCGAGGGTTCCAGTGGCTTTCTGGTGACGCCCGGCGACGCGGCGGATCTGGGTAATCGTCTTGTGGCGGCGGTGGCGGTCGATGGTCGCGCGTTTGGCGCCGTCGGTCAGGAACTGTGCGAGCGGAGCTTTAGCTGGAGGGCATCTGCCGAACGTCACCTCAGAATGTACGAACGACTTGCGTCTGGTCTTGACCCGGCGCAATCCGCACCCGGTCGACCATGACGCCCCATGTCCGACTATCGTCACTTCCGCCAAATTCCGCCGGTGCCCGAGGCACATGCCTGTGCGTACGCGTCCTCGAAACGCTGCGCCGTCGTCGCCCAGCCATACGAACGAAACATCTCGGCGCGTGCGGCCTGGCCCAAGGCAGTGGCGGTCTCAGGTTGGCGAAGAAGGTCGCCCACGGCGTCTGCAATCGCTTCGCTCTTTCTTTCGGCCACGACCCGCGCCGTCCGCCCGTCGATGGCGACCGACTCGATACCTCCGACCGGTGTGGTCACGACGGGGGTCCCGGATGACATCGCCTCGAGAAGGACGTTGGGGAGTCCGTCGACGTTGCCGGCGTCGTCCTTGACTGACGGCACGACGATGACGTCTGCCGCTGATAGCCACCCGCCAACCTCGTCTTGGGGCTGTGCGCCAAGGAAGTGCACGCGTTCCGCGACGTTGTGGCGCGCCGATTGCTCTTCAAGCTCTGGTTTCAAATCTCCGTCGCCTATCACGACGAGGCGGAGCGCTGGCCAGTCGGTCGAAAGGCGGGGCATGGCGTCGATGAGATATTCGACACCCTTTTTTCGTACGAGTCGTCCCGCCGTGACGAGGACCGGCGCGTCGTCGGGTAGATCCAGCTGAGCGCGAAGTCGCCGGCGGGCCTCCTGGTCCGGCTTAAAGCGTTCAGTATCCACGCCATAAGGGACGACGGTCGTCGTCTTTTCGTCGGCACCCAACACGATCGCCCGCCGACGCAGATCCTCGCTACAGGCGGTTACGGCGCCTGCTCGCCGGAACGCGACGCGGGCCGCGCGTGCGACGAGAGGATTGGATTCGGCGAGAAAGACGTCGGACCCGTGGAGACTGATCACAAGTGGCAGCCCGACCCCGCTCAGTGTTGCCATAAAGCCGCCCGGGATCACCCAGTGGGCGTGGACAAGCTGAGGACGAACGTGCCGTACGACTCGGCGTAGCGTGAGGCAGCCGGCGGTCACCGCCAACGGCGTGACTGCGTACGCGGACGGACGGAGGGAGACATCAGCCTTGAGCGCGGCAGCGTAGCCAAAGACATGGAGAGCCGAGGTTGGTGCGTATTTGAAGAGGTGAAAGTGGACATCGGCTTCACGTGTTTCGCGCCGGTATAGCGGATGCCACGGGGCCACTACGTGTACCTCTCTCCCCCGCCGAGTGACCCCATGCGCAATCGGTTCGAGAAACGTACCCACGCCGTCCCCGTGAAACCGCGGATAGGACGACGTCAACATCACGACCGGCTGACCCATGGGTGTCATCGGTGAGGACGGGGCAGACGCGGTCACCGGTGGTCTCGGCTGCCGGCGCGGAGGGCTGAGACTTGTTCGGATACGAGACCGAGCAGGAAGACCAACACGCCAAGCATGATCAGCAACACGGATGAATTCGTGACGTGCAGCTGGGTGGCGATCGTCCACGCGGCATACCCGAGGCCAAGAGCGAGACAGACGACGCTCACGGGTAGGAAGATTCTGAACGGGCTGAAGATGGTGATGACCCGGAGCAAGATCAAGAAAAACTTGACCCCATCGCGAGCGAACCTGATTTTCGACCGACCGACTCTCGCATCGGCGTCCACGGTTTCGAACTTGACGCTGTAGCCGGCTCGAAGAAACGACAGTGTCGTGGTCGTCGGTGTGGAAAATCCGTTTGGAAGGAGATGCATGAACTCGAGAAGGTAGGCTCGACGAGCGGCCCGGAATCCACTGGTGAGGTCAGGAATCTGGTGTCCAGCCAAGGCTGAGGCCAGTCGCGCGAGTAGGCGGTTGCCGAGACGGCGTCCCAGAGAGGCTTGACTCGCGTCCGGCCGCGCGGCCACGACGAGGTCGTATTCCCCGAGGCTGTCTACGAGTCGAGGCGCGATCTGTGCGCGATGCTGGCCATCGGCGTCGATGATGAGGACAAACTCACCCGTGGCTGCTCGGATACCGCTCTTGACCGCGGCACCATTTCCTTTGTTGTAGGGGTGACGAACGACCCGTGCGCCCGCGGCCTGACCCTTTGGACCGGTGTCATCCTCCGAGCCGTCGTCGACAACCAAGATCTCGTGCCATGTTGCCGCATGTTTGAGACCTTCTACCACCGCGGCGATACTCGCCGCCTCGTTGTAGGCCGGGATCACGACGGACGTAGTGGAAGGGTTCGCCATGCCGGCTATCCGTGCGCAACCGGGCCGTGTTCGGTGGGGGGCGCGGTGCCGTCCGTGTCGTGCCCTCGACCAATGGGCGCCGTGGCATCGCTGGCGGCACTCTGCGGGTTGCCGCGAAGCTCCATCGAGCGGACGCGATAGAGCAGCTCCTCGTTGAGTTTGCGGTTCGCGGAGAGGACGTCAGCCATGAGACCAACCAAGATGATGTGGAACCCGACAATCAACAACACCGCGGACAGGATCAGCGACTGCACGTTGCCCTGACCAAAACCACTGAAATAGAGATACAGAAACCGCATTGAGATCGTGGCCCCACCGGCGATGGTGACCAAGCCCGCCAGCGTGCAGACCTTGAGTGGCTCGTAGAGCGCGTAGATCCGAACGATGGTGACCGCTGATTTGTTGATATAGGTAAACACGCTACCAAAGAGTCGCGACTCACGCGTAATCTCGTTGGTGGCGATTGGCACATGCGCGATGGCCATCCGCTTCTTGCCGGCTTGAATGATCGACTCGAGCGTGTATGTGAACTCAGACACGATCGTCAATCGAAGCGCGGCCTCCCGCGTGTAGGCGCGAAAGCCACTGGTCGTATCGGGCACCCGCGTGCCGGACACTTGCCTGACGACCCAGCTGCCTACCAGCTGGAGCCACCGCTTGGCTTGTGGCATGTGACGGAGGCTCCTTACGTTGCGGTCGCCGATTACGATGTCCGCGCTTTCGTTCAGGAGTGGCTCCAGCAGTTTTACGACGTCACGACCGGCGTACTGATTGTCGGCGTCGGTATTGACGATGTAGTCGGCGCCATGCTTCAGGGCGGCGTCGAGACCACCCATGAATGCGGCCGCCAATCCCTTGTTGGAGCGGAACCGAACGACATGATCGACACCACACGCGCGCGCGACTTTGGCAGTGTCGTCGCTAGACCCGTCGTCGATGACCAGCGTTTCGATGATATCGATCCCGGGAATCGCGGACGGAAGGTCGCGGACCGTTTGAGGAAGCGTGTTGGCCTCGTTGAGGCAGGGAATTTGGATGATCAGCTTTGTCATAGAACGCGTGTCAGCCTTTCGATAACCCCGTCCCAGGTGATCTGGCGCGCCCGCTCGTAGCCTGCAGCCCCTAGCGAGGCGGCGAGCTGACGATCCGACGCCAGGCGGTTGATACCGTCCGCTAGGCCCTGCGGATCTGGAAAGCAGACCAGCCCGTTGACGCCATTGTCTACGAACTCGAGCGTGCCGCTCGAATCGTGCGTCGTGACAACGGGGCGTCGCGCCAGCAAGCCCTCGAGCGCCACCGCGCCGTCTTCTCCGTCGTAGGGCACATGGGCCATGCAGAGGGCCTGTTCGTACAGACGCAGGAGTTCCGCGTCCTCGACCGGACCAACCATGTCGACACGGTCGAGTACGCCGAGCTCTGTGGCCAACTGAACGAGTGGCGCTCGCTCCGTTCCGTCGCCGACCACGACAAGTCGTATGTCGAAATCGACCCGCGTCATCGCTCGAATGATGAGGTCTGTTCTCTGGATGCGCTCCAGATCACTCACCGACAGGACGTAGTTGTCATACGGCCCACTCCGCAGTTGGTCGGCGAGTCGCGGGGGATGAGGCAACGGCTCGCTGGTGAGTCCGTTGCAACGCTTCAGCCGGGCCGTCGTGTTGCGACCAACGGTAAAGATCTCTTCGTTCTCATTTAGCATCTGGGTATCGAGTCTGCCGAGGTGCTCGCGCATGCCGACGTCCATCTTGTTCTCGTCGTTATCGCTGCCCGGTGTCCCCCACAGTTCGTACGCGGAACGATACTGTCGAACAAGCCACGCCACCTTTTTCGGATGACGGACGAAGTAGGTCGGAAATCTTGTCGTGATCACGAGGTCAATCGGCGTGTTGTTGCTCTCTGACAAGTCCAGGAGTCGCCAGGCGGCCGCGTGGGACAGTAGCCCATCCCGGGGACGCGCACTGAACGGGAGACTGACCAGTTCTGCATCGTAGCCTCGCCGCGTGAGCTGTCCCACCAAGACGCGTATCAGATATTCGGCGTTACCCGTCACAAACGGTGTCCGCGCTTCGCAAACGAGCACTCGCGGCTTGGCTGCGGTCATGGGGAGGGCCGCCGCAGCCCGACGGCACGGAAAACGGCGTCGCACCGGGTGCCCATAGTCATGCTTGGGACGATTTCCCCATGTGGTCGGGATCGTACCAGACGGAGACCGGCGCTGGCCGCACGTTGTTCTGCGCGCACCGCCGGTCCGGCGTTTCAGTCAGGGGATAACAGGTGCCGCGCCGATTGACTTGCTCCAGTGATGCCGGGTACGATCGAGGACGTCGGAGGGAGGAAAGAAGCTGACCGATGCGGCCGCGAGCCGTTTTTTTTGGCCTAAGCTTGAGAAATATTTCACAAGCTCCTTCTCGGAATGTCCAGCCAAGAGCGCATGTTGGTCCGAAAAAGGCGAGGCTGACCGTGCATCGTAGTAGGAAGGGACTACAGCTCCCTCTCGCTGGCGCACCGACTCAGGAGATCGAGCGGGCCCGTCCGGTTCGACAGGTGGCGGTCCTTGCTGCCGATTTCGTGGGGCTGCGTCCTGCCATGCGAGTGGCGGTGGGTGATGATGTCTCGCGCGGTCAGGTGCTCTTTGAGGACAAGCGGACGCCGGGTGTGTGCCACACCGCTCCCGCGGCCGGCACCGTCCACGCGATTCATCGTGGAGAACGCCGCGCCCTCCAGTCAGTCGTGATCGAAACGAGTCGTGCTGAGTACGAGGAACGAGCGGCCACGGAGTCGTCTTTTTCGACGTTCTCGGGTCGGCATCCCAGCGGGATGGCAGCGGATGCCGTGGTGGCGCTGCTTACGGAGTCAGGTCTGTGGACTTCCTTGCGAGCGCGTCCTTTTGGCCGCGTGGCTGATCCTCGGACGCGCCCAGCCGCAATTCTTGTCACGGCGGTCGATTCCAATCCCCACGCACCGTCGCTCGATCTGATTCTGAAGCGCGTGGAGACGCTCTTCGCGCGTGGTCTGGCCGCCTTGGTGCGTTTGACGGACGGACCAGTCTTTGTCTGCACGGCGGCTGGGTCTGACATCACCATTCCGACGATCGAGAGGGTCCGGCACGAGGAGTTCTACGGGCCCCACCCATCCGGCACGGCCGGGTTTCACATGCACACGCTTGCCCCCGTTGATCGGACGACCACTGCGTGGCACGTCGGGGCTCAAGACGTCGTTGCTATCGGACGACTCTTTGAGACGGGGCAACTCGATCTGACCCGGGTGGTGAGCCTGGCTGGCCCGGCAGTCGCGCGACCGCGTCTGCTCGGGACCCGCATTGGGGCGTCCGTCGACGAGTTGCTCTTGGGCGAAATAGAAGGCGCAGATGATGCGACAGAGATCCGCGCGGTGTCTGGCTCGGTGCTGTCGGGTCGCGCGGCCGCCGGGGAGATCCACGGTTTTCTCGGTCGCTTCCATCAACAAATCAGCGTCCTCGGGGAGGGCCGGAGACGAGAGTTTCTGGGATGGCTCGACCCGGGACTCGGCAAGTTTTCCGTCATTCCGACGTTCTTGTCGCGGCTCATTCCCGGCCGCCGCTTTTCGTTTACGACGAACACCAATGGGTCGAGACGAGCGGTTGTCCCGATCGGCATGTTCGAGCGCGTCATGCCATTTGACATCTTGCCGACGCCGCTGCTGCGCGCGTTGCTCATGACCGATACCGAGCGGGCGGAAGAGCTCGGATGTCTGGAGCTCGACGAGGAAGACCTCGCACTCTGCACGTTTGTCTGCCCGGGCAAGAACGACTACGGCCCGCTCCTCCGACAGGTCCTGAACGAGATCGAGAAAGACGGATGAAGTTTCTACGAGCGCTGCTCGACAAGCAGGCGCACCACTTCGAGGCGGGAGGCAAGCTGGAACGCCTCTATCCGTTGTGGGAGGCCCAGGACAGCTTTCTGTATACGCCTGATTCGGTCACCGCGGGTCCGTCGCACGTGCGCGATGGTCTTGATCTCAAGCGCCTGA
The DNA here is from genome assembly GCA_963579735.1 of Vicinamibacteria bacterium. GTDB lineage: Bacteria > Acidobacteriota > Vicinamibacteria > Vicinamibacterales > UBA8438 > CAUZIB01. Next base: position 26,621 of record CAUZIB010000032.1, on the reverse strand, counting down.
TGATGACAGTCGTCCTGGCTTTGGCCGGCTGCATTTTTATGGCGATGTATAACACCGGGTATCAGGCCAACCTGGCGATCGCGGCCGGTGCGGCGCCGCTCGAGAACTGGCGAACGACGGTGGTTGAGGTCATCGGGCTAGGGTTTGCGCCTGACGATATCGTTGCCTGCCTCCTGCACGGTGCTCTGTACTATGTGCCGGTCTTGGCCGTGACGTTTGCGGTCGGTGGTCTCTGGGAAGTTCTATTTGCGGTGGTGCGGCGGCACGAGGTGAACGAGGGGTTCCTGGTTACGGGAATGCTCTTTCCCCTCATCCTGTCGCCGACGATTCCCTTGTGGCAGGTGGCGGTAGGAGTCTCTTTTGGTACCGTTATTGGGAAGGAGATCTTTGGCGGCACCGGGATGAACGTGCTCAATCCGGCGTTGGTCGGGCGGGCTTTCCTCTTTTTTGCCTACCCGGCGGAGCTGTCAGGGGATGCCGTCTGGATCGCGGCTCAGACAGCGGTCGATGAAGTGAGCGGTGCCACCGCGCTGGCTCGGGCCACGCTCGACGGGATGGCCGGAATGACACAAGGGCTCGAGTGGTGGGATGCCTTTGTCGGGTTCGTGCCGGGCTCGATGGGGGAGACATCGGCTCTCGCCTGTCTCGCGGGCGCAGTCCTTCTGATAGTGACAGGTGTCGGTTCCTGGCGAATCATGGTCAGTGTCGCGGTTGGGACATTCCTGTTCGCGTCGCTTCTCAATTTCATCGGCTCGACGACCAACCCGTTCTTTGAAATCACCCCGGCGTGGCATCTTGTGCTGGGGGGCTGGGCCTTTGGCATGGTCTATATGGCGACGGACCCTGTGTCTGCACCGTCATCCCAATCGGGTCACTACGTGTATGGCTTCTTGATCGGGGCGCTTACCGTGTTGATCCGTGTCGTCAACCCGGCCTTTCCGGAAGGGATGATGCTCGCCATCCTCTTTATGAACCTGTTTGCGCCGCTCATCGACTATGTGTCGGTCCAGGCAAACATCAGAAGAAGGCAGGCCCGTCATGCAGGGTAGCGTCAGATACAACCTCATGTTTGCCGCCGTGGTGTGTGTGGTCTGCGCGGTGATGGTGTCTGGAGCCGCGGTCTCGCTCCGTGACCGGCAGGCAGCAAACCGGCTCCTCGAGAAGCAAAAGAACGTGCTCATGGCCGCGGGCCTGGCGGTGGCTGACGAGCGTCTCTCGAGCGAAGATGTGGCGACTCGCTTTGAGCCGGTGCGACAGGTCGTCATCGACCTGCGGACGGGGGATGAGGTGGCAGATGTGGACGCCGCCGCATTCGACGAGCGAGCGGCCGCCGCCGACCCGAACACGAGCGAGGTTGCGCCCACCAATAGTTCCGGGTTGTCGCGTCTGGCGCACCACGCGTTGGTGTACGAGGTGCAAGACGACAGCGGCGCGCTCGAGTCGGTCATCTTGCCGGTCCGGGGCCTGGGGTTGTGGTCGACGCTGTATGGGTTCGTCGCCCTCGACGCCGACCTCGTCACGGTGGTGGGACTGACTTTTTACGAACACGGCGAGACGCCGGGGCTGGGGGGCGAGGTCGACAACCCAAATTGGAAGGCGCTGTGGAAGGGACGCAAAGCGTTCGACGGTGACGAGGTGCGTATCCAGGTCGTGCGGGGGAGAGCGGGAACGGCGGCCGAAGATCCGTATCGCGTCGACGGATTGGCGGGCGCGACCATCACCAGTCGCGGCGTGACCAACTTGTTACGTTTTTGGTTGGGGGAGCATGGGTTTGACAAGTATCTCGAGCGCCGGGCGGCGCGTCGTCCGCTCGCCCGTAGCCCCCAGCGACTGTCGGACGGGGGACGCGGCTGATGGCGACGACTTCTCGTGACGTCTTGGTCGACCCGATCTTCAACAACAATCCGATTGCGCTGCAGGTGCTGGGTATCTGTTCGGCCCTAGCGGTCACGACAAGAATGGATACAGCCTTGGTGATGGCGGCCGCTGTCGTGGCCGTGCTCATTGCCTCGAATTTCTTTATCAGTGCGCTCCGCAATCACATTCCGACCAATATCCGCATTATCGTGCAGCTCACGATCATCGCGTCGCTCGTCATTGTCGTCGACGAGGTGCTCCAGGCGTATCTCTTCCAGATCTCTCAGCAGCTCTCGGTGTTTGTTGGGCTCATCATCACCAACTGCATCATCATGGGTCGCGCCGAGGCCTATGCCATGCAGAATCCGCCGGCGTTGAGTGTCGTGGACGGGCTTGGAAACGGGCTTGGATACGGCGCAATTCTGATCGGCACGGCCGCCGTTCGCGAGGTGCTCGGGTCAGGGACGTTGCTTGGTGCCGGCGTGTTACCCCTCGTGAGTGACGGCGGATGGTATACACCAAACGGTTTGATGGTCATGTCCCCGAGCGCGTTTTTTATCATCGGCTTCTTTATCTGGGCGCTTCGCACCTGGAAGCCCGACCAAGCGGAGGCTGAGTGATGCTCGAGCACTATCTCAGCCTTGCCGCCAGGGCGATCTTTGTCGAGAACATCGCGCTGGTGTTCTTTCTTGGTATGTGTTCGTTTGTGGCGGTTTCACGGCAGGTGAAGACCGCGCTTGGTCTGGGTCTCGCCGTGGTATTTGTGTTGACGATCACCGTCCCTATGAACAACCTCATCTACGTCTATTTGCTCCAGCCCGGGGCAATGGTGTGGCTTCATCCGGCCATGGCGCCGTATGACCTGACGTTCCTTCGCTATCTAACGTTCATCGGAACGATTGCCGCAAGCGTGCAGATTGTGGAGATGGCGCTCGACCGATTTGTGCCAAAGCTCCACGCCGCCCTGGGTATTTTCTTGCCGCTCATCGCGGTCAATTGCGCCATCCTCGGCGCCGCGCTGTTTATGGTCGAACGCAGTTATACGTTCGCGGAGAGCGCGGTCTTTGGCCTTGGGTCTGGTGTGGGTTTCGCGCTCGCCATCGTCTCCTTGGCGGGTATTCGCGAGCGGTTGCGCTATAGCAATCCGCCGCCCGCGTTACGAGGGCTTGGCCTGACGTTCATCCTGGTGGGTCTGATGGCGCTCGGCTTTATGGCGTTTGGCGGTATTCAGCTGTAAGGCGCCGCCGTCCACGGCTCTGAGAAAGGCAGACGACTCCCATGGTCACCGTTACCCTTGGCGTCACGATGTTTACGGTCATGATCGTCTCGCTTGTGGGACTACTCATGGTCGCCAGACGGCAGCTCATTCCGCCCGGGGACTGTGCCATTACCGTGAATGCCGAACCCGATAAATGCCTCCAGGCGTCGTCCGGTGGCACGCTGCTCAGCACGTTGGCCGCAAACAAGATCTTCATCCCGTCCGCGTGTGGAGGGAAGGGCACCTGCGGGGTGTGCAAGGTCATCGTCCGCTCTGGCGGGGGCGCCCTGCTGCCCACGGAAACGAGCCATGTATCTCGCGGTGAGGCCAAAAACGACGTCCGATTGTCCTGTCAGGTCAAGGTCAAGCAGGACATGCAGATCGAGATTCCACCGGAAGTGTTTAGCGTGAGACGATGGCAGTGCAAAGTCCGATCGAACGAGAATGTCGCAACGTTCATTAAGGAGTTGGTGCTCGAGCTCCCTGAGGGTGAGCAAGTGCCATTCCGCGCCGGGGGCTATATCCAGATCGAAGCCCCAGCCGGAGAGTATCCGTATGCTGAGATGGACGTCGAGGACGAATATCGGGCTGACTGGGACCAGTTCAAGCTGTGGCGTTTCAAGGCGACCTTGGATGAACCGGTGACCCGGGCCTACTCGATGGCCAACTATCCGGAGGAAAAAGGCATCATCATGCTGAACGTCCGGATTGCGTCTCCCCCGCCTCGCGCCGCCGAGGGGACGCCTCCGGGCAAGATGACCGGGTTCTTGTTCAGCCTCAAGTCCGGGGACGACGTCACGATCTCCGGCCCGTTTGGCGAATTTTTTGCCCGTGACACGAACGCCGAGATGATCTTCATCGGCGGTGGCGCTGGCATGGCCCCGATGCGCTCTCACATTTTTGACCAGTTCGAACGGCTCCACACGACCCGCAAAGTGAGCTTCTGGTATGGAGCCCGGAGTCTACGAGAAGCGTTCTATCTCGAGGACTTTGAGGGCATCCGGAAGACGAACGAGAACTTTGGTTGGCATCTCGCGTTGTCGGAGCCGCTCTCGGAGGACGAGTGGACCGGTCATATCGGATTTATCCATCAGGTCCTCTATGACAACTACCTCAAGGACCACCCTGCCCCCGAAGACGCCGAGTACTACCTTTGTGGACCGCCGATGATGTTGAAGGCGTGCATGGAGATGCTGGATAGTCTCGGAGTCGAACGTGAGAACATCTTGTTCGACGACTTTGGGTAAGACGCGACACCGTCGCTCGCTCCTCTCAGTGGCGCTGGCCAGCTTTGTCTGGCTGGGGTGTTCGCTCCCACCCGATCCCGCGCCTAGCCCTCTGTTTACTGGCGCCACTATGGGGACGACCTACGCTGTTACCGTCGCGGCGACCGTCACCGAGCCTGAGGCCAGCCGGATTCACGAAACTATCCACACCACCTTGACGGAAATCGATGCTGCGATGTCGACCTATGACGAGCGGTCAGAGCTCTCCCGTTTCAATCGGTCGCGGGGGACCAGCTGGGTCGATGTGTCCCCCGACCTCTTTCGCGTGCTCCGTCATGCGCTCGATATCAGTGACGTCACCGACGGCGCATTCGACGTGACCGTCGGTCCTTTGGTCAACGCATGGGGGTTCGGGCCGACGGACCGAACGGACGCGGTGCCGACGGCCGAAGACGTAGAGGGTTTGCTCGCAAACGTGGGCCATACCCAGGTGCACATCGACCCGGAGAGCGCTCGGCTGAAGAAAGAGCAGGCCGACATCGAGATCGACCTGTCGGCGCTTGCCAAGGGGTATGGGGTTGACCGCGTTGCCGAGGCCCTCGATACGGCTGGCTACGACTCATACCTGATCGAAGTCGGAGGTGAGGTTCGGGCGCGGGGGTATCGTCTCGACGGTCGCCGATGGCGGGTAGGTATCGAGCAGCCGACCGATGGCGCGATCGGGCTCCAACGCGTCATAGAACTACGCGATGCAGCGCTTGCTACATCGGGTGACTATCGCAACTATTTTGAGGCCGCCGGCCGCCGATACTCGCACACCATTGACCCACGCACCGGTTATCCGGTCGCGCATCGACTTGCCTCCGCCAGCGTGGTCGCGTCCGAGTGTGTCATTGCTGATGCGTTGGCCACCGCGTTGGCCGTGCTAGGGCCAGACGAAGGATATCGGCTTGCGGATGCCAAAGGATGGGCGGCATTGCTGGTTGTTCGCGAGGAAGACGGACGTTTTACGGAGCGGGCGACGCCGGCTTTTCTCGCCATGACCGGCGACTGAATACTATTGGTTCGGAGCGTGCCGATGAAGGGCCATCTTCCACGAGGCGCTCTTATGCGGACCGGGAAGTGGCTCGACACACTACAATACAGGGGTGGGCCTGTTTCTCCTCACATGCGCCGTGATGGGTGTGATCATGCTTGTCATGGCGGTGGGTGTGATCTTCAACGCGCCGTGCCTCCGCGGTTCCTGTGGTGGGCCGGAGGCAGTCGGCCCCGACGGTGAGCCGCTATCGTGCGACACTTGCCCGAACCGGCTCCGCGGACGGTCCGCTATAACACCAGGCCGCGGATAGCCTGAGCGACCGCCGCATCCTCCTCCGGAGCCACCGTTCTCAGGTCGAGCAAAAACCGGTGCCGCTCGATCCGTCCCACGACGGGGAGCGAGGCGTCGCGCAAGCGTCTCGCTGTCTCGCCTGGTGTGGAATCGGTCACATCGACCTCGAGCGTGATACTCGCGAGGGTGACACCGGGCGTCGTGCCGCCACCGATGGCCGATCGTCCCTCACCCGCGGTGACCGCAATACCGCTGACGCTGTCGACCGCGGAGATGATAGCCTCGGCTCGCCCTCGCAGCGAATCGACATCCAGGCTCAGCATCCGAGTGACGGGGACGTCCAGCTCCGCGCGGTCGCAGATATGGTCGATGAGCGTGGCTTCCAGGGCGGCGTAGACGAGCTTGTCGACCCTCACCGCCCGCATGAGCGGGTGGGCGGCGATTGTGGCCAGCTCGGCGGATTGCCCGAGGACGATACCTGCTTGCGGTCCGCCGAGAAGCTTGTCGCCGCTCACACAGCAGACCGCGACCCCGGCCTCGATGCTGTCCCGAACCGTTGGCTCGTCCGGGTCACCCGGACCCGAGAGACCAGCCCCCGGTCCATACAGGTTGCCACTCCCGAGGTCGTCGACAATCGGGATCTCGAACCGTCGGCCTACCTGGGCGACCGCGTCGAGGGCAGGTCGTTCCACGAAGCCCTCTACGAGAAAATTTGACGGATGAACCCGAAGAATCGCCGCCGTGCGGTCGTTGATCGCGGCCGCATAGTCTTCGGGCCGCGTGCGGTTGGTCGTGCCGACCTCGCGCAGAGTGGCACCGGATTGTCGGAGGATATCCGGGATACGAAACCCTCCTCCGATCTCGACGAGCTCACCACGAGAAACGATGACTTCGCGTCCAGACGCGAGCGCGGCAAGCGTCAGGAGCACCGCGGCGGCGTTGTTGTTGACGACGACGGCGCACTCGGCACCGGTCAGTTGTTGCAGGAGGGCGGAGGCGTGGGTGGTTCGGCTCCCACGACCGCCCCGCGTCAGGTCGAATTCGAGATTGCAATACCCAGTGGCGATAGTCGCCACTGCCTCGACGGCGCGACGTCCGAGCGGAGCTCGTCCGAGATTGGTGTGAATGATGACACCAGTTGCATTGATGACCGAGCGGAGCGAGGGGGCGACACGGTTGCTCAGGGCGCGCGCGGCTCGTTCTTCGAGCATCCGTCCAGCGCCCTCCGCGCCGCTGATGTCTACCGGTCTGGTCGCGAGCTCATGGCGGAGCTGAGCGGTGACCTCCCGAAGGGTCGCCATCACGGCCGTGCTTCCATAGCGGGTTTCAAGCTCGTGGACGCGCTCGCGGTGCCGGAGTTGGTCGATCGACGGAATCAGCCGAAACTTCGTCGTCATTGTTTCTCTGAAGTGCCGAGGCCACGGGTCCGCAAAGACGTCAGCAGAAGGAGGCGTTTGCTCGGTGTCTTGCCGCCGTTTGGGCGTTCAGGATACCATCCGCGCGTTCCCGTCCGGTTTGTCCAAGTGGTGCGAGTCTCTCGTGACAGCCATTAATAGAATACGTCGCACACCGGGACCGGTGGAACCTCTGGACCAATGGTATGGATGCGCCGGCCGGAACGCTCGCGCTGACACAGTCGCTTTTTACTCACAGATGTTCAATGTTCCCCGCGCGTGTGGCCGGCGCGGCATCGCGGTTGGAATCGTGCTTAACTTTTCTCCGCGACAATCCACGAGAACTAGATAGTCATGAGCGACGCGAGCACACGGTCGAGTAACAAGAACGCACCGGCGGAACGACCCACCTACCGTCCCTCCGAGCGTTTTTGGCCGTATGTCAACGTGCCGGAAGACCCGACGCCAGAGGAGTTGGCAGCCCTCGATTCTGAGTTGGCAGAGTCGCTGTTTGGGGATGAGCCGCAGGAATTTTCGATCACCCTGAGCTTTCCTCAGTGCGACTCGGAGGACTACCCGCGCGCTGTCGAGCTGGCGCAACGTGCGCCCGACTATATGACCGTCGGCACCCCGGACCAGTTTCGTCATCGAGCACGGTTCTATGCTGAGCATGCCGTCGGTCTGCACGAGTTGTTCGAAATCGTCGGCCCGTATGAGAACTGTGAGGTCCTGGTCAATGACCAGGCCGTGCCGTTTGCCCGGGAGCTGTGGCTTCCTCTGATGTGGCTGCTTTTCCGTTGCTAGGGCCTCACTACTTTACGGAGCTCTATCGACTCGAAAGAGCCATTCGTTCCGAAGCGCGAACCGGCCTGCCGGTGTGGCATGGCACTGCTAGCGGTAGTCGGTGCGCAAATTCGAATTTCTCGTATTCCGGTCGTGAAAAAAGGTGTGAGTTGTGCGAGCCTTGCTAAGTGTGTCGGATAAGACCGACGTCGTGGAGCTGGCGCGGGGTCTTGCCGCGCGCGACGTCGAGTTGGTGTCAACCGGGGGCACCGCACAGGTCATCGCCGAGGCGGGACTCGCGGTGAGAGCGGTCTCCGATGTCACTGGGTTTCCGGAAATGATGGACGGACGGGTAAAAACGTTGCACCCCGCCATCCACGGCGGCATTCTCGCGCGCCGCGGCCGGCCAGACGACCTTGAAGCCATCTCCGGTCAGGGCATCCACCCGATCGATCTCGTCGTCGTGAATCTGTATCCTTTCGCGCGCACCGCCGCGTCTCGAGAGACGACTTTTGCCCAGCTGATCGAGCAGATCGACATTGGTGGTCCGAGTATGGTGAGAGCCGCCGCCAAGAATTTTGAGGATGTGTTGGTCGTGGTCGACCCTGCTGACTACCCGGCCGTCCTGGCGGCGCTTGATGACAAAAGCGGACCAGATCTCGGATGGCGCTTCACACTCGCGCAGAAGGCATTCGCTCATACTGCGCGCTATGACGCCACCATCGCCGCGACGCTGTCCCGTGTATCACGCGCCGCTGGGTCGTTCACGTATTCACCACCGAGCGAGGAGGGCTGACGCACGTGACCAGGCCGATGAAACCTTACCTGACGAGTAGACGATCTCCGCCGGGAAACGTCAGGACCGTCACTGACCGTCCGCCGACGGACGACGCGTAGGCCGGATTCGGGTTCCGGGGCGCGCCTCGCTCATGTCAGCCAACACGATTCGCTATCCCTTCCGTGACGGCGTGGTGGCGGTCGGGGCCCGGCCGATGAGTCGCGTCGGCGCAGCCACTTCCAAGGCCGGTGGTGGTCCGGAGGGAACCATCGTGGACGAGGACGTCTGCTTTCCGGCTTTGGGGGAGGCGATGTTCACGCGTGTCGCACCGCGGCGGACGGGAGCGTCACCAGAACAAGGAACAGCATCAAGAATTCTGAATCGCCAAAGTTGTACTCGAACATCCCGGCGGCGATCATGGCCGCCATCGCCGCGAGCCCTGCGGCCGCGAGTCCCCGCGATTCGTCGTCTCGGAATCGAGCCACTAATTCGCGCATCGTGGCGATCACAAACCACAACCAGAGCGCCAACGCCGGCAGTCCCCGTTCCGCGGCAATTTGTAGCGGCACATTGTGCAGATGGGGGTTGACGGCGTTTACACCGCCGACGTCTCGGTAGGCCGGGTATGTCACCTGGACCATGTCGGGTCCGACACCGGTGAACGGATGGTCTCGAATCATCCCGGCGCCGGCGCGCGCCATCGCGAAGCGGTCCCGATTGGTCGGGTCCTGGAGGTCGAACGTGGAATATACGCGTTCCGCGACGCTGGCTGGCGCCAGCGCGATAAGCAGCCCGGCGATCACCGGCACGGTGACCAAGAGTTTTCGGTTTTTCAAAACCAGGAGTAGGCCGACACCGATCCCCGCGCCAACCCAGGCACTCCGGGTCAGGGTCACTGCCAGTGCGGCCACAAGCGCCGGTATGACCAAACCTGCCCAGACCCGATCGGCACCCCGCCACAAGACCCGCGCTCCCGCCAGACAGAGGACAAGCATCAAGAGGCCGGAGAAGGTCATGTAGTGCCCCATCGAGCCTTGGGGACGCTGCCCGAGCGTGTCGAACTGAAGAATTCCGTATTGCACAAGACCGTAGGCGGCAGTGCCGGCCCCTACGCTGATGATGACGGTCGCGAGAATGGACGCGTGGGAGCCACGGCCGAGGCGATACACGATCGGAACAACCAAAAAGAGCAGGATCTCTTTTGCGTCAACCAGGCTCGTCAGCGGGTCGAGAGACGTGATGACGGACACAAGCGTGGCGAGGGCATACGCGACGAGCGGTAAGAAAAACGGTGGGGCGTCGACTCGTTCACGTCGGCTCGTCAGGACCCCTATCCACACACAGAGAGCCGCGGTGAGCAGCCACGCGGATGCAGCCACAGATAGTTGCAAGGCCGTGACGAAAAGACACAGGATCACGATCCCGGCATATTCGAGACGTGGCATCACCGCTGTTGACACCGGCGGCGTTTGTACTCCCGCCGGCGGTGTCATGGGGAGGTCGTTGCGGTCGACACAGACGGCTACTGTTCGATCGTGGCTTCGTCGATCAGCATCACAGGAATGTCGTCTTTTATGGGATAGACTCGATGGCATTCGCCACATTTAAGCGCGGTGTCATTGTGGACGAGTGCGACGGGTGTCTTACAGCTCGGACACGCGAGAATTTTTATCAACTCGGGGTCAACGCTCACACTGTTTCCTCCAGAGATGCTCAGGGGGCCGGACCCTGCCACCAGAACCCAGCGCACTCGCGTCAAATATAGCAAAAGCCTGACGAGATGGTGCGGTCGCACGGCCCAGGCTGAGCGTGAGCCTCGTCGGTCTTCGTGTCCGACGTCTCGCCCGTCGTCGGCGCCCCAGAACGGCTTCGGCCGCGTCTCCTTGTCGCCAACCCCATCCTATGGAACAATCGAAAACATCATGGTCACATTTTGGCGTCGAATATCGCTTCTCGTGATGCTGGTTGGATTGTCGGCCCCCGTCGGTGCTCAAGCCCCGGAGACTGACGCCACGGTGGACAGTAGCACGGCGCGCGGGCGTGCCTATCGGTGGTTCTTGAACGGGCGTCATCTGGAAGGTGAAGGGGACATCGACGGTGCGATCGCCGCCTATCGAGAAGCCTCGGAGCTGGACACCGATTCGGGCGAGGCCCTAGCCGAGCTCGCGTCGCTTCATGCTCGTAGAAACGAGGCGGCGGAAGCCGTCGACGCGGCAGAAGAGGCGCTGAGCAGAGAGTCCGACAATCTGACGGCTCACCGGATATTGGGATTGGTGCTCGCTTCGCAGGCCGGTTCGGGGAATGCATCTGGCGATCAACTCGCTCAAGCGATCACTCATCTTGAGGCGGCTGGAGGGACGATTCTTCCCGACCTTCAGGTTGAGCTGACGCTCGGCCGGCTGTATCTGGCGTCAGGGCAAGTTGAGCGGGCGGTCGCTCACCTCGAATCTCTCCTCGAGGACGAAAGCGGTTTGAGTGACGCCGGCGTGCTTTTGTCCGAGGCGTACGAAGACCTCGGACGGCTCGAGGAGGCTCTCGCCGCCATCGAGGGGGTCGTTGCCAACGGCCGAGCGTCTTCCCGAGCGTTACGCCGCCTTGGTGAGCTCTATGGACGTAACAACCGCTGGGGAGACGCCGTCGAGGCCTATGAGCGAGCTGTCGAGCGGAATCCGCGCAGTCGTCGCTCTCAACGAGACCTGGCCGACGCCCTGTTACGCGCCGGCGAGACGGATCGGGGCCGCGACCTGCTTCGCCAACTCACGACGAATAGTCCTGATGATGGGACGGCACTCTATCGGTTGTCTGAGGTCGAGCTGCAGTTGGGAAATCTCGACGAGGCGGCTGATGCGGCCGAACGACTGATCGCGGCGGAGCCCAACGGTATTCGGGGCCCGTACGCGCTCGCGGAGGTCTACAGCCGCCGGCACAACTATCGGTCCGTCGTCGAGACCCTTGAGCCCGCCGTGCGGGCCGCCCGGCAGGGCAATTTGCGGCCAAATCAGATCGCGAGCCTGCTGGGCAGGGTCGGTTTTGCCTACGAACGATTGCAAGATTATCCTGCCGCCGCGCGAGCCTACGAAGAGGCATCGGATCTGTTGCCCACGTCCCTCGCGTTTGGTGCACGTCTGGTCCAGGCCTATCTCGAGCTCGGTCGGGTCGCGGATGCACGCGAAGCGCTCGATAGGGTTGAGAACCACCATGCAGGGAGCCTCACCGTGGCGGGCCTCGAAGCGCGCTTGCTCGCCGGTACCGGTCATGTGGAGGTCGGAGCCTCAGTATTACGAGAAGCGTTGGGTGGCGAACTCGCGGGACCGCAAGCGTATGTGACGCTGGCCGGTTTCTACAGTGAGCATGACCAGCTCGACCAGGCAAGTGAGTTGCTCGAGTCCGCGGCAAGCCGGTTCCCTGAAGAACTTGCGATCTGGTTCCAGCTGGGCGCGGTGATGGAGCAGCGTAGTCGTTTCGACGAAGCGGAGCGGGCGTTCAGACAGGTTCTCGACGAAAACCCACAACACGCGGACACGCTGAACTACCTTGGATACATGCTGGCTGACCGCGGCGTCAAACTTGAGGAGTCGGTGGATCTTCTGGAGCGGGCGATCGGGATCGATCCGCACAATGGCGCGTATTTGGACAGCTTGGGCTGGGCTTATTTCAAACTCGAGCGGCTGGACCTTGCCGAGACTCACCTTCGTCACGCCAGCGAGCAGATGGAACGGAATTCCGTAATCCAGGACCATTTGGGCGACCTGCTCTTCAAGCTCGGCCGCTACCAGGAAGCTCTTAGCGTCTGGGAAACGGCACTGGCCGGCGATGGCGAGGGTGTCGCGCTGTCTGACATCGAAGAAAAGATGGGCGACGCCCGACAGCGTCTGGACCGCTAGTAGCGTGACACGCTACTAGTGGATGGTCGCAGAGTCGAGTGACTCTGCTCGGGCTGGGACGCTTGCGCCGATGGCGTTGGCCTTTGCTTGTTTACGCGCAGCATGGCTCATCATTGCGTCGGGCCGGCGCGACGCTTCGGCCGGTGCATGGCCAACTTTTTCCCACGACGGTCCTCGGTTCGACAGCCCCCGTCGGTCGCCTTCTCGGCGCCGGTGTTGCTGAAGAAACACCCCAGTCGACGTGCAATGCGCCTTCTCGTCGGTGTGCTTCTCCTCGGCGTTTTGCATGCCGCCTGCGCATCCACGTCCGGTATCCGCCTACCCGACGGTCAGGGCACGTTTCTGCCCGCGTTTGAGGAGAGGTTTGAGGCCGCGGTCGACCAATGTCGTCGGGTGCGATCTATGGAGCTGGCGATTGCCATCAACGCCCGCTCCGGGGGCAGACAACTGCGCGGTGACGTCTTGGGCGCGCTGGCGCGCCCGGCATCGGTAAGACTGGTTGGGGTCGCGCCATTTGGTGCGCCGGCGTTCCAACTGGTTGCGGAGGCTGACGCGGCGGTGTTGGTGCTCCCACGCGATCGTCAGTATGTCCGAGCCCCCACCGGAGACGTGCTATTGGAGGCGTTGGCGGGTCTCCCTCTGGGACCGGAAGACCTACGAGCGGTGTTGACCGGCTGTTTGGTTCCGCGCGCCCATGCGGTTGCGGGACGAATCTATCCTTCCGGATGGGTCGAGATTGATCTTGATGAGAATGCGAGGCTGTATATCCAAAATCTGGATGGAGCCGATGTTGTGGTCGCTGGGACCCGTCCCGGCATGCGAATCGAGTACTTTGATCACGTCCGCGGTCTGCCGCGGCGCCTCCACGTGGTGGTGAATGACGCCGACGGCGTGGTAACCGATCTCACCGCGGTATTGTCTCAGGTCAGCATCAATATCGAGCTGCATCCGGACGTATTCGTCGCGGATATCGGGGATGACTACGTGTCGGTGACGCTCGATCAGTTTCGCGGAGCGTCCCGCCCGCTCGAGACCGCGGCCCGTGGCCCTGCTTCTGCATCTTCGGCGTCCGCGCGGTGACTCCCACGGTGACGGTCGTCGCGCCGGCGAAAATCAATCTAGACCTGCGAGTTGTGGGCCGGCGTCCCGACGGCTATCACGACCTCTGCACGCTTTTCCAATCGATTCAGCTTCACGATACCGTGACGCTGACGGCCCGACGCGGTCCGCTCACCGTGCGAAGTCGGTCACCACGAGTGCCTCGGGATCAAAGCAATATCGCTTGGCACGCTGCCCAGGAGTTGTGGACGGAGGTGGGTCGCGCGGGTCCGCCGGAAGGCATCGCGGTCCGTATTTGTAAGCGCATTCCGATGCAAGGCGGTTTGGGCGGTGGGAGTAGCGACGCGGCCGCCGTTCTCCGGGGACTGGCTGTCTTGTGGAATGTGCCGCGCGGGCGACGGGCACTGCCGGCGCTGGCCTCGCGCCTCGGGGCGGATGTTCCGTTTCTCCTGGACGGCGGCCTCCAGCGGGGTACCGGTCGGGGTGACTGTTTGCGACGGCTACGGGACCTTCCTCCGCTGTGGGTCGTGCTGGCGGTCCCACCGTTCGGCGTGTCGACGCCGGACGCGTTTGATTGGTTCGACAAAGGTGAACCGCCGGTGAAAACGGAACCTCATCCGCGCTGGAGGGGGCGGCTCGGCACCCTGAGTAATGACCTTGAATTGCCCGTGGTGGCCCGTTTCCCGGCTATCGCGCGCGCCACCTCGCGGCTCCGCGCTCTGGGGGCCTTGCATGCCGCCATGACCGGCAGTGGCTCGACAGTCTTCGGCCTGTTCCAGGCGTTCGAGAAGGCTCATCTTGCTCGTCAGAGGTTACGGATGCCCGGATGGCGGGTCGGCGTCACCCGAACAGTGGGCCACGTCGACTTCGCTCGTCTGACCGGCGTCGTCTCCGCGGGCAACGTCAATCCAGGTGAGAGCTGAGTCTTGCCGGAGCGATTTCGGATCGACTAAACTCCTTGTTTGCCCGGCAGGAGATGGGGCGTGGCCAAGGGGTAAGGCACGGGTCTTTGGATCCCGGATCGAAGGTTCGAATCCTTCCGCCCCAGCCAGTCGAACCGGTCAGAGGTAAAGCTTGGTGAAGTTCGTGAGACTGATGCAAAGGGTGACATTGCATCCGGAGCGCCACCCGAGGCTGCCGCGCACGCGGCGCGAGGATTGAGCACGTGCCGACGTACAACGGCGAATTGAAGCTCTTTGCTGGGAGCGCTCACCCGGCACTCGCGAAAGAGATTGCGCAGGTGCTCGGTATTTCGGTGGGTAAAGCCTGTCTCAAGCGTTTCTCCGACGGAGAGGTGTCTTTTCAGATCGACGAGAATATTAGAGGCACGGATGTGTTCGTGCTCCAGCCGACCTCGACTCCGGTTGACGAAAACCTCGTCGAGTTGTGCGTGATGATCGACGCCTTTCGGCGTTCCTCGGCGGCAAGAATTACGGCGGTCATTCCGTACTACGGATACGCCCGGCAGGACCGCAAGGACAAGCCGCGGGTGCCGATTTCGGCAAAACTCGTGGCGAACCTTCTCGGCGCGGCGGGGACCAACCGTGTGCTGACGATGGATTTGCATAAAGCCCAAATACAAGCGTTCTTTGATGTGCCAGTCGACCACCTGTTCGCCGCGCCAATTTTTATGGACTATCTCGCGAAGTTTAAAGCGGGCCAGGATGTGACGATTGTGTCGCCGGACGCCGGGGGTGTCGAGCGGGCGCGGGCGTATGCCAAACGCCTGGATGCGGACCTTGCCATCATTGACAAGCGTCGTTCTGAGGACGGTCACGCGGAGGTGATGCACGTCGTGGGAGACGTCGGGGGCCGGGTGTGCATCATCCAGGACGACATCGTGGACACCGCCGGCACACTTGTTCAGGCCGCGCGTGCGTTGATCGACGACGGCGCCGCGCAGGTGTTGGCGTGTGCGGTGCACGGGGTGCTGTCCGGTCCAGCATTGTCGCGAATCGAGAAATCTGGCCTGGAGCAGCTGATCGTGACAAACACGATCGCGCCGCGACCAGAATGCTTAGCATCGGAAAAGATTCACGTATTGTCGGTGGCGTCGCTGTTGGGCAAAGCCATCGAGAGTATTCATCAAGAAACCTCTGTTTCCTCTCTCTTTGTTTGACCGTGTCACCGATTTGAGCCGGCAAACAAGAGAAACCTGAATGAGTCAATAGCTATGGACGCAACGCTAGCAGCGGTTACGCGGGTGGGACGGCGCAAGAACGAAGCTCGGCGGCTTCGTCGCGCTGGCCAGGTGCCTGCAATTCTCTACGGTCAGCAGCAGACCGACAGCGTCGCGGTCTCGGTCGACCCGAAGACGCTGCTTCAGATCCTTTATTCAGAGTCGGGCGTCAATACCCTGATTTCTCTCAGCGTCGACGAAGGCGATCCAAGTCGGGTGCTTGTAAAGGACTTTCAGCTCGACCCGGTGACGAGTCAGTTGCTGCACGTCGACTTCTATCAGCCACCTCTAGATCGAGCCATCACCGTGGGCGTCCCGGTCACCCTGGTCGGTGAACCGGTCGGTGTCAAAGAGCAGGGCGGCCTGGTCGACTTCATTCAGCGCGAAGTCCAACTCGAATGCATGCCGACGGAAATCCCGGAGCACATCGAGGTAGACATCAGCGAGCTGATGATTGGGCAAGGAATCCGGCTTCGAGAGCTTCTGGAAGGAGTTTCGTGGTCGGCGGTCAGTGACCCGGAGTCTCTTCTCGTTCACGTGGTTCCGCCGAAGGTGGAAGAGGAAGAAGAGGCAACAGACGAAGCGGCAGTTGGCGAGGACGGCGAGCCCGAGGAAGCGGGTGGGGCCAAGCCCGAAGACGGAGACGGTTCTCCGGACAAGTAGCACACAAGGCGGACGCCGGTTATCGCTGGCAGGATGGGCGGCGTGAAGCTGATAGTCGGGCTCGGGAATCCTGGGCTAAAGTATCGAGACACGCGTCACAATGTTGGCTTTGAGGTGGTCGATGAGGTGGCGCGTCGCTTCCAGCTGGCGTTCGAATCGAGTCCTGTCGACGCCGTTATGGCGCGGCAGAGGGGCGTCGAGGCGAGGCTGATGCTCGCAAAGCCGGCGACGTATATGAACTTGAGTGGTGCCGCGGTGGCGGGACTCGCGCGTTACTACCGTGTGGAGGCCGGCGGCCTGCTCGTCGTCGTCGACGATACGAACCTGACGTTGGGCAGACTACGCGCCCGACCCGGTGGCTCCGAAGGCGGGCACAACGGCTTGAAGTCCGTCGTTGCCGAGCTCGGCTCGAGGGAGTTTGCCCGCCTCAGACTCGGCGTTGGTCGCGGCGATGTCCGGCGAGACCTCGCGAGTCACGTGCTGGCTCGTTTCGACGAGGCGGAGCGGGGCACGGTCGCGGAGATGGTATCTCGTGCCGCGGATGCGGTAGAAGTGTTTGTAGAAGAGGGGATTGGGGCGGTAATGAATCGGTTCAACGCCGACACAGCGGAAGAGCCAAGCCCGTCTCCATCGTGATGTTCGTTGATAACCTGAACCATCCGGGTGTTGCTGGGTGGTTCGCTCCTTGTCGCTCGGTTCGATAGGTGCGAGCTGGCCCCCTGTGGGCCGAACCGAATGGCGACCGCTCAGACCGAAGGGAGTCTGTTGAATGTCCGAAACACGGCAGTATGAGCTGGTGTATGTCGCTGCACCTGACCTCACCGAAGACGGCGTCGCCGAGCTTCATACGCAGGTCGAAGAAATCGTTACGGATCTCGGTGGACGGATCGAGAAGACCGACAATTGGGGACGCCGTCGTTTGGCGTATGAGATCGGCAAGTATAGAGAGGGGACCTACGTCGTCGAGCTCATCGAAGGTCCGGGTACGATCGTGAGCGAGCTTGATCGACGACTGAAGGTGCGCGACGACGTACTGCGTCATCTTGTGGTCCGTGTCGATGAGGATTTGAAGAAGGCGCGCCGGTCGCGCGAAAAGCGGCAAAGCTGGCAACAACGTCGTCGGGCGGCGCGAGGCCTCCCGCCTATCCCGGAGCCGACGGCGGCCCCGTCGCTGGCGGTGACAGCCACCTCCGCTGATGGCCCCGCCGTCGCCGCTTCCGCGTCAAAGTCGCCCGCTGTGCCGTCGAGCCCAGCGCCGGCGACGGCCGTAGACCCGCCGACGCCTCCAGCCGAAGCGGCGCCCGTGGCCGCGGACACAGAAAGCGCAGAAGCCGAGGTGAAGCAATGAGTGCAGATCGAGGACGCAAACCTTCCGGTGGTGCCGGGGCCGGGGCGGGCGAGAAAGGCGGTTTCAAGCGCGGCGGTGGTTTTCGCAGAAAGCGGGTGTGTCGTTTTTGTGTCGACAAGATCGACTATGTCGACTACAAAGACGTCCGTCAGCTGATGATGGCGATACCAGAACGTGGCAAGATTCAGCCTCGCCGAATTTCCGGCACCTGCGCCAAGCACCAGCGGAAACTTACCACGGCGGTCAAGCGGGCGAGGCAGCTCGCGCTCATCCCCTATGTGACGGACTAGTGCACCGCCGTGGAACAAACCCAGAATTCTCCCTGGTCGCGTCTGATCCATTTGGCGTCGGACCGGGGGCGTATGTCTCGCATGACTGCGACGGCACATTAGCGAGGGTATTTGCGTGAAGGAACTGTTGCTCAAGGAGAACATCGAACATCTCGGCCGGCGCGGCGAGATTGTCAAGGTGGCAAACGGCTATGCGCGGAACTACTTGCTTCCGCGTCAGCTTGCGCTCCCGGTCACGAAATCGAATCAACGTCAGGTTGAGCTCGCGCAAGCCGCGGCGGCGAAGGTGGAGGCCGCGGAGCGCGGGGTCGCGTCCGTATTGGCGTCACGGATCGGGGCCGTCAACTGTGTCATCGCGAGACGTGTGGGCGAGACGAATGCCCTGTATGGCTCGGTGACGTCTTCCGACCTCGCGGAGTTTCTCGCTACCCGCAAGATTCAAGTCGACAAGCGGAAGATTCAGCTTGGTGAGCCGATCAAGGAGATCGGCGAATCGGTGGTTCCCATCAGACTTCACCGTGACGTCACGGCTGAGCTTACGGTTCACGTCGTGAAAGAAGAGGTCGAGTCGGAGGACTCCGACGGAGAACAACCGGCGCCACCTGTGTCCGCGGACGCCGATTCGTAGCGCGCCGCCGCGACGCCGCCGCGCCCTACGAGGAGAGAACACACAAGGACGAGACCGATGGCTGGATCTGCCACCGTCCCTCCGTCTGAACGAACCCTTCCCCACAATCTCGAAGCCGAGCGGTCGGTGCTCGGCGCCGTTCTTATCCACAACGAGGCGTTCAACGTTGCCGCCGAGCTGATCGACGCCGACGATTTTTTTCGTGAGGCTCACCGTCGTGTGTTTGACACGATGGTGGCGCTCAACGAGCGTAGCCAGGCAATTGACCTGGTGACCCTCAAGGACGAGCTTGCTCGCACGGGCAATCTCGATGATGTCGGCGGTGCCGCGTATGTGGCTTCGCTTGCCGACGGGGTCCCCCGCTCGACCAACGTCGAATACTACGCCCGCATCGTCAAAGAGAAGTCAACACTTCGAAATCTGATCCAGGCCGCCGGGCAGATTCTCACGACGGCGTATCAGGCAGAGGAGGACGCGGACGCTCTGCTGGACCGGGCCGAGCAGGAAATCTTTGCAATCGCCGAGAATCGGATCCACACGGGGTTTGTGCCCTTGAGCAAGCTTGTGGACGGGAGCTTTGAGACCATCGAAAGGCTCCAGGAACACAAGGGGTTGGTGACGGGTGTGCCGTCGGGTTTTGTCGATGTTGATGCCCTCACCTCGGGCTTTCAGCCCTCCGATTTGATCATTGTGGCCGCTCGACCCTCGATGGGAAAGACAAGTCTCGTCCTGAATGTCGCACAGCACGTCGGGACAAAGACCGACCGCGTAGTGGGATTCTTTAGCCTGGAAATGTCCAAAGAGCAACTGTTCATGCGGATGCTGACCGCCGAGGCGGAGGTCGACGCGCACCGCTTTCGCGGTGGGTTCTTGACGGAACAAGATTTTGGGGAATTGTCTGCGGCAATGGGGAGATTGTCAGAGGCCCGTGTTTTTATCGATGACTCCGCTTCGCTGGGGGTTCTCGAGATGCGTGCCAAGGCTCGGCGGCTCAAGGCCGAGCATGGGCTCGACCTTCTCGTCATCGACTATCTGCAGCTGATGCAAGGCCGCGGGCGTTTTGAGAATCGGACGCTGGAGCTCGGCTCGATCTCGCGGGCGCTCAAGGGCCTTGCAAAGGAGTTGGGCATCCCGGTGATCGCGCTCTCTCAGCTGAGTCGAGCTCCGGAGTCGAGATCCGACCACCGACCACAGCTATCAGACCTTCGCGAATCTGGTGCCCTTGAGCAGGACGCCGATGTCGTCATGTTCATCTTTCGCGAAGAGCAATACGAGCCCACCCCGGAGAACGAAAACCTTGCCGAGATTATTGTCGGCAAGCAACGGAATGGGCCAACCGGTACCGTTCGGTTGGCGTTTCTCAAACAGCACACTCGCTTCGCGAACCTCAGCGCCGTAGGCGATTGATCCAAGACGAGGCTGGGGTCTCGCACGGGACACTCAAGACGACATGGTCCGGCCGACCCGCGCTCACATCGACCTTCGAGTCCTGGCGGACAACTATCGCGCGATCGTCAAGTTCGTGACCCACAGGGCACCCATCTCCCCACCCCAAGTAGTCGGAGTCGTCAAGGCCAACGCGTACGGGCACGGTCTGGTAGCCGTCGCTCACGCGTTGGAGTCCGCCGGCGTTGACCTGCTGGCCTGTGCTGATATCGAAGAAGGAATCCAGCTGCGGCAGGCCGGCGTACGTGCTCCGATCCTCGTGTTCGGTGCGCTCAGTGTGAGCGACCCCAATGGAGTGCTCGAGTACGACCTGACGCCGACCGTGTCGTCGCCGTCGGCCGCGCACGTGTTGCAAGCGGCAGCGGCCGACCATCGTGTCCGCCTTCACTGTCACCTCAAGGTGGACACGGGTATGAACCGGTTCGGATTTCGATACGACAACCTCGCGACTACGATACCCGCGGTGCTTGCAAGCCCGAATCTTAGGTTCGACGCGGTGTATACACACTTTGCGACGGCAGAGGCGCCGGCGGGCGGGCTCTTTGATATTCAGCGGCGACGATTCGGCGCAGCGTGCGACACACTGCGCTCACTCGGCTTACGCGGCGCCCGTCGGCACGCGGCCAACAGCGCTGCTTTGCTACGCGACCGGTCGTGCTGGCTTGACGCCGTCCGTCCCGGTCTGCTCGTGTATGGAGTGACTCCACCGAGGGAGGTCGCCGGTATGTCCGAACTGACCGTGAATCCGGTTATGTCGCTGCGGAGCCGAGTGGTCGCGGTCAAGGGACTCCGAACCGGTGACACGTCAGGCTACGGCGCTCGGTTTACGGCTCGGCGCCCCAGCCTGATCGCGATCGTGCCGGCGGGCTACGCCGATGGTCTGGACGTGAGATTGGCCGGAACCGGGCATGTTCTGGTGCGTGGTTGTCCCGCACCGATCATTGGATCGGTCTGTATGGACTCGATCACGGTCGACGTGACCGATCTGGATGTGAGTCCTGGGGACGAGGTTGTCGTGATCGGCCCTCAGGGGCACAACCGGGTCGGCGCGGCGGACGTCGCCGAATGGGTCGGGACTGTACCTCATGAAGTGCTGTCCAGAGTCGGTACTCGTATCGAGCGAGTGTATGGTCCCGATGCCGAGGAGAACTCGCGGTGAAGCCGACGAGAGTTGTATACGTCTGTCAGACCTGTGGCGTCCAAGCAAAGAAATGGCTCGGTCGATGTCCCGACTGCGAGAGTTGGAACTCGATGGTGGAGGAACAGATCCGACCCGTGTCGCCGGTCGGCGACCCACAGGGGCGCATGGCCGGCGCCCCGGCGTCAACGGCGCAGCGGCTTGTCGACGTCGAGATCGCCGACACAAAGCGGCTGGTCACAGGATTGGACGAGTTTGATCGTGTCGTGGGTGGTGGCATCGTGCCGGGGTCGATGGTGCTCCTTGGCGGCGAGCCTGGTATCGGAAAATCCACGCTCTTGCTGCAGGTCGCCGCACTGGTCACGCGCTCGATCGGAACGGTACTCTACGCCTCGGGCGAGGAGTCGGAGCACCAGATCAAATCTCGCGGAGAGCGTCTTGGCGTGGGCGATGCGCCGTTGTATCTGCTGGCAGAGACGTGCCTCGAGCGGATCCTCGAGGAGGTCGACCGTTTGTCGCCGTCATTGTTGATTGTCGACTCGATACAGACTGTTTTCTCGTTGAAACTGTCGTCCGCCCCGGGCAGCATCAGCCAGATTCGGGAGGCAGCAACGCAGCTGCTCTTTTGTTCGAAGCGGCGCAACATTCCGACGTTTCTGGTCGGTCACGTGACGAAGGATGGCGGGCTGGCCGGGCCGAAGGCGCTCGAGCACATCGTGGACACGGTGCTCTATTTTGAGGGCGAACGTCATCACTCGCATCGTATGGTCCGGGCCGTCAAGAATCGGTTTGGCGCGGTCAGCGAGCTCGGACTCTTTGAAATGACCGGGACTGGCCTCGAGCCGGTGCCGAATCCGTCCCGGATGTTTCTGTCGGAGCGCGCGGAGAATGTGCCGGGCTCGGTCGTGCTGTGCGCGGTCGAAGGGTCCCGACCCATTCTTGTCGAGGTGCAAGCGTTGGTGAGCAGTGGCGCCTACGGCACCGCGCGTCGGATGGCGAGCGGAGTGGATCAGGCACGGCTTTCTCTGCTCCTCGCCGTGCTCGAGAAGCGGGCTGGGCTGTCTGTCGCCGCCGACGACGTCTTTGTTAATATCGCCGGCGGTCTCACCGTGGGCGAGCCCGCGGCGGACCTTGGTGTTGTCGCTGCAGTCGCCTCGAGTCTTCGCAACCGGACGGTCGCGGGTGGCACGGCGATGTTTGGAGAAGTGGGGCTCGCCGGCGAGGTTCGGGGGACGCCACAGGCAAGCTTACGGGTCAAGGAGGCGGCGCAGCTCGGATTTGCTCGCTGTGTCATTCCCGAGAGCAACCGAGCGTCGGCCGCGGATGCGGACGGTTTTGACGTGGTAGGGGTCCGGACGATCGAAGAGGCGCTCGAGGTGGTGCTTGGATGATTCCTCCATTCCACTGGTGGCGTACCGTCTTCTGGCTGATTCCGGCTATTGCGGTGTACACCATCGTGCTCGGCGCCCTCTCTCTCGTATCCGCGATGGTGGATCGACGAGGGCACTTCGCCCATGGCTGCGCACGAACCTGGTCGTGGCTGATCCTGGCTACGACTGGGGTCCGAGTGCGGGCCACCGGGCTCGACCGTGTCACACGCGATGGCGCGTATTTGTTTGTGTCGAACCATCAGAGCATCTATGACACGCCGATTCTCTGGGCAACACTGCCGTTTCAACTCCGAATCATCGCCAAAGCCTCGCTGGGAGCATTTCCCATACTTGGTTGGCATCTGCGATCCGCCGGCCACTTGCTTGTGGACCGCGCCCGACCCGGCAAGGCCACATTGAATCGGATAGGCGAGCTCATGGGGCAAGGGCAATCGCTGAGTGTCTACGCGGAAGGCACCCGCTCGCGTGATGGCCGGGTCGGGTCGTTCAAGCCAGGTCTTTTTCTGCTGGCTGTCGACGCGGGTCTTCCGGTGGTTCCGGTTGCCATAGTGGGGAGCCGACATGTCATGCAAAAAGGCCGTCTCATGACCTGCCCTGGAGAGGTTGAGCTTGTCGTCCACGACCCGATCTCCACAGAGAGTCTCGGTCGTGGCGACGTTCGCGAGTTGGCCAGGCGTACAGAGTCGGTCGTGACGGCGACGGTTCGAGCGCGGAGCCCGGAGGTGGATGCGTTGAATGGGCTAGTGGGTGCTGACCTTGAGCGTGGCCGAGACCGATCATCATCCTCATCATCCACGGCGGGCGGACCGCCCGCGGAGCAACGTTGATGTTCGCGTCCGCCATTATTGCCGCGGGTGGGCGGGGAGAGCGCCTTGGCGGTGACCTACCCAAGCAGCTGCAAGACGTGGGTGGTCGAACCATCCTGCAGCGAAGCGTCGAGCCGTTTGACTGTTGTCTGTTGGTCCGGGAGATCATCATCGTCCTCCCGACGGCGCTGGCGTCGCATCCTCCAGCATGGCTTTCAACAGTGGCTACGGCGACACGAGTCGTCGCGGGTGGACCACGCCGGCAAGATTCCGTCGCGGCCGGTCTCCAGGCCATCTCGCCGGACGCCGAGTTCGTTGTTGTGCATGACGCGGCCCGCCCGTTTTGCACAACACGTCTCATCGAGCGGACGATCGAGGCGGCGGCTGAGTCCGGGGCTGCCGTCGCCGCGCTGGCGGTACACGACACGCTCAAGCGTAGTCGACGCCAAGACGGCCAGGATTTCGTCGCAGAGTCAACCTCTCGGGCAGGGCTCTTTCATGCCCAGACGCCCCAGGCATTTTCACGGTCGGTGTTGGAAAGCGCAGTGGCTCGGAACGAATTCGGACGAGCAGGCACGGATGAGGCGACCCTCGTCGAACGGATGGGTCACCCGGTCAGATTGGTGCCCGGGGACCCCAGAAATATGAAGATCACAACGGAGGCAGACTTGGCGTTCGCGCGGCAGCTGACGGCGCAGGAAGTCCATGGCGTCCCGGCGACTCGTATCGGACTCGGGTATGACCTGCATCGGTTGGTGGACGGGCGGCGGTTGGTGCTGGCCGGCGTCGAGATTCCTGGCGACCGAGGCCTGGACGGACATTCGGATGCCGACGTCGTGTGCCACGCTGTGACCGACGCGGTCCTTGGAGCCTCAAACCAGGGCGATATCGGTCGGCTGTTTCCCGACGACGACGCGCGGTGGAAGGGCGCCTCGAGCATTGATCTTCTACGGCGGGCGATGACCACCGTGGGTGACCATGGATTCGTGGTGGTAAACGTCGACGTCGTGGTGATCACGGACTGGCCAAAGATCAGAGACCATTCGGTCGAGATGCGTCAGTGCCTCGCGGATGCCCTCGGCATTGGCGTTGACCGAGTGGGAATCAAGGGGAAGACAAGCGAGGGGGTCGGGCCGATAGGGCGCGGCGAGGCGATCGCCGTCCACGCGATCGCGCTGGTGGCACAGCCCGCGGGGCCCGTCCGATGATGGTTTATGGAGTCAACTCTGCCCGGGAGGCGTTGGCAGCGTCGACCGCTTCCGGCGTGTGGGTGAGCGACCGGCGAAGTCCTCGACTGCGTGAGCTGCTCGAGAAAGCAGCTGCTGAGGGCATTCCTATTCGAGAAGTGGACCGATCCGAGCTCGACCGGATGGCGGCCGGGGGCGTTCACCAAGGAGTCGTAGCCGCGGTCGTTCGCCCGACGGAATATAGTCCGGCTGACCTGGTGCATAGCGCGAAGGCAGCGCCACTCATCATGGTGCTGGATGGTGTCGAGGACCCTCAGAACTTTGGAGCCGTCGTGCGCACCGCGGAAGCCGCGTCCGCCGACGGCGTGGTCTATCAAAGGCGCCGCGCCGCGCCGCCTGGCGGCGCGGCGGTTCGGGCCTCGGCGGGTGCGATGGCGCACATGAGACTGGCGCCGGTCGTCAATATCGCACGAGCGGTTGCAGAGCTTAAGGACGAGGGCGTTTGGGTCGTCGGACTTGATGCCGACGCCGGGCAGGTGTATCACGAGGTGGACTACCGACAGCCCTCAGCGATTGTGGTGGGCGGAGAAGGGGCTGGCCTGCGGAGGCTGGTTCGGGAGCGCTGCGACTGGCTGGTGTCGATCCCGATGTTGGGTCGCATTTCCAGCCTCAATGTGTCCGTCGCCGCCGCAGTCGTACTGTATGAAGCGGTGCGACAACGAGATGTAGGGTCACCTCGTGGTTGAAATCACTGTGCTATCTTGTCGCCGACCCCTGCCTGCCGCTGGCGTTGGTGAACGCTCGCATATGACCGGCACGGCGGTTCGTTGCGCCTGCTCCGCCCGGCGCGACGGCGGTGACGACGACCATGTATTTCTATCAGGATTCCGCTCAATCTCCTCTGCAAATGTCAAAAAACGCCATTGCCGGACCAATTTTCGTGTGCTAGAATCGCTAATTTGTCCGGCTGGCGTAGCTCAGCCCGGTAGAGCAGCTGATTTGTAATCAGCGGGTCGGGGGTTCAAATCCCTTCGCCAGCTCCAGTGTACGGACGAAGTGTCCACGAGGATCGGCGTCATCCCGCAAAATAGTCTGGCTGTGTCACAGCGCGCAATCGGGGACTCAGGTTACGCGGTCAGATCGCCACCCGTCTCCGCCGCGCCCACGACGGATCCGCGCGGCTGCGGGTGGGCAAAAGTTTTGTTCGGCGAGGTTGCGGAGCGGTCAAACGCAACAGACTGTAAATCTGTCGCCCTAGTGGCTTCGGAGGTTCGAATCCTCCCCTCGCCACCAGTCTTTGCTGCGGTGGGTCGTCACGATGTGGTGGCTAGGGACGTCGGGCTGCCCGGGACGTTTGTAGGCAGTGGTGAGCGTGAGGGCGGGAGTAACTCAGCGGGAGTAACTCAGTGGTAGAGTGGCAGCCTTCCAAGCTGCTTGTCGCGGGTTCGATCCCCGTCTCCCGCTCCAGCTTTGTGTACCCGGCTGCTTGCGCGCCGGCTCGGGAGTGGGCGCGCGTCGCCGCGCGGCAAATCACCGACGGTAGGTGGCTGCGATGGCCCGGTTTGGGATGGAACCGGGACGGTAAGTGCGGATAGCAGGACAGAGACGGTGAGTCGTCTGGGTGGCACAGTTGCGAAGAGCGAGCAAACCGCTATCCGCAAGACCTGTCAGTTTCCGCCGATGTAGCTCAGTGGTAGAGCGCGTCCTTGGTAAGGACGAGGTCACCGGTTCAAGCCCGGTCATCGGCTCCAGCTTTTGGTGACCAAGAGGCGTGTCGGCAAGAGGTGGCTCGATAGAGGCGGAGATACATTCCGGTAGTTCGAGTCGACTTATTTTAGAGCGAGCAGATATGGCGAAAGAGAAGTTTGATCGGTCGAAACCGCACGTGAACATCGGGACGATTGGGCACATTGACCACGGGAAGACGACGCTGACGGCGGCGATCACGAAAGTAATGGCGAAGCACGACCCGACGA
>CAUZIB010000031.1:0-46240 GCA_963579735.1 Vicinamibacteria bacterium | reverse complement strand
ATCTTCAGCGGTGCCGGGGCTCGTCCCTCCGCCACTACCACCACCACCGACGGCGTCATTGGATGCCACTGTGAAAAATCGCGCTTCGGTGAATTCTCCGACGATCGTTCCTGGGCTCGACGCAGTACCGTTCGTACCGCGGGCTCGCCAAAAGTATGTGCCGCCGACTGCCAGATCGACCGTGAGTTGAGCGCTGGTGCGCTCGCTTCGAGCCAACGCAGATTGTGGAGTCCCGGTCAGCGGGGTGTCAAACCTCGCGTGTTTCCCGAGTTCTTCGAATAGGACCGCGACCTCGACCCCGGCGTCGGTCTCGACCTCGAACTCGACATAGACCGTCCCGGGGTTCCCCTCGACCACGGGGTTGGCTACCTCCAGGATCGGCCGAATGGAGTTCAACGGCGCGCCCGGCTCCGGGAGTGTCAACTCTGGGAGGAGAATTCGGCCAGGAACATTTGTCCGAAACGTCGCAGCATCGGACCACGGACCATACTCGCCCGCATGAGTTGCCCGGGCTCTCCATTGATAGTCGGTGTTGTTGGACAAGGGCGTCTGCACCAGATACGACGTCATGCCCGCCGTTGACCCGACGGTACCCGCCTCATGCACGATCTCCCCGCTCCCACTGGTCCGAAACACCTGAAATTCGTGATTGAGCGCCACTCCGGATACATAGAGAGGCTGCGCGTCCACAACGGTCAGCGTCGGAGTGAGGGTGTCGACCTCGCCATTGGACGCGGGGCTCTGAGCCACGGGCGTCGTCACCTTGAGACTGGTCTCGCCTTCAGTCGCAAGCCCGGAAACAGCCAGCGTATTCCTCTGGCCACCGCCGGCCACCGCGCCGCCGCTACTGGCCGACGGTGACACGGGATTGCTTGAACCGTCGCACGCCATCGTGGCCGCCGCGAGTACCAATGGCGCCAACCGAGGCAGTCCGGTCAAAATTCGGTGACATCGCTGCATGTTTCTGGGCACGCGGTGGAGAGAACGGACACTGAACATCCGCATATGATACCAACATGTTGCGACAGCCTGGGGACGCAGTCGAGGCGCATGACTTTGTGCTACGATTGCGCGCTGGCGCGCGGCCATTTGCCCACTCTATTCGCAGAGTTCTACTCGGTACTGATGAAACAATCCGAATACGTCGCACCCAGAATCCTCCTGCCCGTCGTGGCGTGTATTGCGCTCGCTGCGGTCGACCCTGCTCACGGCCAGCCCCAGGACACGCCCACTCACGGCTTTGTCTCGATTGGCGGTGGGCGACAACTTGGCGGGCATCAATTTAGTGCAAACACGTCGCTGCAAAAATTCGGAGAGACCGCAGAGTTAGCGATAGATTATATGCCTGGCCAGGGCGGGTTTCTCGATGTCGCTGGCGGCGTGAGGGTGTGGCACGCACTCGCGCTCGGTGTCGGGTTTGCGCAGTTCAACGATACGAGCGGTATCGACGGCATCGGCAGTGTCCCCAACCCACTGTTTTTCAATCGACCACGCAATGTGTCATTCGAAGATACGGGTTTCGAGCATCGACAGATCGGCATCAACATCTCCGCGCTGTACT
This sequence comes from Vicinamibacteria bacterium, assembly GCA_963579735.1. Taxonomy (GTDB): domain Bacteria; phylum Acidobacteriota; class Vicinamibacteria; order Vicinamibacterales; family UBA8438; genus CAUZIB01. The sequence goes on along the minus strand of CAUZIB010000031.1, from coordinate 44,679 downwards.
CGATCCCGCTATCTGACCGGCTCATCGTGACTATCTCGGGGGGCCCCACCCTGTTCAGGCTCCGTCAGGATTTGGTCACTGATGTCGAGCTTGGCGCTGCCACACCGCCGAACTTCGACAACGGAGAAGTCATCGCGACGACCGCCACGTCGAGCAACAGCACGGGGTGGGGTGGACACTTCGGTGTCGAGGGCACATATCTGCTCACCGAGCAACTCGGTGTCGGAGCATTTGTCCGAGTCACGGCCGGTTCGGTCGACCTCGCGACCGAGACCACGAGCGCCGTCGTGGACGTCGGTGGCCCACAGCTTGGGGCGGCTCTCAAGCTGTTCTTCTAGACCGCCCACCGTGCCAAGCCAGCGACGCCATCTTCTCGTCCGAATTTGAATCCACGGTCACACGGACGATGCTGACGCTGGTCACTGGTGGGACGGGGTTTACGGGCAGTCACCTCGTCCGACGTCTCCTGGCGCGGGGCGACACGGTCCGCGTGCTCGACAACGCGCCGGGGCTATTTGCCAGAGAGCTCCAGGCCGCGGGGGCCGAGGTCACCTTGGGCAGCGTCACGGACGTAAATGTCGTCGAGCGAATGACCGAAGGGACCCGACAGGTCTTTCACGTCGCCGCTGTCTTTCGACAGATCAATTTGCCAGACGAGACGTATCACGAAGTGAACGCGGTCGGCACCCGAATCGTTGGAGAAGCCGCGCTCCGGCATAAGGTGGACTCGTTTGTCTACTGTTCCACACAGGGGGTGCATGGCGACATCAAGTCGCCACCCGGAAATGAGCAATCCCCCATCACGCCGGAAGACTACTATCAGACGACAAAATACGAGGGGGAGCAGGAGATCGCCGCGCTAGTTGAGCGCGGGCTACCGGCCACGACCTTGCGACCGATGGCGATCTACGGACCCGGGGACCCGGCGCGGTTCCTCTACCTTTTCCGAGCGGTGAAGCGCGGGCGTTTTCTGATGTTCGGTGACGGCACCACCTTTTATCACCCGTTGTATATCGACAACCTCGTGGACGCGTTCCTCCTCGCCGCGTTTCAACCCGGCACCGGGGAGGTCTATCTGATCGGGGATAGAGAGTATTGCTCGCTCAACGAGCTCGTCACCGCTGTCGCCGCAAGCATGGGGCGACGCGTCCAGATTACTCACCTGCCGTTTGGGCCCTTATGGCTTGCCGCGGGACTGTGTGAGGCGGTCTGCAAACCACTCGGGCTAGAGCCCCCGTTGTTTCGCCGTCGCGCCGACTGGTTTCGTCAGAATCGCGCGTTCAGCATCGACAAGGCTCGGCACGGCTTGGGCTACGAGCCGAAGTTCAATCTGGCGACCGGACTGGCCCGGACAGCGGAGTGGTATCGGGAGAATGGCTATCTTTAGACGAGACAGGAACGGTCGCTCGCGGACCGGGCGACTGATTCCGTCCGCGCACGCAGTCGTGGCGCCGCCCGGCAGACACGGTGCGAGGGGCGAGCAGCCTGGACCTGTGTGACCGACGCGCCAGGTCACCGGGCGCGATGTCGCGCCGGGAACTGGCAGAACGCGTGCGTGGACTGTCTCCTCGTCACACAGTCCACTAGGGTTTCGGGGCAGTGATTCACCGGAACAATGAAAATGACAATGGATTTCGGGGCTCGGCGCCAGCCCGCGAAGGCGCGACGCAGGACCATACGGGCAGTATTCGACTGCGGAGCAACGCTGGCGCGCGGGATGTCTCGCCCGAAACGCGCTACCGTTCTCATTGTTCCAGTGAGCTAGCCATCATGTGCGGCATTGTTGGTGTTCTCGACACGCGCCCCGACCACGTCGTGGAGCCCGCCATCATCGAACGTATGCTCGACACCATCACTCATCGCGGACCGGACGACGCCGGTATCTACACGAGTGGTCAGATTGGTCTTGGAACACGGCGACTCAAGATTATCGATCTTGACGGCGGCCACCAACCGTTGGCCAACGAAGACGACACGGCCTGGGTGGCGTTCAACGGAGAAATCTACAACCACAACGCCCGCCGCGTGGCGTTGACCGCGAGTGGGCACCACTTCAAGACACGATGCGATACCGAAGTCATCGTGCACGAGTGGGAGGAGCACGGCGAACGGTGCGTCGATTGGCTCGACGGGCAATTCGGATTGGCGGTGTGGGACACCAAGTCGCGAACGCTGCTGTTGGCGCGTGACCGACTTGGCATCAAGCCAATCTATTACAGCTGGGACGGCACTCGTCTAGTATTTTGCTCGGAGATCAAGGGTCTCCTCGCCTCAGGGCTCGTAGCCCGAGAGGTCGACCTCCAATCGTTGTATCACTACGTGGGATACGAGTTTGTCCCGGCGCCCGCCACCATGTTTCGGGGCATCCACAAGCTCCCGGCCGGTCACCGGCTCACCGTCCGGGATGGCCAGCTCGAGGTCCAACGCTACTGGAACGTGCAGTTCGCGCCAGAGGACCTCTCCGAAGACGAGTGCGTCCGCACCATTCGACAGCTGCTGGCTGAATCCGTCGAGCAACGACTCATGTCCGACGTGCCGCTGGGCGTGTTTCTATCGGGTGGCCTGGACTCGACCGCGGTGCTCTCATTTGCGCGCGAGGTCAGCACGCAGCCGCTTCCCACGTTCACCATCGGCTACGCAGACAAGTCGTTTAGCGAATGGGAACACGCGCGACGAGCGGCCAACCACTTTGGGACTGACCACCACGAGATCGTGATCGACCCGATCACTCCCGAGGCCATCGAGCACGCAGTCTGGCACTTGGACGAGCCGATGACTGACCTCTCGGCGATGCCGTTTCACATACTCGCTCGCAGCGCGCGCGAGTATGTCACGGTCTGTCTATCGGGTGAGGGCGGCGACGAAGTGTTTGTTGGCTATGACCGGTTTATCGCGTCAAAACTCGAGCAGACGCTCTATCGGCGCCTTCCGGCGTTTATCCGTCGTCACGTCGTAGAGCCTGTCGTCGCGCGGCTCCCCGATCAACCGCAAAAAAAGGGCGCCATCAACCTGCTCAAGCGTTTCATAGAAGGAGCAGCACTCCCCGCTGAAGGCGGTCACATGCGCTGGCAATACTTCTCCTCCGCGCAGCAAGACCGTCGATTGTTCACCACCGGATTTCTGGAGAAGGTCGCGGCGGACGCCTTCGCACCTGTTCGACGACACGCGACGGCCGCCGGCGATGTCGACCGGCTCGCGCGTGAGTGTTATGTCGACCTTCAGCTCACGATGCCGGACTCCGTGTTGATGAAGGTCGACAAGATGTCCATGGCGACGAGCCTCGAGGTGCGGGTGCCATTTCTCGACCATCGCCTCGTGGAATTCGCGGCCCGAATCCCATCTGATGTCCGGTTCCCGGGTCTCCGCACTCGGGCGATCTATCGAAAAGCGATGACGGGGGTCCTGCCGTCATTCACGCTCGAGCGGGGAAAGCAAGGTTACAGTCTTCCGCTCAAGACATGGCTCCGCGGCGAACTCCGTGACTATATGACCACGTTGCTCAACGGGTCACCGTTGCTCCGCGAGCATATCAATCTGTCGTATGTCAATCAGCTCATCGACGAACATCAACGACATGTCAAGAACCACAACCATGTGCTGTGGGCACTCATGAATGTGGCCCTCTGGCATCGACGATATATCGAAGACCAATCCCCGCCTCGGGGGTGAGTGGATGCCGACAGGACTGATGTCTAAGGCCGTCCGACTCGCCGTGACGATCGGGCTCCTCGCGACCCTCCTCTTCGTGGTGGCAGACCCACGCGAAGTCCTGGCGCTGGTCGCCGACATGAGCCTCAGCGCGCTCGTCGGCGCTGTCTTGTTGAGCCTGGCGGACCGGTTCGTGATGGCCTACAAGTGGTGGCTGCTTCTCCGAGCCCGCGCGCTGACCGTCAACCTCTGGACCGCCGTCCGCTCCTATCTCGCCTCCTCACTCTACGGGCTCGTGCTGCCGGTAACGGTCGGTGCCGACGCCGTTCGCGTGCTGGCATTGCGCCATGCCGGCATGATGGAAGTAACCGCGTCGATCATCGTGGAGCGCGGACTCGGGGTATTGGCGATGGGCTCGGTCGCCTTGCTGAGCTGTCTGCTGCTCGCCAGTACAGTCACCGAGTTCGAAATCCAATCGCTGACGCTGTGGCTCGGGGGCGGAGTCATCGTGATGACGATCCTGTTTGCCGCATCGTTGCACCTCGCCGAACGCTGGGCGAACGCCCACGAGTCGGAGGCGCCATCTCGTCTTCAAGAAGCGGTCAAGGCGTTTGGGCACTATCGGCGCCTGCCACGTCTATTGACCGTGTTCTATGCCCTGTCCGTGGGCGAGAGCCTGCTCTCCGCCGTTATCGGCTATGTCGTCGCCGTGGGGCTCGGCGCGTCGATTCCATTCTCGGTCTTTGTCGCGACGGTGCCGCTCGCCCTCGCGTCCGCGAGGCTCCCAATATCGTTGGGCGGTTTCGGCGTGCAGGAAGCCTCCTTTGTATTCTTGGCCGGTCTGGTTGGAGTCCCGAACACGACCGCGCTCTCGATCATGCTCGTGTCTGACCTCGCAATGCTCCTTGCGCTCTTGCCCTCCGCCTTCGACAGCTCGATGCTCTCGTTACGTCGCCAAGCGACTGCGGCCACGCCCGGCTCATAAGGGCTGAGTGCTATCATTTAGTGTCAGGTTCGATCCACTCTCCTACTCAGCAATCGCGCGTGCCGCAGAAGATCGACAACGTACCCCGCGAGGTGTTCGACGCCTCCAAGAGCAAGCGTCAGAAGTATCAGGACCTTGCGGTCGGTCAGCCGGGACTCTGGCCCTTGCTTCGATACGAGCTCATCATTCTCATCGCGAGTCATCTGCCCGGGGCGTTGGGATTGGTGCTGCGCTCAAAGTTATATCCACGTCTCTTGGGCGCGTGCGGGCGAAACGTCTTTTTTGGCGCCGGGATGACGCTGCGCCACCCGCACAAGATTCGCATCGGACATGACGTCGTAATCGACGACAACTGCGTGCTGGATGCAAAAGGTGCCTCGAATGATGGGATTACTATCGGTAGTGGCGTCTTTCTCGGGCGTCAGACGAGCGTGAACACGAAGGACGGCGATATCGTGCTTGAAGATGGGGTCAACATCGGCGCCTTCTGCACGATTTTCTCCGCCAGCCGAGTCCATCTTGGCAAGAACACACTGGTCGCGGCCTACACATACTTTGTGGGCGGCGGTCACGACATGACGAGCACCGAAACCGCGATTATCGACCAAGCGCGACCCTCGTCCGGCATCATCATCGGACCAAACGGGTGGTTCGGCACCGGGGTGTCGGTACTGGACGGCGTCACTCTCGGTCGCGATGTCGTCGTGGGCGCAAACTCCGTCGTGACGGGTGACCTCGAAGATTACGCGGTCGCGGCGGGGTCTCCGGCCCGAGTGAAACGTCACCGCCAGCCCGCCCCGCCGCCCGACTCGAGCGGAGAAAGTTAAGAGTCGTATCCGTGGGCCGATGGCGTCCGTGGCTCATCTCACTCGTCGTCACCGGCGGGCTCTACTGGTGGCTCCTCGCTCAAATTGACACACGCGAGCTGGTCGACACGGCCCGCTCGATGACCCCACGTTATCTGGGCGCCTTCGTGATACTCCTCCTCGGCGGTGTCGTTGCCCGAGCCATCCGCTTCTGGCTGCTGTTGGGTCGAGCGACTCCGCTCAGTCTGCTCGCTCCCATCGTGATGGTGCGCAACCTCTTTGTCGACCTCCTGCCCGCACGTATCGGCGAACTCTCATATGTCTACTTGCTCTCGACCCGAGCCGGACAGCCACCCGAGAACGGCCTCGCCAGTCTGTTTCTCTCCGTGTTGTTTGACCTCGTGGCTCTGGCTCCATTGCTGCTGGTCGCAGCGCTCGCCGTCGGCAGCGCGGGCACACTTCCGCTCCCGATCCTTGGCGCCGCCGCCATTGTTCTCGGGAGCATCGCCTACGGCGCGATGCGGGCGGCCGCCCCGCTCGGCGAATGGGTCATCGGCTGGTTGCCCGCTGCCGAGACGGCGTGTGCGGGCTCTGAGACCGGGCCGGTCACGACGACGTGGCGAGCTCGCACGGTGCCGCTCGTGCGCAAGACGGTGGGTGCACTCCGCGAGGTCGAACGCCGGCGTGTCTTTGGTCGAGTGATGCTAGTTTCGATGGTCGTGCGAGTTTGCAAATTCGGGAGCTACTATTTTCTTGTTCTCGCCTCGATGGATCCGCTGGGATACTCCGTTGGCGACGTCGGTTTCTTTCAGGTATTCCTGGGTATCGTGAGCGCGGAGCTGGCGGCGGCCCTCCCGATTCACGGCATCGCCGGGTTTGGCACATTTGAGGCGGCCTGGGCCCTCAGCTTCTCGCAGCTGGGATTCTCCGTTGAGGATGCCACGACAACTGGCATTCTCACGCACTTCATCTCGCAACTCGTGGAGTATGGCCTCGGAGGAGTCGCGCTCTTCTACATCCTCCGTATCCGCGGCGCCCACGCGTCGCGCGCCGATCCTTTGTCGTAGAACCGAGGCGCCTCGCGCGTCGTCGACCTTGGTCGTTTTGCCCCGCCCTGAGAGGGCGGTGGCGAGTCTTCCTATGTTTTTCGGGCAACGACAACCAAACCCATCGACAGGGAGGGAACCCACCGCCCCAGCGGAAACAGCCGCCGCATGAGTTTGACGTGTGCACTCGAATTACCTTCGCGTTGCAGAAAATCCTGGACCTGATGACGGTTGAAGAGGTTCTGGAGCCAGAGCTCGAGATACAGACAGGACTGCTCCACAAATTCGAACCCGTTGGCCGGAAGCAGTTGTCGCGTCAGCTCGCGATACGACAACTCATTCAAATGGTCGCGGCTATACGGACACTCCATGCCACTGGCCCGAGCGACCAGGCGGTCCTTATTGGGGGTGGTGATGATGGCCACCCCACCCGGCTTGAGCACTCGGTTCCATTCTCGGAGGGTGGCCGGCACATCCGCCACATGCTCGATGACCTCGCCCGCAAAGAGCGCATCGAAGTGATCGCCCTCGAAGGGGATGGCCGCCGCGTCAAAGACCGCCCACTGCTGGTGTGGAAAGTGGACGGCCCGCGCGTGCACCGACTCGAAATTCAAGTCACCGGAAAAGACGGTAAAAGGGAAAGTGCGGTCGATCTCGGTAAACAGTGAGCGACCGCACCCGACATCGAGCACCCGGCCCTGAGGGATGTGACGGGTAAACAAATCCTGCAACCGACCCAGCTTGTATTTGTGAAGCTCGTGCAAAAACGGCGCATCGACGGGCGCCGTATAGCCTTCGGTGGCGTATTGACGCTCGTAGAACGCCAAGAGGATGTCTCGGTCCACAAACTTCAGCAACGCCGGTTCGATCTGCTGAACCTCTCCTTCCGGTTCACGGATCACAAACTGCAGATCGCCCAACGGGTCGATGGCGTAGTTCGGGTTGAACCAGCTATCGATCGATAACAGGCGGCGCTCGCCAAGCATGACCTGGACCGATCCGCCGTCGATGGGCTCGAAGCTCATCTCGAGCATTCCTTGTCCGCATCCCGGCGGCAATTCGAACCGCCACCACCCAAGGTGTCTGTCCGGGTGCACCGCATCCATATAGGCGTAGATGTCCACAGTGAAGACATAGGTCTCGGGAGCCCCCACCGTATAAGAGAACGGCAGCGACGCTCGTCGCTGAGCGACGATGGCTGCCCGCTGCTCGGGCACAATCCGAGAACTACGAATCCGACCGGGAGGTAGCACTGCGATGGCGTGGGGTCACAGGGTGATGGGCAACAGCCTGGGTCTCTCTAGAAGAGCGTATAGATGAAGGGCGCCACCGCCGTGCTTTGGGAGGCGACGATCAAGAGGCCCACGACCACCAGCACAACCGCTATCGGCAGGAGCCAGTATCGCTGGTTGGCGCGAAGAAACTGCCAGAACTCGTTCAGCATACTTGGTGTCGACATTGCCGTCAGTGTGTCGCGGACCCGCCGTCGGCGCGGAGCGCCTCGTGAAGCGCGTCCGCAATCAGGCTGTGACCGGCGCGACCAGGATGACAGCCGTCGGTCGTCACATAGAGCATGGGCCGCGCCGAGAGCGCGTCCGGACCATAGAGGTCCTCGTAGAAGGCCACTTCCGTCGGGTAGAGACGCTTTGACCGCAGGGCGTCCAGGTTCTCTCGAAACAGCGACTCGGCATCGACCAGCGGCAGCTGCTCCGTGTCGGCGATGTAGCGCATGCCGCGCACATACGCGGGCAGCGTGCACACCGCGAGCAACGCAGAGTCGATGCCGTGTTCTCTCGCACCGGACACGATCAGACGCAGATTTTCCATATACACGTCGCGCTCGACCGAGCGCACGAGCGCACGCGCGGTGCCCTCGGCATCCGCGCGTGCCTGGGATATGGCAAAGGGGTCATAGACGCTCAAAATTAGACGTCGCATCAACTTGAACGTTTCAAACCGATACAACAGCGACCGAGCGGTCCCCCGCCACGTTTCGTCCGCATCCAATACGTCATCGGCCGATTGGAGCACATAGCGCGCGTCGTTGGCACCATAGCTGATGATGAGGAGGTCGGGGTCGAGTCCCCGCACATAGTGCTCGAACATGCTAAGTCCGTGACGAGACGTGTGACCCGAGATCCCGAGGTTCAATACCTCGACCTCGTCGCCAGCATTGGCAAATCGCTCCTCGAGCAATCGCTGATAGGTGTGCTCGGGACCGACACCCCACCCGAATGTGCTGGAGTCGCCAATCGTGACGATCCGCATCACACCTGCGTGTCTGGGCGCGAATTCCTTTGTCCGAAATCCATCACGGTTTGAGCGGAGAGCAAACGTCACTTCCTTGCGGAGCTCGATATCGTTGAACGGATTGGAGGCATCGACCTCGATGCTGGGTTTGAGCTTGTACTCAATATAACGTGCCTCTTCAAAGTGCTGGAGCCACGCAACGTCTTCGGCCCGTACCCCACCTGGCTCGTCCATTCGACCACGTTGTATGTCGACCCAGTTTTCGTCCCACAGTAACCAGGTAGGCACCCCAATCTCAAAGTTTCGGTTGCGGGCCACACTCGTATCCACTCCGCTGACTCGGATCACAATGTCGCAGAGTACGACAAACACAATCGGCGCGAGCACGATGAGGGCGAGACGCAGCGCGGGCGTCCGAGTCGGGTTGACCGGTGTGGGCATCAGTGCAGGTTAGACGACGCGGGGTAGACGATGAACAGACAGAATCTTACCGAACGTCGTGCCCGCGAGCAACCGGCACCGGGCCAGAACGCCATAAAATGGCACAGTGCATCTCCGTCGAGATGACGTCAAAGCCTCGGGTTCCCAGGGCCGCCCGGCGGAAGACGCCGCGCCGAGTCATACCGGCTGTATGGCGAGAAGCGGGAACCCGGCGCCAGGTCGTGCTGCGGGCCCGAGGATGGCCTTCATCTCGACGGCGGTGCGCCAGGTATGACTCATCGGATCCGGATCGGCACCAGCGGCTGGCAGTATCCCTCCGGCGCCGGCACGTGGAACGGCATCTTCTATCCGCCGACCGGTCGTCGACACCGACCGGCCGGTCTCGACGAACTCTCCTACTACGCCGAGCACTTTGGCACCGTGGAGGTGAATTCAACCTTTTACGGCGTGCCCCGTTCGTCGGTCACCACCTCCTGGGACGACCGTACGCCGAAAGGGTTCGAGTTCTCGCTAAAGCTGTATCAGAAATTCACCCACCCGAAGATGTTCACGGCCGCCACCGGGAACACCCAGACCTCCGTCGATCGCGACGACGTCCAGACGTTTCGGGAGGCCATCGACCCGCTTCATCGGGCGAGCAAGCTTGGGGTCCTGCTCGCCCAGTTTCCCGCAAGCTTCAAGAGCGAGACCGCGTCACATGATCATCTCGCCTGGCTGATCGAAGCCTTCTCGGACTGCCCGGTGGCCATCGAACTCCGACATCGCAGCTGGAGCGACGATGTCACGGCCACGCTACGCCTCCTCAACGGCCTGGGGGCGGCCTGGGTACAGATTGACGAGCCAAAGTTTCGGTTCTCGATCGCCCAGAACTTTCTGCCAAACGTGGACAGCTTCTACTACATGCGTCTGCACGGCCGAAACGCCAAGAAGTGGTGGACACACGAACGTGCGGAGGAGCGCTATGACTACCTGTATTCGTCAACCGAGTTGAAACCGTTCGCAGAAACCGCCCAGGCCTCTAGCCAACTCGTGAAGCAGGTGTACCTGTATACGAACAATCACTTCTCCGCCAAAGCCGTCGCCAATGCCGCGCTACTCAAGCATGCTCTCGGTCTCGAGGTGACGGGCGACTATCGGGACGACCTGACGACGCGCTACCCAGAGCTGCGCGACATCGTGACCACCACCCCATCATCGAAGACACTGCTTCCGCTCGCCTGACCCGGATCCCGTTCGATACAGCCCGGGGGTTCTCGCTCGGGTCGTGGCGGCGCCAGCAGATTCAGCGAGACGACGAGCTTCAGATCGTCTCCTGATACACCGTCTCCAAACGTCGGGCGATGGCGGTCCACGAGAACACGGACGCAGCGCGCTGTCTCAACGCCTGTCCGATACCGCGGGCGCGCGATGGATCGGCCAGAAGAGCGAGGATAGCGCCGGTAAACCGTTCAGCGTCGCCCACCGGTGCAAACACACCATCGGCGCCCAGAAGCTCTCGGTTGACCGGTGTGTCCGTCGCAACCACCGGCAGACCACATGCCATGTAGTTGAGCAATTTTCCGTTGGCCTCGGTGAGAGAGCGTTTTGGCGACACGGCGACCTCTCCTAGCGTCAACCAGGAGGGCGCCTCCGCATACGGAACACGCCCGGGAAACGTCATGATGCCGTCGAGGCCACGCCGCGCGGCGGCGGCTCGGTAGTGCGCTTCGTTCGGATAGCCCAGGACCAGCATATGCGCGTTGATGTCCGAGCGGTCGAGGATCGCGGCCACGTCAAGCAAGACGTCAACACCTTGATAGTCCGTCAAGACGCCGAGAAAAACGACCACTCGCTTGCCAGCAAGTCCGAACTGCTGGACCAACGCTGGGTCTGGGGGCCGAGGACGAAAGACGTCTATGTCAACACCGTCGGGCAACGTCGTGAGCATGCGCCGATCGACGCCCTGCTCAGCCAAGAGCGCGGCCCCGTGACTCGAGCTGGTTAAGATTCGCGTTGGTCGACGCACCAACCAACCCTCGGCCCGCCCGACCAAGCTTGCCGCTGCACCTCCGTCCGAGAGCACCTGCTGGTCCACAAGCTCCGCCACCAGGCTACCCTGCAGGTCGGCGACGAGCGGCATGCCGTGACGGGCGCGCAACGCGACCCCAATGGCAATCCCTTCGTGAAGGTGAGCATGAAACAGATGGGGTCGGAAGCGAACGGTCTCTTGATGCGCCACGAGCAATAGAGAGGCATCGAGCAACGGCCGCCCGGGACTGAACCCGAGGGGAGAGGCGGTAATTCCAAAGACGGGCGACGCGCGGACGATATCGACCTCGTCCAGGTCTCGACCCGTGGGGTAGGTGACAACCCGGCACTGGACACCCAACGCCGCGAGGGCACGGACTTCCTCATAGATCCTGACATGACACCCTCGGTCGCCAAAAAATGGCGTCGGCGCCACGACCAGTACGCGCAACGGACTCACTCCAGTACTCACTTGGATTGACCGCGTCTGGCGCCCGATCCGTCGACCTGGGCTGGATGCGATGAAAGTGCGTGATGAGGGCCGTGAGTCACAGCTGCGGGAACCACGGGTAGAGCGTCGCCAGGATTTGAAATCGGGAATTGGGCCTGGGTATGTCGTATCTCGTCCTCACGCTGGGCCACCGTCCACCCCAATCTCGACGCCATGATCTCCGCCACGTCGTCCAGGCACGCTCGACCGGGGTTCCCGATGGTGCCCAACCCCGTCCGTCGAAACACAACATCTGCCAGCGTCACGGCCATTTCCTCTTCGACAGCGAATCGCACTTCCGCGCCGGTGGTCTCACGGTCCGCGCACAACGGCTGGAGCGATGCGCGGCCGAGGGCATCCGCACGCTCCCCGGCGGCAACGACCACGTCGGTTTCGGTTCCGTACTGCCTGACCAAGTGCGCAACCGTCGCGCCTTCGAGCCGGTTGGCATACCGAGCAACCGTTTCGTCCGTGAACCGCTCCACGTCGTCGATGGCGCCGCCAACCAGTGCCTGAGAACCGGTCCGGCACGGGGCGGTGACGCGTCCCAAGCGTGCGCATACGACATCTGTCGCTCTCTCCGCCAATCCGCGAGCCGTCGTGTATTTGGCGCCGAGGACGGACACCACACCGTCGCTGCCCCCGGCCTGTCCGTGGTCGATCACCTGATAATCACCCGTGCCCTGATAGACATCCGACCGAAGCGCCCGGGCGGTCAACGGATACAGCCCGGCATAGGCATGAGACACATCCGCGCGGGTCACATCTGCGGCGGGAAGCGCGCCCTTCACGTCGTCGAGGAGGTCAACAATGTCCTCTTCAAGAGGACGGACTTCGTCCAGCCGCCCCTCAAAAGGGCGATCACTGGTCCCAATCAATGAATGGTTGCGCCAGGGAATCACAAAGATATGCCGCCCGCCCCGGTCGACCAGCGTGCTCGATTGACGGTCCGTCGGCAGGGCCAACGCGAATGTGTCGGTAACCTGCCGGGTGACGATGTGTGCCCCTTTCGAAAACCCACGGACCGCAGTCTTGAGATGTCCCACGTCGAGACGCTCGTTCAGACTCGAGATCCAGGGCCCCGCCGCATTCACCACGACTCGCGCGCGGATATCGAAACGGTCGTCGGTACGCTGGTCGACCGCTCGGACGCCCTGCACGCGGTCACGCACTTTCAACAGACCGTCGGCCGCTATGTAGTTGACCGCCACCGCCCCTCCGCGGACCGCCGTCTTTACAAATGCCAACGTCATACGCTCGGTGCTATGAATATGGGATTCCCACAAGACGTGGGCGCCCGTCAGCTCGGGTCGCGCGCCCAGCGCGGGAACGCGTCGGACAAGTTCCGCGCGGGAGTGGAACCCGCCCCGAGGCGCTCGCTTGGCGGGGTCGGCGAGCACCCGGTCTTCGCGACGTGTCAGCTGCTCGTAGCACCACACGCCACAGCCCAAGAACCATCGGCCGCGGAGAAGGCCTTTCTGGGTGGGAATGAGAAACGGCACCCACCGGGTCAGATGAGGCGCAATTCGGTGCAAGCGCGCGCGTTCGCGAGCGGACTCCCGCACCTTGTCAATGCGTGCTTGCTGCAGATACCGGATCCCACCGTGCAGGAGCTTTGAGGACGCCGCTGAGGTGGCGTGGCCAAAATCATGACGTTCAATGAGCGCCACGGAGAGACCACGCAACGTCGCATCGTGAGCGAGGCAGGCGCCGGTAATCCCCCCTCCGACAATGACGACATCAAACGTCCTGTCTTGAAGGGCCTGTGGCTCGCGGGTCATAGGCAGGAACGTCAGGACGCGGTCCCTCTGGCGTCGACCAGGCAGAACCACGATGGGGTATATAGTACTCCGTGTCTTTACTGAGGTCGCCGGACTCTGGCCTCATGGTCGTCCTTCTCTTCTTCGTCGCGGTCGCGATTGCCACGCTGTCGGTTGACCCGGTCCGCACCACCCAGGGCCTGAAAAGCGACGAGGCCACCTATGTCACGATGGCGCTGAGTATCGCCCACGATGGCGACCTCGCGTTTCAACAACGAGACCTCACCCGATTCTGGCCGCTCTACAACAGTGGTCCAGAAGGAATTTTTCTCAAGCGGGGCAAGGGTCCAGACGACCGCCTCTACTTTGGAAAGTCGTTTATCTACCCGCTCATCGCCGCCCCGTTCGTCAAGGTGGCCGGTCTGAATGGACTGCTCCTGCTCAATGTCGTGCTGTTGGCCGGGGTGTTCACATGCTTCTATCTCTATGCCCACGCGCTGATGCCGGCCCCAGCCGCGTTGGCCGTCTCCACCGGTTTTCTCGGAGCCTCCATCGCCCCTTTGTTTGGGGTGTGGATGATGCCCGAAACCTTCAACCTCGCCTGTGTCGGCTATGCCTACTTCTTCTGGCTCTACAAAGAAGCCCGCCCGCGCGTATCGCCGAGATGGGCCCGGAGTCTGGTGGCGGGTCCGGGCTCCGACATAGCCGCCGCGATACTGCTGGGGATGGCGACCTTTTCCAAACCGAGCCACGCGTTGCTTATTCTGCCCCCGGTGGCACTCATGCTCTGGCGACGAGACGTGGGGCACGGTCTCCGGGTCGGTCTGGTCTTCGGACTCGTCACGGTGGCCGGCTTTGGCACAAATGCCCTCATCACGGGTGAGCTGAACTATCAAGGCGGGGACCGCAAGACGTTTTATGGCGAGTTCCCCTTCCAGACGAGCGACTCGACCTACGACACGCTGGGAATCCCGATCACGACGAACACGCTCGAATTCGAAGGATGGCGTCACCTGGCTCGAAACACGGGATATTTTTTTGTCGGCCGCCATTTCGGTCTGGTCCCGTACTACTTTCCAGCGATCGTCATCACCGTCTGGGCTCTCTTCCGCCGTCGAGACCTTTCACTTCGGCATGGCTTCACCGCGATGGCAATCGCGGGCACCGCACTGATCTTGATGATTCTGTATCCCAATACCTGGTCCGGCGGCGGTGGACCACCTGGTAATCGTTACTTCTTGGGCATCTATCCGGCCTTCTACTTCCTCATCCCGACCGCGCGGACGATTCTGCCGGGCGTCGCGATGTGGGTCGGGGGAGCGCTCTTTGTCGCGCCGATCCTACTCGACCCGTTTGTCGCGGCGAGACGTCCTTGGCAAAACTCGCAGCAGGGGCTGCTACGCGCCCTCCCGGTCGAGCTCACCGTGGTCAACGACCTCCCTGTTCAGCTCGACCGGGGGCGGTCACGGATCCCCTACGGTTCAGACCCTCAGCTACTGCTGTACTACCTGGATGAAAATGCGTGGCGGCCGGAGGCCGCGGGAATCTGGATCAAGGGGAGTGCCCAGGCTGACATCATCGTGCGCACCGAGCCAGCGATCGGCCCGATTGATATCACGCTTCGCTCGCCGATTCAGAACGGGGTGCGAGTCACCGTGGACGGTGTTGCCCAAGACATTGAGCTCACCGCTCATGCGTCCGTCGTCGTCCAAGCAGACGTGACGGGCGTGTATACGAGGGGTGCCCAGACCTTTGTCCTCAGCGTCAAAACCGAGGCCGGCTTTATCCCGCACCTCGTCGACGCGACGTCGACCGACCGGCGTTTTCTGGGCGTGCTCGTGAATCTGACACCCCGACGCCGGTGAGCACCAGGAACGAGACCAGCAAACACAATCACCCCGAGCCATGCGACTCGAACTTCGGAAACCCTGGTCCAGTAGTCCCGTCTCGGGATGAGAGGGACGGACGAGTAGACTAGAAGCGGACCCGCAGCCCGCCCCCACTTTGAATCCCGCCTACGTTGAGCGGGCGATTCCCTTCGGCGGATGCCAGGTCCACAGACGCTTTGGTATAGCGCACAAACCCGCCAATGCCGACACGCTCGGTAAACATGTAGCGGATGTCCACGCCGGCGTGCATCCCGACTCCGTTTTTTTTGAAGTCCCCGGATGACACGCCGCCGACCCGCACTTCCGGCCACGGTGGCCCTCCAACCTCGCTCAAGTCGACGCCCGTCACGACGCCTTGGGTCAAGCCAAAAAAGCTCGGCCCCCCAAACAGTGACAGTGTCATCTTCTCATCGAGCGGCACCGCCCACGCCGCAAACACGTGGGCCGCGCGTTCTTGGTGCGCGAGCGACACGGTTTGGGGGTCGATGGTGCGTGGCGCATTGGTCGCCGTGGGATGGGGAACACGACCCGTCAGAACCGTCGTATCCGCCTTACTCAGCTGCGTATACGACACCCCCACGCTGAGCTCCGTCCACACGGCCACCGAGCCACCGATGTCAAACAGGCCGCCGCTCTCGCTGCGATGCGCTTCGTCGAAGCGGGCGTCCTCACCGTAGGAGCGGAACTCGAACGTGCGACGGAACTCCTCGTTTCCGGACTGGAGCCCGCCGTTCACATGAATCACGTATCGGTGCGGGGAAGCGCCCCCTTGCCGGTTGGACACTTGGCCCATCGCCGGTCGCCCCAGCAGGACAACCGCTAGCGTGGCCAAGGTCACCAGTCGCGTCGTTCGGGACACCGGTTGGTTATCTCCCTCTCCGTATCGCGCGCACGCCGTCACCGGCGCCGCCAAACGGTCTCGGCCCTAGCGGTGGCAGAGCCAGTCCGGTGGGCCCGCCCAACGGGCCAGCACCGCCCGGCCCGTTCTCGAATCTCGCCACGATCTCCTCGAAGAACCCCATGGCAATCAGCTCGTTCCCCTCGCGGGTCGGGTGGAGATGGTCGTCTCCGAGACACGGGAACGACAACGGAGAGTTCCCCAGGTTGGAACACTGCCCCTGGACCACAATGCGATGCACATCTATCAACGGCACGTTGCGACGCGCGGCAATCTCTCGGATGAGCTGGTTATAGGGAGTAACCTGCGGCGCTGTCGCCCGCACGCTGCGTTGCGGTGGAATGGTAGCCAACATCACATCGACCCCCCGACTTTTCGCGTCGAGCACCATGTCTTCGATCCTGCGCGCGGCCGCGGCGCCAGCCACGGTGGTCACGGCGTCAAGGTCGTTGGTTCCCTCCATCAGTAGCACCAAATCTGGCTGTTCTCTCGCCAGCTCGGACCGGAACCGAGACAACGCCTCGGTTGCCCGCTCACCTGGCACACCGGAATTGGCCACTCGGATGTTCTGACCGGCGTATCGCTCCCGCAGCATCGCGGCCAATTTTGTTGGATACGACTCGTTCGGTTCGAGCTGAACGATCGACTGTACCGGAGACGCCGTCACACCCGCGGTCAGGCTGTCGCCAAACGCCAGGATCCTCGTCAGATTGAGAGTCGGGATCACCGTCACCGACAACATGCAACTGGCGACCTGGGAAAGTCCGTCCTGCGCACTGCAGGTCACCATATGGGTGCCCACCTCGAACGGCGCCCCCGACGCGGGGGAACATTCCGTGACGATTGGCGCGAGACCGCCCTGCGCCAGGGGCGGCGCAAACTCGACGTCCAGAGCGCGCCCGTCCAGCGACTGCTGCGCGACATCGCGTGGACACGCCAGCGCCAATACCTGGACTCGTTCAGAGGGCAGCGACGAAGGTGCGGTGGGCGGAAGCGGAGCCTCCTCGCACGCCGCAAGAAGGATCGGAAGCAGGAACGACAGCCCCAAGACGACGCGGGAACGACCTCCGAGGTAAGGTCGACACGATCTCACAACGGACAATCCCCTCATCCTATCGTGGAGGCCGGCCGCGGTCAACGAGGTCATTCTTCGAGCTCGATGCTTACCCAGCAGCCAAGCCACCGACGGTCTGGGGAAACGCCGTCGTCCGACGGTCGAAACCCATTGGCCGGAAATAGCGACACAGCCACGAGCTGTTCGTCGCCAGTCAAAGTCGTCGAAAACTCGCGCACCTCGCCACCGGTCAGCTCGACGACCTCTCGTTCGCCATCGAGCTCGACGGCCACCGGTCCTCCCACCCCGCCGTTCCGAACGCGCACGCGGAGCCGAGACGCTCCGGCAGGCAACACGTGAAGCGCAGCCAAACGGCCGCCCCGGACCCAAAAGCCACGACCCTCGACAAACACATTGTCATCGGTATGCAGCGCGTAACGTCCCGGCGTGTCGTCGACCCGCGCCGCATACTGCTGCCCTACCCGATAGAAGGGAACCAACAACGCCGGCAGGCCCGGCGCGTGAATCGAATAGATGATGTTGTCGACGCCCCGCTGCAAGAAATGGGGCGCAGCAGCCCCGACCAATACCCGTCATAGCGATGATCCTGGTAATTGTTCTCGATACGTAGATCGCCATCGGTCATCAAGCTATGCGCAATGACCAAGTAGTGAGGCTCGTCGCCGCCGACGCCCTGTGATGACTTGACGGCCCATCCCAACGCGACAAAGACAGCGAGGCTGACGACAAAGACTCCGCGCGGGCGAGAAGCCCGTGACACAGAGAACGTCCCCACCGAAGACACCGCCCCGCCCCCCGTGCGGGGTTCCTCGCACTCAACGTCATCAGCGCGGCGCCAAGCAACGCGATCCCAGCCACTCCCCACCGGAGTGGCCCCGCCAGCGCCAGCGTGAGCGGCACACCATCAGCGATCCACGGTATATACGGAATCACCCAGCCATAGAGCAGCGTCAGCGGCGCGCTCACCGTGGACACGAGAGAGAGATGCTCGGGCAAGCGCCGTCGTAGTGCTACCACCACCACACCGGCGGCGGCGGCGGCCCCGACGATCCACATCGCCAGGGATGACCAGTGCCCAAGCAGTGCAATCCGGATGGGCGTTGCCCCTTTCCAGCCGACGACGTGGATGGATGCAGGTAGCAGCCACGCCGCGACGGCGAGGGCGCCAAAGGCAAGAAACACCACGGGCACTCTACACGTTGGCGACGGGGGCTTGAGTTTCGGGTGTCGGGCTGGAGCCGTCGAGCAAGTGCCTCACGACGTAGATCGGCTTCCCTTGAGACTCGTGATACGTGCGGGCCTGGAGCTCGGCGAGCAGCCCAATTGTCACCAATTGGATACCGGTGAACAACATGAGGATCGCGAGCAGCAACAGCGGCCGGTCACCAATCGGTTGTCCTTCAAAGAGGCGGACGTAACCCAAGGAAATGAGGATACCGAGCCCCACGAGGCCGATGACCAGCCCCGGTGGGCCAAACATCTGAAGGGGACGGGTCGAAAAGCTCAACAGAAACTTGACTGTGACCAGGTCAAACACGACCCGGATGATCCGCGACAATCCATACTTCGACAGGCCGAATCGACGCGCGCGGTGATTGACCACGAGTTCAGCAATCCGCACGCCCTGTTGCGACGCGATCGCGGGGATAAATCTGTGCATCTCACCATACAGCCGGAGCCCCTTGATGATCTCTGCCCGAAACACCTTGAGCGAGCACCCATAGTCGTGAAGGTGCACGCCGGTCGTGACCGAGATCAACCAGTTGGCCAGGGTGGAGGGCACGCGACGCTTCAACCACGGATCCTTCCGGTCGCGACGCCAACCACAGACGATGTCGTATCCCTCTTCGAGCTTACTCAGCATCGTCGGAATATCGCCGGGATCATTCTGCAAGTCACCGTCCGACGTCACAATGGTCTCGCCCCTGGCGTGGTCGAAGCCGGCCGCAAAACCGGCCGTCTGCCCAAAGTTGCGCCGAAACTGGATCACAATCACGCGCGAGTCCACGCCACGAATATCGGCCAGGAGCTGGTAGGTGTTGTCCGTGCTGCCATCATCTATCAGGATCAGCTCGTAGGCGCGCCCGAGCCCTTCGAGGACGGTCGTCAACTCTTTGTAGAGTTCGGGAACATTCGGCGCTTCGTTGAATAAAGGGATAATGACCGAGATCTCAGGCGCCATTCGGGTGCGAGTATACAACCCTCCGTCTGACTCAACCGGTCTTGAGCGCACGGGAGGTGCCGTGCCAGCCGGCCTCTACGCGGACGCCGAGTGCGCGGGTGGACCGACCGGTGCGCTCCGTCAGGCGTCAGACTGCGTATGGCGTATCAGGCGTCTGACCGACGGCGGCTCGACCACAGAAAGAACGCGATTCCGCCGACGAAAACCATGGCGGCAAGAACGAGGGACACGAATACACTGTTTTCTTCGAGCAGGACAATCGCGCGGTCCCCATAACGAACCGCCAGCCAACCCTCGCCGAAGTATCGCAGGCCGCGCCCCAACCCGACCGCGACGGCAAACTTGAGCCATGGGACTCTGGCGACACCGGCCAACAGGACAAACACCTTGAAGGGAGCCGGCGGCGGAAGAATGGCCGGCACGGCCACCGCGAGCACGCCATACTTCTTCGAGAGTGCCATGGCACGATCGAGCTTTGGACCGCCAAAACGACGTTCTAGCACGCCCTGACCGCCCCGATATCCAAGCACATACAGCACCAAACACCCAGTGATGGAGCCGAGCGTTGCCATCAACGCGTAGTAGGGCATCCTCTCCGGGTTTTCGATCACCATTGTGATGACCAGTAGATCGTTGATCTCCGGGAGAGAGAGGAATGAGGAATCGAGGAAGGCGATGATGAAGAGGCCCGGGCCACCGATCGCGATGGCAAACGTCTGAACCCAGGTGATGATGCGCGCCATAGAAAGCCGGATACGAGACGAGGCTATCGACCACGTCCCGTATCCATCCGGCGCTCGTGTCGCATCCTCAGAATTTCACCTGCAGTGTGAAGCTTGTCGAGAGCCCACTCAGATCGATGCGCTCATTGAGAAAGCCTTGGTCGATCCCGACGTGGCCATTCGCGTATTGGTATCGCAGTTCACCACCAACACTCACTGAATCGCCAACCGGTATCCGGATGCCCCCAAACACCACGCCTCCGACATCAGTGCCGTCAGCGACGAACTCGTCAAAAAATACTACGTTATCGAAGTCGATGAAATCGCCGACCTCGGTGTATCGCCAATTGAACACCCCGACGCCCACCCCGAGATACGGTTCGACGGCGGCGAAACGACCAAACGGCAACACCCTGACGGTCGCCGTCAGGGGCACGACCCGCAACCGGAAATCCTGTTCTATCTCGAAACCGTCAGAATCGACGAAGTCGAGATACACGCTCGGCACCGTCCGACGATAGAAACCCACTCCGACACCGGCTTCAAAGTAATTCCCAAGCCCCACGAGCCACTCCGCGCCAACCGTGCCGTTGCTGAAGTCCTTCAAGTCAAACGCGAATTGGTTGAGGTTCTCGAGCAGAACATCATCAACAATCCGAGAGTCGACACCACGTGGCGAAAAGTATCCAGCGTTGACGACGATGGATTGCTGAGCATACACAGACTGACTTCCCATCCATCCGACAAACACCGCAGCGACAACGATCGCATTCCTAGACATCGCGTCCTCCCTGTTCAGCAGCATTACCGCGGCGAGACGAGCACGTCCGGCCTCGTGATGATGGTGAGCAGAATCGATGCCAACTCAAAAAGACGGCGTCGGCAGGAGAAAACAGGCCCTATTCCCCAGAACAACGCCACGGTTTGTCCGGACGAATGGTCAGTCCGTCCGGTTTCGAGCACGTCTCTCGTCAAACTCGCGGATCACCGAAAGCAGGGTGTCGTGGAGCGGACCATTCGACGCGACGATGTGCCCGTCATGCGATGCAAACACCTGCCCATCCATACCAGTCACCCGACCGCCTGCTTCCTCGACAATCAGCGCCGCTGCTGCGCTATCCCACGCCTGGAGCCCCCGTTCCCAAAACCCGTCAAACCGACCCGCCGCGACGTAGCACAAGTCGAGCGCCGCCGAACCGAGCCGCCGTACGGCGCGGGCCTGTCGCACAAATTCCCCAAACAATCCGACGACCTCGTCAATTCGGGTGTGCACATCGTAGGGAAACCCCGTGCACAGCAGGGCATCAATCAGGTCGGTCGACGTGGAGACCTGAATCGGAGCCCCGTTGAGTCGCGCTCCATCGCCCCGCTCCGCGACAAACAATTCACGTCGCGACGGGTCGTAGACAACCCCGACCTCGACCTGACCCTCGATCTCCAGCGCAAGCGACGTGCAAAAAAGCGGGATGCCGTGCGCATAGTTTACCGTCCCGTCAATCGGGTCGAAGATCCAGCAATATCTCGTATCCGTGTCGCGGTCGGCCGGGGTCGAAGGCAGTTCTTCGGCAAGGATGGTATGGGTCGGAAATCGCTCGGACAGGATCGCCCGACCAAGCATCTCGACATCGACGTCCACCTGGGTCACGAGATCGATAACGCCTTTTTTCGCAACGTGGAGATCGCCACCTTGGCGAGCAATCTGCATTTCACCAGCGCGCAAGGCGATCTCGACCGCCGTTTGCAAGTACACCGGGTCAACAGACATCCACACCCACTCGAGGATTCACAGGGTCGGTCAGGAGAACTTCTTGACCATCCTCACTTCGGTGCCGCCGTTGGTCGCTGGCTGGTGGGTCAACTCGTCCATAAAGCTTCGCATGAAAAAGATGCCGCGACCGCTCGACTTGAGCAGGTTCTCGGGATCAAGCGGGTCGGCGACATTTTCAGGATGAAATCCCTCACCCTGGTCGATGATCCGGACGACGAGCTGGGCCGGCTCGTCAAACGGCTCGAATCGGAATTCGACGCTGACGCGTTTTGTCTGGTCTTCTTTGTTGCCGTGCTTGATCGCGTTAATGACCGACTCACGCACGGCCACACTGATCCAGTGCATGGAATCATCGTCAAGCTTTCCGAGCCGTCCCATGTGATCGCTCGCCATCTGGACGAGGTCGAGCATATCGAAATGGCTGGGAAATTCGAGGCGAATCGTGTTTCCTCGAGGGGACACGTTCGCCTACGATACCTGGCGGGCTAGCGATGGCGCAAGTCATGGCCGCCAGCCCCTGTTCACTGAGAACGTTGCTGTATAGTTCGGCCATGGACGGAGCGACAGGGACGACAACCACCGTCGAACCAACACGTTACGTCCGTGGCACGGTGCGCGTTCCCGGCGACAAATCGATATCCCATCGGTATGCGATCCTCGCCGCGCTCGCCAACGGACGGTCGACAATTCTGGGCTATGCTCCGGGTGCCGACTGCGTATCGACGCTCTCCTGTCTCGAAACCCTCGGCATCGACGTCGCTCGAACACCCGCCCCCTTTCCGGCGGCGGACGGGAGCACCAATGTCACCATTGACGGGGCCGGTCTAGGAGGTCTCCGCGCGCCGTCGTCGGTGCTTGACGCAGGCAACTCTGGCACGACGATGCGTCTACTCGCCGGTGTGCTGGCAGCCCAGAACTTCTCCTCCACGATGACGGGTGACGGCTCGCTCAGCCGACGTCCGATGCGGCGGGTCGTCGACCCGCTCCGGGTGATGGGAGCGCAGATCGAGACCACCGACGGTCGTCCCCCGCTCACCATCGACGGCACCGCCCTGCATGGTGCCGAGATCGAGCCGACCGTGGCGAGCGCGCAGGTCAAGAGCGCGCTGCTTCTGGCCGGGCTTCACGCCAGCGGTGATACGTGGGTCGGCATCTCCACTCCGACGAGAGACCACACCGAGCGCGCGTTGCCAGCCTTTGGCATCGATGTGCACCGCCGACCGGGGGCTATCGGGGTCACCGGTGGCACGTTGCTCACTGCAACCAACGTGTCGGTTCCGGGGGATTTGTCGTCGGCGGCCTATTGGATGGTGGCGGCCGCCGCGCTCGAGCATTCATCGGTGACGATCCCCGATGTGGGCCTCAACCCAACCCGGACAAAGCTGATCGACATGTTGCGTCTGGCCGGCGCGGACGTAGAGGTCCGAGATGCGGGACAGCACGCCGGAGAGCCCGTGGGCACGGTGCGAGTGACCCATCGCGTTCGCCGCCCAGTCATCGTCACCGCCGCCGACGTGCCGGCGGTCATCGACGAATTGCCCGCTCTCGCGGCGATGGCGACTCACGGCGGCGGAATCGATGTCAGCGGCGCAAGCGAGCTCCGCGCCAAAGAAAGCGACCGGATCTCAGTGCTGGTTGACGGCCTCCGCCGGATGGGTGCCCGAGTGCACGAATCGCCCGATGGATTCCGAGTCGACGCCGACACGCAACCAACCGGGGGCACGGTCGATGCCTCAGGTGACCACCGGATGGCCATGGCGTTCGCCGTGGCCGCCCTGGGCGCGACTGGCCCCACCACCATCCGGGGATCCGAAGTCGTTGGCGTATCGTATCCAGGCTTTTTTTCGACCCTCGATATGCTCCGAGAGTCGTGACAACGGACAAGATCTATCTCGTCGGTTTCATGGGGGCAGGCAAGACGACGGTCGCCCGGAGGCTGGCCCGTGAACTCGGCTGGACACTAGAGGACACCGACCTGCAAGTCGAAGCGCACGAGCAATGCTCCATCGCCGAGCTCTTCGCGGACCACGGCGAAGAATATTTCCGGACCGTGGAACGGAATGTGCTAAAGAACTTGATCCACGTGCGGCAGACTGTCGTGGCGACTGGCGGTGGCACGTTCGTTGACGCCACCAATCGAGCGCTCATAAACAAAGACGGCGCGTCCGTGTGGCTTGATGTATCCTTCGAGACCGTCAGACAACGCACCCGCTCGTATGGTCGACGGCCGCTCGCCGGCGACGAAGACACGATGCACACTCTTTGGAAGCGACGCAGACCCGCGTATGCGGAGGCGAACCTCCATCTCAAGGTCGACACTGTGCCCGTCGCGGAGCTTGTGCGGCAGATAGTGACATGGGCCGTTTAGAAGTGTCGTAAGCGCCGATGCAGCTGCTTATCCTCAGCGATATCCACGCAAACATCGAGGCTTTAGATGCCGTCCTCGCCGCGGTCCCGCGAAGCACCTACGATCGGCTTCTCGTGCTGGGCGATCTGGTGGGGTACGGCGCCAGTCCCAACGCGGTCGTCGACCGAATCTTCGACCTCAAGCCGGACGTCGTCGTCCGCGGCAATCACGACAAAGTCGCCTCTGGCATCGAGGATCCTGAACACTTCAACGAGGTCGCTGCCGAAGCAGCTCGCTGGACCTTGCAGACGCTCACGAAAGAGAACAGGGAGCGCGTCAAGACCTTACCGATCGGACCCGCCGTGGCAACTGACGAGGTTGAGATTTGTCACGGCACGCCGTTTGACGAAGATATCTATGTTTTCGATCAGGCCGACGCCACCCGGGCGCTCGAGGCCGCGAACCAACGGGTGTGTTTTTTTGGTCACACGCACGTGCCGATTGCCTTCACGGCCGCTCCACCGGCGCTCGAGGTCGTCGTGCCTGAGCTGGGGTCGTCCGAACCAACCGTCATCGTCCTGAAGCCTGGCCGGCGGTATTTGATCAATCCTGGGGCCGTGGGTCAACCCCGCGATGGTGACCCACGGGCGGCCTATGGAATGATGGACACTGCCGAACAATGTGTCGAACTGCGGCGGGTGCCGTATCGGGTAGACATCGCGCAGGAAAAGATCGTGGACGCGGGCCTACCCGAGAGTCTCGCCAAACGCCTCGGCGTCGGTCGGTAGGGGTGTCCGCGGAGAAAGGCGCGGTCTCTAGAAAGACGACGGGGCGCCAGCGGTGCTCGCCATCCACTCGAGGCGCCAGGCTACCGAGACGCGGCGCTGGATGCGGGCGTGTCGCGCCCGGCCTTGGCTCGGCGCGCAGCCCGCTCCTCGCGACGACCCAATTCGGCAGCGTAGGCGTCGGCAGCGGCGCGAGACCCCAAGATCCAGCCGGCGACCAACCCGAGCACCAGCATCGCGGGGATAAAGATAAAGTGTCCCGCGCTCATGACCTCGATCTCGCTTTGGGTGCTCCTATTCGCAGGACAAACAAGCTAGTGCACTAGCGATCGCTCAGACGACGAGAAAGCTCGGCGATCTCACGTTCCACGGTCGCCATGCGACGCCAAATCGACCACAGGTAGCCAAATACGCACACCCATACAAGCGAGTAGGCGGCGATCAAGAGGGGCGCCGCCGGGAGTTGGTCTTCCGGCGGCACCTGATCCATCGGAACAAATTCATCCAAAGCTGGCTGTGGCTGGAGCCCCGCCTCCGCCACGGTCGGTCCCAGTGCCATCCCGAGTGCCAACACCACGATCGCGAGTGCTCCGACCCTTCCCCACGTCATCCGTCAGTAATCCTCCAACGCCAGATGTAGGTCGTCGACCCGCGCCCGCTGTTCTTCCAAACGCGTACGCGCGGCGACCACAACCACGAACAATAAGAGAAACGCCACGACACACCACCAAAAGGCTCCGAACATTCCGGGCCCCAAGGTGGGAACCACACTCGTTCTTGGGTGAATGGTCCGCCACACGTTGACAGAAATGTACAGAAACGGAACGTTGGCCATCCCGAACAACGCGAGTCCGGCGGCCAGCTTGTCAGACCCCGCCCCGCCATATTTCCGCAACAGCAAATAGGCCACGAAAATCAGCTCGAGGATGATGGCCATCGTCAAGCGCGCGTCCCATTGCCACCACACCCCCCACGACTTTCGCGCCCACAGCGGACCCGTGATCAGGCCGATCGCGCCAAACAGCGTCGCCAGCTCGGCGGCGGACAACGCCAGTCGGTCGGCGGCCGGTCGGTCCTTGGCCAGATGCACCGCACTGGCGATTCCGGACACAAAGATCGCCAAGAACATCACAAACCACGCCGGCACATGAAAATAGAAGACCTTCTGAACCAGGCCCATCGTGGATTCGTAGGGCGCCCAAGCAATCATGAGCGGGGCGAACGCGAACATAAGAACCGCGGCGGCACCGACCACCACAAACATTCGTTGGTTCATCCGCGTCCCTCGCGAGAAATGTCAGAGATCGACCTGTTCATATCCCCGTCATTCTGTCATGACCGGCTCGAATGTCCACAGCGACAGCACGAGAAAGACCGCGTCAAAGAAGCACAAGAGCGCCACCCAAAACCGCACGAGCTCAAGGTTTGGATCCGCTTGCACGAGCGCAACGGTGCCCCCCACTCCCGCGATGAGCACCGGAAAGGTGACGGGATAGAGAATGATCGGCAGCAGAACGCCGCGGCTTTGAGTACGCAAGAGCATCGCGGCGAAGAGCGTCCCGACCGCAGCGAATCCCACCGTGCCGGTCGCGAGAAGCGCCGTCAAATAGAATGGATGTCGCAAGAGCGGGGCTTGAAACGTCAGCGCGACCGCCAGCACGACCAGCAGCTCTGCCGCCCCCATCAGCAGGACGATCCCCATCAGCTTTCCGCAGTAGATGGCCGACCGTTCGACCGGGGCCATGAGGAGGCCACGGAGGGCGTCCTGATGACGCTCGCGTTCGAATGCGCGACCAAGAGCCAGCGTTCCGGAGAAGGCCAACGCAATCCACAGAATACCCGGGGCGGCGCCGTCCACAGCCCGACCCGCCCGCACGAACGCAAACGCGAACACGAGCACGGTCGAAGCCGCGAAAAAGAGCGTGGTGGAGACCATCTCCCAGCTCCGCGATTCGACCCGCAGATCTTTGCGCATGACCAACCAGGCGACCTGAAAAAAACGCGTCATCGGGTTTCGCTGGCGAGCGTCGCGCGATAGCGCTCGCGTAGTGTGCCCCCCCCGAGGTCGAACTCCGTGAGCCGACCGTCTTTCATAAGCACCGCTCGGTCGAGCAAACCGTCCGCCACATCGAGATCATGCGTCGCCACGAGCACAAGACGTCCATCGTCGCGGAGGTCACGGAGACGCTCTCGCAGGGCGAGGCTCGAGCTTTCGTCGAGACCGGTGAATGGTTCATCCAAAAGCACCAGACGAGGCTCGTGCAAGAGCGTGCGCTCCAGCGCCAAGCGTTGCCGCATTCCCCGCGAGAAACCCTCGACCACGTCGTCAGCCCGTGCGTCCAGATTCGCTCGTTCCAAGGCGCGCTGAGACCGTCCCACCGGGTCGTCAAGACCATAGAGGCGCGCAAAGAACTCGAGATTCTCTCGCGCCGTGAGCTCCGCATAAATCTGCAACTCGTGAGACAACAGCCCGATACACCGACGGAGCTCCACATCGGCTGACCGAGACGCCACCTGACCGTAGGTGACGGACCCCGTAGACGGATTAGCCAGTGTTGCGAGAACGCCCAGAAGCGTTGACTTCCCAGCGCCATTGGGCCCGAGAAGCCCCACCAGCTGTCCAGCCTCGATGGTCAGCGACACCCGCCGCAAGGCAGACCGACGTCCGTATCGACGCGAAAGGTCCGTGACAACGAGCCGGTCAAAATCCACAGTGGAGGTCGGGTCGCTCGGTGGGTTAGGGTCTTAGCCGGATTCGGGGCGCTCGATCGGCAGTGCTCCCATGGCCCCCACGGCCGAGCTCAAAAGCACCGAGGTCAACTGCTGATCGATCTCGCGATAGACCTTTTCCAATGCGAGTACCAACTCGACCCGACGCGACGAGTATTTTGTAGAGCCGACCTTGCCCGCCCGATACTGGCGTTCCACCTTGACGAGGTCCGCGAATAATCTCTCGCGCTTCGTTTCTAGTTTGCGACGAAGATCGGTCGTTTCCTCCCGCGGGGCCGACCCAAGCCCACCCCACGCACCGAGGGCCAAGATACCCACCGCCAGCACGACCGACACGGTGCTCCCCATCGTTCCTCGATGGGGCATTCCCACCAGCTCGATTGATAACGGCCGTCCGGCCGGAATCCCCGCTCCGCCGCCCATCAAGTATGGAGTGGAGTCTGGCCCCTCTCTCGGCATCTCCAGACGTCGCTCAACTTGCGAGGACACAAAGTCCATGTCTCCCCACTTCTCCACCGACACCAGCAGGGCCGCCAAATCCGCGGGCAGCGTTTGCGCGATGACGAGGCTGTCCCCGGAGTATGGGAGGATGTATGCAAAATGAAGCGGTGTCGACCCGGGCGGTATCGGTCCCGTCAGCTCGACCCGCGGTCCGTCGGCGAGGGCCCGAGGCGAGGACGAGCGGAGCACAGTCGTTCCTTGGGCTCCGCTGGGCATGTCGATCACGAGCGGTGGATTGGGCTCGACCGCCTCTGCGGACGGATTGACGACATCCAGGAAGAAATACGCTTCGACCGCCTCCTCGACGAGCTCAATCTGAACCCAGGAATCATCGCCAAACGTGACCGTTCCCGACACTGCGGGAGCAGCGATATCACCTCCATCGGGATCCGCCGCCGCGACCGCCAGAATGATCCTCACACCGCCGCGACCAGGTGCAGGAAACGGCTGTGACTGCAAAAACTGACTATCGAGCACGGTCGATGCTTGGAGCTGTGCCCCGGGGCTGAGCGTCGAGAAGGTCGCGCGTCCCTCTTCGTCCGTGACGGCTGTCAGGGCCGTATCGCCCTGACGCAGCTCGACGGTCTGCCCGGTAACGTTGTTTGTCACCGAACCGCGCACGACTCGAACCGTAATGGTCCCGTCTGGCAACTGCGGGTCTGGAAGCGGGATACCCGACATCTGCTCGATCGGGGGCTGGGCAACGACCGACACGGCGCCGGCTATCACGACCGTCGCGGCCCACACCAACACTCGCAGCGCTCTGACAGACGGGAAAGACCGGAAAGACCGGAAACGCGTCATGCGGGAATCTCCAACCCAGCGCCACATGACTTGCAGAATCGCGCATCGCTCTCGTTGATGGTGTCGCAGGCAGTGCAAACCAGCTGGCTGCCGTCGTCCGCATCCGTGCCGTCGATATTGGAGCTAACGATGTCGGGGCTCTCCGCATCCGCGCTGTCGGAGTGCCCCGACGCGTCGTGAGTGCCGGTCGGAGTCGAGTGGTCGTCGTCTCTTCGAAAGGGAGCCAAATCCTTCAGCGCAATCTGGAGACGGGCGGCGAGCTCTTTGGAAATCTGGTCCTGATAATCCGGCATGTCGGCATCAAGCTGTTTCATCAATCCGAGCGCTTGCGTCCGCAGTCGCCGCTTCATCTGCTGAAAATCGGTGTCCGACACCTTGCCCATCGCGTGGTCGAACTCCAATTCCTTGATGGCCCTCAGCGCGTGAGTCTTTTCGCGGTCCATCGCGGCGCGGGTGCGGCCGCCAATAATTTGGGCTCGCTCCTCAAAATCGGCTGCGGCGAGCGGCCACAATGCCCGATACACCGTAAAACCGACGTAGGAGGCTGACCCGATCGACGCGACGAGCAGCACCAAGACCGCCGGGTCGTCCGGTCTCACGATGAGCACGGCACCCGTCGAGACTAGAAGACCGGCCAGAACGAACAAATGCCAGGGACGGAAGGAATGGACGTCAGTGGTCCCGGTCATGATTCCGGAATCGAGGGCCGAGCCATGTGGTCGAGTTAGTCGAGATCGCGAAGCTCATCGTCCAAGCGGTCTTCTAACACGCGGTCTTCGGGGTGTTCCGTCTGAACCGCCGGCGAATCTTCCTGGGTGGTGTCACGCCGAGACCGGCGCACGGCCACGACGCCCAAGCCAATCAAGAACCCTCCGCCCGCCGCCACCGGAACAAACCATGAGAGCTGGTTGAACAGCCCAATCGGGGCCCCCAATGACTCCTGGCTCCCGCGAGAATCGATAAAGTGCTGATACACCCCGTCGCGGTCTTTCCCCATCGCGACCTGCGCGTGCAGCTCAAGCCGCGTCGCATCCGCGGTGCCACACGTACACGTCGAAAGCGGAAGACGAGCACACCCGCCGCACAGACAGACGATTTCCTCCTGGAGCTCGGCCTCCAGTGTCTGCTGCTCCGGAGTCAGCTCTGCACCGCCGGGGACGGCATATTGAGCGCGCGCCGTGCCGACACCACCCAGGAACAGCGCGACGAACAGAACTGAGGTCGTCGCTGCACCCGCCGGCAGTCGGGCGGACAGAAACGCCAACTGACTCTCGGGAAGCAAGGCCACTCCGGTGCCCAGCGCCATGATGGCAAAACCAAACCAAATCCAGTTCACGAGTGGATTGACGGTAATCTCGAGGGAAACCGACTGGTCCGCGACCGTGTAATTGACCAGGGTGATGTAGAGGTCTTCCGATACGGAGCGACGCATGGCGACCTCGGTGGTCGGCTCGGACTCGTGTTTTCGGAAAAACCATCGGGCCGGAAAAAGCTCACCCGCCGGCTTCCCGTCTTTCGTGATACTCACGTGAGCCGTGATCATCTGCTTCCGACCATCGTCCGTTTCACTCACGCGGTCGTGCCGCACGGTAAACCGGCCGACCTCGGCCACATCGCCTGGATTCATTACCGCCTGGTGCTCAATCTTGTAGCCAGCGCCAGCAAATCCAAGAAACATCAGAACAATCCCGACATGGATGGTGTAGCCACCATACCGACGCCGAGAGCGCATCACCAGACCGACCAGTGCAGTGAAAAAATCTGTCCCCGTCGCGTCCTTTCGCACGTTCGCCCCGCGAAAGAACTCTTGACTAATCGTGCCCAGCACCATGGCGCATAGGGCAAAACAGAGTCCCGATACCCACACGCGGAACCCCGTCGCATAGAGACCCGCCGCGGTCGCTACCGCCAGACCGACCGGCCAGGCAAATTGATAGAGCAAGTTACCCAGCGTCGACCGACGCCATGCCAGCAATGGACCGATCCCTGTCAGGAGCAGCAGGATGAGTCCGATCGGAATCATCCAGGTATTGAAGAACGGCGGTCCCACCGTGATCCGCTGCCCAGTCACGGCCTCACTGATCGTGGGAAACATCGTCGCGAACAGGATAAAGAACGCGGAGAACAACAAGATCCAGTTGTTCATGATGAACGCGCCTTCGCGGGAGACCCATGATTCCAGCTCGTTTCGCGCCCGCAACAACGGCAGCCGGTAGATCACCCAGCCAAAGCTAAACACGAGCAAGACGACCATAAAGATTGAGAACAACACCGTCAGTTCTTTGTCCTCGCCAAACGCGTGGACCGACTGCACGATGCCGCTCCGGGTCATGAACGTGCCAAATATGGTCAAGAAGAACGTCAGGATCACAAGCGTGACGTTCCACACCCGAAGCATGCTGCGACGCTCTTGCACCATGACCGAATGCAAAAACGCCGTTGACGTAAACCACGGCAACGCGCCGGCGTTCTCGACCGGGTCCCATCCCCAAAAGCCGCCCCAGGCTAGTTCCTCATACGCCCAGATCATGCCGAGCGTGAGACCAAGCGACAGAAACAGCCAGGAGAACATCGTCCACCGTCGGACGGCCCGTAGCCAGGAGTCGTCGAGATAGCCGGTGATCAACGCGGCCATCCCGAAGGCAAACGGAATGGTCATCCCGACAAAGCCCGTATAGAGCGAGGGCGGGTGGATGGCCATATATGGGTTTTGAAGCAACGGATTCAGCCCGCGACCGTCGACGGGAGCTTCTGTCAAGTACAGCGCAAACGGGTCCTTGTGGACGACCATCACAAACAAGAAAAACAGCTGCACACACCCGATGACCGCCACCACGTATGGGATCAGCTCGCGCTGCCGTTCTCGGTTGGTCTTGACCGCGATCGCTCCAAAGACCGACAGCAGAAAGACCCAGAACATGATGGAGCCGTCCAGCCCCCCCCAATACGAGGTGATCTTGTAAAACAGCGGCTGCACCGAATCGGAGTAGCGGTCAACATACCGAATGCTGTAGTTCTGGGTGACAAACGCGTGGATGATGATGGACGAGGCGAGCGTCATCAACGCGGTGACGACGTAAAACGCGCCGACTCCGCTCTCGACCATCCGGAGCGAACGGCGCCGAGCGCCGGCCACCGATACGGCGATGGCATACGCGCACACGACGAACGCGGCGAGCAGCGTGTAGGAGCCGAGAGTAGCCATATCGTCGAGATCCTCAGGTTGTGGCAGTCATAACCGTCATCCCGTCTCCCGTGCGACTCGTTTGTCGCAGCGGTTGGACGCCGGGCGACGCGCACCGTGTGCGGCGTCTTCGTTTCCCTGTTCGTGGCGGCGTGTGTACTACGGCACTCGTGCTGGTGCTGCTGCCTCTAGTTACTGACTCCGAGGGGCTCCAACGGCGCGGGGGCCCCGTCGACGACGGCACCAAGCGTCGGCTTGGCCTCATACTTTGAAGGACATTTCGCCATGATCCCGTTCGACTCGACGACGAGTTTGTGACCTTCGAGTCGTCCAGAGACGACGACCTCGGACGCTTCCTTAAATGTGTCCGGTACCACGCCGGTATATTCGGCGAGAACCGTATAACCGTTGTTCTCGATCTCGAAACGGTAATCCATCGTGCTGGGCTTCCACGAGATATTCGATGCGTAGCCATGCACCTGGAGACGCTTTCCGGCCCACACCTCAGGCTCTACCATCACCTCGTCAACATGTTTGTAGTACGCGGCGGCGTCCTTCATCGACGTCCACATGAGTCCGGTGAACGCGGTAATAAGAACACCTGTCGTGAGCAAGATCTTGACACCTTGAGACATGAGACTGCCCCTCTCCTCGTGAATCGAACGTCCTAGCCAGCTGGTCTGAAAGGATATCGCCAGCCGGTCGAACAGTCAATCCGCAACCACGTCGCCGGCTGCCCCTAAGACCAAATATTTAAGCAACTTAGGTGCTCTCTAGTCATATTCCGACCCATTCAAGATTTCATCGTCGCCGTCATATCTCGCAGGAGACGGTCGACCCGGCTCACCGGCAGCCCTACAACATTGGTGTAAGACCCCTGGATCCGCTCGATAAATCGCGAGGCGCCGCCTTGAATGCCATACCCACCGGCCTTGTCGAGGCTCTCGCCGAGAGCGACATACCAGTCGATCATCGCTTGGTCGAGGTCGACAAATGTCACGTGGCTCGTCTCGACGGCAATCGAGCGAGTCGCCCGGCACACCAACGCCACCCCCGTCAAGACGTCATGCTCTCGCCCTGACAAGCGCCGTAACATCGTCGCCGCGTGACGCTCGTCCTGAGGCTTGCCCAAGACGTCGCCATCGACCACCACCACCGTGTCGGCGCCGAGCACGATCGCCGCGTCGTCTGTGAGTGTCTCAGCCACCGCCGTGGCCTTTCCTAACGCCAAGCGTCGTACGTAGTCCCGGGGCGGCTCTAGAGGCAGACGTGTCTCGTCCAGACGTGCCGGAATCACCTCGACTGCAAAGCCGGCATCAGCCAGTAAGTCGCGGCGTCGAGGCGACGACGACGCCAGTACAAACAAAAACGGCGCGTGATAATCCGAGTGATAAACTGATGCCTCGATACGCCAGAGGATACAGAAACTCGCTCGATGATTCATACCCGGGAAGTGGCTGCGCGCGCGGTCGCCGAAATGCTCCAGCGACAGCCGTTGAGCGCCGCCAAGGTTCGGTTTGCGTGGGTAACGGTCGTCGGCGCGGCGATCGCCCGGGCTACCGCTGTCAAGCTCGACGGAGCCGGTACGCTGCACGTGACAACCGAGACGGGGCCCTGGCGCCGCGAAGTCCAGCGGTCCGCTCACACGATTGAGCGGCGTCTGGTCGAGCTGCTGGGCTCGGGTGCCGTGCGGCGAATCTTGGTCACGGAGAAAAGGACGTCCTGATGAGAGACGCGGTTATTGCCAGCGCGGTGCGATTGCCCACCGGGAAATTCCTCGGTGCGCTCAGGAGCCTCCCGGCGACAGATCTGGGGGCACGCGTAATCCGCGAATCCGTCAGCCGGGCAGGTATCGATCCCGCTATCGTCGACGAGTGCATCATGGGCAATGTCGTCTCGGCGGGACTGGGTCAGGCACCGGCCCGCCAAGCGGCGATCGCGGGAGGACTCCCCGATCACACCGCGGCCCTGACGATTAATAAAGTGTGCGGATCAGGTCTCAAAGCCGTCATGCTGGCGGCGCAGGGCATAGCGACCGGCGACATCGACGTGGCCGTCGCGGGCGGCATGGAGTCGATGAGCAACTGCCCGCACCTCCTGCCAAACGCCCGCGAGGGCGTACGGATGGGTAATGCCGAGCTGCTCGATTCGATGATGCACGACGGCCTGTGGTGCTCACTCGAAAACTGGTCGATGGGTCTCGCGTGCGAAGCCGTCGTCGACAAATACGGGGTAACCCGTGAAGACCAAGACGCGTTTGCCGCGGGCAGTCACCAGAAGGCGGCCGCCGCTATCCGAGCCGGTGCGTTCGACGCCGAGATCCTCCCGGTCGAGGTCCCGCAACGAAAAGGCGACCCAATCCGTTTCGAGCACGACGAGGGCGTTCGCCCAGACAGCACGGCGGAGGCCCTCGCCCGGCTCCGACCGGCGTTCAAGAAAGGTGGAACGGTAACCGCGGGTAACGCGCCCGGTGTCAACGACGGCGCGGCCGCAGTTGTCGTCATGGCCGCAGAGCGAGCGAGTGCGCTCGGCGTGACCCCCATCGCCCGGATCGTAGGGCAGGCTGTCAGTGGCCTGTCACCAAAATGGATCCTGATGACCCCGGTACAGGCGGTGCAAAAGCTTCTCACCAAGGTCGGATGGACGCTTGATGACGTCGACCTCATCGAGCTCAATGAAGCATTCTCCGCGCAGTCCGTGGCCGTCATCCGCGAGCTAGGAGCCGACCCGGCCAAGGTCAATGTCAACGGCGGCGCCGTCGCACTCGGTCATGCCGTTGGCTCGAGCGGGGCGCGGGTGCTGGCCACCTTGCTGTATGCGCTCCAGAACCGAGGCCTCACCCGCGGGGTCGCGACACTCTGTCTCGGGGGCGGAAACGGCGTGGCGCTCGCGGTCGAGCGCGTCTGACCTGGCGCATGTCTCTTACCCGACGTGTTGGTCGACGAGAATCTGGTTTCCATCGGGGTCAACCAGCGTCAGGCTGGCAGGGCCGCTGGTCGACTCGTCAGCCTCGGTGGTGAGGGCCAGTCCGCTCGCTTTGAGACGTTTCTGGATGTCCCGCACTTCTTCGAACTCTTCGAGGGTTTCCGCCTGGGAGATCCAGCCTGGGTTGAAAATAAGGATGTTGCGCTCGAACATCCCCTAAAACACGCCGATCGTCGTCTCGCCGTTACGTAGGATCAGCCAGTTCTGGGTTGGGTCGCCGCCGACCTGTTCGAATCCCAGCTTTTCGTAGAAGGCCCGCGATGCGGCGATGTCTTTGACGGCAAGACTGACTGAAAATGATCCGAGTTTCATTCTTGTGTGCTTTCCTTGGGTTCACGACTCAGAATCAGGGACGCACCGTTTTCCAATAAGCGATCCCGCCGGCTTGCTTGCCGATATCCACCGCACCCAGCCGTTCGCCGGTCGCCATCGCATACACCTCGACGGTTCCCGGCTCGCTCCCGACGCCCTCCAGTGTCACAAACGCGTATTCGCCATCTGGAGTCACCGCGACGCCGTGCGGAATGGTCCGACTCGTTGTGACACGAGCACGCTCCGTGCCTGTTCCAAGATCCCAAAAACCGACCGCGGCGCCTTTCTTGTAGGTCACGACCAGTGTTGACCGATCGGTCGACACGTCGAGATTATAGGGTCCTGGCCCCGTGTCGAACGTGCGGGTCACGCGCCACTCGTCGATATCGATCTCGAAGATTTTATCTACGGCGCTGCCGGTCACGTAGAGCATTCTGTCAGTGGGCGTGACCCATGTTGGTTGAGCGTGCCCGCGCGCATGCTGTCTGAGACCCGCATGGTCGTCAGCAGCGGCATCCTCCCGTAGCGGACCGGGCAACGACAGCGTCCGACTCACCTCGAAACTGAGACCATCGAGCTCGACGACCTGGTCCCCCATCATCGTGACTGAATAGTGCGTCAAGCCATCGCGGCTCAGCCGCGACCCATGCGGCATGATGCCGGTGGCCACACGCTCAACCTCGATCATGGTGTCCGTGTCGACAACGGAGACGGTACTCGGCGCCATGGGTCCGTGCAGGTCAAAATTCACAGCGTAAAGCAATCCAGTTGCTGCCGACACGTCGATTGTGGCCGGGAACATCCCGAGCGTGACGTCGCCAATCCACAGGTCGGTCTCTGTCTCGTACTTGTGGACGCTGCCAAAAGGAAACCCGTGCGCGATCGAGACATACCAGTGACGTCCATCCGGGGCGACGGTGATCCCGTGCGGACCCTCGGTCTCCGCCGGTAAACCTCCGACCGGGATGGTCTTCGCAAGCTCGAGACCGTCCGGACCAAAACGCACGATCGCGACTTCGTCCTCTGACTCGGCGCAAACGTAGACGTAGTAGACCGCCTGGGGTCCGGTAGCCGACTGGGCGCCGGCCAGGCCGAACGAGGCCCCAACTCCAAACAGCAGCGAGACGAGGACCACTGCAGTGCGTGTCAACTTGACTCCTCTACTGGGGTTCGCCCGGACGTGGCGCTGCCCCCTCGCGAGGCTGCAAGCGGACGGCCCACAAGCCAGTATTCCAATCGCTAAAGAAGATGCTGCCCTTGTAGGGTTGCGGCCCCCACACGAAGGGCGCATTCGCGATGAAACCTTCGGGGTCATGCGGGACGAACATGGCGATTTCGCGTCCCTGCCGGTAGAGATCTCCCGCCAACTCTCCGGACACATCAACCACGCGGAGCCCGCCGTTGTAAAAGGCGACATACATGACGTCGTCTTCCACCCACAGATTGTGGGTCCCCGCCTCAGGCACCTGGTAGCGCGCCACTTCCTGGGGGTTGTCCCAATCACTCCAGTCGATCACATGCACCCATCCTGCGGCGCGCGAGGGGGTCGACCCCTGTTGACCGTTGAATCCGCCGTAGGGAAACGCCTCGTCGGCGGCAAACAGATAGAACGTCCCGGTAGATTGGCTCCGATACGGAAACGCGGCGTGGTTCCAGCCACTTGGATACGTATAGCGTCCGAGCTCGACCGGATTCTCGGGCGTGCCGCCTCGTCCCCCACCCCCGACATCGACGGCGACGACACCATCGCTCCAGTTCGAGGAGAATGCGATTCCGTCGCTCACCCACACGTCGTGGATGCTGTGCCCTGGCGTCTCGAGCTCAAATCGTCCCACCCGAGCCGGATTGCGCGGGTCCTTGATACTGATGACGTCGTAACGACGACTGGCGCCCAATGCGAACACGTGGTCTTCAGAGATAAAGATGTTGTGCACACCGCCAGTCAGTTGGTCCGTAAACTCCGACAAGACGGGCACCCCCTCGCGCGGATTGCCGACCCCGAGCACCACGATCCCGTTCTGACGATTGGACGCACCCTCACGACTGATGACGGCAATGTCGCCATCTTCCGACACCTTGACGTCATTAATCGTACGCGCGTCCACCTGGACCTCGCGAATCTTGACGATATCCGCTGGGTCGGTCACATCCCAGATGTACGAGCGACCGTCCGACCCCCAGGTCCCAGTGATGGCGTAGTCTCGGCTGTCGGTCCCCTCCCACACCCACAGGTCCGAAGTGTGGCGGTCGAGAATCTTACCTCGTCCCAGCACTTCGACATCGCGACGGACGTCGCGGGGCGCCACGGCGAGCGTGCTGACGGCCGAGTGCGTACCCGATGTGGCCACCACGGTGAAGACGCCTGACCGCTCCGCGACGAACCGCCCGTCGGCGGCGATATGCGCCGCCGCCCCCGCCGCGATGATCGTTGGCGCGGTCTCACCAGCCACCGCGAACTGGATAGGCACACCCCGGACAGAAAGTCCTCGCGCATCCTTTGCGATGGCTGTAAAGCGCACCACGTCTCCGGTGCGAGCCGCGGTCGCGCTGCTGTGCAACTCGAGGGCGGTCGTCGGGTTCGACTCGACCTCGATAAACAGGCTCGTCACCACGTCGGCCTGCCCGCCCACGGCGACACTGATCTCGGCCTGACCGGCACGATGGAGCCCAAGGTATCCATAGCCGTCCACATCCGCCACGAGGTTGTCCGAGGAGCGATAGGTCGCCTCGACGTCCGACCGCAACACCCCAAGCGTGTCGACGGCCTCAAACTTGAGTCGTGGTCGTGTGCCCACGTAAAACTTGGGAGGCACGTCCAGAAATCTCACCTCGGCAATGGGCGGCTGCGGAACGATGACCGGAATCTCCAGGCGGGTCGCGGCTTCGGGCCGGCGGCTGCTGTCGCTGGAATCCGCTGGAATCAGCGCCACCAGGGCGAAGTCACCTGGCCGGAATGCCTCGACCACACCCTCGCGGGTCACGGCGACGTTGCGACGGGACAGCGAATAGTAGACGACGGTCACATCCTCCACAACCTCCCCCTCGCCGTTTCGAACGGTTGCGGTGAGGGTGTGGGTGTCACCGACCTGAAGCGTCAAACGCGACGGCTCGATCTCGAGGTGCAGGTCCGTGTCCCGCTCCTCCGTTGTCTGGACACTCTCGACACTGGTCTGGACACGTTCGACGGCCTGCCCAGCCCACGCGATACCTACGAGGCCGGCGGCACCGACCATCTGGGCAACCAACGTCACGACTAGCGCCCAACGGCGTATCTTCACGTCATCCCCCTCTGGCATCGGTAAGAAAAACGGCGACCGGCCAACGCACAGCCACAAGCTCTCTGTATCAGAGAAACAAGCCATTGTAGTGGAGCGAGCCACGCGCGTCTCAAGAATCGCACCGTCCAGCGGCGCAAGGTAAGCAGAATCTACAAGACGGCGATGATAGGCGAAAGTCCAACACCATCTAAACTACTGATATATATAGGAATACAAGATACGAAACTCACGCTTTCGCTTGACAACAACCAGGTACGATTCTAGAATATACGGCGATCTCTAGTGAATCCCCTATCCACCCGGAGCGCACGCATGGCCACCACAGATCGCGCTGAGCGCGAGCGTACCAAGGCGGTCGATATCGCCGTCGGTCAGATCGAAAAGCAGTTCGGTAAGGGCTCCATCATGCGGCTCGGGCAAAAGCATGCCGTCACCCACCCCAGTATCTCCACGGGCTCGATCAGTATCGACTACGCGCTCGGTATCGGCGGTGTACCACGAGGTCGAGTAGTGGAAATTTACGGACCAGAGGCCTCAGGTAAAACGACGCTGGCGCTCCAGGTGATTGCTGAGGCACAGCGCGTCGGTGGGAACGCGGCTTTTGTCGATGCCGAACATGCCCTCGACGCGACCTATGCCAAGGCATTGGGGGTCGACCTCGACAATCTGCTTGTTTCTCAGCCGGACCACGGAGAGCAAGCGCTGGAAATTGTCGAAGTCCTGGTCAGGTCGGGTGGGGTCGATGTGGTTGTTGTCGATTCCGTCGCGGCTCTCGTGCCCCGCACGGAGATCGAGGGCGACATGGGCGACGCGCAGGTAGGCCTCCAAGCCCGTCTGATGTCTCAGGCGCTGAGAAAGCTCACGGGTGTCGTCGCCAAATCGAACACCTGTTTGGTCTTTATCAACCAGCTTCGAGAGAAGATCGGCGTGATGTTTGGGAGCCCCGAGACGACAACCGGCGGGCGGGCCTTGAAGTTCTATGCGTCAATCCGAATCGACATTCGTCGAATCGGAGCTATCAAGGATGCCGACCGCGTCGTCGGTGGTCGCACCCGCGTCAAGGTCGTCAAGAATAAGTTGGCGCCACCGTTCCGCGAGGCAGAGTTCGACATCATGTATGGAGAGGGGATCTCTCGAGAAGGAGACCTGCTCGACCTCGCTGTCAATCGCGACATTGTCGAGAAGAGCGGCACCTGGTTCTCCTATCGCGGTGAGCGGCTCGGACAAGGAAGAGAGAACGCCAAGCGACTCCTTAAAGAAAAGCCAGAGCTCTTCGCCACGATCGAACAGCGAGTCCGTGAAGCACTGGGGTTGGTCGCGCTTTCCTCGCCACGCGGCGACACGGACCAGGACGCGAGTGCGGACCAAGCGGGTGCGGGCCAAGAGGACGCAAAGAACGCGTCTGCGGACATTTCCAAGAAAGGTCGCGCAACGGCCTCAGCGTAGCCCCGGGACCACATCAGCGTTCCATCCTTGCCGCAGCCGTGTCAGCGAAACACGCGAGTTCTGTGCTTGATTGGATTCTCGGCCTCGATACGTCGCTGTTCCTTTGGCTACACTCGCTGGCGCACCCTGGTTGGCTCACGGGGATTATGCAAGCCGCCACCACGGCGGGCACCGCCGCCGCCATCTGGTTTCTTCTCGCGGCCCTCATCGTACTCAAGAGTAACCCCGCGGCCGGATTCCGCGCTGCGGCGGCCCTCGTTCTCACCGGCTGTGTCGTGAGTGGAATGCTCAAACCGCTGATTGGACGCGAGCGTCCAGCGGTCGCATTTGACGGGATGGAGATCTTGGCGGTCCGGGCCCCCGAATCCGACTCATTTCCGTCCGGACACGCCGCCGGAGCCGCGGCCGGCGCTTATTCCATCACTCGCCGCGGGCGATACCGGTGGTGCTGGGTGCTTGCGGCGCTCGTCACCCTCTCTCGGGTCTATCTGGGAGTGCACTACCCGCTGGATCTCTTCGCGGGAGTCGTCGTCGGGCTGGCGTGTGCGGCGTTGGTGACCGGTGGGTGCGACCGAGAGGTCAAGCCGAGGACGGCAACCGCGTCCGCAGCTTGACCCCACAGACGCGACTAGCGGATTGGTAGAGAGTTCTCGGCCTGTTGAGGAATCGTCACATCGTCCTCCACCGTCAGCCTAGCGGTCGCTGCTGGACCGGTGCTGGCCACGTCGTCCGGATACACCCGAAGACTTCCGATTACGGGGGGCGCCGACTGCCGCGACTCTTGCGCCGGCGGAATGGACCCGTGGGTGGTTGGCAACTCCCGGAGGTCGAACCCCAGCGGCTTTCCCAGGGATCCAGGCTTTGCGTCCACGGCCGACTCGCCATCGTGAACGAGTGCGGACGCAAGACGTCCGGATGCCGCAGCGACGCGAGCTTGCGCCACCTTGGCCAGCTCGAGCCGCAACTCGGCCATCACCGGTGCCATGTCCACTTCAATCGTCATGCTATAGGCATCACGAGCCTCGCGTATTGTCTCCGCCTGCAAGACTTGCTTCTCGAGCGTCGAGATCGTCGCCAGCAAGTCTTGCCGCGCCAGAAGTCCTTCGCGTTCGTTGAATGCGTATCCGCCTCCAAACCCCGCCACGGCAACAAAGCTGAGAACAAACAGGCG
This sequence comes from Vicinamibacteria bacterium, assembly GCA_963579735.1. Classification (GTDB taxonomy): domain Bacteria; phylum Acidobacteriota; class Vicinamibacteria; order Vicinamibacterales; family UBA8438; genus CAUZIB01. The sequence continues at coordinate 3,169 of CAUZIB010000031.1, read as the reverse complement.
AGAAAAGAAGCGCCCCAGCCTCGCTCCAAACGACCGACGCGGATGCAGGATATACGTCGCGCCGGCCGGCGCGCCCGTCTCAGCGTGAATGACCGGATCGCCGACTTTACCGCTTGACATGATTCGACCTCCCATAAGTATCTACGTCGCCGCGAACAGGCGTACGCAAGTTTTATCGGTTGGCCGAAGTGAGAACTTTAGTGAAATTTCGTTTTGGCGTAACGTCGACAGCTAGTCGGTCTGCGTCGTATCGGCGTCGGCTTCGACGAGAGTGCGGCGCGAGCGGCTCAACGCTGGAGGCGGGCCACGACGGGCCGCCGCGGTGGCTGTGCCGTCCTCGCTACCAGAGGGAGCAGGAACCCCCGCATCACGTGTGTTGCGGCTTTGTTGGAACTCGAAGTACTTCCCGCGCTCCTCGCGGATGGCGACCTCTTTCTCGATCTGCTTATCCTTGAGACTCAGCTCCAAGCCGTGCTGCTTGTCTCGGGCTTCGAGCCTTTGACGCTGGAGGGCCAGCTCGTTCGCCTGCTCGAGCAGTCGTCGCTCTTGCTTCCGCGAGGTCTGGCGGTCGCCAAACCAGCCGACGATCACCACCAGCACTACGAGACCGCCGGTCACCATCGACGCGATGTCGAACGCATCAGGGCGCACGACCGGAAACTGCTGCAACAACTCCGCTTGAAACGCGCGCGCTGTGAGCGCGACCAAGAAAGGAATGCCTAGTAAGAGTAGCGCTATCCGCACTCGACGCATGCGTTGGTCAAGGTCAGTCATCGTCTACCTCGTCTGTCTCCACGCGCGCGACACCACGCCGATAGTCATCGGCCACGTCGGCCACGATAAAGATAAGTTCGCCGTCCTCAATCAACCCGAGCTCGCCACGAGCGAGCTCTTCGATTACGCCTGGTTCTTCACGCAACTCGCGGACATGCTCCCGCAATTCGGCGTTCTCGATTCGAAGTGCATCGATGACCTTGGAGACAATCGCTGATTCCCGCTGCGCTCGCAAGAGAGCGACCAGACCCCGCTCACCAATCAACGCATTTCCCACTAGCAGGACCGTCACGAGCAGAATCAAGGCGCGCCCGCTACGACGTCGGCCTCGCACATGACGCAAGAGGTCGAGAGATTCGGCCCGGTCCGAGCTGTACGGCGTGGAGCTACCTGCCATGGTATCCGCTATAGCCTAACCTACGGCGCCCCGGGGTCGCCAACTTCCCCGGCCCCCAAACAGTCGGCCAGCGTGTCTCGATTCTGCACCACATTCCAGCTGGACAGGTGCGCCAATAGATTGACCTGCAGCGCCGTCAACCGGATCAACTCACCAGGGTTTTGCTCGCGTGTCAGATAGTGCGGGAAACGGTGCACCGGCCCACCGCCCGTGGGCTGAACGCTGTGACCTCGTCGGACAAGGCCTTGGAGGGGCTCCCGAAGCCGACCGACCCACGCCTCGACGTATTCGTTGTACACCCAGCATATGCGCACCGTCCATCCGCCCTGGATTCCCCAGCTTTGGTTGGTCTGGACCGTGTGGTTGCTCACCATCATCACGGTTCGGCCGTCGCGTTTCGCGGACTGAAGACCACGAATGACGACGGAGAAATCAGCCTCAGGAAACACTCTATTCGCCGAGAATTTTCGGCTGTCAGCGCCAAAGAGCGGCGCGAGGGACGAGTCTACGGGCTGGGCCGTTCGATGCACCTCATCGATATCCGGAGGCCACGAACTTGGGTCGTAGTCAAGAGACAATGGCCAGACGCTGTTGATACACACGACGATCCGTCCCACACCGCGTCGCAGCAACGCGAGCAGCCCGTAGTTGTCGAGGTCTCCACCATCAGTGAAGGCCTGCGTCGACGCAATCGGGACACCTCCCGCGCCCACCGGCCAGCACGTTGCACTCGGATAGGTGCCGGCGTCACGGCCCGGCGCGCGAAAGGCGCTACTCGCGCCAAGCGCGTCCGCGAGCGAAAACGCGCGGCTGGGGAGCTCGACCGCCATCTCGCCCCGAGATGTATCGCACGGCGAGACGGCGCGACCTCCGAACGCGAACGATTCGACAAACCCGCCGACCCGCATGGTCGAGTCAAACTCGGCGGATAGCTCGCGCAGCGGCAGCGTGCCCGCTGCGAGCGGTGAGTACTCGAAGCCGACACGTGTAGCGCGCAGGACATCGGTCTCGCTTCGGGGCCAGCTCAAGGTCGAGTGCACGAGCAGATACGGTCGATACGACGCCGACCGCACCGTGTGAAAGTGCCGCCCCGCGAGAGCCGGATTCCGAGACCGGATGTTGCTGAGGACACGTTCGTTCAGGGTAAAGCCAACCGGCAGCTCGGGGTCGAACAATCCAAACGGGGTGAGAAACATGCGCCCAACCGCGTGGACCCAGACGTGTTCGGGTAACACGTGCGGGTCTCGCTGCCCATCCCACAGCCACGCGGCAAAGTTTGCTGTCGCCGCCGACGCCAGGCTCAGTGGTTCGACATGCTCGAGACGCGACAACACGAGATCCTCAGGTTCTTCATGTTCCCCGAGGATCTGGGCGTCGTCAGCCGCGTCGTCACGGCAATAGGTGTAGGGCACCGCTGCCCATGCCCCACCCGACACCGCGGACAAGTATCCGACGTGGCGAAGGAGGCCACTTACGGTCAACCCTCGCAAGATACCGATAGCGGCCGCAAACGAGCGAGTGCTTCCCCCAGAAATACAGACACCGGTGGAGCGGGGCGGCGCAACCAGTGGGTGCGCCTGCTCTGGATGATCATCGGAGCCAGACGTGGGCCACACTCGCGCCGTCGCACGCATCAGTGGACGGTCTTGGAGACACGTTGCCCATCATCCGTGCGGCGACGTCCAACCGGAAAGGCGCGACGAGGAGTATTCGACGGAGGAGCAACGCTGGCAGCCGGGATACCCCTCCGGCACGGCACGACCGATTTCATTGCTATCGTGAACCCGTGGAACCTGGCGGCTACGGTTGCGCAGGATATTCGAGCGTGAATGGATCCGGCAACGGGATACGCGTGACCGGCCCGACGACGAGACCGTCGAGCGAGTATTCCGGGTTCTCTGGATCGCCATTCTCGATCGTTGCGATATCGCCGACCACCAGGATGACCAGTTTGTCGGGGTCAAGATACTCACGCGCGACCCGGAGCACATCGTCACC
>CAUZIB010000030.1:0-47253 GCA_963579735.1 Vicinamibacteria bacterium | reverse complement strand
TTCAAGAGTCACTCGCTGTGTCTTTTTTGCCATGCGGTTGGACAGTCAGCTCGAATCGTGGTGGCCGTCTCGCTCTGCTCTTTGGAAGTAGCACCTCGCGCGCCAGCCACCGCGGGCCCAGTTTTGCGGGGATTCCTTCACGGCCGGCAGCAGGGATGGCAATAACTGCGACGTCCTGGTGCTGTTCGATGGGCACGAAATACACCGTTCTGGCGACGACGCTTCCGTGGGACGGGTTTGCGTGACGCGAGGTGACAACTTGACCGGCTGCGGAAGCGGAGGGATGGCGCGGCTCGAAAGCGTCCGACGTCAAAAGCAGACTGCCCGAGAACCAGGCAGTCTGCGAGGGCCGCCAGTCGTGTACCCCGTCAATGACTTGCGAGACACACCACTAGGCTAGGGCGCCACGATAGACTGATACACAAGACTTCTGGACAACCCCTGCACCTCTTGTATAGCCGCACCTGCGTGCTGAATCATGCCAACAAAGGTGAGGTCGTTCGCGGGGTCGATCCAGAACCAGGTGCCGGCCGCGCCAAGCCAGAAGTACGACCCGTCGGCCAGCGACTCTCCCGCGGCGGCAGCGTCCATCACGACACTGAACCCCAGCCCCCAACCTTGCCCAGGCCCTCGGGTTTGTCTGGCCTCTTCGGACATGTGATTGGTCCGCATCATCTCTACCGTGCGGGTCCCAAGCAGCCGGACACCATCGAGCTCACCACCGTTCAACATCATTTGCGCGAACCGAAGGTAGTCATCGGCGGTCCCATACAACCCACCGCCGCCCGAAGGACCGGCCGGCGGAGTCGTCCGAACCTGCGACCGCCTGCCTTCGGCCAGCGCCAAGCTCCCATCGGTCATCATGTGCTGACGCGCAACTCTGTCGAGCTTTTCGGGTGGCACATAGAACGCGGTGTCCACCATTCCCAGCGGGGCGAAGATCCGTTCGTCGAGGAACTCGGCAAGCGGTTGTCCTGATAGCTTCTCGACGAGATACCCCTGCACATCGATAGCGGCGCTATACACATAGCGAGTACCCGGTTGGGCAAGCAACGGCACAGCTGCCATCCGAGTGATCATTGTCTGAAGGGGCTCTTCCGGGTCGAGCACGCGTTGGTCGAGAAACATCCGGTGGACTGGATGTCGAGGATTTAGGGTGTATCCAAGCCCCGCGGTGTGCGTCATCAGATGCCGCATCCGCATGGGTCGCCCCAGGGCCTCGCGTTTCATCGATCCATCGGCATTGTCTCCGATATAGACGTCGAGATCGGCAAACTCGGGGATGTACTTTGACACCGGGTCGTTGATCCGCCACTTCCCTTCCTCATACAGCATCATCATCGCGGCGCCGACGATCGGTTTGGTCATCGAGAAGATCCGAAAAATCGAATCGCGATGAAGAGCCGACCCGGTCTCAACATTCTTCACACCGACGGTATCGACGTGGACGACTTTGCCGCGTCGAGCAAGAATTGTGACGATTCCAGCCAATTTTCCGTCGTCGACCATCCGCTGCATGCCTGCGTCCAGTCGGGCGAGACGCTCTGCCGACAGACCAACATCGGATGGCTGGGCCGTCTCGAGGTCGGCCGCACCGCGCTCGGCGGCGGTCGGAGCGGTCAGGGCGACGACCAGCAGGAGGACGGCTAGTCCGGGCCGGGCTTCTTTCCATCTACTACGTGTCATAACGTCTCCTTCTTTCGCCTGCCTGGGTTGCATCTACTTGGTCTGATGTGAAGCGCCGCCGTTCACCATAGCGAAGGGTCATTCTGTCGGACGGTATCAGGCATACCTACCACAAGTCACCCGCGGTGTTCCTAGCCTCGCGGACGCCACCGCGTGGGTACGGTGTGCGTCCGGCACCCGATAGCCGTTCCGCCCTACGCGGTGACGAACATCCCACACACCTCCCAGGACGGAACCTCCGAGCGCTTGTTCTTCCTCTCGGCATGACGGCACTGTATCAGCACCGTCCGCGCTGCCGTATTAGTGCGTTTTTGTAGGAGGAACAATAGTCTGGAGTGTCCATTGCAATCACGTGATTCTGGGAGTATGCTCCGCCCTTACTTAAGTCAGGACGCTAGTATGGTTACCTCATCCACCCGGGAGTATTGGCACGAGCCAAACGCGTACTCCACGGGAGTGGATGACAGCTTGAGGCTAGCGGCTTCTCGGAGATGGTCGGAGTCCGCGACTCAACTAAGGAGTCAGTCATGGGTCGGCGATTGTACGTCGGAAACATTTCGTATTCCTCGGGGGAAGAGGACTTGCGTGAACTGTTCGGAAAAGTCGGAGCCGTCGAGTCTGTCTCCATCCCGACCGACATGGCCACCGGACGGCCCCGCGGCTTTGCCTTTGTTGAAATGAACGTCGACGACGACGCCACGCGGGCGATCGACGAACTCAACCAGGCCGAATTCCAGGGCCGTCGACTCACGGTCAACGAGGCTCGGCCCAAGGCCGCCCGCCCACCGACCGACGACCCAGGGTTCGACGGCGGTCGGCGCGAGCCGCGCTGGTAGTCCGGCAAGATGCCGTGGATTGGGTCCTCTGAACCCGCGGCATCTGCAACCGGCGCCCGGTCAACTCCGCGCGGAGCGGGGTCACGGCGTTATTTAAGGAAAGAAACTCCGGGAGATACCGGACTACGCCTGTCACGCCGTCCAGGGCCTGCGGCGTAAGCTCTAGGACCATAAAAGGGTCGCCCTGCACTTCGTGCTCCCGGTGAATGCCACGGGTGCCAGCGCGAACGAAGCCAAACTTGGGGTAGTAAGCTGGGTGGCCCAGCACCACAACGCCGTCGTATCCTGCGGCGCGGCACCTCACGAGTCCTTCTTCAATCAGCCGGCGGCCGAGGCCGGCTCGTTGATGGTCGGGGTCGACGGCCATCGGTCCGAGACCGACCAGCTCGCAGGACTTTGGCGACTGTATGCTGACCGGACAAAACGAGACATGGGCGACAACACCGCCCCCCGGAACGGGGTGCTTCTGGGTCTGCGTCGTCGACCGCAATGAGACAGAACGTCGTTTCGGCTCCTGTCCGCACGACGTCAACGAGTTGACCCTCGGCGGGCCGTCCGAACGCCTTTCGGTGCAGCGCCCTTACGAACGAAATGTCCGGAGGCTCCTCAGATCGAATTGTGTACATTCGGTTGCATGATACTTCGCGCCACTTTTGGTAGCATGATAGAGAATTATATTTTGACGCCGTAGCGCGTCTGCCCCACCGCTCAATCCCGGAGGTACTCTTGGCGAATAGAGGAAGACCGACCCAAACGAAACGGCAGCGTGAGCGTGCCCGAATGGAGCGCCAGAAGTCGAAGGAAGCACGGCGAGTGGACGTCAGGGCTCGCAAAGCCGAAGCCGAGCCGCGTCCGACCGGCCATGATCCGGATCTTGCCGGCATCGTCGTTGGACCGCAGGAGGCACCCCAGTGGCAGCGGGAGTTTTTTGAGGAAGAAAAGCGAGCAAAGGAAGCCGCGGAGCTCGCCGAGCAACAGAAAGATGCGCAGTAGCGACGATCTCGCACGGGCGAACGGGCCACACGCTCCAAAAAGAAGCGGGCCGGAATTCCGTCAGGAATCCCGGCCCCTCGCGTATACCCATCAATCGGTGACCGCGCCTAGGCGGCCTTGACGCCGGCAATGGCAATCTGCCGTGGTTTTGCCGCCTCGCTCACCGGCAACGTCAAGCTCAAGACCCCGTTTTTAAAACTGGCGGTCACATCGTCCCCGCCCACTGTGTCCGGCACTGTAAAACTACGCCAGAACCGACCGTAGCCAAATTCCGAAAGATGGGTCTGGCGCGGCTTCTCAGAGTCATCGGATGGCGCTGTCCGCTCGCCGGTAATCGTCAGAAGCCGATCGTCCAGCTCTATTTTGACGGCGCTCGAATCGATTCCAGGCAGCGCCATCTTGATCGTCCACCCGTCGTCGCTGGAAGAGACCTCCGCGGCCGGAATCCACGACAAGTCAGACGCAGCGCGCCTCCCCGACGCAGGGGCCTGTCGCCCCCTGAACGCATGCTCGAGCTCTTGATGAAAGGTGGCCATCTCTTCAAACGGATTCCATCGCTTCACAGCCAACATTGTTGTCCTCCCTTGGGTTATCTGAATTTCTCTGGTTTCTTTGCTGGACTCACGTCGAATGTCACGATCAGATTGTATACATGAATTTATAAGTGTCAAATAATCTTATGTGTACACACTCATGTTATACACAGATAGACGGATCATGTTGCGAGAATGTTCCGTCAGTCGCAGGTGCGGACTGGTGGGGGCGTGGCCACATCACCCACGACCTCGTCGATTGTGTCGACAGAGATGGGGTGGTATCCAGGTCGCGCAGTGCGATAGATGGCCCGCGCCCGCGCGTGCCCGTCGGGTGTGGACACCAGCGCTTCGTATAGCGGCTGAATCAACTTACGCCGGCCGTTCTCAACCAGATACCGCTCGAGCTGCTCGTCGGCCGCTCGGTATCCGGTGGTAATCGTGAGGAGCAGCCAAGCGTGCGCGACTTCCGCATTGCCAGTTGTCGCCACTCCTGTAGCAGCGTCGAGCTCGGCAAGCCTGTCGGCTGACAGGTCCGACGGAAGAGTCGAGAAAAAATGCAGCCATTCCTGGGTCGTCCAGCGACTAGCGGCCAAATCGGCGGCCGGAAGCGAACGTGCCAACCATTGCTGCCCCTGCGCCTCGCATCGCGAGAGGCGTTCCGACCGCGGCTCGGGCGCGTCGAGCGGCAATCCTGGCTCAGTGAGCCAGGCGTCGACATCGACATCAGCCGACACAAAGGTCTCTTCCGTGCCAAGGGTCCGGTCGAGGAACGACACGAACTCTTGAGTAGAGATGCTCCGAAAGGCGAACGTCTCGAAGTACTGAAGCAGAAACTCGTCAAAACGGTCGCGGCCGACCGTTTCCTCGAGCCGGCACAAAAACAGCGCGCCCTTCTCGTAGGGCACGTGGGTCATACCTTCGTCGGGGTCTCGACCGGTGAGATCGATCCGTAGACATGTGTCCGCTGGCGCTAACACCTCAAGCTCGCTAGCGAGACGACGACGCCCGAGCACCGACTCCATTTCTGCTCGCGCCCGCCCAAACACAGCTTCGATGATTCGCCGCTCGATGTAGACGGTGAACCCTTCGTTCAGCCAGAAATCACTCCACGTGGCGTTGGTCACCAGGTTGCCCGACCACGAATGGGCGAGTTCATGAGCGATGAGAGACACGAGACTCTTGTCTCCCGCCAAAATGGTAGGAGTGGCGAACGTGAGTCGAGGGTTCTCCATACCTCCAAACGGGAAACTTGGCGGGAGAACGAGCACATCGTAACGGCCCCATTGGTATGCCCCATACACACCCTCGGTCGCGGCGATCATTGCTTCGATATCGTCAAATTCGCGGGTCGCCGCCTCCAGCACGGACGGTTCGGCGTAGACCCCGGCGCGGGTCCCGAGAGGCTCGAACGCCAACTCACCCACCGCCAATGCTATGAGGTAGGAGGGAATGGGCTGCGGCATCCGAAATCGAAACGTGGGCACGTCATCCGGCGCGACATCAGGGTCATGAGCGGCACCCATGACCGCGCGTAACCCAGGGGGCGTGGTCACGCGGGCGGTGTACGTCACCCGCACTCCGGGACTGTCCTGAAGCGGGATCCAGCTTCGCGCATGAATCGCCTGTGATTGGGTAAACATGAAAGGGTGTCGTTTGCCCGCCGTTTGAGACGGCGTCAGCCATTGGAGCGCAGAAGATTGCGGTCGGGTTTCGTAGCGAATCCGGACCGTCGATGCATCCGCGGGAAGCCGGATACTCAACGGTGCTCCCAAGATGGGGTCCGGCTCGCCCAGACAGCAGTCCACGGTGGCGACAGCACCGGGCGCGCCAGACTCGACCCCCAGAATGACAAGATCTCGTGTGTCGAGAACAAGCGTATCGACGCCGGGCAGAACCCTCTCCAATGTCAGCCCAACTGCCCCCCGCAACACTCTTTCGGAAAATTTAATCGTGAGCTCGAGATCGAGATGGCACACGCGCACCTCGTGCGGGTTCGAATACGAATGAACGTCACCTGCCGTCATGGGAGCGGTGCGGACGGGACGCGCACGCCTTCGAGCTCAAGAAAGGACTTTGGCTTGAATACGAATCCTACCGGCAGGACCGGGGTGGACTCGGGTCTTGTGTGACGGGTGGGTAGCTCTGTCCACACGCGGAACGACTGCACGCGGTCACCGGCTTCGTCGAGAATGCGAAAATCAAGGCGGTGAACGGTCGCGAGTGGGTCGACCAGACCACGGTCGACGTAACGGCGCTGACGACGGGAATCCACCTTGCGGCCTCGTGCTTCGAGATACATCGGCGCGGCTTTGTGTACAAACGGGTACCGCACCCGTCGAAATGACACGCCCCGGTCGACGTTGAGGGCAGCGGTCTCGAGCGCCTTCTCCACAATGCCCAGGAAGCCGAGTGGTTCGATCTCATCACCGTCCTCGGAGGGTCCGGTATGGGTCTCTCGCTCGGGCGCTGTCGTCTGCCAGACCGGCATCAAACGTTCGTAGAAGACCCGGGACGATAGCCACGACCCAGCGAGCTCGACACGGGTATCGCGGTTCGAGGCGCCGGAGCGGTTCGAGAACCCATCAAGCACGGTGTAGGGCCGAACGCTCTCATCGCTGTCGAGGGCAACCTCGGACCGGTTCGTCTCGGGACTCGACGACAGCGCACCAAAGTGCGCGGTCCAGCGCGCGCCCTCGAGGTCGCGACTGACCGCTTCCCGAATAAACCCCATCCGGTTCAACCCTCGCGCTCGTTCGGGAAACGATGCGCCGAACAACTCGTAGGTCCTGAGCCGAGGCGATGATTCCCTGCGGACATCACCCGCAACGACGGTCATAAACCCCACATCGTCGCGAGAAGCGATAGGAATGGAAAGCAACGGGAAGAGCACCGTCGCGTCGATCTGATACCGCGCATGCGAACGAGTGTCGGCAGCCACTCGGGAAAAAATCGCAGGGGCGTATCTCTCGATCTCCGGCACGCGTTGCGGCGAGGCCGATCCGTCGAGAAGCTGGTCTGGTAACTGCACAGAACCGGACGAAACGATAGTCGCAACGCCCCCAAGCACGCCGACGGCCGCCGCCATGACGAGTCTCAGCCGCTGCGCTCGCCTACGGATCTGTACCGCTTTCATGACGATATACTAATTATTTAATATTTTAATCACAAGACAGCGATTGTGGTCATTCAGTTGTCACACGCCATACTCCAAGTTATCGGAGTCCAGCGGTCACACCATCAGGATCCTGACCGTGCCACGTCAGCTCGCCCAACGCTCTCTCTCGTGGCCACAACTCATCGAGGGTGTCCGCATCATAGAGTCGTCCGTTCTTCATCACCCGCTGAATATCTTTCGTGTAGCGAATGTCTTCGAGCGGGTTCCTCCTCAACACGACGAGGTCGGCCACCTTTCCAGCCTCAATCGAGCCGAGGTCGCCATCCAGTCCAATCGCATCCGCGCCAAGGATTGTCGCGGCCCGGAGCGCGTCATGTTCGCTCATCCCGCCCGAATGGACCATCCAGAGCTCCCAGTGATACCCGAGCCCTTGCAGCTGTCCGTGGCTCCCCACTCCAACGCGTCCGCCGGCCTCAACGATCGCGTTCACGGTCGCCGCGTGGCTCTGAAAGACATGCTCCTCATCCATAAACCACCCGCCGGGACCCGGCCCGGTTCCGGCGCCGCGACGCCGGGTGCGCATGTCAAGCACATCGTGCGGGGTGAACCGACGGAGCTTCGGATCATCATGCGGATTCTCCCGGGTGTAGAAATAGTTTTCGCCAAACGGTCCGCCATACGACACGATTAATGTCGGCGTGTAGGCCATCCCCGACTGGGCGGTGAGCGTCACCACATCCTTGTAGAGCGGCGTGACCGGAAACGCATGCTCTTGTCCGGGATAACCGTCAATCATCATCTCGAGGTTGTATTTCAGATCCAATCCGCCTTCCGTGGTCGGCAAGAGCCTCTGCTCTTTGGCCGCCATGATGATCCACTGGCGCTGTTGGCGGTTCCCAGCCATATACATCTTGATCGTCTTGGTGTCGTAGTAAGTGCTGTAACGCTTCAGCACACTACGCGCGTGCTCCAGATCCTCAATCTGCTCGCCGCTAAACACACCCGGCCCGGTGGAATAAATGCGTGGCCCGATCATTTTCCCGACTTCGACCATATCGCTGTAGGCCAGCACATCCGTGGAGCCGGTCTGCGGATCGCGTGTCGTCGTGACGCCGTAGGCCAGGTTGGCGAGATAGGCCCACGACTGGGTCTTGTGCACGCCAAAGCTCGGGCGAAGATGCGCGTGGGTGTCGACAAATCCTGGCACAATCGTCGACCCGTTCAGCTCGATGATCCGGGTAGCGTCTGGAAAGTCGATGCTGCCTTGCCTCCCGACCTCGGCGATGGAACCATTCTCGACGAGAATGTCGGCCCGTTCGATCACCTGGTCACCGACCATCGTGATCACGCGTGCGCCCCGCAGAAGCACCCGTCCGAGCGGGATGTCGCGCACCGCCTCAACTGCTATCGCAAACTCGGTCGGTTGATAATCCTCCGCGCCTGGCTCTCCCCCGTTCGCGGCTGCGACCTCGTCGGGGTTCTCCTCTTCGTCGTCTGCGGTCTCCGCCGCAACCCGCGTCGCCGCGTCAGCGTCGTCGAGGTCATAGACGAAGTGGGCGTTACCGATCGACCAATGGGCCCGACGCCCATCCGCGCTCCAAACCGGGAACTGCCCACCAATGTCAGTCAGCTTCCGCACCGGCACGACAGCGCGTTCAGGGTCGGCTACCGACACGGTCGGCGTCTCGCCTCCAACCGTGGGCACGGTGACAACATAGAGGTGGTTGCCCACCTGCGCGAGCGCTCGACTCTGGTTGGGCGCCATCAGTAACAACGACGCGCGCTCCGGCTCCTCAGCGCCCGCCGCCGTGCGCCCCGTCACCCGCACGTGTTCCTTTTCGTCGGTGCCATCCCACCGGACCGATACGAGACCCTCGCGAGCGTGATGAAGATAGATGCGTTCGGAGTCACCAGCAAAGTGGGGCGCGGACCGCCCGTTTGTCGGAGCCACTATCGTCGTCTCTCCGCCGTCCGCACCGATCCACACGATGTTCTCGTTCGCGCCACGAGCGGTTTGCGCCGCTGCCTCTTGGTAGGCCCGCGCGGGCCCCTGGATCACAACGATTCGCTGACCATCTGGTGACCAGGTCGGCTGCTGGTAGACCGCCCGCGTGGTCGTCAGCCGAATCGGCGCCCCACCGCCCGCAGACACCTTGTAGACATCACCTCCGTCCGGAGACCACGTCACAAACACCACCCATGCGCCGTCAGGCGACCACGCGGGTTGTGCCTCGGTCATCTCCAAATCGGTCAACCGAACTGGCGACCCGTCCGGCACGACGGTGACATACAACCGGTCGAGAGCGGCGAAGGCCAGCCGGTCCGGAGCAGACGGCGACAGCCGTGGTGATGGGACGGCATCGCGAATCTGACGCACGGTGAAGGTGCGACCACGGTCGACCGGATACTTGAACGCAAGCTCCGGTCCAATCTCGAGGTCAACATTCACTTCGAATGGAATCTGGATGGGGTTGCCTCCGCCGACCGGTATCCGCCAGATGTGGCCACCATAAGACGCGACGAGCTCGGTCGAGTCCGGCGTGAACGACATTCCCGGCAACACATCACTGCTGGCTACTGACTCCTGGTCGTCCCGTTGGACCGGATACGCAAGCCACCGCTCTTCGCCGGTGGCCAACTCCCGAAGCCGTAACCCCGTGTGGCTCTCGTGCCGGGTGCCATACACGAGCCAGCGGCCATCCGGCGAGATCGTCGGACGAAAGGCTGACCCATAGCGCCCGGACCGAGCGTATCGCTCGCCCGTCTGCCGGTCATAGATGGCCAGCTGATACTGCGGAAAGATCGCGTTGTATTGCCACAAACCGGTCCGCTCGGCGAACCAGATGTGGCGTCCGTCCGGCGTCGGCGCCGCACCGCTGGTTCGCAGGTTGTCCGGCTCTTTGATCAGCTGGATCCCAGATCCACCATCAACATGCCACATCCAGAGCTTGGGAATTCGACTATTCCCACTCGTGCCGGTGGCCTTTGACGCCACGACATAGTCGCCATCGGGTAGCCACTCGGGCGACTCGTAGCTGCTGGTCTTACCACTGGTAATCTGGTCGGTCTTCTTCGACTCGATCGCGATGGTCCAGAGATTCTCCGCGCCGTCACGATCGGAGACGAATAGCACGGACGCGCCGTCGGGGCTAAACCGGGGCTGATTGTCATACGCCATGCCCTCGGTGAGTGGGAGCGCGGCGCCTCCAGCAAACGGCACGGTATACAGGTCACCGAGGAGATCGAACACGACCATCTGGCCATCCGGACTGACATCGAGCGAGAGCCATGATCCTTCGTCAGTCGCAATCGAGACGGTCCGGCCGGCCGCAAGCGGAAGATCTGCCGTGCCGTTCCGCTCGGTCTCGTCCTCCCCATTGTCGGTGTCGCTCTGGTTCTGTGCGTGACCGACACGCCCACCTCCTGCGACCGCAGCCGACAGGACTACCACCAACGACACTACCCACACCTTTGGCAACAGTCGCATCTTTTCCTCCAGCCTTCTGTCTATATCGTGCGCGCGAGTCCAAACGGAGCTCGTATCTGTCTCGGCCGCGAGTCATACCGATTGGAGCGCCGCTGGCGAGCTTCGCTTGCCGCGGGACACTGCATCACGACCAGTGAAAAGGTATTCTATCGACCGCACGCGGGGCCGAAGACATGAATATGGACGGCCATTCCGAGATCACACTGAGACGTCTTGCCACCCGGCGGGAATACGACGCTTGTGTCACGCTGCAACGGGACGTCTGGGGCGAAAAGTTTCTGGACGTTGTCCCGGCGACCCTGCTCATGGTGAGCCAGCAGGTGGGCGGGGTTGCCGTGGGCGCGTTCGACGGGTCGGATCACCTCCTTGGCTTCGTGTTTGGTGTGAGCGGCGTGCGCGACGGGCGGTTGGCGCACTGGTCAAACATGCTCGCGGTACGACGAGAGGCGCGCGGGGTTGGGCTGGGCGTGCGTCTCAAGGAACGTCAACGACAACAATTACTCGACGATGGGATTCAGGTCGTCTATTGGAGCTTTGACCCGCTCGTCGCACGAAACGCGAATCTCAACCTCAATCGCCTCGGGGCCGTCCCAGTGGAATACATCGTCGACATGTATGGCGACACTGGTGCCACGCTGCACCACGGTCTCCCTACCGACCGGCTTATCGTGGAATGGCGCCTCACCGACCCACGCGTAGCCGCAGCCCTGTCACTGCGGCCGCCGGCAGTGCCGGCCGTGCCAGTTGACACGCCCCTGATTCGATTGGATCCGCAGGACGACGGCCACCCCGACGTCCTGCCGCAAAGTGACGTAGTGCGTATCGCCGTCCCGTCTTCAATTGACCGAACGCCGGCGACCGGTGCCATCGGTCGTTGGCGTCTTGGGACGCGACGCGCCTTTCAACACTACTTCTCCCGGGACTACGAGATACTGGGCTTCACGAGCGATGACACCTCGCAACTAGCGTGGTACACGTTGGAATCCGCTTCAGCCTCGACGTCCCGCGACCGGTGAAAGACGATGTCGCTACGAATCACCCGGCTTGTCCTCCGAGAGGTGCGGCTCCCATTGGTCGAGCCTTTCGCGATCTCGTCCGGCGTCACCACGAGCCGGCGCATCTTTCTGCTCGAGCTCGAGGACGGTGACGGCGTCAGCACCTGGAGCGAGTGCGTGGCGGGCGAGCGCCCAAACTATTCAGCGGAAACGATCGACACCGCGTGGTGGGCGATCAAGGAATGGATCGGACCACGCGTACTAAGCGGAAGCGTGCCTCATCCGTCAGCGCTTCACGGACGAATCGGTCGCGGCATACGTGGCCATCTCATGGCACGTGCAGCCATCGAAATGGGTGGGTGGGCGCTCTGGGCCGCCCGCGAGGATATGAGCCTTTCACGTCTGCTCGGCGGAACGCGGGAGACCGTGGCGACTGGGATCTCGTTGGGTATTCAAGAGAGCCCCGCCATTCTGGCGGCGAAATGCCAGTCGGCTCTGGCCGCCGGCTATCGCAAAGTGAAAATCAAGATTCGTCCTGGCGCCGATATAGAGTTTATCGCCGCCGCCCGCGACGCCCTGGGACGAGATGCCCCGCTCATGGCTGACGCGAACAGCGCCTATACGCAGACGACCGCGGAGCACTTGGCTGATCTGGATGCGTTTGGCCTGATGATGCTGGAACAGCCGCTGGCCGCCGACGACCTGCGCCGACATGCCGCGCTAAAGGACACGCTCGCCACTCCGATCTGTCTCGACGAATCCATCACGAGCGTCGAGCGCACCGAGGACATGCTCGCGTTTGGGGGTGGCTGGATCGTCAACATAAAGCCGGGCCGGGTGGGAGGATTCACCGCGGCTGTGGGAATTCATGACCTTTGCCGCCGAAGCGGTATCCCGGTATGGGGTGGCGGCATGCTCGAAAGTGGGATCGGTCGCGCCTACAACGTCGCCCTCGCGTCATTGCCACATTTCACAATCCCGGGAGACATAAGTCCGAGCGCACGTTATTGGGAACATGACATCGTCACTCCCGAGTGGACGATGGACACCACCGGCATGGTTACGGTCCCCCGGGACCGCCCGGGTCTGGGAGTGGAGATTGACATCGACCGCGTCGAGAACCTCACCGTTCGACGCAAGGTCATGCGAGCGCCGTAAGCACCTGACGGGTTCTGGACTAGCTCAGACCTGCCGCCGAGCGGTTCCGCTCCGTCGTGCCGTTTCGTTCCTCGACGCTCGGTTGAGGGCTCGATCGGCGCCGGCGCGGAATCTGGATATCAAGAACCTTGATTTTGTAGTTGATAACGCGGGGACTGATCCCGAGCAGTTCGGCGGCATCCTTTTGCACCCAGCTGGTCATACGGAGCGCTTCAGTAATTGCCTGCTTTTCGATCTCCTGCAGCGGCACGCCGGTCGCGGGCAACGACACTACACGGGGGTGCCCCCCTGGGATGGCCGGGGGCATCCAGTCTCCGAGACGCAGGTCCTGCGGCCGGAGGAAGGGGCCATCCGCCAGAAGCACAGCGCGCTCGATGGCGTTTTCGAGCTCACGGATATTGCCCGGCCAACGGTAGCGGGTCAACAGTTTGACAGCCGCGGGCTCGATACCCTTCACTTGGGTCTTGATCTCGCGAGCGCACCGTTCGGTAAAGAACTCCGCTAACTCCGGAATATCCTCCGTCCGGTCGCGTAGCGGCGGCATGTCGATCGACACGACGTTGAGCCGATAAAAGAGGTCTTCCCGGAACTGGCCGGACGCGACCATCGCGCTCAGATCGCGATTCGTGGCCGCTATGACCCGCACATCGCAACTCAGCGTCCGGGTGGCACCCAATCGCTCGAACTCTTGCTCTTGCAGCACACGGAGGACCTTGGCCTGCGTGTGCGGGCTCATGTCGGCGACCTCGTCCAAGAACAGGCTCCCGCCGTCGGCTTGCTCAAATCGCCCAACCCGCTGGCGGTGAGCACCAGTAAACGCACCTTTCTCGTGGCCAAACAGCTCGGACTCCAGCAGATTCTCTTGGAGCGCGGCGCAATTCACACGCACAAAGTTCCGGTTGGCTCGAGCGGAGTTGTGATGAATCGCGCTGGCAATGAGCTCTTTTCCCGTCCCCGTTTCGCCACGGATCAAAACGGTCGTAGTGCTGGGGGCGACCTTGCGAACGACGCCCAACACGTTTTGCAACGCGCCGCTGGCGCCGATGATCCGGTCGCAGGAGTAGATCGCTGGCTGGGTGTGGCGCAAGTAGTCGATGGCGTAGGTGAGTCGTCGATACTCGAGCGCCTTCTCCACGCGCATCTGCATCGTCTGGACATCGAACGGCTTTGGCACAAAATCGAAGGCACCGATTTGCATGGCTTCAACCGCAGCCTGCACGGTCCCAAAGCGGGTCATGAGGATCACCGCCACGGTGGGCTGCAACTCCTTGGCTCTACGCAGGAGATCGAGGCCGTCGCTGCCACCGAGTTCCAGATCGGCCAGAATGACTTCGTATTGCTTGCGATGCAGGAGAGCAATCGCCTGGATGCCGCTGCTAACCTCCTCCACCTCGTAGCCGGCCACCTCTAATGACCGAACGACCTCTCGTCGCACCGTGTCCTGAGCGTCCGCCACCAAAATGCGCGCGCGTGCCATTCTTACCCCTCCCGTCTCCCCGCTGTGCCCCGCGGGCATCACAAAAACCGCGCTCGCTCGACCGCACCCTTGAAACTCAGCCTAAGGGCGACCAGAAGCCACCCATTCTAGAGACCCTTACGGTACTACGGTGTCAATACCTATCACATTTCTGTAAACGGCGTCATAACGAGTTTTCATAATTGAAACTCGAAGAAGTTTTCACACAAAACTCGACAAAAAGGCAGCGTTGGGGTGACGAAGTAATTCCCGGTACGGGTAATTCCTACGGGAAGTCGACGTGCCATGTCCGCCTGAGAAACCTGTGCAGCGAACCGGTTTGGCCCTTGTGACCAGGAACACGCCAAAATACGGGATATCTTGATTTCAGTGCGCGGCGAATGACGGATACCAGGGGGGAAGAGCGCGCGGAGCGGGTCTGGAAGGGCGAGGGCGCCGAGCTCTCGTTGACGCTCGACGCCCCTCTAAGTCATATGACGACCCTCAGCGGGGGTGTCGCGTAGCCACCTAGGAACCCTGCTCGCCGGATGACTCCACGGTCAAGATCGCGGCAGTGTCGCCGCGTTGCTCAAACAAGGAGGTCACCCGAACCGGGGTCCCGGGCTGAAGCGCGGCCCAGCTCGTCAGGGTACTGGGTGGTACCCGGACGCTAAACGTAATTCGGCCTTGCGCCATGTCGGCGCCGGCAAACTCAACGGGTAACACATAGCCGTGATCCAGGATCGATCCTTCGCGAGGCTCGAGATACCGGATGGCAGCAACGTCTTGGTCCTGCCCAGGTGCCCAGATCAACACAACTTCGTCGCCCTTGTTGAAACGGTCGACATATCGTGCAACATGGTCCTCGACAGGTGCGGACACTTCCGCCGCGGCAGCCGACAGGTCGAAGGAGAGCAAGTCTCCTTGCCACGCGTAACGACGAGCCTGACGCGTCGTGTCAAAAGCATCCACCATCACGACCGCATCTCTCTCTGCGGCAGGCCGATGACGCGACGTCACCGTCACCCACGCACCCGGTTCGAGCGAGCCGGCCGCAGCCAGACTGCCATCAGGCGTGCGAACTTTGAAGGTCACGTATTGTGTCGCCATGTCGGCCGAGACAAACTCTGCGGGAAGCCGGAAGCCGTCGTCCCATAGCGGGGGCGTGCGCTTCACGAACCGAATCCCGTTGGCGCGATCCTCAAACCCGGACCAGTTGACAAGAATCTGCTCGCCCGCCTGGAGACTATCGAGGTTGGAGAGCCCATCCCGAGAGACGATTCGAGACCGGACCGTGATAGACCCGTCCTCGAGTGACACCAGCTGACCATGCCATCGATAACTGTTAAACGCACGCGCGGCCGATGCTGCCCGCTGGCCTCGTCGCGAGATGTCAAAGGCGTCGACCGTCAGCACCGGGGCGGTGACTGCCGTTGCTATGTGCGGAGACGTGACTGTCGCCCACGCGCCACGCTCGAGCGCATACACCGACTCGAGACTCTCTTGCGGCGCCTCGACCTTGAAGGTCACGTATTGCGACGCAGTATCCGCCGCAACAAAGGTGGCGGGCAGACGGAAGCCGTCATCCATCGCCGGACGAGCGCGTTTGACAAACCGAATGCCGTTGGCCCGATCCCCAAACCCTGACCAGCTTATTGCGATCGCGTCACCGCTCTGGTAGCGCTCAACGTCTTGCAGCCGCTCACGCGACACAATCCGCGACTTGAGTGTCACCGCACCCTCTTCGATTGACACGAGTTCGCCGTGCCACCGAAACGCGTCATGAGCCTCGCTCGTTGACCGAGATGTAGCGTTTGCAGAACGTGATGCGTCAAACGCATCGATCGCAAGCACCGAGTGCCCCTTCACCATCGTCTTGTGCGGAGAGGTGACAGTTACCCAGGTTCCCGGCTCAACGTCTCGCAGTGCATCGAGACTGTCGTCCGACGTGCGGACCTTGAACGTCAAATAGCTTGTGGCAAGGTCGGCCTCCACAAACTCTGCGGCGAGATGAAAGCGATCATCTGTGTCCGGATATTCGGGGGTCACGAATCGGATCCCGTTGGCACGGTCTCCAAACCCCGACCAGTTCACGACGATGGCTTCGCCGTGTTGCAGCAGTTGTAGATCGGCCAGCCCCTCACTCGACACGATTCGTGCTCTGACGACCATCGCGCCATCGTCGAGTGAAACGAGTTCACCGTGCCACTGATACGCCGTCGTATCTGGCTCCGCGGCGGCGACGCCCTGGAGGGCGACCAGGCAGAGGACCAGACCGGCACACCGTGCGAGCGCCTGCAGAGGCGACCAGGCTGTCGGGACTCTCCCTCGTGTTCGCGTCATCATCATATTTTCTCTTTCCTTTCTGAGCACCCAGCGCGCCCAGGAAAAAGGGCGTCCGAACCGACCTGCGAGTCGGCACTGATCTTTTCGGCTTGACCTGACCCAAACTTCAGGCTTTTGCACAATTTTTTTCGGACCTGCAATCGTGGGGGGGGACGCCGCTGGAGGCGTGGAAGGACCAGTGGACTGTTGCGGAGACCGTTGGGTATTCGTCCAGCCCGCGACGTCGCGCCGGCCAGCCGCGATGAGGGAGCGTCTTGGTATATGCGAGCGACGCACAACGCCGCCACCTCGGTGTCCCGGCCGGAGCACGCTCAACGTGTCCCTGCGACGGCTCACTAGCTGCGAGGGGGGAATAAGAAGGTTCTCAGCCTGGGGCGTCGCCACGCGCCAGGCTGGGAAGTGATCATGACAAGAACGGAACTAGTGCATCGCCGTCGAGACGAAGTCAATCCTCGACGGCGGTGCACTAGTACTAGTACGACTTGCTGAATCCGTTCCGGCTGTTTGTCACCGTGAACGTGCCGTCTCGACGAGCCTCAACTTTGATCCAGTGAGCGGGGCCGCTGTGCACCGGGGGAGGCGCGGCGTTGGAACCACGACGCGGTGGAGGCACCGGCCGTAGTGGCATCGAGTCGGGCTGGTCGTCGATCCCGTTGGCGATAAACACTCCCGGCACCGTGTAGTCCTGTCCGCTGAGAACAGAGAAGTGAAGCTGCCAGAGGTCCTGCATGCGCGGCGCGGTGTGCAGCGTGGTCATCGAGTCGGGCGTGCCGCCCTTACGCGTCCCGTTGTTCATGATGGCGACCCGCGGTTCTATCGCGTGCACCAAGACAGGCGCGTTCGACGTGTTGAGCCCATGGTGCGAGACGACGTAGAGATCCACCGAGCCGATTGGGTTGGTCGGACACATGAGGTTGAACTCTTTGTTGACCGTCAAGTCGCCGAGCTGGAGGGCGCGGAATTCCCCAAAGGTCAGGTGAATCCCTACCGACTGTGCATTGTCCCCGAGGTCCTCGGCTTGACGCTCGAACGCTCCGCAATACGGATTGACGCTGCCACCTCCCGGAAGCGCCTGGTCCGCTGCGGCGACCTCGCCCGCCGACGACATCACCTGGATGTCGACACCAGCCAGCGGGACCGCGTCCCCGGGTCTGACTACTGTGCGTCGGGCCGCGCCGTATAGGGCCTGATACTCACCGTCGATAAATGTGCGAACCGTCTCGTTTTCTTCGACAGTGGGACCGTGATCGATGTAGTGGCGGATAGGAATCCGTGTCGCGAGCTCAGCCAGACCACCGTAATGGTCACCGTGCCAATGGGTCGTGATCAGATGGTCGAGCTGCTCCAATCCGGCGGCCTCGACAGCCTCCATAATGCGTCCGACATCCCTGTCGGCGTTTGCTCCGCCATTGCCAGTATCGATAAGTAGCGATTCACCTGACGGCGACACGTAGAGCGTCGCGTTTCCACCCTCGACGTCAACCAGATAGATGTCGAGCGCTTCTTCGGACGACTGCGCCGAGGAGACGGATGGCGCTATCACGATAAGAGTGAAGGCGAGGCCAGCGACAAGCCCCGTCGGAAACAACCGAGTCACACTGTGCATCTCTTCCTCCGTTCGAGCGTTTATTGGGCGGTACTTTGCGCTTGATACCACACATTGAGCCCCTGGTCGCGGAGTCGATCAAACACCCGTCCGCGTTCGGCCCAGAGTCGACGGTCCACAATATCGGCCTCCGCCCGGTCGATGAGGACCAGCGCGAATGCCATGGCATACTCCGCCGGAATCCGATCGTCTCGTACGCGGTCGACCATCTCGTCGAAGGCGAGATCGGAATCGACGATCCACACCGCGGCCTGATCGACGCCATACGTAGTGGGAATGTACAGCGTGGGCGAATCGGCGACCGTGTAGACCCCAAGCTGGGCCTGATACAACACGTCCGCGACACCGGGCACCGCCGACGGCGGAAGAATCTCCAGCGGGTCACCGACGACTGGTGCCTCCCGATCCATCTGACGCCCGACGGCTCGAATCGTCCAGGTATACCAGTCGTCATGCGCCAGAACGATCCACCCGTCCCGTCTCGCAAACATGTCGTGCGCGGACCCTTCTGACCGAAAGAGCGTGCCGACCGGTGACGTCAGCACCATCGGTTGGTCATGAGTTCGCCGAATCCGAACCGATACCTCGCGGTCTCCATTGCCCTGCGCCTCCACCTCGACGAGTCCCTCAACGAGCGCGGCAAACAGATCGCGGTCGACCAACGCCGACCGGATCGCCGGCTCCCGGTCGGTCGAGCCGAAGACAAACAAATGCTGACTGGGCAAGAAGTCATGCAGAGCGACCAGCTCGAATCCAGCGTCGGTCCATTCCGAGAGCACCTGACGCACCGACATCGCGTGGTCGGCCTTGATCCCGTCACCGGTTCCGTCCTCGACGCGATACTCCAGGAGTGCCACGCGGCCCTCCGGCGACAGGGCCTCCCGGATCCCGGCGAGCATCGGTTCGGGTTCGGACATCTCGTGATAGACATCGGCGATGATCACCCAGTCCACCTCGCCCGCGGGAAGCTGTGGATCGCGGGGTGTTCCGAGCACCGGGTGGATGCCGTTGACTCCATCGCGCTCCGCCAGACTCGTCATGATCTCCAACATCTCGGGCTGGATATCCTCACAGTAGACTCGCCCCCCGGGCTGCACCAGCGGCGCGGCGCGGCGCGCATAGTAGCCTGACCCGCACCCGATATCCGCCACGACATCGCCAGGAGCGAGGTTCATGACTTCGAGAACTCGGTGCGGTTGCTCCTCGTCCACGCGCTCGCTGCGCTCGAGCCACTCGGCACCGCGATAACTCATGAACTCGGCGGGTGTCCGATGGCGAGATTGGCGCTCGCCCTGAGCCGTCGCCGTCCACGTCGTGCCGTATGCGACCATGCCGACCACAACACACGTGCGAAGCCGTCCCGCGCCTTTGACGATTATCATGGGTGTATTCTGCAACATGCTGGAACAAGAATGATGAAAGCGCAGCTCCACTCCTCATTTCGTCGCGTCGCATTCCTCGCGGTCATCGGCTGTGGCCTCTGCCTCGGGTTCGCCCGAGCGGGGACGGCGCAGTCCATCCAAACGCCAACCGAGTTCTTTGGGTTCGACATCGGGAGCGACGGCGAGCTCGCTCGATATCCACGGGTGCTGGAATACATGCAGCACCTGGCCGCGCGCTCCGAACGCGTGGAGTATCAAGTGCGCGGGACCACGACCGACGGGCATCCGTATGTGCTCGTCACATTCAGCGCCCGGTCCAATCTGGACAGACTCGATCGCTTGGTGGAGATCAATCATCTACTGGCCGACCCTCGACGCCTGTCCGCACGCGACGCCGACGCCGAAGTAACGCGGCTCACCGAGGAGGGTGTGCCCTTCTATTTCCTCTACGCGACCATACACTCGACCGAGGTTGGCAACGGTCAATCGATCATTCGGATCGCTCATCGGTTGGCCACCGAGGATTCCGCAGAGATCAACGAGATCCTCGACAACACGGTGGTGTTACTCACACCTTCGCAAAACCCCGACGGGCAAATCAGAGTCATTGACCACTGGTATGCCACCAAGGGAACGCGATACGACCGGGTCTATCCAGACCTCTATCACCGGTATACCGGGCACGACAACAACCGGGACTGGTTCATGTTTACGCAGAAAGAAACGCGGATGGCGGTCGACATCCACCGAGAGTTCAAGCCAACGGTCACGCACGACATGCACCAGATGGGGTCAACCGGCGCCCGGATGTTTGTGCCGCCGTTTCGCGATCCGTATGACCCAAACATTCACCCCTTGCTGATGGAAGGACAGGCGCAGATCGGCGGTGCCATGTCCTCCGCGTTAGTCGCCGCGGGAAAACAGGGCATTGTCTCCAACGAGCAATATGACCTGTGGACTCCAGCCCGCCAATACATGCTCTATCACGGGCAGCCGCGGATCTTGACCGAGATCGCCAGTGCGCGGATCGCCGATCCCTTTGTGAACCCCGCGGGACGCAATCGCCCGCTCGGGTCACAAGAGCCGCGCGTAAACTTTCCCGTCCCGTACGACTCCGGCGTCTGGAGACTGCGCGACATCGTCGAGTATGGAGAGATCGCGGTGTTCGCCGCCCTCGAGCAGATGGCGAAGTATCGGACCCGGTGGCTCGAGAACTTTCACCAAGTGCACCAAGACTGGGTAGATCGGGATGACCACCCCTCGGCATTTGTCATTTCGCGCGACCAAGCCGACCCGTTCGAGACATACGAGCTCCTCGACATCCTGCACACGGGCGAGGTGGAGATCCACCGCGCCCGGTCGGCGTTCACGGCCGGCGGCACTCGTTTTCCAGGCGGATCCTGGGTGATCGACCTGGCCCAGCCGTATGGCGCGTTCGCAAAAACGATGCTCGAAGAGCAGGTGTATCCGGACCTCCGCTACTACCCGGGCGGTCCGCCGATCCCACCCTATGACGTCACGGCACACACCTTGGGTCTTCTCATGGGTGTCGACGTCGTCTCTGTCGACGGACGATTTCAGGCCGACCTCGAGCTCCTCGCTGACGTGAACCCGGATGCGACACCGCTGCCAGCTCAGCCAGCGTGGGCCTACGCGGTATCACCCGCCTCGAACGCCGGATTCAAGGCCGTCACCCGGCTGCAGGCCAACGGCATTTCGGTCTACCGAGCGGGCGATACCGTCATGACCAGAGACGGCGAGCTCCCACCCGGCGCCTGGATTGTCCCACCGACCCCTCAAGCCAACGTGGCGTTGAGCGCTGTCGCGGCCGAGACCGGTCTCGTGGTGGCCGCGGTCGACGAAGCGCCGGGTGTCGACGGTTTTTCGGTCAAGGGGCCAACCCGAGTCGGTCTGTGGCGGGCCCCGAACAATATGCCGGGCGGCTGGATGATGTGGCTGTTCGAGCAATACGGGATAGACCATCGCGTCATCTCCTCCATAGACTTCACCGAAGACCTGTCAGAGCTGTATGACGTGATCGTGTTGCCGTCTGGCACCACACGCAGCCGGATCGTCACTGGTCTCAACCCCCAGCGCCACGACGAGTCGTGGCAGTGGGCCTACGGGGTCCGAGAAAAGGGCTGGACCAAGCTACAACGGTGGGTCGAGGAGGGCGGGACGCTGGTCGCGCTTGGCACGGCGGTAAGCACCGCGCGACGGATGTTCGATCTTCCGATCGAACCGGTCCTCCCCGGCCGCGGACGCCGGCGCGCAAGTCCACCACGCACCCGTGTCGCCGCCAACCCGTCCGACGTCCAGCGCCGGCTTCGTGATGCGTTTCAAAGTCCGGCGCAGCTCGCAACGACGCTGCGAGCCGTAGTAGACCCTACGTCGCTCTTTTACTCCCCGGGCGCGATCCTCAAGCAAGAGCACAACCCGCGGCATCCAGTGGCATACGGCATGCGCGAACGCTGGCCGGTCTTCTTTCGTTTTGACCAGGCCTACCGACTGACCCCCAGCTTCGACATCCAGGCCTCGGTCGTGTCGAGATACCCAGACGATGAAGACATGTCGGTAAGCGGTTGGCTCCTCGGCGATGAGCTACTCCGAAACCAAGCGAACGTCGTCTCGTTCGAGGTGGACGCTGGCACCGTCGTGACCATGGGCAGCCAAGTCGCATTTCGGACGCAACCCCGGGCCACTTTCAAGCTGCTGTTCAACGCGATCTTTCAGGGACCCGCTACCGCGATCGACGCGGCAACCCTCGACCGGCTGGGCGCGCCGGAGTAGAACGCCGCCTGCACGACTAGCGTCCCGTCTCGCGGGAGAGCGCTCTTAGGGGGCGCGGCACACCACGCGAGATAGAAGCCGCGGGTCCGCGTCGCGCTGAATACGCCGATCGCATAGAGCCCCATGCCCAGCACCATGAGCCCGCCCACGCGCCACACGAGGAAGATCGGCGTAATGAAAAGCTCGAACCCAAGCGCGCCGCCGACCGAACCGGTAGTTGCGTGAGCCACCCGCCGCGGTAGGTGTCGAGCGCGGCGGCAATGCCACCCGGTGGCGGCATCCATGCGTCGGAGACGAAGTCGGCGCGTATCTCCTCCGGCCAGTATGGAAACGACACACCCATTGCGACGCTAAGCCCGACCCAACCACGAGCGTCGCCATGCCGACGGCGAGTTGAACCGACGGTGTCTTCTTGCGCAACCGGTAGACCAGCATGCCTCAAATGGCGTAGACCACGAGGCGCCGTGCCAGAGCAGATGCGCATGGAGCACACCGATGACCAGGAGCGCGACCATCCGCCGATAGTGGGGCGACGGGCGGCCCGCCGCATCGGCGCGGTCTGACATCAAGAGAATGCCGGCGCCAAAGAGCAGCGAGAAGATCGTCATGAACTTCTGATCGGCAAGCAGACGGCTTGCCAGCTAGACGTAGAAGTTGAGGCCCGTCAGCTCGCCATACGCGGTCGGGTTGAAACACGCCCATCGGGCATCGCAAACAACTGGATGTTCATGACGAGGATGCCGAGCAGCGCGAATCCCCGGACCACATCCATCGAATCGATGCGGCGTGATTCGGCGACGGGAGCAACGGTATCGGGCGTGGTCACGGCCGAGCCTTCGCGTCCCCGCGCGGTCCTGGTGTGGCTCGCCGGAGCCCGGGGATCACCCTTCCCGCCGCGGCTGCGTCGATCACACTCCCAAGCCGACGTTGCCGCGTCGCCTCTTGCTTCGCGCCCATGACCCAGTGAGTCGTCGCCTTCTTGTTGTACGGCGCAAGCGCTGACCAGAATTCCCAGGCTCGCTCGTCGCGACGGATCTGCTGTTCGTAGAGCGAGTCCAGCGTTACGCGAGCGCGCTCGTAGGCGTAGACCTTTGACCGCTCGACCGATTTCTTGTCAAACGCCGACAGGCCGCGCGGAGTCATGAGAGCCTTCTTTTCGAGAGCGGCGACCTTGCGGATATTGACCGCGCTCCAAATGCTACCGGGCCTCCGCGGCGTGAACCGGACGGTGTACCGGTCGTCGTCCACTCGATAGCGGACCCCATCGATCCAGCCAAAGCACAGCGCCTGGTCCACCGACTCGGACCATGTCTGACTGGGCTTGTCCGAGCTCTTCTTATGGTAGCCAACCCATAGTTCTGAACACGTGGCGTGATACTTATCGAGCCAGCCGCGAAACGCGGTCGGGTTCTTGAAATAGCGAGGTCGACACCTCGGGGGGAGTGGGGGGCGACGCGTCGCCGGTGGGGTCACGCACCACGTATCCCATCGAAGACACCGGTCCTCCAGTATTCCCGTAGCTCCTCGATACGCCGATCGTAGAGCTCAGCCAGACCCTCCGGGACCAGCGGCGCGGCCAAATCGGCGACGCCCGCGACGTAGGGCGCCAGCACCGACCTTCGGAGCATGGCGTTGCCGGTCTCCGTGTAGGCGATCAGCGGCAGTACAAGAAGGGCGGCCATGAGTGTCGCGGTCGCGAGACCGAGCGCGGCCCCGCCTAAACGGTCAACCCATCCGAGCATGGCCGCACGAAGCAACCGGCGGACCAAATACCCGACCACCGCTCCCGCCAACATGACCCCGACGAAGATCACCGCGTAGGCAATCAGAAGCAATACAGGCTGAGACAAATTCATCCATCCCAGCCGAGCCGCCACCGGCCCGTGAAATTGTGACGCAAGGAGAAAGGCGGCGATGAGCGCCACAAACCCGACCAAGATCCGTATCAGCCCTTTTACAAAACCTGTGACCGCGAGCACGCTCGCCACAATCAATAGTGCAATGTCGAAGCCGTTCATCACCCAACTCCTCCAACGATCAGCGATGCCTGGCAACCTCGTGCCTGGTCGCACCATGCCCGCGTCAGTCTGGTGGCTCTTCAACTTTCACACAGTGGGCATCGCTGGCCCTCGTCGCACTCCGCGGCGTTAGTCGTCGCCTGCAATCGGACCACATTGCGCGCTCCTCCCGGCTGGCGGAGAGCGACGACCTATCACCGACAACCCACCGTCTGGAGGTTAAAGAACCACTAGGCGAGCGTCGACTCGACCGCGGTGTCCGATTCCGGGCCGACCGTCTCACGTAGTGGTATCTCCTCGAGAAACCAGCTCAGTATGAATCCCAGCAGCATCATTGGCACGGCCCACCAGAACACCGACTGAATCGCCACCTCGACGGAACCGGCAATGCCTCGTGCGACGTCTGGAGCCAGCTCGCGAATCATGGCCGGACTATTGAGAAGTCGAGAGATGTCGCCGTCCACCGACGCCACGGCCGATGGCGGCACCCGTCGCGGCAACTCCCACGCGAGCCGGGCGTTCATGATCGCGCCAAACACCGCGACCCCGAACGCGCCCCCCATCTGGCGAAAGAACTGGACCGATGACGTGGCGACCCCAAGGTCTCGATAGTCGGCGGCATTCTGGACGACCAGCACCGTGACTTGCATCGCGCCCCCAACCCCGAGCCCCATGAGCACCATATACACGCCGCTCACCGTAAACGGCGTGGCGGCGGTCATCGTCGACAGCAGATACATCCCCACCGATGCAAGCGCCATTCCTCCGATCGGCCAGAGGCGATATCGACCCGTGGCACTAATGATGCGACCCGACCCCACGGAGCCGACCACGATACCGGCAGTGAGCGGAAGGATCAGTAGGCCCGAGTTTGTGGCTGACACGCCGGACACGATCTGCAAGAACAGCGGGAGAAAAATGACCCCGCCAAATAGTGCCACCCCGATAAGAAAACCAAGCGCCGAGGAGATGGAAAAGACCGAGCTCGCAAACAACCGCAACGGCAGAATCGGCTCCTCGACCCGCGCCTCCCACATCGCGAACCCGACCAAGGCCACCGTCCCGGTGCCCACGAGGCCGATGATTCGCGGCGACGACCACGGATAGTCAACGCCCCCCCACACCAGTGCCAGCAAGAGCGCGGTGACGCCAACGACCAGCAACATCGCCCCTTCAATGTCGAGTCGATGAGGACGGTGAACCGGCGGCAACCGCAGCACTCGGGACATGACAAGCAGGGCCACCAGACCTACCGGCAAGTTGATCAGAAACACCCAGCGCCACGAGATGTTGTCGACGATAAATCCGCCGATAAACGGACCGATCACACTCGCAAAGGCCCAGACGCCGGCAAGCAGACCGATATACCGACCACGTTCCCGGGGCGACACAACATCGCCGATCACCGCAAAGGTCATCGCCATCAGCCCGCCGGCCCCAATTCCCTGTAGACCTCGAAAAATGACGAGCTGCAACATGTCTGCGGCCACGCCGGCCAGCAACGAGCCGACCAAGAAGACGACGATGGCCACCTGCAACACAATGCGTCGTCCATACATGTCGCTGATCTTTCCGTAGAGCGGTGTGCTTACGGTCGAGCTCAGGAGATACGCCGTGACCACCCACGAGTAGTAGTCCAGGCCGCCGAGCTCTCCGACGATGGTGGGCAGAGCGGTGGCAACGACGGTCTGGTCCAGCGCAGCCAAGAACAAGCCGCCCATCAGACCGCCAAAAATGATCAGGATGTCGCGATGGGAGAACGAGGGCCGGCTGCCCGGGGCCGGCGACGGCGCAGCTGGCGGACGCGGGAAGGAAGGCATCGACATGTGTGGCTTCGAACCATGTTCCTCGGAGATCACAGCCTCGGAGATCACGGAGCGATCGCGCGCCAAGCCCAATGCCATGCGCTTGAGGGCGATGGTGAAACGGGCTGGCGCCGACGCGTCGGACTACGTGATCAGCGTGGCCGGTTTTGTCTCCATCAGCTGAGCGTAGAAATCATTGCCTTTGTCGTCCACGATGATAAAGGCGGGAAACTCCTCAATGTCGATCCTCCAGATGGCTTCCATCCCCAGCTCTGGATATTCGAGCACTTCGACTTTGCGGATGCTGTGGTCAGCCAGCCGCGCCGCGGGCCCGCCGATCGAGCCCAAATAAAATCCGCCGTGCTTGGCGCAGGCGTCCGTCACTTGACGCGAGCGGTTTCCCTTGGCCAGCATGACCATGCTGCCGCCGTGGGATTGAAACAGGTCCACGTATGAGTCCATGCGCCCTGCCGTGGTCGGTCCAAACGACCCGGACGCGCGGCCTTCGGGCTTCTTGGCCGGACCGGCGTAGTACACCATGTGATCTTTGAGATATTGAGGAAGGCCCTGGCCGGCGTCGAGGCGCTCCTTGAGCTTGGCGTGGGCGATGTCACGGGCCACGACCATTGTCCCCGTGAGCGAGAGACGTGTCGCGACCGGATACTTGCTCAGCTCGGCGAGGATCTCCGACATCGGACGATTGAGGTCCACGCGGACAGAATCACCGTCCAACTCGCCATCGGTAATCTCTGGCAAGTACTGGGCTGGATTCTCTTCGAGCTGCTCCAAAAAGACGCCCTCGCGGGTGATCTTTGCAAGCGCCTGACGGTCGGCCGAGCACGAGACACCCAGTCCGACTGGACACGACGCGCCGTGACGAGGCAGTCGGATGACACGCGCGTCATGCGCAAAGTATTTGCCCCCAAACTGCGCGCCGACCCCGATACGCTCGGCAATCTCCAGGACCTGACGCTCCATGTCGAGGTCGCGAAACGCGCGACCGCCCTCGTTGCCGGTGGTCGGTAGTCGGTCAAGATACTTTGTGCTCGCCAGCTTGACCGTCTTCATCGTGAACTCCGCGGAGGGTCCACCAATCACCAACGCCAGGTGATACGGCGGACACGCGGAGGTGCCGATCGTTTTGAGATTCTTTTCGACAAACGCCAGCAATGATGTCGGGTTCAGAAGCGCCTTGGTCTCCTGGTAGAGAAAGGTCTTGTTGGCCGATCCGCCGCCCTTGGCCACAAAAAGTAGCTCGTATTCGTCCCCAGGCTCAGACAGGATATCGACCTGCGCCGGGAGATTCGACGCCGTATTCTTTTCCGTAAACATGTCCAGCGGCGCCATTTGCGAGTAACGCAGGTTGCGCTCGGTATACGCGTCATACACCCCGTGCGACAACGCCTCGGCGTCGTCGGCGCCCGTCAGCACCCGCTCGCCCTTGTGGCCCATGATGATTGCGGTGCCCGTATCCTGACAGCCTGGCAACACCCGACCCGACGCAATGTTTGCGTTCCGGAGCAGCTCCATCGCGACAAATTTGTCGTTGGCTGACGACTCCGGGTCGTCGACCACCTTCTTGAGCTGAGCGAGATGGCCCGGCCGCAGCAAATGAGCGATATCGTCGAATGCCTGTCGGGACAACCCCCGGAGGGCAGCCGGCGCAACCTTGAGAAACGACTGCCCGTCGACGGTCACGGTGGACACGCCATCGAGGTCCAAACGCCGGTATGGTGTCTCGTCCGGACCAAACTCAAAAATCGGCTGATATGAAAACTCGGACATAGATCTGGCCTTCTTGTGTTCTGGGCGCTGGGTCGGTCGTCCGCGGCAACCGAGACGTTGGGGGCGGAGGATCCAATAATTATAGCGGCCCTGGAGGATGCGGCTCGTCGGTCACGAGCCGCCGATACTTGCGGAGCAGCTCATAGAGGACGACGCCACCCGCGGTCGCCACATTCAACGAGTGCTTTATGCCACGCATGGGCAGCCGCACCTCGATGTCACAGCGCGCCTGGAGCGCGGGATCCAATCCGTCCGTCTCGTGACCAAACAGAAGCACCACGGGGAAACGTGGTCGCCAGTCAAAGAGGTCAACCGCGGTGGCACTCGTTTCGATCGCAACGACCTCGTATCCGCGCTCGCGGATGGCCTCGATACCGGCCGACGGGTCGTCCCAGCCCTCCCAACGGACGTGGTCCTCGGCCCCCAATGCCGTCTTCGCAATCTCGCGCCGGGGCGGGCGGGCCGTAATACCCGAGAGGCACAGGCATTCGAGACCAACCGCATCAGCCGTCCGGAAGAAGGCGCCAACGTTGTAGAGACTCCGGACGTCATGGAGCACGACCTGCACCGGCAGCGTGCCGACGCGGTCATACGCTTCCGCGAGCTCGGTCGCCACAAAAGGAAGTCGGTCCATGCGCCCCGACTGTAGCAGCTGGTGGCTCTTCGCACGCCCGTTTGTAGGTTCTCGCGGGAGGCTCGTTGGTCTTCGCCAGGCGGCCAGAGCGCGCACTTCGTGACATTGGAAGCGACGGCCAACACCGCGGGGAGCGGAGAACCGGCGACAACCTATACATGGGCAGTTGAAGAGCCGCTAGTGTCCCGCGTCAGTGACGTGTTGCATGAGTCGCGCATATTTAACTGAGAAGCAGCACCGCCAGGCCGGATGCCCCGCCCGGGACTTGCGCACCGAATCACCGACGCGGGACACGAGAGGGCCGGTATAGTGAGGCCAGCATGGTGAGCAGATGAACGGTTACGCGGTCATCGTCTTGGTGGCTCTGGTTGGTGAGTATGCGCTGTCGCTCGTGTCTACCGGTTTGAACCTCCGAGCGTTGTCTCCCGCCGTGCCGTCGGAGTTCAGCGGAGTCTTTGATGCGACGCGGTATGCCAAGAGCCAAGATTACACGCGGGTCACCTCTCGCTTTAGCCTTATGCAATCGACGGTCACCCTCGTCCTGGTGCTCGCCGTCTGGTTTCTCGGCGGGTTTGACTGGCTCGACCGGCTTGTTCGCGGGCTCTCCGCGGGCGAAGAGCGGCCAATCGTCTCCGGGTTCCTCTTTATCGGGATGTTGGGTCTGGCCAGCATGCTGTCGGGCCTCCCGTTTCGCGTCTATCGCACCTTTGTCATCGAGACGGAGTTCGGCTTCAACCGCACGACGCCCAGGACATTTGTCGCCGACCTCCTGAAGGGCACTATCCTCGCGGTCGTCCTGGGTGGCGCGCTCTTGGCCGGAGTGCTCGCGTTCTTCGAGTGGGCCGGACCTCTCGCATGGCTCTGGTGTTGGGTGGCCACCGCGGGCTTTGTCTTTGTCGTCCAGTTCGTTGCGCCAACCCTGATCATGCCGTGGTTCAACACCTTCACCCCGCTAAACGCCGGGGCCCTCCGCGACGCCCTCATGTCGTATGCCAGCTCAGCGGAGTTCCCGTTGCAGGACGTATTTGTCGTCGACGGCTCAAAGCGCTCGTCCAAAGCCAACGCGTTCTTCACCGGTTTTGGCCGCAACAAACGTATCGGGCTCTTTGACACCTTGGTCGACTCACACAGCGTCGACGAACTCGTCGCCGTCGTGGCCCACGAAGTGGGACACTACAAGAAAGGGCACCTCGTCCAAGGCATCGTGCTCCAGGTTGCCTATCTGGGCGCGGTCTTTTTCTTGATGTCTCTCGTCCTGCACCGAGAGGGTCTGTTCGAAGCGTTCTATATGACCGATATCTCGGTCTACGCCGGGCTCGTGTTCTTTGGACTCGTCTTTAGTCCGGTCGAGCTTGTCTTGTCACTGGCCGTGCAGGCCATGTCACGTCGTAACGAGTTCGAGGCCGATGCCTTCGCCGCCACGACCACCGGTGATGGCAAGCCTCTCGTCACCGCCCTCAAGAAACTGTCGGCGGACACATTGACCAACCTGACCCCGCACCCGTTGGACGTCTTCCTTCACGACTCGCACCCACCGGTGTTACAGCGGATCACGGCGCTTCGCGCCGCCGGCGACTAGTCCCCTACATCGCGCTTCCGACGTTCGAGTCGCACGGCTCGCGGTGATAGCGTTCGCTGTCTAGGCGAGGCAGGCATATCGGTCATTTGTCCACGAGGTGCAACGACGACAGCGGGCACAAGGAGCCGAGCCATGTAACTCGACTTCGGAACGCTGGCCTAGGTGCCTCGCCTAGCGGGACGTTGTGAGCTCGGGTTCGAAAGCGGTTGCTGGCGCAAGATGCCGCCGAGGGACATCCGCCGCACTGTGAGACCGGGAACACTGCGCTCGGCGGTAGCACAGGCTAACGATGACGCCCTTCTCGACGGCTGTGCGAAAGGGTCACATAAACTTCGGCGCCACGACCTCATCGCCTCATGGATACCACGTGCCGCGCGATCAGAGGGAACAGAGGGCAGAGGGATGTTGGAGCACCACTCGAAACCCGATGTAGTAGTTGCGACCATCGGGGCCGCTGTAGTCGCGATAGGCCACGCGGAGGACCCGCAGATTGTAGAAAACGACCCGCCGCGCACCACCCGGTGGTCACCACGCGGCGTATCTGCCGACGCAGACCCGTCGTCAGGCGCGTTCAGATAGGCTCCGTGCCAATCGTCTCCAACCCACTCCAACACGTTTCACCGTTTCCCACGGCTGGGGCTACCGGGCGGGGCGGAGACGGTTCGACAAATGGTGAGGACAGTCGAGCGGCGTCAAGCGGGGAATCGGGTGATTCGACCGGTGGCACCTTAGCCGCGATTCCCTACACAAGAAGCTCAAACTCGGCATCCGCGTGGTCGACACGCCAGGACGCGAGGTTCGCGGCTTGCTGGCGTCCAAACCCCCAAGGAACCTCCACCTGGTCGATCAATGCCGAAATCAGGACTCCCTGTTTTTGTCCGTACTCGGCTTCCTGCTTTACCCAATCCGATGCGATCGACTTCTGGGACCACACCGCAACGACACACTTGGCGGCGCTGATTTCACGCTCGATGACCGCGTCCCATGTCTCACCGGGAAGCAGCTTGCGATCCCACCATACCGTCCACCCTTGGGCTTCGAGGGCGGCGGCAAGGGGCTTCACCCGCGCCTTTTCTTCTTGGGTGTAGCTGAGAAAGATGTCGCCATGAGACTGGCTCACGCACGGCGCGTGGCGGCGCCAGGAAAGTGCATCTCAGCTGGGTCAAGGACGCTGCGTTTCCCGGATTGCGCGAAACTCACTTGTCTCGCTCCATTCGGGCCATTCGTCGGTCGACGCAAGTGCCGCCCCCAGTTCGTAGGAAAACGTCAGGTCCTCGAGGGCTCCCGCCAGGTCCCAGTCGGGCTTCACCTCGTCGGACACAGCGTGGTAGTCGTTCGCCGTGTATTCCTCACGTTTCTCGATCCCGTAGCCGTCTGGCTTGTCGAGATACTCGATCCCAGGGTCAGCGTAAAACGCTGGAATTCCGGCCTTTGCAAACGAGAAGTGGTCTGACCGGTAGTAGAAGCCCTTCTCGGGCTCCGGGTCGGCATTGAGGATACGGCCAAGGCGGTCGGCGACCTCACCCGCGTAGCGATCGAGCTCCGACTGCCCCATCCCCACGATCGTGAGGTCTCGGGTCCGACCCCACTGGTTGAGTACATCCATATTGATCGCGGCTACGGTCTGGCCCGGCGCATACAACGGGTTCTCGGCGTAATGCTTTGAGCCGAGCAAACCTTGCTCTTCGGCCGTGACGGCAAGAAATAGGATGGACCGTCGAGGACGTGGCTCGGCTTGGGCAAACGCACGCGCCAGTTCGATGAGACCAGCGGTCCCCGAGGCGTTGTCGGCGGCACCGTTGAAGATCTGATCGCCTTCGAGCGCGTCATCGCGTCCCAGGTGATCCCAGTGCGCGACATACATCACGACCTCATCCGGCGCATCTGTCCCTTCGAGCTTGGCCACGATGTTTTGTGAGTCGATGGTTCGACGCGTGTTGTGCACCTCGGTCCGGCCCTCGACGCCAAGAGGGACAGCCTGAAACGAACGCTCCGCCGCCTGCTGCTTTAGTGTCTCGAAGTCGAGCCCCGCCATCTCGAAGATGGCCTCGGCCGCCGAGCGCTGAATCCATCCTTCGACCGCGGCGCGGCTCAGGTTATTGTCGGCAGCGATGAGGTCGAACGACTCGCTGTGCGGGCTGCTTCCCACCACTTCCCACGGATAGCCCGCCGGGTCTGTCTCATGAATGACAAAGGAGCCGGCCGCGCCTTTCTCCGCGGCGATCTCGTGCTTGTAGGTCCACCGACCGTAGTAGGTCATCGCCGGCCCGCCAAAGATGTCATCGACCGGGGGGTCATTGACCAAGAACAACAAGATCTTGCCGCGCACATCCACGTCGCCAAAATCGTCCCAGTTGTATTCCGGCGCAACAGCGCCGTAGCCGACGAAGACGAACTCGGCATCAACATCGACCTCGTCGACAACATGTTTTGTCAAAGCCACATAGTCGGTTCCGGGCTGGAACGTGCGAGATGCCCCGCCGCCAGTCACCGACAGCGTATCGCCGGGTTGGGGCGTGATCCCCACGAGCGGGACCGATTGCACCCACGTGCCGTCTGGGTTTCCCGGCGTCAGACCCAGCGCACCAAACTGCTCGGTGAGATAGGCGACCGTGAGGTCCTCGCCTGCCGACCCTGGGGCCCGTCCCTCGAATTCGTCAGACGCCAGCGCCTGGATCTCTTCGAGCAGGAGCGTGCCGTCAAGGCCAGGGGTCACGATCGCCGGCGGCGCGGCGCCTGACGACGGCGCCGCGTCAGAGGTGGACGCCTCGTCGCCAGCGGGGGTACCACACGCGACCACGGTCGCTAGTGCGACCGTCAGCAACACTCGGGCGTTCACGCCAGTCATCTGCATTGTCTCGTCTCCTACCGTCGTGTCTCTATTCGTCGGCTCCTGCCTTGCCGTCTCCGACCCGCCACTGCAGAAAGCTGATCGTGTCTACCATATCGTCAATCTACCGGCTGGTCGGCTGGCCGCCCGGGTGCCCCGCCTGTGTGTGATACCGCAACAGGATCGGCTCGTCCGACCCGTTCCGGACTTGCATCAGCGCTGCCACCCTTCTTGCATGGAGCGGCGCAACCCGGGTATCGCCGTCACCAGAGATATAAAGGGTCGCGGGATACTCGTCGCCGTCAACCACCTGGTGATACGGCGAATATGCATGGATATAGGCAAACTGCTCCGGGTCATCGCTTAACCCGTATTCGGGCACCCAGAAACTGGCCACGAGAAACTGGTGATAGCGCACCATATCGAGGAGCGGATAGGTGCAGACGACGGCGCCAAAAAGATCCGGGCGTTGGTTGGTCACCGCGCCCACCAGCAAACCGCCATTGCTGCCGCCCCGGATCGCCAGGTGCTCGGCACTCGCGAATTTCTTGGCAATGAGATGCTCGGCCACCCCGACAAAGTCATCAAAGACGTTTTGCTTGCTCTTGAGCATTCCGGCTCAATGCCACGCCTCGCCAAACTTACCACCGCCTCGAAGATTGGCCGCGACAAAAATTCCGCCGCTTTCCAGCCAGGTCGTGGCGAGCGGGGAAAAGACCGGCGTCATCGCGTTGTTGAATCCGCCATACCCGGTCAGCAGCGTCGGTGCGGAACCGTCCCGCACAAAGCCGGTTGGTGTCACCACGAACATCGGCACCTGTGTATCGTCAGCTGATCCATACCAAACTTGCTCGATCTCATACGCCGCGGGGTCCACCGGTGTCGCAGCGCTCGCCCACACTTCTAGGTCACCCGTCTTGAGGTCGCAACAATAGATCGTGCTGGGCACATGAAACGTCTGAAACGTGACAAAGAGCTCATCACTGCTCCACCGGCCGACGCCACCACCGACCGTCCCCAGCGCCTCGAACTCGATGTCGTGTACGAGCTCGCCGCCCGTCGTGTGGATAGCCAAACCAGGCTGGACACTGCGGAGATACGAGACAGCAGTCTGCCGCCGCGGGCGTGCGCGCTCTGCACCACCACATCATCGCGTTCCGGAATGACCTCATCCCACTGCTCAACCGCCGGATTCGCCGGGTCAACCATCACGACTCGTTTGTTTGGCGCGTGCAGGTTGGTCGTGACCACAATTCGATCACCCGCAAATTCGGCCCAGTTCTCAGAGACACCGTCGGCCACAACCGTCTGGAACGGCCTGTCGTTCGAGAGGTCTTTGACGTGCACCTCGGTCGGTCCCGACGACCCGTCGATCACATGTATCAGCAGCCAGCGTCCGTCGTCTGACAGTACCGCGACAGAAATCTGATGCCACTTGGTATCCCTCCCCAAATATCATCCGGTCATCGGCGATGTCCGTTCCCAGTTCGTGAAACATCACACGGGGTGTGACGTCGCCATACCGCTCATAGAAAAAGCCGCGCTTGTCCGGGGTAATCCACACGCCGCCGTAACGCGCGGTGGGGAGCGCATCCGCGAGATCCTCTCGAGTATCAACATTCGTCAGACGAATCGACACTTCGTCGACGCCGCCCGTCCGCACGGCGTACGCCAGCAGCGTCCCGTCCGCCGCAATGTCCGAGTACTCGGCGCTTACGGTGTGGTCGTCGCTCAGCGGGTGCGGGTCGAGCAGCACCTGGTTCTCGCCAGCCGCGCCCTCCCGCACATAAAGCACTGAGAGGTCTTGGTCGGCGCGCCGTTTCTCGAAGAAGTAACGCCCACCCCGTTCGTTCGGAAGCCCGATGACGTCACGCTCGAGCACCCGCGTCGCCGTGGCTCGCAGCGCGTCGCGCCCCGTGAGGCCGCCCAAGACCGAATCCGTATACGCGTTCTGACTATTGAGCCACGTCCGGGTCTCTGGCGCGTCCTGGTCTTCGAGCCATCGATACGGATCAGGTACATCGACGCCATGAATTACATCGACGATATCGTCAGTTCGTGTGGGTGGCGGTGACGGCACAGAGGTTCTCTACTCTTCTTCGACACGGGCCGCCGCCATCGCGACCGTTATGACGACGGTCACAGCGACCGGTTGGCGGAGCATAGCCCATCCTTTCGCGGCGACGAGGTCTCTGGGCAGCTCCCCAACATACGCAAACAAAGTCCCGACCCCGGTAGGTCCGGGTCGCAAAGATGCTGTCAGAGCCTCTGTAAACGGTCAAGACCAACTGAGGCAGACCGTGATTCTCGGCATGCCAAAGCTGCAGTACACTGAGCCAGTTTCATCCCTCCCAGGAGAGCGCTATGAGCCCGGTCGTTACTCGCCGCGAGATACTCGCCGTCGTCGGTTCAGCTGCTGCCGCACCGTATCTTTCCTCCCGCCCACACGCCGCGGAGCGCGCCGTGGCCACCGCGGCGGAGAGCAAGTCCATCTCTGGTGCATTCATCATCCTCAGCACGCCGTATACCGAGACGAACGATGTGCACTATGAGGACCTGGCGCATCAGGTCGAGTTCCTCGACCAGTGCGGCGTGCACGGATTTGTGTGGCCGCAGAACTCCAGCGAGCAACGGTATCTCTCCCAAGACGAGCGGCTCCGCGGTATGGAGACAATTGCCAAAGCCTCGCGCGGGCGACCCCAGGCGGTCATCTTTGGCGTCCAGGCCGCGGACACGGTCGAAATGCTCGAGTATGCCCGCCACGCGGAGTCCCTCGAACCGGACGGAATGATCGCCATTCCCCCCACCACCGCGACATCGCTCGCGGACTTCCGCGAATACTACGAGGCGCTCGCCGGTGTCACCACCCGTCCGGTTTTTGTCCAAACCAGCGGCGGCGCCCCGGATGTCGAACCCACCGTCGATTTCATGGTAGGCCTGGCCAAAGATTTTCCGAATCTAGCCTATATCAAAGAAGAACGAGATCCCGTGCACGAGCGGATGCGTGAGCTTGCCAAACACCGACCACAGCCGATCAAGAGCATCTTTGGCGCAGCGTTCGGCCGTTCCTGGCTTTACGAAATGCGGATGGGAATGGACGGCGTGATGACCGGCGGCGCCATGTATGCCGACGTCTACGCGCAGTTGTGGGAACTACACCAGGCCAAGGACACCGACGCCCTGCGTGACCTCTACGCAAAGCTGCTCTTGCTGCTCAACCTGGACTCCATCGTCCCGGGTGTGCGGCTGTATGTCCTCAAGAAGCGCGGGATCTTTTCGACGACACGATCTCGGCGCGCAGATTACTCGTTCTCGGCAACCGATACCGCCGAGATCGACTATCGCCTCGACGCCCTGCGGGAACATTTCCGCGCCTGACGTCCTCGACCTCAATGGCGGTACCGTTGTCGCTCCGTGACCCGGTTGGGCGGCAGTCCGCGCTCGACCGCCTCGCGACGGTTACGCCTCACCATCAACGTCGGTGGGGAGTCGATTCACAGCAGGCGGCGGGCCGGCGGCGATTCGCGAGTGCTCGAGAATCTCCAATGTGGGACCGTCAGCCCCACCGCACCCAGGGAGACGCAAGTGAATACCGGCGATCGTACTCGAACGGTCCAGAACGTCAAGCGCCAGGAAATCGCCGAAGTCCAGGGCAATAGCGATCGGATGCGGGAACATACTGACCTGATGCAAGCGATCAGCCCGCGAGGGGTCGGCACCTCACCGGCTCGACCAAGACGGCGCCTCCGGAAGGAGGCTATGACGCCCCGAGGCCCGTCACCTGGGTCTGAAATGTAGCCAATTTTCGGGCGCCACAAATGTGCACTCTGACTCTGTCGGTATTTTCTAGGCCAGTTCCGCACTTTGCGTCCCCGAGGTCGTGTTCCAGTCGGCCACCGGCCTCCCCTGCCACACCCAGGCAATGTAGTCCACGAGCGGCGGCTCGCCGGTGAGCTCACGAAGTCGTGTGTTCAGCTGCCCCCGGTGATGGGCGGTCTCACCGAGGGTGATCTTGACGACGCGACCGAGGTGTTGTTCCATTCGTTGGCGAAACAGCTCCGGCACTGGCCGGTCGACCGGTGACGAGTTGGCCGCATCGAGGAATCGTCGCACCTCGGCGTAGTAAGGGTGCGCCAACTCAAAAAGAGAGACGAGATTGTCGAAATCCTCAGCATTGAGAATCTGCTGAGGCTTGTCCATCCACATATTCAGATACGCACGTTGGGTCTGGTGCACGTGAAAGAGCGTGTCGCACAGCGACTTGTCGCTGGAAGCCTCTTTGGTCTGGATGGCCACCGACCAGACCTTGGCATCGGCCCACTCCAGGTGGGCATAGAGTTCGCAGAGCATTTCGGGAGAGCACATGATGACTTCTGCGCGGTGGTCACGATGACGAGTTCGTCGATGGCACCACCTAAAACCTGGTTCCTATCGGCCGCTCCCTGGCTCCCGCCCGTTCCGAGTGGGGTCTCAGGACATTCGGGTTCTTGCGTCGTTAGCCGTCGGTGGTACGACGTTAAGGCGTTATGGTGCGGTAAGTGACACCAAGTATGGCGCCCGTGACCTGCGCCAGTGCCGGATCACGACGCAGGTCGTCCAAAAAGAGGCTCTACGGCACGACCGCGAGCGGTCGCCTGGGTGGCTCGAGACTGGCAAGGCCCGCCACGTTCATCTTCTCTTCTTGTGTGCATGGAAGACCGCTCGATCTTGACGAAAGGCCGTCGCCAGACCGTCCTTCCCGCGTAGCCAATACGAAATCGCACGGGCGGCGCGAAAGGCAGTTGACGGGGTCGCCGTCAACCCAGCGACTCTCTGGAAGCCTACGCTGCGAAGCATGCCCTGGACGGCTGCGGGATTGGGACCCCACCAGTTCGTTGGATCTCGGTGCAGCTCTCGTCCTGGGTAGAACGCAGCTGCTGGTCTGGCAAAACCAACCATATCTACCACGGTTTCGACGATAAGTAGATCGCCTGTAACAGACGCCACTCGCTCCAGTGCTAGCAGTGGATTGGGAAGGTGATACAGGACGCCCAAGAACAACACCACGTCGAATGTGCCGAGATCATCGCCGGATAGATCCATCACGTCGACGTCGACATCCTCAACCCGAGACCCAAGTGCGGTCCGTGCCAGTTCGAATCCTGCCTTGCCCTGGCCTGTGCCCCACCCAGGATCATGCCACGAGTGATGATCAGTGGCGACCACACGCGCCGCGCCGCGCCGTTCAGCTTCGAACGAGAAGAAACCGTCCCATGCACCAACGTCGAGAACGGATAGGCCAGACAAGTTCTCTGGTAACCCAATACGGGACAGCCTCGGTGGCGTATTGTCGACACCTTTCGTAATGACTCCTTGGCCTAGGTCTATGGTGTGATACCACCGAAGCGCTTCGACGTGAGCTCGAAGCTCATTCTCGTCCATCAGGCGGGGAGCTTAACACCAAAGCGAAGGAGGCCTTCACCGGTCCGGCCCGTTCAATGGCCTTCAGAAATTCGGTACAGCGCAGACACCGTCCGCACCAAGAGACTCCCATTCGCGATGGCCGGGGTTGCGAGCGTCCATTCTTCAAGTGAGTTCGTCCGGAGCAGCTCGAACTCTGGTCCGGCGTTGACGACGTAGGTGTCACCGTCTTCGCTAACCGCGAAGATCTTACCGTTGTAGGCCCAGGGCGAAGCGGTAAAGAGCGACCCACCGCGGGCGATCCGCGTGCGAGGGTAGACCTCTTCACCGGTGCGGGCGTCATGGCAAATCAGGATGCCGCGGTCCAGGAGCGTGTAGTGATAATCACCATAGACAAGGGCCGATGGGTTGTAAGAGCCAAGCGTGGGGTGTGACCAGGCGACATACTCGTTACGGGTTCGTCCGTCGGCGAGCGTGATGTCACCGATCGCGCCGGGGCGGATCGCATAGACCGGCCGGCTGGAGTCGGCTGTGTATCCAGAGTTGATGTACAGCAACCCGTGACGAGTAAACGGGGTGGCAACGTGTATTGACGACATGCCGGTCAACGACCACAACAGCTCACCGGTTAGATCGTAGGAACGGACACCGCCAGTGCCGGTGGTGACAAGCTCGGTCCGCAGGTCGTTCTCCCACACGAACGGCGTTGACCAATTTGAGTCTTCTTTGCGATCGACCCTCCAGATCTCCTCACCGGTCGCGGTTCGATAGGCGGCGACATACGACTGGTCGAGATTGTCGTTCACGACAAACACCTGGTCTCCGTGCACGACCGGCGACGCCGCCGCTCCCCACCCTTCGCGCGTAACCGGCGCATCCATCTGGGTTGACCACAGTGTGTTCCCCTCAAAGTCGAACGCGAAGAGACCCACATATCCGAGATACACGTAGACGCGCTCCCCATCGGTGACCGGCGTCTCCGAGGCATAGCTATTCTTCTCGTGTTTGGAGCCGGGCAACGCGGTATACAACGTGCGCTCCCACCGGACATCACCCGTGTCAAAATCGATGTCGTAGAGAACCCAACGCAGCGGCACGGACGGGGTCTCAAGGTTTGCCCCCGTCATGGGGCCGTCAAACGAGCGTGACTGATACTGGCTGAGCGGTTTGATCGTGGTTTCGACGCCGCTGGTGTTGACGACTGATGTCACAAAGACATGTTCGCCCGACACGATCGGCGAGCTCCACGCTCGTCCCGGCACATCGACGCGCCACACGATGTTTTCGGTCGGTCCCCACGTGTCGGGCAAAGACGGATCATCCGCGGCGACGCCGCCGTCGGCTCCCCGAAACTGCGGCCAGTCGGAGCCGGCTACCAGACCAACTACGGGTAGAGCGGTCAGCGCGAATGTCGTCACGAACTTCAGAATTGGCCGGGGCATTTATTGATCCCCCTCTTCGTCCGTGGCAGGCAGCGTCAAGGCGACGAGCTCTGGTGTTCCGCTCCCGCTCCCGACGGCCACCGCGATGTATTGCCTGCCTTCGTGCAGATAGGTGATCGGATTGCCAAACGGGATGGCCGGCAATTCGACGGAGCCGAGATACTCGCCATTGTCCTTGTGATACGCGGTGATGGTGCTGGCTCCCGACCGCTCATCCGGGAAGTAGCGGCCGCCCGAGTTGACGACCAACAGCGTTTTCGTCACGAGTGGACCACCGCCGTGCATGCCAATGTGCCCACCCAGCGCCGGCAAGTTGAGCTCCCGGAGCGCGGGATGGTTGCGGGGACCGTCGCCGTGGGGGCTCATCCACACGTGGTCACCCGTGTTCAGGTCGATGGCGGTGACCCGCTTGTATGGGGGTTTTACCAATGGCAGTCCTTCGGGACCAGGCACCGGTATGGCCCAGGGGTCGGTGAAGTATCCAATGGTGGCCGGAAGCGGATACTCGATGAGATCGACGGCTCTGAGCCTGGTCTGCGACGGGATGAACAGGCGACCGGTCTCCGGGTCGACCGCGGAACCGGGCCAGTTTACGCCGCCCCCGGGGCCCGGGGCTTGAATGACCGGCTTGCCCTCGCCACGCAGCGGCGGCGGCGTGAAGATCGGACCGAGCTCGGCACGCGCCGCGATCCGGAGGGCTTCCGCCTTGAGCTCCGGGGTGAAGTCGATGAGGTCGTCCTCGGTCACTCCTTGCAAATCGAACGGAGCCGGCTTGGTGGGAAAAGGCTGCGTCGGCGAATACCACTCGCCGGGGACAGTCCCGGCCGGGACGGGCTTCTCTTCGATCGGCCACACCGGCTCGCCGGTCACCCGATCAAGAACATAGGTGAATGCCTGTTTGCTCGTCTGCGCGATCGCCTTGATCTCGCGGCCGTCGACGGTGATGTCAATGAGGTTACCTGCCGTCGGAAAGTCATAGTCCCACAAGCCGTGATGAACGGCCTGGAAGTGCCAGACTCGCTCGCCGGTCTCGGCGTCGACGCAAATGATGCTCTCCGCAAACAGGTTGTTCCCCGGACGCATCCCGCCATACCAATCGTTTGTCGGCGTGCCAGTCGGAAGATAGACATACCCGAGCTCCTCGTCGACGGCCATCGTGCCCCATACATTGGAGTGCCCGCTATATCGCCACGACTCGTTCAGCCAGCTGTCAGCCCCAAACTCGTCACCCTGAGGAATAGTGTGAAAGATCCACTTCATCTCGCCCGTCCGCGCGTCAAATCCGCGCACATGTCCGGGGTCCGCTTCGCGATCGCGTAGGTTTGTGTCCTGCACGACGCTCCCAACGATGACGGTGTCGCCGGCAATCGCCAATGGCTGGGAATGTGTGAGGCGGGCGCGGTCCACATCGCGGCCCAGACCGGTGCTCAGGTCGACCGCACCGTCGGCGCCAAAGCCGGCGTATTGCGTGCCGTCTTTCGCATTCAGCGCGACGAGCAATAGATCATGGGTCGCGATAAAGATGCGCGCGTCCTCGCTTTCGTCATCCTGCCAGTGCGAGACGCCACGGTGCTGCCACCCCATGTTGGCTGGTCGGTCAAGACGGTCGTAGGTGCGCGGGTCATACGACCAGACAAGTTCGCCGGTGCCGGCGTCGAGCGCGGCGACCTGTCCTAGCGATGTGCTCAAGTAGACCACCCCGTCGATCATGAGCGACACCGATTTGAAGGGCCCCGGTCGGATGTCTTGGCGTTCCTGCGTCACCTCGGTTTCGATCGAGGTCCACCGCCACGCGATCTCGAGGTCCGTGA
This sequence comes from Vicinamibacteria bacterium, assembly GCA_963579735.1. Taxonomy (GTDB): domain Bacteria; phylum Acidobacteriota; class Vicinamibacteria; order Vicinamibacterales; family UBA8438; genus CAUZIB01. The sequence continues at coordinate 5,563 of CAUZIB010000030.1, read as the reverse complement.
AGTTCTCTGGACCAATCTGGTCGAGCGGGGAGTACTTCGTGTTGGCCGCCACCGACCCAAAATGGCGCCACTCGCCAACCGCCGCTGACGGGTCAGCCGAGGACTGCGCAAAGAGCGGTGCGCCAAATGCAGCCCCCGCGCATGCGGCGGCCACGGCCATTACGACGCACTCTTGAAACGGTCGGGGTGTACGCATCGGAATCCTCCAAGACTGTCGAGTAGTGCGGGCCATCATACGAGGTCCGATCGCGACGATCCAGGCAACCCAACCGACGCGCTCTATCGACCCAACACCGTAGTGAGCCAGGAGCCGATATCGCCGAGCTCCTCGGGGCTGACCGAGTGCCCCATCGGATATTCGTGCCAGTCGACGGTATATCCGGCGTCGGAGAGCAGGTCATAGCTCTGACGACCGAGCGTCAGATCAACCACGGGGTCGGCCGTTCCGTGCGCCTGAAAGATCGGCACGCCTCGACCAGCAACCGTGGCCTCATCGGCGAGCGTCTCTTCGAGCGGAAGATACGCCGACAAGCACATGATCCCTCCCAGAGCCGCCTTGTATCGGGTGCCGGTAAACAGGGCCATCGCCCCACCCTGCGAAAAACCGGCGAGCACGACGTGACCAGGGGGAACCCCGCGCTCGGTTTCGTGGTCAACCAACTCGTCAATCAACGCGGCCGAACGACGAATTCCTGTCTCATCTTGCGCGCCGCGGCCAATGTTCAGAATGTCATACCAGGCGCGCATCACCACGCCCCCATTGATCGTCACCGGAATCTGGGTGGCGTTCGGAAAGACGAACCGGACATTGAGCTCAGGAGGGAGCCCCAGATGAGGTGGCACCGGGTAAAAGTCATTGGCTTCGGCGCCCAAACCATGCATCCAAATGACAGTGGCCGAGGCCGGTCCTACGGGCTCGATTTCTAGGGTCTCAAGGTAAGGCACAGCGCAGCTTAATATACTCAGCCCGGCGAGAGTTCACGGGCGCTGGCAGGGATTGGACGGCGCTAGTGCGTCATGGCGTGGAGAATGGTGTTGATTCCGATTTCATAGGCATTGACGGAAAAGCGGAAGAAAAACTCATAGTCCTCGCCCTCGCGTTCCCAGCCATCGGCAATATCGGTGTTGTGGCTCATCAACACCAGGATGCGATTGTGGTCGTCAGTGATGGCCCGGAAGTTCACCTCGGCGCTGTTGCGTCCGCGCTCTGACGTCGTGCTATAGCCGCTGCGCCGGAAGTGCTGAATCGACGGAATCTGTGGCACTTCCTCAACCGCGAACATCATCCGGTGGATCGAATGATCCAACGGAATATCGCTGAGCGGGAACTCACCCTCGGGTAACGCTTTCCGAATCTCTCTTATCCACTGCTCCCAGGCGTAAGGCCCCCAGAAGTCATCAACCCACAGAAACCCACCTTTGAGAAGATAGTCGCGCAAACCGTCAACCTCGGCCCCACTCAGAGACAGAGTCCCGACGTCTGACATGAACAGAAACGGATAGTTGAATATCTCTGGATCAGTTAGCCGAACGACGATGTGATCCGGATACTCGTGCTCGTCGAACCCCACCGTGGTGGTGGTGAGCTCCGACAATCTGATCATCAGGTTCTGATCGGCGGTTGGATAGTCGGTATACCAACCCTGCCCGCCACGTTCGCGGTGGTCGCTTTCATACAAGACCCGAGAGAATGTGAAATCCCGATGTGCGGGGTGCTCCGCCGGAAACCTGGGAGGCATGCGACGGAAACGACCCCACTGTGCAAAGGCGATCGTTCCGCCCATGATGCCGACGACGCCCACAATGAGTAGCACGCCAAAGGCGACCGCCTTCTTGTTCACGATAGGACTCGTTAGACCGAGCAAGCTCGAGCGTGTCGTCTGGTGCCCCGGCTCTCGGTGGACTAGTTCTCCCGTGCCAGAGCGCGATAGTACTCTTCGATCAGATCGCGGAATCCGGGCGGGACCTCGTCTGACGAGGCCAGAAACAACTCTTCGCTCTCGAAGTCGACCTCGCGACGGAGTCGGTATTCAAACCGCTTCAACTCTTCGCTGAGAAATGTCTGAAGCCGGGAGATCTCCGCTGCATCCTGATACACCCGGCCGTCGCCCAGCTCCTGCAACTGGCGAATGATCTCGTCGAGGTCGCCAGCCTCGAAGCTTTCTTCCTCGAGCAAACTCTGGATGTCCTGGGCGTCACCAAGACGCTGGCTGAACTCACGTTGCCATTGTCTGGCATCGTTTTGGTCGAACTCTGTCCCAGGACGGCGATTGCCATAGCCGCCGCCAGCCCAGGCCCCCCCCAAGGTATCGCTACCGCCGGCACGTCCGTCCGCGGTACCCTGCTGATTGCCACCCTGACCGTCTTGGCCTTGCTGGCCCTGTTGCCCGGGCTGGTCACCGGGCTGTCCCGATTGACCTTGCTGACCGCCCTGCCCGTCTTGACCATCCTGACCCTCGGCACCGGGCTCTCCCGATTCGCCGGTCTGGTCGCCGCTCTCACCCTGCTCCCCGGACTGGCCGGGTTCCTGACCTGGCTGCTGCCACATCCGGTGCTCGAGCGAATCAAGTCCCCGCATGAGGTCGCGGGTCTGGTCGAGGGCCTGTGCCATCCGGTCGCCCTCGGTGTTGCCAACGGCGTCAGCCGCGGCACGAAGATTCTCTCGTAGCTCCTCGATATCGCTGGCGATCTGCTCTTCGAACGCCCGCGCTGTTTCTCCGGCGCGCGACCGAATCACACCTTTTGTATAGCGAATCTTTTCCTTGAGCTGGTTATCGCGGATGCTGTTCGACGCATCGGCCAGACGCTGTGACGCCTCTCGCTCCTCGCGTCTGAACTCGGCCGATGTCGAGTCAAGCTGGCGTTCGAGGTCGGCCACTTCGGCTTCCATTGCATCTTTGCGATCGGTGAGGGCGCGGAGCTGTTCCATCCGCGGGACGTCGTCGAGCGACGGCATCTCGTTCACACCGGCCGCCACTTCGCGTTCCTCATCGGCCAACCGGTTCGCGCGTCGCAGTGCGTCGTCGATATCGCGCTGCAAACGACCGGTCTGCTCTTGCTTGAGCTCGTCTTGCACGTCACGGAGCCGGTCAAGGGCGGTGCCGGCCTCGGCAAACCCCAGGTTGTCAGCATTCGCGGCGGCCCGGCGCATGGCGTCGGCCGCTTCTTGCAGACGCCGCGAGGCATCCATCATCTGCGGTGAGTTCTGCTCCCGGGCGAGGCGTTCGAGCCGCCGTGCGGCCTCTTCGGCTTCTTCGGCGAGTTGACGCTGCGCCGCACCACCGCCGCCGCCTTGCGCCGACTGCTGGCCTCGGCTTCTCATCCGCTGCCGTTCAGCCTCGCGCTCTTGACGGGTGGCGAGCTCGCGCAAACGCTCCATCAGGTCGTCGACCGTATTGTCGGCGTGTTGCTGCTCGCCCCGCTGCATCGTCTCGTATTGGTTCTGCAGCTTGTCCAACTCCAGCTCGAACAGGTCGGCCAGGTCTTCAGCGGCCTGGTTGCCGCCACCACCGCCGCCGCCACCACCGCCGCCCATTTGAACCATGACCTCTTCGTAGGCCTCTTCTGCCCGCTGGAGGTGCTGCAATGCTCGCTGCTCCGGCGGAAGAGCACCGTCGGCATCTTGGTCCAGCAGCTCGTCCTCGGCCTCGGCCATCGCTTCGGCCGCCAGCGGCAGCATCTCGGAGATGGCTCGGAAGGCAGGGTCGGCGGGCATCACCCGACTGTTCATCCTTCGCAGCAACGTGTCGACCTGCTCTCGCAGCTGCCCCTGGGCGAGAGCCAGAAACACCACGTTCTCGCGGTAGCCGTCTTCGTCATACGTATCGCGGTCACGGACGACATTGAACGTTCCAGACACGATCTGCTTTTGCGCTTCGGACAGCGCACGTGGGTCGGCACCGCCGCCGCCACCACCGCCACCGCCCGATTGGGACTGGGATGCCCGAAAGTCGCGACTGAACGCACGGATCTGGACAAAGTAGAGATCGCTCTTGACGTTCTTCCCTTCTTGCGCCAGGTTCCGGTCGGTGGCCTGACCGTAATACGACACAAAATCTCCCGGTTCCAGGTCGAGCTCTTCCAGGAAGAACGTGTGACCGGCGGAGATCTCTTTCAGGTCAGCCTCTGACCCGTCATACAACCCGACGGTCTGGTCTTCTCCACCGTTTACGGAATAGACGAGCTCAAGCGAGAGCAGGCCAAAATCATCGTCCGCTCTCGCCTCGACAAACAACTCTTCGATAGCGCTGGCGGTCGTGTCCCGCCCGGGGTCAATGAACATCACCGCCGGTGGCTGGTCGGTCAGAACGTCGATCGTGTACTGAGGGGAGGCCGTCAACAGCTCTCCATCCGGACTGAGAAGATCGATCCGATAGAACCCCTCAACCGCGACCATCAACGTGGCAGAAAGTGACCCATCCGCCTGCAAAACGAGGTCGGTTCGGGTCGCTTCGTCGAGCACCAGCTGACCACCCTTGGTCCCCATCGTCGGTAGCACCCGCATGCGAACTTCGGTCCCTTCCAAGACCGCAATGTCGCCACCGTCTTCGACTAGCCTGGGGTCGAGGCCGGTATACGCGGGAAAGATGTACTCGTGCTCCAGCCGTTCGACATACGGCAGGTCGGTCACATTCAGCGTGAACCGATCAGACTCAATGCCAAGCGCCTCGACGAAATACTCGGTCGATTCCTCGATATCGAAGAGCAACAGCTCGTATGTGCCCGTGGCGTCCTCTTCCCCGGGCAGCAGCGTCCAGCGCTCAAACGACTCGCTCCCGCCCTCACGCAAATACAGGGTCACCTCGTCTGTCTCGAACCCGCCCAGGGTGGCAGTAATCGTCTGGTCTGAGCCTCGGGCGATGGTGACATCACCGGGGAAGACGGTGACCTGATACGGGCTGGCGGCCTGCACACTCCCCATTGGGGTGATCAGCGCGGTCACGCCGTGCCGGAGGAAACCGGGGCCAAACAGAAACAGCAGGACGCCTACAAGCGCGGCCAGTGCCAGCAGCCCCGTCGAGCCTTGCAGCTTGTGCTGTTCGACGGCGCGCCCCATATCGACGCTACGAATTTTCTGAACGGCCGATGCGACTAAGCGGCGAACCAGCTCTGGCGAATGGTTGGGTGCGGCCGCGCGGTCACCCTTGCCAGCTTCTTCAACAGCGCTCAGAACGGTGGCCTGGAGTGACGGCTCGTGCTCTTCGAGATACAACGCCACTTGCTGGTCAGAGACCCGACGGGCGATAGGCCGGATAAACAGCCACCAGCCAAATCCAATAAGCGCGACGTAGGTCACGACCCGAAACGCGATGATGGAATTGGGGGTAAAGCGAAAAATCTCCAGCCCCCCGGACGATAGCAACAACGTTCCCAAGACCGCAGCCGCCAGAACGGCCACGCTCCGCAGCGCCACCCGCAACCTCCAACGGTTGCGCACATGCCGAATTGCTCGCAGAATCTCGTCGCGGCCGCCGGTAAAGAGTGGTTGGTTGCCCATTATCGATCCTTACCCGTCTGCTAGCGCTCTCCGTCGAAAGCACTCTTTGAGGCTAGCGAGGGGCTG
>CAUZIB010000029.1:0-48093 GCA_963579735.1 Vicinamibacteria bacterium | reverse complement strand
ACAGCCGTAAAGAAAGTCTCATCCGTGAGAGCACCCCCCCCCCCCGGCATTGGCACGGGTTCGGGTCGCCTCGATGCTGTCGTCTTGAGCAGGTTCTGGCGTCTCAGCGCACGCAGCGGCCCCCAGCAGGAACGCGACCATCCCCGCGAGTGCCAAACCGGTGGAGTGATGAGAGCGTCATAGCGGTCAGTCTACGCCTCTCGTGGCGCGTTTTCTATCCGGTCACTATCCGGTCTGGTTTTGGGTTATTCCGACGGTCTGGGGTGGTTCCATGGGCGCTGTATTTTCAGGCTAGCCACCAGCCAGCGACAGGATGCCCTGACCGGGGTGTCGCTTACCAGGGCCGCGTCACCGTCTCGATGGATGCTGTGCGGCTGTCGTGGCAGTTAGAGGACCGGGGGCTAATCGTGGACCTGGATGATGACAACCGGCTGGTGGTGCTGGGGGGGATGCTGGATGTCGTCAGGAACACTCGTGTCGTCGAGACGCGGTGTCACCCGCACCTGCGGTAGGACTGGGGCAACCGAGCGCCTGTCACCGCTGCGCTACTACGGCATTTTGACCGTGATCGCCACCGCGGCGTGGCTGGGTAAGTGTTAACTGTTTGGTGTGGGATCCTTGCCAACGCAATCTAAGCTAACAGCTTGCGAGCAATAGGACGAATAAGAACAGTACCACCGGCCCAAGAAAGGTTAGTGCGCAGCCAAGCTTCATCGCTCCAAGCCCAAACTCCTGCAGCGCCGCGCCGGGGCCGATATTTTTTCGGCAATGCGGACATAACGTTGCATCCGGTTTGACGACCTCTTTACAGTAACGGCACGTCTTCATATCGGACGTGGCCGCTGACTCTAGGACTTGCCCCTTGTCCTGATCCTGTGGACGCTGAATCTTCTCACCGCATGCAGCGCAGAACTTTGCCGATTCAACAACCTGTTCCCCGCAGTGGATGCAATTCATGCTCAAGGCTCGTGGCGACCGGTCCGACTACGACGACAATGCAGATGTAGACGCCGATCCTACCGCTGGCTGACGGGCGGTTCAATGCGGGAGTGGCTACCGACTTTTGCACCGTGACGCACAACTAGCGATTCAACGGGGACGGGGGTTACGGCTCACGCGTATCGGTCAGAGTTGAACATCATCTGTCGGACCGTCATCTCCAATCCCGTGGGTGAGGATGCTGCGCTTGGCGCATGGCGAGTGTCTGACATCGTGACCGATACCGTGGAACGGTTTCGCGAGGTCCGACGAGAAGCTGGCGGCGGAGTGTTCGGCGTGAATCGCAACCTCAGCCGGCTACGCGCCGTGTTCAACTGGGCCGTCCGTGTTGGCTACCTTGATAGGACACCATTCAAGCGAGGCCCTGAAACCGTCATCAAGCTTTCACCAGAGATAGGGCGCAGTCGAAGGCTTCGCGACGACGAGGAAGATTGTTTGCTCTCGACGAGTCACCCGCATTTGCGGAGTCTCATCATTGCGGCTGTCGAGACTGGTATGCGTCGTGGAGAATTACTCAATCTTCGATGGAGGCAGATCGAGGGACTATCAGGGCGCGGGCCGGAGATCGCCCTTCAGGCCCGGCAGACAAAGACGAGGCGTGATCGCCGTGTGCCGATTTCGGGTCGCTTGCGGGCGATGCTCGACATGCGCCGGACGGATCCGGCTGGACTGCCGCTACCTCCAGACGCACGCGTGTTTGGCTCCGAGGCGGGGGAGAGAGTGAAGGACGTCAAGCGCGCCTGGCAGACAGCCGTCCTCAAGTCGCACGGTTACCGACCACGGTATACAGCAACTGGGCAACTCGATGAGACGTCACGAAAATCGTATCGGCGTATCGACTTACACTTTCATGATCTGTGTCGTGAAGCAGGCTCGCGATGGTTGGAAGGTGGTGTCCCACTTCACGTGGTGCGCGATTGGCTGGGGCACGCCAACGTCGCGCAAACGTCGACCTATCTGGCCACGACGGCGCGGACACAGCATGATGCGATGCGTCAGTTCGAGGAGCGCCGCGCATCATTGCAAAGAATTGCAACGGATACAGGTACAGAGGGCAATTCAGGGACACAATCGGACAACTCGCGTCACGCCACACCCTATAAAAACACGGTCGGACACGAAACGGGCGCCATGTAGCCTTGGCTACGAACCAGGAGGTCGCAGGTTCGAGTCCTGCAGGGCGCGCCAAACTCCCAATCCGTCAGTCAGTTACTGGACACGAGGACCACTCCGCACCTGGATCACCGAGGGACGACCGTGGGCCGCTCGAACCGTGCGTCCAGACGCCGAGGGCGCCGACCGAGCGCGAAGCGCGACCGAAGCATCCATCTAAGTCCGCGCGGGCCTTTCGTTCGGCGAAGTACTCGGCCGTCGTCATGGCCGACGCGGCTTCGAAGTAGCGGTCAGGCCGCGCTCTTGGGGGGATGGAGCCAATAACAGCGGGCGGTCACTGTGCAGGTTAGCTTGCTTGGACCACGTCGACTCTCGTCCGGTATCCGGTCAAGTCCATGCGCGGCGAGCGCCTCGAGGTCGCCGACCTGGGCTGGCACGGTCTTGATGGCGACCGGCGCTTGGCCTTTTGTCCGGCCAATGATCGTGGGGGGGGGCCTTGTCGGGATGCGTTTTGTTTGCCGGGCCAGCGTCGGATCCGGTCGAGACGACCCAGCGAACTCCTCTCTTTAAGGTCGGCTGGCCCGTGCGGACGACGGGACCGATCACTCAACCCATTCAAAGTCGCGCCACGTTTGAAGCTCCGCGCGGCGGGTGCGTGTGAAAACAACCCGCACGTCGGTGTAGCTCTCCGTCTGGAGGCGACCCCAGGTGTCGCCGAGCACGGGGCCTCGGTCGGTCGACCCGCGGGCGTGATTGATGGTGCCGAGGACGCCCCACCAGAGGCGAACCTTGTCGATCAGCTCGAACTCGACCCGGGCGGCTTCGTGGGTGGCGCGGTCGATCCAGACCGTGCCCTGTGCCTTGTTCAGGGCGTAGTCGATACGGCGCCGTACCGGGAGCTCGCCGGGTCGGGGTCGGAACGATACCTTGTCGCTTGGCCGCCCGCGGAGCGGCTCCTCGCCCTCGAGGGTGAAGACATACCGCGCGATGAGCTCTTCGCTGAAGGCGATACGGTCCTCGTCTTCTTCCGGCTGGGAGTCGTCTGGTTGGGCCAGACCGTCGCGGAATGACCCCTCGCGTTCCCGCTCTTGTTCGAGCTCTTCATCGTTGAGGGGGCGCCCGTTCATCGTAAGGCGGCGCTCATACGGGGCGCCGTCGATCGGAATAACCTCGTATTCGCTCAGTTCCTCGGTTTCGATCTCGCCGTCACCGTTGAAGTGACGCACGTCGCGGGTCATGGCGCTGCGGAGCTTCGCGGAGACGTTCTGTTGTTCGTTCCAGACCGCCCGATCGAGTGCCTTACGGATGACGGCGCGGGCGGCCTCGTTGTCGTCCATGGGTTGCTCCGCCGGCGCAGAGAGACCCGCCAGGGCCATGAACGCCAGACCGAGCGCGCTTGCCGACCATCGCATGAGACTATTGTGCCTTATGACCCGACGACGCGCTACGGCTGACGGCTTGATGCTCCGCCAGCAGTCTGCATAACATGTAATGCTCTGGATCTGTCAGGCGGCCGGGCCAACGAAGCCGGTCGCGTCGGTGTCAGTCCGCCGAGGAAGCTCTCAGTCATGAACAGCCACGACCTGCGCGTCTACGAATCGATTCTCGGACTCAAGAGCGACGCCGAGAATCCTACTCCGTTGGTGCGACTCAATCGAGTGAGCCCCTTTCGCCAGACCACTGTCTACGCAAAGCTCGAGTGGTATAACCCGTTCGGTGCGGTCAAAGATCGGGTGGCGGCCAATCTGATCGAGGATGGAGAAGCTCGACAGACCGTTGGTCCGAACCAGAAACTGGTCGAACCGACGTCAGGCAATACAGGCATGGCCTTGGCCATGATCGCCAATGCGAAGGGCTACTCGTTGACGACACCGTTGTCGAGCGAAATCCCGCTGGAGAAGCGCACGATGCTGCGTTTCTTTGGCGCCGACGTCATAGAGCTCCAAGACACGTTGTGCCCGGCGCCGGGGGCTCCCGAAGGGGCTATCGCCAAAGCCATGGAAATAGGCGACCGTCCTGATTTCCATATGCTGAACCAGTATGTCAACGAGGCGAATCCAGACGCTCACTACAAGACGACCGGGCCCGAGATCTGGCGCCAGACCGAGGGCACGGTGACGCATTTCGTGGCAGGCCTTGGCACCTGCGGCACTGTTACCGGAACCGGCCGCTACCTGAAAGAGCAGCGCTCGGATGTCCAGGTGGTCGGGGTGTATCCGACGGAGGGGCACGATATTCCCGGCGTACGCAGCTTGCGGCAGCTGCAGCAGACGCAGCTGTATCGGCCCGATGAATACGACCATCAAGTGGAGATCCCGAACCAAGACGCGTTCGACCTCTGCCTCAGACTGAACCGAGAAGAGAGCATCACGGCAGGACCGAGCTCGGCGATGGCCTTGGCGGGAGCGTTCAAAGTCATACCGGACGAGCCTGGACACGTCGTCGTCGTGATCTTTCCTGACAGCGCGTTCAAATACGCGTCGTCTGTCGTAAAGCACATCCCGGCACTCGCGGCGCCGGGGACTCCTGCGAAAGCCGCGCCCAACCCCCTGCTCGAGCAGATGCGCGAGAACGTTCGAAGGAATACCGATCTGACGATCGATGTCGATTCTGCGCACGAGCAGTGGCAGCATGACAAGCCATTCGTGTTGGATGTTCGTCCTGCGACCCAGTATGAAGAGGCGCACATTCCAGGGGCGGTCAACATTCCCCTGGTTGACCTCGGTGAGCACCCGGAGTATCTGGCTGTTCTCCCGCAAGACCGAGAAGCCCCAATTCTCAGCGTGTGCCAGCGCGGTAACGCGTCATTGTCCGGTCTGCTGTTCTTGAAGTCCCTTGGCTACCGAAAGGTCCAGAGCATGACTGGCGGTACGCTCGCCTGGCGAGACAAGGGTTTCGCGACAGACTCAAAATAGCCTGGACCAGAGGCTCGCTACCCCGGATCTCCAGGCCGTATCACGCGGTTCGGAAGGCGCATCTTTCTTACAAAAGCGTCAGTGTTCGCTAGATCGGCGGCGGTGGGGCACCCCCTTTTGCGCCGGAGGGACGGCCCACCGCCGGGCTATCCGCCGACTAACTGGGAAGCGCGGTGACGAGGTGGAGGGTGGCGGGCGACATGATGAGCTGGGGCTCTGGCGGGGGAATCGTCATCCCGCCGGCGCGACCGCTGAAGTTATGACTCCGGCGTCGCCGACGTTTGGTGGTATAAGAGGACGTCCGCGGCCACCCGGTGAGCAAGCGCCATCAACTCCGAGGAGTGCAGATCATGTCGACGCGTATCTTGGTCGAATTAGTGCGACCGCCCCGAAGACCAACGCATTTCGCTTCAGCCGCCGCAGTGGGGGTAGTGGTCGCTGGGCTCATCGCAATCAGTGGCCCCGGTGGACTGGGTGTTGGTCCGAGTGTTGTCGTCGAGGCGTCGCAGCAACCGGAGGCGAACGGAGGCTTCACGGTGGAGCAAGTCGACGCCGGGTGGACGATGTATGCGCGCCAGTGCGGGGAATGCCATGGGCCAGGGATGGACGGATTGGAAGGGCCGCCACTGCGAGGGGTGGACTTTCTGAACGGCTGGGCCGGGCAGACGACGGATGAGCTCTTCGCGTATGTGCGGGATCAGATGCCGCCCGGTGCCGGGGGTTCGCTCAGCGATCCGGCCTATCTCAATCTGGTCGCGTACATTCTGGACGCGAATGGCGCCCGACCAGGCGAGGCGATGCTGACGGCCGACGCGGCGGTTCTGATTGGCGATGCCGCCGATGTGGCTGAGGCGCGGCGTGCAGCGCTGGACGGCGAGAGGCCCCGGCGACGAGCGACGAGGTTCGTCAACCGAGAAGTGGAGCAAGACCTCACAGCGGTCACCGATGCCCTGCTGCAGGATCCCCCGCCGGGTGACTGGCTGAGTTGGCGGCGGACACGCGACAGTCACGGCTACAGTCCGTTGGACGAGGTCACGCGCGACAATGTCGACGAATTGCAGCTTGAATGGGTACTGTCGATCCGGGAGGGGAACAATCAGACGACGCCCCTGGTGCACGACGGCGTCATGTTCCTCACCCATCCGGGGAACGTAGTGCAGGCGATCGACGCCGGCGTCGGTGACGTCATCTGGGAATACCGATCGCCGTTGCCGGAGGATGCGCCGCAGCGGGGCGCGACCCGCACGCTGGCGTTGTATGGCGACAAAGTTTTCCTTGCCACGCACGATGCCGCGCTCGTCGCCCTCGACGCGTCGACGGGCACCGAGGTGTGGCGCACCGTCAAGGCGGACTACACGCAGGGCTTCAACCAGCGCGGTGGCCCAATCATCGCCAACGGTGTCGTCGTCAGCGGCATCAACGGGTGCCAGCAGTACACGGAACAGACCTGCTTCATCACCGGGCACAACCCCGACAGCGGCGAGGAGTTGTGGCGTACGTCGACGATTGCGCTCCCGGGCGACCCGAACAACGCCTCGTGGGGTGACACGCCGCCGTATTTGCGCGCCGGCGGCGACACGTGGATCCCGGGCAGTTACGACGTGGACCTCGATCTCTTCTATATCGGGACGGCGCAGGCAAAACCATGGGTGGCGGCGAGCCGCGGGATGACGACTCGCCAGGACGCGCTGTATACCAACTCGACGCTGGCGTTGAACCCGCGGACGGGGCAGGTGGAGTGGTACTTCCAGCATGTGCCGGGCGAAACGCTTGACCTTGACATCGTGTATGAGCGCGTCCTGATCGATGCCGACGGAGAGCAGTGGCTGTTCACGATTGGGAAAGACGGCATTCTCTGGAAGCTCGACCGACGGACCGGTGCGTTTGTCGAGTTACGCGAGACGGTCTACCAGGATGTCTTCGAGTCGATCGACCGGACGACCGGACGCGTGTCCTACCGACCCGACATTCGTAACGCGAGTGTTGGCAGTCGCGTTCCCGCCTGTCCCAGTCTGCTCGGCGGACACAATTGGCAGGCGTCGGCGTATCACCCCGGTGTCGGCGCGCTCGTGATTCCGCTCCACCAGGCGTGCATGTATCTGACTGGTCGCGAGGTCGACTTTGTCGACGGCGGTGGCGGCACGGCGGGCCGGTCCGAGTTGCGCGAAATGCCCGGGAGCAATGGGAACGTGGGAAAGCTGGCCGCCTACGATGTCCGGACGATGGAGGAGGTCTGGAGTCGGGAGCAGCGGGCCGCCTTTCTGACATCGATACTCACGACGGCGGGTGGCCTCGTCTTCGCCGGCGACGCCGACCGCTACTATCGGGCATTCGACGTGCGGACGGGGGATGTCCTGTGGGAGACCCGCCTCGGTGCCGCCGCGCACGGATATCCCATCACCTACGAGGCGAATGGCCGGCAATTCATCGCCGTTCCGTCTTCGCTCGGTGGCCCCTTTCGGACCCTCACTGCCCAGCTCAGCCCGGAGATTTACCAGCCGGAAGGTGGCAACGCGCTTTACGTTTTCGCGTTGCCGGAGTAGCGCTCCGCACGGCTGCGGGTGAGAGAAGGAGCGACTCACGCGCTTCTTCTCTCACCCGCAGACGGCCGGCCACAGTCACCCCGCCGCAGACCGGTGCTTGGCGGCTATGCCTGCATCTGTTCGGTAAACAGGTCCGCCTCTTCAATGGAGCGGTTCATGGCGACGATGAGTGACGCGATATCGGTTTCGAGCGTGCCTTCTAACGAGGAGATGACGCAGCACGGCATCAACTTCGACTGGAAGAATCTCGACGATGCGGCGATCGACGAATTGATCGCCTCGCTGGCCGACCTAGAAGTTGATGCGGACGGTCGTGACCACCAGGTTCGGATTCGTGCGGAGTAACCATCACGCGCGGTCGCGCTCTGGACGAGGCGTGACGCCTCTGACAGACGTGTCCAGGTGTCATGACTCGTGTCGTATCGTTTACGTGAACGCTTGCAATCCGGTTTGCGCGCGACCCAGTATCAACGCATGGATATCGTGCGTTCCCTCATAGGTGGTCACGGTCTCTATATTCATGAGGTGCCGCATCACGTGATATTCGTCCATGATGCCGTTGCCGCCGTGCATGTCGCGCGCGTCCCGGATGATGTCGCGCGCCTTTAGTGTCGAGTTGCGTTTGAGCATCGAGATCATCTCCGGCGCGCATCGGCCATCGTCCATCAGTCGACCGAGCTGGAGACAGGACTGCAGGCCGATCGCAATTTCGGTCTGCATGTCAGCGAGCTTCTTTTGAATCAGCTGATTGGCGGCGAGCGGCCGGCCGAACTGCGTGCGCTCCAGCGTATACTTCCGCGCGGCGTGCCAGCATGCCTCGGCTGACCCGAGGGCGCCCCACGCGATACCAAAACGCGCGTTGTTGAGGCAGCCGAACGGTCCGCCCAGCCCGCGAGCGTGGGGAAGCATGTTCGTCTCAGGGACGAACACGTCGTCCAAGACGACCTCACCGGTAATCGACGCCCGAAGGCTCAGCTTGCCCTTCATCTTTGGCGTTGACAGCCCCTTGGCGCCTTTCTCGAGAATAAAGCCGCGGATCGCGCCGTCGTCGTCCTTGGCCCAGACCACAAAAACATCAGCGATCGGCGCATTCGAGATCCACATCTTCGAGCCCGTCAGGAGATAGCCACCATCCACCGATTGGGCGCGGGTCTTCATGCCGCCCGGGTCCGAGCCATAGTCGGGCTCGGTGAGAGCGAAGCAGCCGACCGACTCACCGGTAGCGAGTTTTGGCAGATACGTCTTTCGCTGTTCTTCGGTCCCGAAGTTGTAGATTGGCCACATCACGAGACTGGACTGGACCGATAGTGTCGAGCGGTAGGACGAATCAACCGCCTCGATTTCTCGCGCGATCAGCCCGTAGCAGACATAGTTCACACCGGCACAGCCATAACCGTGGATGGTCGAGCCGAGGAAGCCGAGCGCACCCATCTCGTCGATGATGGTGCGGTCGGCCTCTTCCTTGTTGTAGGCCTCGACGATCCGTGGCATCAGCTTTTCTTGGGCGTATTGCCTCGCCGTATCGCGCACGAGCCGCTCGTCCTCACTGAGCTGACTGTCGAGCAGCAGCGGGTCCTCCCAGTTGAATTTGCCCCATTTGCGGGGCGTCACGGTGGCAGCGGCTTCGGCGGTCGGGTTCATGGAACGGCTCTCCCTCAGAGGATGTGATGTGCGGAATACGCCCTTCAAGATTAACGCAAGCGGCGCGACGGCTCGACGCGGTCGATGCGAGCGGCCTCTGACCGGCGGTCGAGAGAGGAGATTCTCCGCCGGCTCGCGTCGGTCTTGAAGCGATGCTGGGGGCGGTTCAGGCAAGATAGAGACTAGGCTAGACTGTTTCTGCGGACGGTCGGATGATACGCGTGATGCCCGCGACCTCTTCCTCGCTCTCGACGGCCTCGAGTCGTTTGGAGACGTATTCGCCATGATCGGAGGGTTTTGTGCAGCAGCGACTTATCGTAGGGCTCGGTCTGACCGTCGTATTGTCGGTACTCGCGGTGCCGGAAGCGGTCGCGCAGATCACACGGATCGACCTGGACGTCGTCGAATCGCCGGCTCTCGACGGACATCGCTTTGGCGCCGTCGGGTCCTACGAGCTCTTACGCGGCTTGGCGTACGGGGAGGTCGACCCCCAGGATCCCCGCCATCGTGACATCGTCAATATCGACCGAGCACCGAAGAACGACGCTGGTCTTGTGGAATACCGCACCACAGTCGAGATCTATCGACCGGTCGACATGACGCGCTGGAACCGGGCCATCTTTCACAACGTCCCGAATCGTGGCCGGAGTGGCGATGTTGAAGTGGCGCTGCTCGAGAGGGGCTTTGCGATGGTTCGCGTCGGGTGGCAGGGAGATATCGCGCCCACTGAGACGAACGTCGTCGCGGAGCTCCCAGTTGCAACCCATCTTGATGGCTCGCCTATTACGGCGTCGGCCGTCGCCGAGTTCATCTTTAATGACGCTGAGCGTTCTTCGCGGGGGCGGTTGAGCTACCCGGCCGCCTCGCGCGATCAGTCGGTGGCCACACTGACGGTTCGACAGAATCAGCGCGACCCCCGGGAATCTCCGTCGGGACTCGGGTGGAGCTATGTGAACCGACAAGAGATAGAGATTCAGCGTCCAGTGGGTTTCGATGGTGGCGCGATCTATGAGTTTGTCTATCCGGCCTCGGACCCGATCGTGATGGGGCTCGGATTCGTGGCGATGCGCGACGCTATCTCGTTCCTGCGGTATGACACGGCCGATCACCTTGGCAACCCGAACCCGCTCGATTCTCGCGGTTTGCCCGAGGACGTCCTCTCGGTGGGTCGTTCGCAGAGCGGACGGTTTCTTCGGGACTTCCTCTATCAAGGCTTCAATGAGGATACCTCGGGTCGAATAGTGTTCGACGGACTGCATCCCCATATCGCCGGATCGAGAAAAACCTTTACGAACTATCTGTTCGGGCAGCCGGGTCGCTGGCAGAAACAACACGAAGACCACGATTATCCGGGCGATCAGTTTCCATTCACCTACGCCACGCTCACCGATCCGATTAGTGGACACACGGATGGGTTACTGCGGCGTTGCGCGGCATCGCGGACGTGTCCGAAGATCGTCCACACCGACGGCGAGGCGGAGCTTTGGCAGGCGCGGTCATCGCTTGTGGTCACGGACCCGCAAGGGAAGCACATCGAGTTGCCGGACAACGTGCGGGTGTATCTCATAGCGGGTACACAGCATGGCGGTGGCCCCGGGGTCCACACCGCGCCGCCCTCTTTCGGAGTGTGTCAGAACCTGACAAACCCGCTTGCACAGCAACAGATTCGCGTAGCCTTGAGTCTCGCTCTGTTCGAGTGGGTCGTCGATGGGATGGAGCCCCCGGCCAGCCGATTCCCCACGGTCGCCAACGGTGGACTGGTCTCGGCGACAAACACAGGCTTCCCACACATACCGGGCGTGACCTATCAGGGGTCCTACAATCTCTTGCACCTTCAGGATCACTCGACGATTCCTCCCACGACCGGAGACCCCTATCCGGTGTTGGTGGGGAGAGTCGACGCTGACGGCAACATGACCAAGGGCATCCGGCATCCGAACCTCGTCGCTCCGATCGGCACATACACCGGTTGGAATCTCAGACGTGAAGGGTTCGCGCCAGGTGAGCAGTGTGCTGGGGCGGGGTCGTTTATCCCGTTCGCTGTCGACCGGGCTGCGCGCGAGGTCTCCGGTGACCCACGGTTGTCGTTGGCGGAGCGATACCTCGACCATCAGGCCTATGTCGATGCCGTGGTGGCGGCGGCCGACGCGCTGGTGGGAGAACGACTGCTGCTCCGGCAGGACGCGGATGATGTCGTCGCGTTGGCCCGGCAGAGTCATCTGAGCAACTGACGCGAGCACTCCTGCGGCGGTTTCGCGGCGGATGCGGTCACAAACTTACGCCGATCGAGACCGCGGTCGAAGCGCATGCTTTGAGACGGGCTCGGTGGGCTCAGCGCGGGTCACATGCACCGGAATACCCGTCATCATTGCCATGCCGCTGAGCCGCTCGATGGTATCGGGGCCCGCCGGAATGAGCGCATTGACATTCACCCCTGGGACGCCGTGAGGGACGACGACGGTGCGCGGCGACAATCCCTGTCTGGGCTTCGCGAGAATCGACAGAGAGCCGGCAGCGCTGCTGATAACCACGCCGCCGCCTTTGGGGAGACCCAGCCCCGCGAGGTCGTCCGCGCCGATCAACGCATGTGGTTCGGCGTCGCCGTCCCGGCGGGCGCCGTGGAGCCAGCCGTTGTGACCGAGACGGCGCCGTCGACTCAACAAGCGCCATCTTCCCGGCCACGCTTCATCGTTGGGGAGGGGTGTGGCGCGTAGCCGTTCTGCGTCGGCCGTCAGGTCCCCATCCCACAGTCGTAGTCGATGGCGCAGAAAGTAGCGGCCCGGGTGTGGCGTCATGCCGCGAATACCGTAGGTCGGCGCTGGCAACCAACGCCCAATCTTCTGGCCCAGCGTTCCGCGCAGCAGTGTCCACATTTTGCGACGCGACCCAAGCGCGATGGCCAGGTCCGCGAGGATTCTTGCGTCGTTTCGTGCCTCGCCCGGGGCTGGCGCCACGGCCCCCGTCATCTGCACTAGCGAATCGGTTTGGAACGGGATGGTCGTCAGGGCGACATCCCAGCGTTCGAGCCAGCTTGCCGAGGGCAGGATGATATCCGCCCCCGCGCCCGTATCGTTTTCGAACATGTCGACGCATCCGAGAAACTCGAGCCGCGAGAACGCCTTGCGCAGCCGTTCGCCGCCGGGGACGGACTGCAGGGGGTCGCCCGCGATCACCAGCATCGCCCGAATTTGTCCGTCGCCAGGCGCGAGGATCTCATCGGCGAGGATGCTGGCCGGCAGCGCGCCCATCACGCTCGGGAAGTCGCCAATACGCGAGGATCGCGATCGGCCGAGGCGGAGCTTCGCGTAGCCAGCCGCAAAAGCGTGAGCCGCCGGGTGCACGAGCATTCCGCCGGCGCGGTCAAAGTTTCCGGTCGCATATGCCAGCGCGTGCAGCGCGACATAGGCCAGCGTACCGAAGCCGCCCTGATTCACTCCGACCGACATATGCAGCGCGGTGCGACGAGCCGTGCGTATCCGATCCGCGAGCGCCAGGATGTCCTCTGCGGCGATGCCCGTGCGTGTGGCCGCTTCAACTATCGATACTGATCTGGCGAGCGCGAGGATGTTTGGCAGGCCCTCGACACGGGCGTATGGTTGCGTGTCATCGGCGAACAGCCCCAGCAAGACGAGGATGAGCCACACATCTGTGCCGGGGCGTATCGCAAGGTGGTCACCCCAACGCGTGGCGCTTTCCGTGCGCCGGGGGTCCACCCAGACGACGTGCCCGCCGCGGTCGACAATCGCCTGGAACACACGCGAGCCGCCCTCAAGCCGCACAAAGCTCGACTGACTGACGAGTGGGTTGGACCCGAACACGACCGCGAGATCGCACCGAGCGAAGTCCGGTAAAGGCTGGATGATCGGGCTGCCGTAAAGAATGCGCGCGCCGGCGAACTTGTTACTGCAGTCCTGGCTGCCGGCGGAGAACACGTTTCGAGTGCGGAGACTATCGAGCAGTGCCATGAGCGCAACACTGCCGAGGGAGTTGAACGCGATCGGATTGCCAAAATATACGCCCAGAGCGTCAGGCCCGTGACGCTCGACGATGGCGCGAATACGGGCGCCGATCTCGTCGATCGCGGCCGTCCAGGAGATGCGTGTGAGTCCTGTCCGGTCGCCGTCGTCTCGTGTGCGTCGCATCGGATAGATCACGCGCGACGGATGCGCGGCGACCTCGGCGAAGCGGGTGCCTTTAGCACACACGAATCCTTTACTCACGGGGTGAGAATGGTCGGGACGTAGCGACCCTACACGGCCGCCGTCGATCTCTGCTTCAAGCCCACACGCGGCTTCGCAGATTCGACAATATGTCTTGACCACCCAAGGACGGTACTACGTCTCTACGCTCTTGCGGTTCGCGGCCCGCACGGGGTCCGGACGTTGCTGACTGGGCAACGCAGGGTAGGCTGTTGTGGCTCGGTGTCTCAGGCGGGGGATACGCCGGAGTTTAGCGTTCTGCGTCGGACGAGAGCCGGGGAGGTTCGGCACTCTCCCTCGGTCTCGTGGGGAGAGTGCCGACACGGAGGCCGCTATTCACTCACGACAACGGTCACGTCTTTGTACGTCGCGAGGCCTCCATCGTGGGCCAAGCACCGAAGCACGTATGTGCCGGGGTCGTGAAAATTAGCGCGGACGACCCACTCTCCATCCGGGGGGGACTCCGGTGTCTCCCAGCCGGCTGCCCACGGCGAGTTTGCGCCACCCCGGTGGTCTTCCCAGACTTCGAACTGGGGGACGTCGAAGGTGACCTCGCCGGCACCTCGGTAGACGAACCACGCTACCCGCAGACCACTCGCGCTGTTGGGAGTGCCACCGCCAGCGCCACTAGTGCCGCGCCGTAGCGCTGGCATGGCCCGCCTCCTTGGGACGCCGTCGTCGCTGGCTCGTGCGAGCAACGTGACGGACTGACCCGTCTGAACACGGCGCTCCAGGTCACCCTCGAGGTCGAGTGCCGGCGGCTCATTCCCGAAGATGTTGTACATCCCCCCCGCCGGCCCGCCGGCCCCGTTGTTGTTCATGATGGCAACGTCGTCGAGGAAGTAATCGGAATGGAGGGTCGCGTAGGCACTCTCGGTTTTTCCGTGGCTCTTTACCGTCCACACCACTTCCTTGTTGCCGAAATCGGCGGGCACGTGGACGCTGAAAACGTGTCGGTTGCGCCGTGGCAAGAAGTGAGTGGGCTGTCCCTGGTCCGGCCCGCCTGGCGCCACGCGGTTATCAGGACCAATCTGAACGTCGATCTCTTCATCCCAGTTTCGGTTCATATACCCGAACAGGAGGTTGAAGGAGCCATCGTCGTTCTGCTCCCACCCTTCATAGGCGATCGCGATGCTCTGACCCGTCGCCGGTGCGACCTGCGCCGCAACTGGCGGCGCGGTCACGACGACGGTGATGATCCCTGCGGCGGCAACTGTGGCGATCGAGCGCCTCATCACTGACCCTCGTCGGCATCAGCATCGCCATCATCGGTGGCCGTCGCGAACATCGGGAGCTCGCTATAGCCGCACAGTGGGCACCCCGGCGTCGTTTGGCCGGGACTCAACCCTAGTCGCTCTCGACGCGAGGCGATTTCTGCCGCGAACTCTGCGTCGCTGAGCGAGACGGCCTGACCGATGTTGATCATCATGTTGTCGATCGAACGGTGACCCAACCCCGACCAGTTTCGCGGGTCGGATACGTTGGGGTTGGCCGGCGTATTGTCGAAGTAGCCCGTGATCCTCAGGATGGTGCCCTTTGGCAGGAGGGGCGCCACATCGTCCTCAAACGTGTACACACGCACCCAGTTGTGGTTGTATCCGGCACAGCTGAGGGTTTCGACGTTGTTGTCCCAGATTGCGTCCAGACACATCCTCACACCGGCCGCGTGCATGTGGGGTTCGAAGACGGTCATCTTCGTATGTTCCATCAGGGTGCTGAACGCCTCGAATTTTTGGTCCGACTCCATGGGTCTGATATCCAGGTCGAGCGTCGCGGGGCCGATGATGTGCACCCGTTGTGTGGGCTCGTAGCCCTTGGGATGGAACTTCAAGCCAACCTCGAGATGGGCACGCGTGTGTCGGCCATTCGAGTGAAGATGCGCTGACGGGAAGAGGAGCTTCGAGCCCGCCTTCAGGAGCTTTCCGGAATCCGGATGAAAGACGTCGGCATTCCGGCCGACCTCGTGGACTGGCCAAAAACCCGCTTCGGCGATCGGTCGTCCCTCGGGACCGACAGGGACGACAACCAAATGGTGCACGACGTAGAGCCCCCCGATTGTGTCGCGGTCTACGGTGCCTTCAATCGTGTTCACTTCCCGCATCTCGATCGAGGAGACATACCGGTCTTCGGTCAACCCGGTCGGCACTTCTCCCATCGGTCCCCACCAGTCCGATGATGTCGCCCCGACCTCTACCTCTGGCGACTTCAGCACGAGGTCGGGTGCTCCAATCTCCCAGCCCGAGGCGTCTCTGGCTACCACTGGTGCGGGCCGGTTGGTCGGTTCGCCCCGTGGCGCCCCGTTGTCCGCCCACGTCGCGATTCTGGCGATTTCCTCTTGGGTCAGCGAGATGTCACCTTTGAACTGCTGGATGCCGATGTCTTTTTCGATATACCAAGGTGGCATCACGTCTGGTTTGCCTACGCGGTCTGTCCGGTACTTGATCGCTCGCGCCCAAGGGCGTGTGTCTTCATACGTGAGGAGCGACATCGGTGCGACCGATTCAGGGCGGTGGCAGTGCTGACAGCTCCGTTCCAAAATCGGAGCGATGTCTTTTGTATATGTCACGTCCGCTTCGGCTGTCGTCTCGGCGGCAGCCGACGCAACGGACATCGCGACAGCAGTCACCGTCGTAGCGAGCGCGAGTCGTAGCGGTAAAGACGTCCGGCGCGAAACCTTGATCGGTATCATGGCGAGCTCCTCAAGCAACGTGGTATGAATGACCGGTTCCAATCTGAGAGAGAGGACCGCGAACAAGTCGGCGCGTCTGGCGCTTCCAGCAAAGCCGCATTGTATGTCCGGACGGCTGAGCCCGACTTCTTGTGCCCGATTCCTAATTAGTGAAGGCGAGCGTGGTCGTCGCGTGTGCCCCAAACCTTGCGCGCGTCTCTTCTCTCCTACAGCAAATAGTGAGTGTAAAGCAGCGTAGCACACCCGCCGTGGCGCCGAACAACGCTTTTTTACCAGCGTGGGCCATGCCGAGTCGCGTCGGCACCGGCGCGACGGCCAATGCCTCACGGCCATGGCGGGGTGGTCGCCTGGGGGTATGTTGGTCAGGCGTTCCGGACGGCGCGGGTGACGAGGTTTTTCATGAGCGGGATCTTGAAATGGTTGTAGTTGAGGGGGGCCGCTCCCGCGACCGCCAAAGCGCCAGCGCGTTCGGCGGTGTCGCTATTGTGGGCCCGACCTCTGACGTCGTTCTCCACGTCGGTCAGGCGCCGTGGAATGCACTGCACGCCGCCGCACGCCAGACGAATGTCCCTGATGACGCCATCGCTGACGGAAAGCGCCGCTGCTACGTTTACCAGCGCGAAGTCCCAGGTGTTGCGGTCGGCGACCTTTTCAAAATAGAAGTTGGCGCCAGCCCACGTCGAAGGAAGACGGATGGCTGTCAGAATGTCCGTTGGCCGGAGCACCGTCATCCGCGTGATGTCGACAGAAGGCATCATAAAGAAGTCTTCCGCCCTTACGACCCGCTCTCCCTCGGTGCTGTGGATCACCATCTCGGCGTCCAGGGCCACCAGCGCGGGGGCGGTGTCGGACGGCGTCACCGCAATACAGCGATCGGCTCCGAACAGACAGTGCTCGCGGTCTTGACCATCTGGCGCGGCGGCATAGCAGACATTCCCTCCCGCGCGATAACAGTCCAGACCATAACGATAGTACCAACACCGCGTATCCTGACAGACGTTGCCGCCCAGCGTTGCGGCGTTGCGAATCTGCGGGCTCGCCACCCGGCGTGTCGCCTCGGCCAATAATCCAAATTGTGCTTTGATGAGCGGAGAACATTCGATTTCGGTAAGTGTTGTCAGCGCGCCGATCTCAACCCCGTCGGTCGTCTCGCGGATGCCGTGAAGCTCGGCGATTGGGTTGAGGTCGATCACTGCTTTTGGTTGTTTTGTTCGATCCTTGAACCAGTCCATGCTGTCGTAGCCACCCGCCAGGGGCCAGCCGTCGTCGCCAAAGCGGTGTAGAAGCTCGAGCGCCGTGTCCAGGCTGTCGGGTTCATAGAGGTCGAAACTTGGGATCGTGTCTCTTCGCATGATCGAGGCTCTCTGGCTAGGCCGTGTTGACCTGGAGCGGGGTGTGTGACTGCCCGCGACCCGACGCCGCGTTGATGATCATGTCCGCGACGACCGGCGTGCGATTGAAGTAGTGCCCCCCCAAGGCGTCGGAGATAGCGCACAGCAGGGCGGCCGCAGCGCAGCCCAACAATGGTTCGCCAACCCCCTTTGCGCCCGAGGGATTCTGCGGGTCGGCCGCGTCCACGGCATCCCATTCCATTCGCAGCGGCACATCCAGATAGGTGGCGGGCTTGGCTTGATGCAGCCCGATGCTTCCGGGTAGGCCGTAATGGCTGTCGTAGACATGTCGTTCCAGGCACGCCATGCCGAATCCCATTACGGCGCCGCCCTTGATCTGGTTGGCGAGGCCCTGTGGGTGGAGGACGGTGCCACAATCGGCGACGCCCACATACTCGAGAATGTCAAATTTTCCGGTCTCGAGATCGAGCTCGATTTGGACGAATCCCGCGGCCAGGGCTGGCACGGTGCCCTCTCGGGGCAGCGTGTCTTTGGCGACCCCGATCAGACCGGTTCCGGCCAAAGCTCGAGCAGACGTCTTTGTCATACTGTTGAGGTTGTCGGCGAGCACCTGGCCGCTGAACCGGTCTCCCAGTTCGATGGCCCGCTGGGCGGCTGCCGCGTAGGTCAAATACGCGGCGGGCATCGTCCGGCGAAACACGCGTTCGTCTCCAATGTCGTAGTCGTCCGGAGACCCGCCCAGGGTCCGTGCGGCAATGTCCTTGAGCTTGCCCACCGCGTCTATCGCGGCCGCGTAGTTCGTCCGCGTCATGGTAAAAGACGTGTTGCTTCCGAACTGGCCGAGGTTCCACGGGAGATGGCGTTCGGAGCTCCCGCGCTCGATGACGCAGTGGTCCCACTGGTACTTGAGAACGTCGGCGGCGACCCGGGCCGTGCTGGCGTAAGAATAAGTGCCCAGGTTTCCGACCCCGGTGTGAATGTGTAGCGTTCCATCGGGTGCGATTCGCACCAGTCCGTCGAAACCGTTCGACCCCGCCGAGTGATACGCCTGACCGACACCGATTCCGATCACTTTTGACCCGCGGCGTCTTCCGCTCTGGGCCTGTTTGGCGTCCCAGTCGAAACGTGCTCGGCCTTTGTCCAGCGCTTCGCTCAGATACGCGCTGGTAATGTCGCTCTGGCCGCCGCCGTAGCGAGAGTCATGGTCGGGTGCGTTGACCCGGCGGATGGCGACACGATCGAGCCCGAGATGGCGCGCCGCCTTGTCGATGAGTGGCTCGACCGCCACGGCGATCTGGTTCTGACCAGGTCCCCGTTGCGCACCGCGGGGTGGCGTGTTGGTCGCGACCGCGATGCCTTGAAATCGCATTGCGACCGGCGTGTAGACGATCGACACGGCATCCGCGGCGCTGGTGTAGTCGCCAAAGCCAGCGTAGGGGCCATTCTCTTGGACGAGGTAGAGGTCAACCGCAGCGACGCGGCCATCCTCACGAAAGCCGATCTTGACGCGTCCTTGAAATCCTGGTCGCGCGGAGCCAGTGTAGTACTCCTCCGCGCGCGTGATGCGCAACATCACCGGTCGACCGGTCTTTTTTGAAAGGTGGGCGGGGATGGCCATGACGGGGTAGGCGCCACCTTTCGAGCCAAAGCCACCGCCACAATACTCTGCGATGTAAACGAGGTTTTCCGGCGCGATCCCAATCAGACGGGCCAGTCCTGGTATGACAAACGCCTGACTCTGCGTCGAGCCGTAGAGGAAGCACTTTCCGTTTTGCCAGTAGGCCATGGCCGTACGCGGTTCCATGGAGTGGTGCGACAGACCGGCGGTGACGAATGTCTCATCCAGGACGAGCGCCGAGTCTTGAAAGCCGCGGTCTACGTCTCCATACGACCACTCAACGCTCGGCTCACCAACCGGGAGTGCACCGTCTTGGGCCGCATCAAAGTCTTCGGTCGTCCACTTGATCTCTCGTACGCCCTCTCGCCGGACTACCGCGTTCCCGTCGGAACGTGCGTTGGGACCACCGGGTCGCAAGCTGTGGAGTGGATCGACCGTGAACGGCAGGGGTTCGAGGTCTACGGTGATCGTGTCGATCGCATTTTGAGCCGTCGCTTCGTCGACAGCGGCCACCGCCAGGATCGGTTCCCCCACATAGCAGGGTTCGTTGGTCAGAACCGGGGTTTCTGGCGGATCCACCGCGGGAAGGTCATCGGCGTCGAGCACCGCGAACACGCCGTCCATCGCCAGTGCTTCGCTGGCATCGATACTTCGCACCCGACCATGGGGCATCGGACTCAGAAGGAGACGACAGAACAGCATGCCGTCGGCGCGCGCATCCTCCGCGTATTTGGCGCGTCCTGTGACCTTGCTGTGAACATCCGGCGGTACGAAATCCTCGCCGATGAGCGAATCTGCCATCTCAAGCCTCCCCCGCCGCACGCATGATTCCGTTCAGATACTGGTCGTAGGCGCCACACCGACAGAGGTTGCCGGCCATCGCGGCTCGTGCTTCTTCGCGCGTGGGATGCGGATTGGAGGTCAAGAGCGCCACCGCCGACATCACCTGTCCTGGGGTACAAAAGCCGCACTGTGGACCCAGCTCGTCGATGAAACCTTGTTGAACCGGGTGCACCTCTCCGTTGGGACCTTCCAGTCCTTCGACGGTCGTGATCGCTCGCCCTCGTACTCGATGGGTCAAGGTCGAGCACGAGTAGTGAGGCGTCTCGTCGATCAGGACGGTGCACGCCCCGCACTCCGCCCGGTCGCACCCCAGCTTTGTGCCGGTGAGCCCCAGCTTGTAACGCAGAGTGGTGGCCAGTGTCTCTTGCGGGAGCACATCCACGCGGCGAACGTGACCATTCACATGGAGCGACAGGAGTCGCTCCGTGATGCCCGGCGCGCTGGCCCGCGCCAGGCTCGAACCCCCGGGGAGGTAGGCCGTACTGGCCACGGCGCCTGTCGACGCGATGACTCCTTTGATGAAGTCGCGTCTCAATATCGCCCTCGTCAGGGGGGATATCGTGGCATCCTCGCACGGCCCAACCCCCGGACGTGAAGGATTCGAGCTCGATTCGCCGAGGTCGGTGCAGCCGAGGAGTGTTTCCATAAGAGCAGTGCTCCTGTCAGAAATACACGCACTCTATGCTACGACGGATCCGCTGAGACAGCGCCGAGCTTCGCCCACCGAGCCTCTCGCGCGCAACCTGCATCTCGGGCCAGCCGACACTCCCGACACTGTGCAGCGACCCGCGCGCGCCTCGAACCACTCGTGGTCACGGCCGTCGATCTGAATGAGTTCTCCGCGACAGGGCCGCCGGCGGCGCGGCTGCTGGACCCGCCGCGCTCGGTGCGCGCGCGGCACCGGTGCTTGCGTCGTTGGCTGTTGGTGGTGCGACGTTAAGACTTTACGGTGCAGTAAGTTACACCAGGAATGGCGCTCGTGACCTGCGCCACGTGCCGGATCATGGCGCAAGTGTCTGTCTTGCAAGAGGATACGTTCCGACCACAAACAGCCAACGGCGCAAGCACCAGCCGACGGATGAAGACTTAGCAGAGAGTCCTTGATCGCCTCGATGCCTTGGTCGAGCTAGGGCGGAAGGTATTGACGACGCGGAGCGCGCCGGCACCGGATCATATTACGAGCGACTTTAGTGCCGTCTATCTGGCTAGCGCGTCTTACGTTCAGCCGCGAGCCGGTTGCGCGCGCCTCGTCTTCTTGCGTGACCGGCTCGTCGGTCGCAACGTCTTGTTAGACGCGATGTCTTCCGGGCCGTAAATGGTAATATCCTCGACTCGAAAGCTCTCCAAGTCAGCAGCCAGTGCGGCATCGATTTCAGGGCCTGGCTTCCTGCTCTTGGCAGCAATACTCACAACCGCACAAAACCCCTGGCGGTGGTCCTCTATAATCAAGGCCACGTTGTCGGGACAGGTCGGGTCGGTGGCAGCAAGGCAGCTCGCTTCCGTTCCTCGTGAGGATCTTCCTGCCAGAACCATGAATTTGCAGGATGGATGCCGGCGAGCAGCGCGACTCCGAACAGCGTGAGCATGGCGGGTTCCGGAACCGGCACCGTGATTTCTCTCTCAAGCTGGGTGGTGAGCGTACTCTGGAACGCGGTGAAGTTGGACGCCGTGAGGCTAAACGAGCCGGGGCCGAAGGCGAAATAAAGACGATCGCTGCCGCGGTCGTTACCATCATCGTGGGTGCGATAACAATCTTCTTATTCTTCGCACCATCGTTCACCCAGAACACCGAGTATCGCGGCGGCCCCGGGGCAACTCGAAGCGCCGACGACACCTCGGACGAAGCAACGTGGCGACCCTCGTATTTGACGCTCTACGATGGCGACCAGATCCTTCTGGAATCTGGCCTATTTGACACGCAAGAGCAGTGCCTGGAGACTCTCGCCGCGTTTCGGGAAGAAGCTGGCCCCCCGGTCATTCAAGGAGCCCAACCGCCGCGTTGCGAACGGGTACCAGCCGTTTCGTGGTGTCTTACCTCCAGAGGGGGGCAGCCGGTCACCGTCACACGACGATGTTATCGGACGGCGCGGTCATGCGAAGACCTTCTCGATCTGTACGTCTTCTCGGCGGAACTCGAGCCCGTCGGGGTTCGTAACAATCGCCTGTGAGGACCTGGCTGTTGAGGACCTCGAAGCGCTCGCCGGACGAGAATGAGGCGCTGGGCCAGCGGCGTGTTACGGGCGACGGCGCCTACGACAGGCGCGGCGTGTACAGGGCGGTCGGCGAGGCCGGTGTCACGGGCGTCGAGATCGTCCACCCGCCTCGACGGCCCGCGACGGTGTCGGTGAAGACTACAGGACCGTGGAAGCGACAGAAACCAGCATATCGAGCGGATTGCAGAGATCGGAAGACAAGCGTGGCAGAAGGAAACCGGCTACCGGCAGCAGGCCCGCGTCGAGGGCACAGTCCGCGAGTACAAACGAATCCTCGGCGCCAGCCTCCGTGCGAAGGGGGTCGAGGCGCAGCAGCGCGAAGCGACGAGTGGTGCAAGCACCTGACGGCGATGGCACCCGAACGCTCGCGCGTTGTCGTCGCCATCGTGGAACACAGTAGGGACCGGTGCGCCATGTTCCAAGCACCGCGTTGGCTGCCAAGCGGACGGATCTCCTCGATCTCGTTAGCGTCCTCAATCGAGGCCGTCATCCTCCATGAGGATTGACAGGCCCGGGCTCTGGCGTCCCCGCCGCACGACCCAGGGGAGTCGTCAGGCTGGGACAATCGGGGTATTCCTCGACACCGCTTCTGGAGCCACCATAGAATGAGGCTCGATTCGGACGGGCGTCATACGTGCCGGGCTCTTACAGACCGCCGGCTCCCTTATCTCGACCGATTGGAAGGCAATGTGATGAAGTCGCGATTCAAGTTGATGACGGTGGTGGTGAGTGTGGCCGTGGGCCTTTCCTGGAGTTTCCTGCCCCCTCTGGCGGCCCAGCAGAACGATATTTCGGGTGTCGTTACGAGCGGTGAGGGTGCCGAAGCCGGTGTCTGGGTCATTGCGGAGACCGACGATCTGGCGACGCGTTTTATAAAGATCGTCGTCACTGATGACGGCGGGCGATTTCTGATCCCCGAGCTTCCCGATGCCGCCTACAAGGTATGGGTACGCGGATACGGGTTGGCCGACTCGATGAAGGTCGATGGTCGCCCTGGAGATGAGCTTCAGCTCGAGGCCAGAGTTGCCGCCGACGAGCGCGAAGCAGCCAAGGTCTATCCCGCCAACTACTGGTACTCGCTCATCGAGCCTCCAGGGGCCGAGGAGTTCCCGGGGACGGGCGCGAGTGGCAACGGAATCTCCCGCGGCCTGCAAGTGCAGGGGCAGTGGGTCGACGTCCAAAAGCAAGGTTGCATGCTGTGCCACCAACTGGGCACGGGAATCGTCCGTGAGATCGAGAATCTCGACCAGTTCGATTCGACGCAGGCGGCCTGGGATCACCGTGTGCAAATGGGGCAGCGGGGCGGGCCCATGAGCAACGTGATGAGTCGATTTGGTCGGGCGCGAGGGCTGCAGATGTTTGCGGACTGGAGCGACAAGATAGCGGGCGGGGCGACCCCAGAGGCGCCACCCAGGCCTCAGGGCGTCGAGCGGAACGTCGTCGTCACGTTGTGGGAGTGGGGAACGGAGATCGACTATATCCACGACGAGATCACGACCGACAAACGGAATCCGACGGTCAACGCGAACGGCCCGATCTATGGCGTCAATATTTCGAATGACCAGCTGGCGGTCTTGGATCCGGAGACACACGAGCCGCTCAATATCGACGTGCCGATGAGAGACGACCCGGCGACGATTCCGCCGATGATCGCGAGATCGATGCCGGTTCCGTCACGCTTTTATGGTGACGAACTGATCTGGGACGACCCGGCGAATCCGCATAACCCCATGATGGACCAGAAGGGGCGAGTCTGGATGACCTCGGCCATTCGCGGGCGGGAGACTCCCGACTATTGCCGTGAGGGCTCCGACAACCCGTACGCGCAATATTTCCCGCGCGATTCCAGCTACCGCGGGCTGGTCACGTATGACCCAGATTCAGAGCAGTTCGGTATGGTCGACACGTGTTTTGGCACCCACCACTTGCAGTTTGCCGAAGATGATCAGGACACGCTGTATACGAGCGGCGGGGGCGAAGTGATCGGGTGGCTCGACACCAAGACCTATGACGAGACCGGTGACACGCAGGCTGCCCAAGGCTGGTGTCCGCTGGTGCTCGATACCAACGGCGACGGTGTCATCACCAAACCGTGGAACGAGCCGGTCGGCCGAAGTCGGTCGAGCGAGGAGGGAGCCGGGGGCGGTGTCGTCGCGCGGTTTGACGCGAGTCTCGACACTCGTATCAACATCGGAAGCTACGGTGTGATCCCAGACCCCACGGATGACAAGTCCGTCTGGATTTCCGCAACGCGATTTCCTGGACAGCTTGCGCGGCTCCATGTCGGCAACAGCCCGCCCGAGACGTGTGTCACCGAGATGTATGAGGTGCCGTCCGTGCTCGACCCGAATGTTCCTGCCGACAAAGCCGGTTTCGGGTCGCGTGGTATCGATATCGACCGGAACGGGCTGGTGTGGACAGCACTCTCCGGCAGCAGCCATTTCGCATCGTTCGACCGAACCAAGTGTGATGTGACGCGCGGGCCGGACGTGTTTGACGGTCGTCACTGCGTGGACGGCTGGACGCTTTATCCCACGCCTGGTCCGACGATGGCCAACACCGATCCGCCGGTCCGCAGCGACTATCACTATTACAACTGGGTCGACCAGCACGACACGCTCGGGCTCGGCCCGAACGTGCCGATCGCGAACGGGTCGAATTCTGATTCGCTGCTGGCGCTGATGCCTGAGACGGGCGAGTGGGTGGTGATGCGCGTGCCGTATCCGCAGGGGTTCTTTAGCCGGGGGCTCGATGGTCGGATCGACGATCCGGACGCGGGTTGGAAGGGACGCGGCGTCTGGGCAACCTACGGCGCGGCCGTGACGTGGCATATCGAGGGCGGAAAGGGCGTGAAGCCTGGCATCCTGAAGTTCCAGGTTCGGCCGGATCCGCTGGCTCGATAGTTCCTACCAACTTGTGACCAGAAGAGGGCGAGCGACGGCGCGCAGGAAGAGGGTTCCTGTGTGTCGTGGCGCGGCGGGTCGGTGGTTCGGCCCGCTGCGACGGACATAATGCGGCGTCGCATCGAAAGAGCACGTTGCCGGGTGCTCGTGGTTGTGCTCGCTCTCGGCTCTCTCGCGCCGGACGTGTCTGCCCAAGAGACCGTGACCTTTCGAGGCG
This sequence comes from Vicinamibacteria bacterium, assembly GCA_963579735.1. Classification (GTDB taxonomy): domain Bacteria; phylum Acidobacteriota; class Vicinamibacteria; order Vicinamibacterales; family UBA8438; genus CAUZIB01. The sequence goes on along the minus strand of CAUZIB010000029.1, from coordinate 22,848 downwards.
CGGCCACGTTTTACGGGGACAACTCCGAGTTCTCCAACCTGTTCCGCAACGGCGACACGCTGTTCGGCACGGCCGCCAGGTTCGCGATCGACGTTGCGTTCAACGACATCGTGACGTTTCGCGGCGGCGTGTTCTTGAACCACCGTTTCGCGTCAGAGCCGTTCGTCGAGACCGTTCGACCGATGTTCGCGTTGACGTTCCGCAGCGAGCATCAGCTCTTTACCATGGGGACGCTCGACGCGAGAGGGCATCGCGATGGGTTTGGCCTCGACCACAGGGGCCCCCACGGATTGATACCGCCCTTGCAGACAGAGACCCTGGAGTTTGTCCGGCCCTACGAGGCCGGGCTCCAGTGGCAGCTTAGTTATCCAGAGTTCGAGCAGGACGCGTGGATCGGCTGGCAACGTCTCAACACCGTCGATGCGCGGGAGCGATTTGACGTCGGGGCTGAGGGGCGTAGACCCGTCGGAACGGCCCTCAAGATGTCGGTTGCCTATCAGTTTCATTTGGTGCACGAAGGTGGACAGCAGTTCGCGAGTGGCCCCGTGCGTGACAGCTGGGCAGTTGGCCCTGGTCTCATCATCGAGCCGCGATTGCGCTTCTTTGACCGTACCGAGGTGGAGGGATATGCGATGTTCTCCCGACACGTGCCAGACCGGAGTGGTCTGGGCGATGCCGGACACGGGCACGGGATCTTCACGCGGATTACCGCCGAAAAGAGCAGCTGGCGCGGTCATCTCATCGTGTGGGGCGCATGTGACTGGATCAAGGAAGAGGGAGATGAGAACTATGGCTCGCTCAGGCTCGATGACCGACGGTTCTTGAACACACGGCACTATGGCGAGATCGGTGTGACAAAGACCTTTCATCCCGCGGACGGTGTGGATGTCGAAGGATCTGCCAGGTTTCATCGCGTCGAGAAGGACTACAACTACTCGTATCGGATCCTGGCCCATGTCGGGCTCGACGTCCTGGTCTGGCGCCGCTAATGGATTGTCCACGAGCGGACTGTGAAGTGTCGCCTCTGCTAGTTCCCCCTGATGTCCACGCGGCATAATAGGCACCCTGAGCACTCATCCGACTGTGCTCCCGACGAAAGAACCAAATAGGAAGGCTGACTGACATGCTCCGTTTGCCAAAGCTCTGTGTTTTCGCCGCGCTGGCTGTATCGCTCGCAACAAGTCTGGCGGCGCTCGAGCGTCAGACGTCATCACCACGCTGGATAACAGCGTGGGCCACCTCGCAGCAGAGCCTTGGCGAGGACGCGGTGACAAACGCGACAATACGACTAGTGGCGCGGGTGACCGAAGGCGGTGAATCGGTTCGGATTCGCCTGGACAATGGCTATGGCGTTGAACCGCTCCGAATTGGGGCCGCATCGGTCGGTCACCGGATGCGGGGGGCGACGCTGGCGCCCGGGACGCACCGACCGCTGCTGTTCGATGGAGACCGGGCCGTTACGATTCCGCCCGGTGGTAGCGTGCAGAGCGACGCGGTCGACCTCAGCGTCTTGGCGAGACAGGACCTGGCGGTGAGCCTGCATCTACCGGAGGCGGGCACACATCCCAGCGTGCACCGCGGGGCATTGGTGACGTCATATGTCAGCGCCGATGACGCGGGCGACCTGACGGGCGACGAGACATCCACCGGCTTCTCCGCGACGACGACCTCGATGTGGTGGCTCAAGTCGATCGATGTCCTGACGTCGGCGTCCGGAGGCGCCATCGTCGCGTTCGGCGACTCGATCACCGACGGATCGTGCTCGACTCTTGATGCTCACGACCGCTGGGAGGACTGGTTGGCGGTGCGGCTTGACGCGCGCACCGACCCTACCCGGCGGCGAACGGTCGTCAACGAGGGCATCGGTGGGAACACGGTCATCCGGGAGCATCTCCAGCCGGCTCCCACGAGCACGCCGGGGATTGATCGGCTCGAGCGCGATGTACTGACTCACGCCGGGGTCACTGATGTCATCTTATTTATGGGAACCAACGACATTCGGCGTGAGGCAACGGCTGAGCAGGTGATTACGGGCACGACGTCGATCATCGAGCGGGTGCATGCGCGGGGACTCAAGATCCATGGTGTCACCATTATTCCGCGTCACAATCGGGCGCCGACAGAGAACAATTCCGGATGGACGGCGGCCAAGACTCGCGTCCGGAACGAGGTCAACGCGTGGATTCGCAATGACGCTCCGTTCGACGGTGTGATCGATTTTGACGAGGTGGTACGGGACCCAGACGATCCAAACCTGATCTTTGCTGCCTTCAACTGCGACGATATTCACCCCACTCCCCGGGGCTACTACGAAATGGGACGGGCGGTGCCGCTCTCGTTGTTCGCCGAATGAGGCGCGAGGCGCCGGGCCGTGCGACGCGGAGTGGGACTCCATTTAAGACGTTTCCGGGGGACAATCCCATGACTTGGGAATTATCCGACACAGCGGAGGTCCAATGTCGACAAGAAAACTCGTGACTGGCGCGGTCGCGGCAGTGTTCGTCGCGTGGGCGCTTGTGCCGGTCGCCGGGCAGACCCCCAGCGCCGAGTGGACTCTCGCGCGAACACCTGACGGTCAGCCCGACCTGCAGGGCGTGTGGGCGAACAACAGCGTGACACCGCTCGAGCGCCCGGATACGTGGGTAGGAAAGGCGACGTTGACTGAAGAGGAACTGGCCGAACTTCAGGTTGCGGCGGCGGCGGTCACCGAGAGTGGCCTCGATGCCCAGTTTGGCGACCAGCTCGTCCTGGCCGCGCTCGACAGCATCAACGACGCCGATTCATACGATTCGACCGGCAACTACAATCAGTTCTGGCTCGCCGATCGTAACTTCGACCACGATCGAACATCGCTTGTTATCGACCCGGCCGACGGAAAGATCCCCCAGCGCACAGCAGACGCTGAGCGTGTTGGGCGGGGGGTACCCCCGCCGGCCGTGGCGCCGATGGCCGATTCGTGGACAGACCGTCCGTTGAGCGAGCGTTGTCTGACGTTTGGCGTCCCAAACCTCCTGGCTGGCTACAACAGCTACTACCAAATCTTCCAGAGCACCGACCACGTCGTCATTCTCGGAGAGATGATTCACGACGCGCGTGTTATTCCGCTTGATGGGCCGTCTCATGTGAGTGAACATATCCGTCAGCTGCACGGTGACTCGCGTGGCCACTGGGACGGCGATACGCTCGTGGTGGAGACCACCAACTACTCTGGGTTGGGGGCGTTCTGGAGTGCCGGAGAAGGAATTCGTCTGACCGAGCGCTTCACCCGGGTCGGTCCGGAGACGCTGCACCATGAGATCACTTTTGACGACCCCACGACGTGGACGCGTCCGTGGACGATTCTCGTTCCCTTGAAGCACAGCGTCCAGCCAATGTTTGAATACGCATGCCACGAAGGAAACATCGGTATGGAGGGGATCCTGTCTGGGCATCGTGCTCAAGAGCGAGCGGAGAGCACTGAGTCGAGGTAGCGCTACCGATTCGGATCCGACGTAGACCGATATCGAGGAACGAGGGGAGCCCGCGTCTCCTCTCGTTCCGCAGTTCTATCCACGCGAACGGTCCCTCCTCGCAGACCCACCCTTTTGATCATTCTTTCTTTGTACAGAGGACTGAGCCCTTTCTGCTTCCGTTCTCGCATTGCTCTGTAGGACACGACTGATGCGCAGTCGTCGCGTCGAACGTATGAGACCGGCGAGGAGCAACATGAGAGAAATAGCACGGAGATGTGGGCATGTTCGTGAACACGGCAGCGTGTTGGCAGGCATGGAGAAGCGCGCTTTGGTGTGGATTGCGCAACGGCTCCCGGACCGGGTCAATGCCGACCATCTGTCCGGACTGGGGCTCCTCGCCATGGTTGGGTCAGCCGTCGCGTTCTGGATGTCAAATTTGTATGAGCTGGCTCTGATCGGTGTCCTGATCTGTTTGGTCGTCAACTGGTTCGGCGATAGCCTTGACGGAACCGTCGCCCGAGTGCGCCAGCAGCAATGCCCGAACTATGGGTTCTATGTTGACCACGTGCTCGACATCATCGGTGCGTTCTTCTTGTTCGGCGGTCTCGGTCTGTCGCCTTTCATGAGCCTCACGGTCGCGCTACTGGTCTTGGTAGCGTTTCTTCTGATCTCCGCCGAGGTGTATCTGGCGACCCACGCGCGTGGGACCTTCAACGTATCAATCTTCGGGGTGGGTCCAACCGAGCTCAGAATTCTGCTCGCGAGTGGAGTCGTGTACCTGTTTTAAACCGACCGTTGTCGTGTTCGATACCTGTCACCTGCTGTTTGACGTCGGGGGGAGCATCGCTGTCGTGGGTATGTTCGTCGCGCTCCTCTATTCGATTTGTCGCAACACCATCGCACTCTACCGGGCGGAACCGATGCCTGTTCGCGCTGAACCTTTCCAGGCTCGAGCCAGTGTCAGTCACTCCTCGCGCTCTGAACGACGTGTCCCCTCTGCCTATTGACTCGGCGGTCGGAGTGTCAGTGACCGCTGGGCGCGCTTGGCGGCACGGCCGGCGCCGCCGGATGAACGAACCCGTAGGAGATATGCGTCCGCGACGCGATACCCCGGGCGCTGGCGGCAAGCGGCCTAGGGTTGGAGGCCGGTTGAGGTGATCGGGCACCGGTGCGAATCGACCGGAGCCGGAGCCGCAGGCAGCGACGGCTCACATTTTGTCCCGTTTCGCTGTTGGGCGTTGGCGTTCAATTGACCGTCCTCGTTGGGTTGACGGAGTGGATGGCGTCAACCTTCTCCTCGCGACCGGGGTGGCGGTTGAGACAACAATCCTGCACAACTTCGCGTCGCACGAGCCGTGGACCTGGAGCGACCGGACGTGCCGACCGGACGAACGATGGCGACGTCTGGGGCGGTTCAATATCGTGAGCGGATCCATCGCGATTGTGGGTAACGTTGGGTGGACGGGAGTCTACGTGAGCGCGTTCGGCATGCACCATGTGACTGCAAACCTGCTGGCGATCGCGTCTTGCTCACGCCTGAACTTCCTCGCAATTGACCGCATAGTGTTCCGGGCGGAAGCGACGGAGGGGTCGACCCCGCCCGGGCCTGCCTGCCGCCCGACCGGGGGCGGGCGTTTCTGAGGCGATTCAGGTGCTGGGAAACGTGGCCCGGGTGGTTGCAGGCTCCACCATACGCGCGCTGATGGCGCTGATGGCGCTGGTGACCGCGATGGCGACGAGGAGGGCCGCCCATCCGGTATGGGCTCTGCTGATGGTGATGGCTGTCGTGAGCACACCGAGTACGAACCCCGCGTCGGTAACGTGGTTTCATCGCGCCAATCGCCGTCGACGCTCGGCGAGCTCCGCTGGGTAGACACGCGATGTAAACCACAGATGGAGCCGAAGGTTGACGGCCATGCCGACGACGGCGACGGTGGCGACGAAGGTGACCAGGCCCCACGGCTCAGACATCCATTCTCGGGCTCGCCAGAGTGGGATCAACGTGAGGCAGTAGACGCTGCTGACCGCGACCTGGTGGAACTGCCACCACCAAATCGGCGGTGGGTGTGTTGGCGGAAGCCCGTCGGTCTCAACGGCCGAAGGGCGCAAGGGTACGTGACGGTTGGTCGGTTCTTTCTTGATCGCTCGCAGGTCAACCGCTAGATCCGCGCTCGTGGCATAGCGTTCAGCCGGTCGTTTTGCAAGACACCGTCTCACGATTCGTTCGAGGTCGGCCGGGCACTCCGGTCGCCAGCTCATAGATGAGGATGCCGAACGCGAACTGATCCGACTGGACACCGACCGGGTCCCCTCGCATCTGTTCGGGTGACATATACCCCGGCGTGCCAACCGCTCCCTCCCCGAGCGTGAGATGTTGCGCGCTGTCCGGGTCGCCACGCTCGAAGCGGGCGAGCCAAAAATCGACGACCTTGAGACCCTTTCGCGACGAGCGCATGACGTTCTCGGGTTTCAAATCTCGATGAACGATACTGCGCTCGTGCGCCGCCTCCAGAGCGGCTCCGATGTCGACCGCGACCGACATCACCACCGAAATCGGCACCGGCCCGTTGCGTAGCTCCTCGCGAAGCGTCTGTCCTTCGACATACTCCCCGACCAAATAGAGGAGTCCGTCGAACTCTTCCAATGCGAATACCGTCGCGATGTTCGGATGTGACAAGGACGCCGCCGCCATCGCTTCGCGTCTCAACCGCTCCCGGCTACGCTCATCGTGGGTAAAGTCGGACGGGAGTGCTTTGATGGCGACCGGTCGGCGCAGACGAGTGTCCTCCCCCAGGTAGACCACGCCCATTCCTCCGTGCCCGATCAGCTTCGTGATCCGATAGGGGCCGAGGCGTTGCCCGACCAGCGGGTCGAGGTCGTCGGGTGCCAGAAGGTCCGGGTTGGCTTCGTAGGCTGGCTTCTCGAACACATCCGCCTGGTCGTGGGCGTCCACTAAGGACTGGACTTCGGCCCGTATCGCGGGATCGTCTGGGCAGGCCTCGCGGAGAAGTGCTTCCCGGTCTGCCGGGGCGCATTCGAGAACCGCGTCGAATAGCGCCGTGACCCGCTTCCAACGCTCAGGATCCACTGACTGGTCCCTGCGTGATCTCGCGCTGAAGCCACGCCTTGGCAAGGGCCCACCGCCGCTTGACCGTGGCTGGTGAGATGCCAAGCACCTCCGCGGATTCGTCGACCGTCAACCCCCCAAAGAAACGAAGCTCGTCGTCGACGGCGAGGAGGTCGACCGAACGCTCGGTCTCGGCGACGAGTCCTTCGTCCAACGTGACCTTCACACGGTCCCCGCCCCTTTTGCTCGCGTCGCGGGCACGTGCTCGTTCGACGAGGATCTGCCGCATCGAGAGTGCCGCGATGGCGACGAAATGGGCCCGGCTCTGCCATCCTTGCTTCTGGTGCTTGTCCAGCCGGAGGTAGACCTCATTGACCAGTGCCGTGAGTCGCAAAGTAAGGCCGGGTCGTTCCCGACCGACATATCGCTTTGCGAGCCGACGCAGCTCGTCGTAGACCAGCGGCATCAGCCGAGAGAGCGCCATCTGGTCGTGTTGGCTCAACCGCGTCTGGGATTCGCGCCGGGCGGCATTCGGAGACACGGCCATCGCGTCATTATCGAGCGCCGCTTGGTGATGACGCAATCAGATGAATGTCTGTCGCTCCCCATTCGCTTGGGCCTTCGAGGCTGTGTCCGTCTGACGCAGCTACGAATCTAGGCCCGAGCATGATTAACTTCTGTCCTGCGACAGTCTCGTTGCACAAATGGGGGAAAGATGGGAGACCACCGCGGAATGCACTCGTCTGTCATTCGAGCACGTCTCTACGCGAGTTGTCTGCTTGCAGTTGGGGCTGGGGCGTCGCTGAGTGCGCAAGGGGTTGAGTCGCCGAGCTACACAGAAGTCGCGGAATGGCCGGTTCCCGCAATGAGCGCCGCAGGAACCGCTGTGGCGTGGAATTTTGGGCAAGTCGCGGCGGTTGCGACCGATGCCGACGGTGCCATCGTCGTGCTTCATCGTGGGGCTCACCCCCTGATGGTCTTCAACCCCACCGGACAGTTTCTTCGGTCATGGGGCGATGGAGTGATCAGCGAAGGCAAGATCGTCAGAATCTCGCCCGAGGACCGAGTGCGCGGAGGATCAGGGTATACCGCAGTTTATGGACCCGCGGGGTGCTATGCCTGTGGTGCGCACTCCGTCCGCGTCGACCCCGAAGGGAACACGTGGGTTGTCGATGCGGGCGCGCACGTTGTCTACAAAGTGAACACCGAGGGGCGGGTGCTGATACAACTGGGCACCGAGGGTGTTGCCGGGGCCGGAACCGATACCTTCAATCTGCCCACCGATGTGGCCTTCGCCCCGAACGGCGATGTCTATGTTAGCGACGGGTATGGCAATGCGCGCGTGGTCAAGTACACGTCCGACGGTCGATACCTTCTCCAATGGGGTGAGAGAGGGAAAGGACCAGGCGAGTTTGGCCTACCGCACAATCTCGTCGTTGATGCAGAAGGGCGTGTCTACGTCACCGACCGCGACAATCTGAGAATCCAGATCTTTGACGCTTACGGGGTGTTTCTAGAGGAATGGACGGATGTCGGTAGCGTCTCTGCCCTGGCCATGACCGGTGATCAGCAGATTTTGTCGGGCGGCACCCTACGCAGTCTCGAAGGCGACGTCGTTGCGCGGCTGAGCCGTGGCGAAGGTGGCCATGGGGCGGCGGTGTCTCGCGCAGGCGATGTCTTCGTGGCACAACTCAGTGGGCGAGTGCAGAAGTTTGTTTCGACAGTCGTTCCGTAGGTGGGGTTCAATCGGGATCTGGAGACACTACACTAGTGCACCGCCGTCGTCGTTGCGCCTCGTCGACATATGACCGAGATGCCTGCCTCGCCGCGCCTAGACAGCGAACGCGATTACCTCGAGTCATGCGACTTGAACGTCGGAAAGTTTGGTCTAGTCGCCTGTCGCGGAGCAACGCTACCTATGCGCAAGTCGGGACGCACGCCCTCGCGGTGTTGCACGGCGGTCGCACCCCGCCTGACCAGCGCGGCGTCGCGACCTACGCTTGGGTTAGGTTTCTCTGCGACAGTTCACCGGTTCGCTTGTATCCCGATCAACTGACGGTAGGCCAGACAAGGTAATCACGATGAAGTTGACAGCTGACCAGACCGAACAATTTGACAGCGAGGGTTATCTGTTTTTTCCCGATGCGTTTTCCGCGCGCGAGATCGAGATCGTCCGCGAGGAGATACCGGCCATTTTCGCGATGGAACGAGAAGAGGTGTGGCGCGAGAAGGACGGCAAAGCGGTTCGCACCGCGTTCGCGGCGCATCAATACAACGAGGTCTTTCGCGTGCTGAGCAACCACTCGCGTTTGATCGAGCCCGTGATGCAGCTGCTGGGTGGTCCCGTGTATATCCACCAGAACAAGATCAACGGCAAGGCCGCGTTCGATGGCGAGGTGTGGCAGTGGCACCAGGACTATGGGACCTGGGCGCGGGATGATTTGATGCCAGAGCCGCGCGCGATGAACATCGCATTGTTTCTCGATGAGGTGACGGAGTTCAATGGCCCACTCATGCTTATCCCGCGTAGTCACCGCGCCGGGAAACTGGAAGCAGGTCACGACCTGCAGACGACGTCGTATCCGCTCTGGACACTCGACAAGGCCACGGTGACACGCCTTGCCGAAGACGGTGGGATGGTCGCGCCCAAGGGGAAAGCGGGTTCAGTCCTGCTGTTTCACTGCAATATCGTCCACTCGTCGCCGCCGAATATCAGTCCGTGGAATCGGACGATTCTGTATCTCAGCCTGTGTCACGTGGACAATCACATCCGGCAGTTCAAGCGGCCTGAATGGATCGCTCACCGGGACTTTACGGCCATCGAACCGTTGGCGGACGATTGCTTGCTAGAGATCGATAGGGGTGAGACCGTGACTGCGACTGACTCCTAAGTGTCGCGTTTCCGTCTCGCCTCGACAGTGTCCGTGGGGCAACCTGTCGACCGCCCCCCACCACCCAGCATTTGTAGTTCCTTGCCCGCGCCACTCCTGGCCGGTCTTCTAATCGACCCCGCGATTGCCAGATGCTACTTTCGGAGACACGACTGTGAAACCCATTGTCTTGATCCACGGCTATAGCACTGAGGGCAGGGACACGTCCGCGTAAACGATCTACGGCAACCTACCGGCGGACCTTCGGAAGCAGTTCGGGACTTCGAAGGTCGTCGAGATCAATTTGGGGCGCTGGATTTCGCTCAACGACGGTATTTCTATCGACGATATCAGCTTCACGTTGGAGCGGGCGCTGACCGCCTCGCGTTACAAACACCTCCTCGAGTCGGGCTTCCACGTGGTGATTCATAGCACCGGCGCCGTTGTTATTCGCAACTGGATCCGATTGTTCGACCGAAAGCCGTCGCCGATTTACAACTTGGTGCATTTGGCAGGAGCGAACTTTGGCAGCGGGCTGGCCCATATCGGTCAAGGGCAACTCGCAAGGTGGGGCCGAATCGTGCAGGGGGTCGAGAGAGGGGTTCGTGTCCTCGAGGAGTTGGAGTTCGGCTCGTGGAAAACTCTGGATTTGCACCTGGACTTTCTCCAGGCGGGGAGCGACATGTGGGAGGACTACCGCATTCAAGAGTTCTGCATGGTGGGGTCTCAGACACTAGGGGAGCTGCGGATGGTTCCGGTGCGATATGTGAAGGAAGATTCGGCTGACAACACAGTGCGCACGAGCGCGGCAAATCTCAACTTCAACTACATCACCGTGGCGCCGATCGACGAGGCCTTTGGTATCAAACTTCGAGAGATCAGGCGCCATGTCGAGCACCGCATTGCAGATGACAAACTGCCCATACAGTACTACCGGTACGATGCATCTCAGCTAGCCACACATCGTCGAGAGATCCCTTTTGCGGTCCTCTACGAGACGGCACATTTCGGGCGCGGCATCGGTATCGTCGATGGGCAAAAGAATCGTCGCCGGGTTCTTCCGCTCTTAACTGGCGCACTATCGCAGCCGCATGATGCAGACGCCTATCGCGACACCGTGGGCGCGTGGCATCAACACAGCGTGGAAACGTTTGGTCGCGCCGGCAAGCTGAAGGGACGCCTCACCGAATGGAATCCACAAGCCCAGTACGAGGGGCACGCCCAGCTGGTCTTCCGTGTGCGGGATCAATTTGGTGGCGACGTCGAACATCACGACATCACGTTCAAGTCCCGAGGCCCGCGGTCTCAGCTTCGCCTTGAGCGCTTGATCGAAGACAAGCACGTGAACCGTCTCAATCCGGGAACGGTCACATTCTATCTGCGGCTCCAGAAGTTTCGCACCCAGCCAGAGGGCGCCGGGTGGGTGAATCTATTGGACAGGATCGCGTCGCTCGATTTTGAGATCACGGGATACGAAGCGCGGTCCGGCGACATTCACTATTTGCCGCTCACGATCACGCTTCGTCCGACCATCGTCCGACGAATCATCCAGCCGTTTCACACGACCTTGATCGATGTGACCTTGTTGCGACTGCCGTCAGAAAAAGTATTCGCCCTATCACCCTCGAAAGCGTAGGGCGATGGGCGTCCGCATCAGGCTGCCGGTCGCGTCCGCCCCGGGGCGTCCCTATCTCAAGTCGGTGACGGTGACGTCGAATACGAGGGTGGCGTTCGGAGGAATAAGCGGTGGCCGCCCCATTGCGCCGTAGGCCAGCTCGGGTGGAATGACGAGCCGTCGCGCTCCGTTCATCTGCATGCCGCGGAGTCCGCGGTCCCACCCGGCGATCACTTGGCCGGCGCCGACGTTCACGTCAAACCCGCCACCCGAATCGAACGGGATCCATTTGCCATCTGGCTCATTCTCTTTGTAGAGCCAACCGCCGAATGAGACGGTGACGGTGTTTCCGTCCACTGCCTCGGCGCCAGTCCCTACCTGTAAGTCCGTCGCGCTATACGGTGCGCTATCGGTGACCAGTGGTTGCACATCTATGAGCATGACGTCGACAACAATGTGTCGATTTGGGGGAACGGTCGCGGAACCGAGTCGGTCGAAGGCCAGGGAGGCCGGCACGATGAATCTGCGCAAGCCGCCTACACGCATCCCGGTCAGTCCTTGGTCGAGTCCGAGAATCACCTGGCCCGCGCCGAGCACGAATGGACCGCGACTGTTCTCGACCTGTTGACCCTTCTTGTCGGACACGTCTGGATCGTGAAGCCAGACAGTGCTGTCAATGACCAGCACGTCTCCGGTCGCTGCGGCTGCACCGGTCCCGACTTGGAGATCGATCGTTTCAAACTCAAGGAAAGCTGCAGGGTGGAACGGATTCGCCGTGGTTTCGCACCCTACCAGCGCCATGGTCGCGAGAACCAGGAGATGGGCCGCGCCGATCCTCGCGCCGACTCTAGAGATCATGCCGATCGCTCCCTCAATGTCGGTCCCGTGTGTGAGTGGCCGGGGCCCGTTTCGTTTTGTGCAGTTGCGGGCCCTATGGATACAAACCCGAGAGTGGCCCGACGTATTCCCGGGGGGCGTGGAGACCACTCCGTGTGCTCGGACGCCGCCCCGTACCCCCGCAGAGGCGCGTGGCGGCGAGGTGGTTCCGAGTCGTTACTGGTTTGCCTTTTCGATGGCTCGCGCGCCACTGAGAGTACCTTCCATACCGTAGTTTCCCTCATGGCAGGCGTACTCGTAGAGCGGCAGGTCGCTGCGCCGCATGGGGAGCTCCACCGTCCACGGCTTTGTCCACGTCGTGGGGTCGGTGACGGTGAACGAATACAGCAAGGTTTCCTCACTCAGTCGCTGAATCTTCTCTACGAGGTGAAGATTCTTGCTCGAGCCCCGGAAGCTGGTCTCGCGGAGAAAGTTCTTCGTTTCAACCACCAGTGTGTCGCCGTCCCAGTGTCCGCGCGACACGCCCGTCCACAACGGAACCGTGCCGTGGTCACTGCCGTCGAGTGGGATGATCCGCGCGTTGTGCACCATTTCGTTCAGGAGCACGATATGGTCGGTGGTTTGAAAGATCTGGACGTTCATGTTGTAGGCGGCAGGCAGCATCGGGGGGCCTGAATTAAACCCAGTGATGCATCGCTCACCCAGCGGGCGGTCTTCTGGGCCTTCAGTCGGCCGCTGGTTGACTCGAACTCGTTCTGCGGCTCGGGCCTCGCCGGCATCCGTCAGCGCGGGAAGGCGCCCGTCGGGCGGATCGACGACCAGCGACGTGCGACGTGTCTCGACCACGACCGTCCCTCGGTCCCACCAGAAGTCGTTGTAGGCCAGAGCGAGGTCGCTGCTTTCGCGCGTTCCGTTCACCTGCCCCCGGGCAGTGGTTGTTCGCTTCTTTTCATCGCGGTTCAAATCCGCGTTGCTGGCTCGTACACGCTCTGCGGCGTAGGTGGCGACCTCTTCCTCGGTGAGGAACTCTTTGTCGGCAAGTTCTTCAGGCCGTTCCAACGGGGTAACAGTCCGGAAATCCCACACTCCGGTGAGATCGGGATGTCCATCCGGGGTTCGCAGAGACGTGGCAGTGTCGCCAGACTGGGCGGCGGCTGTCGTCGAAAGTAGCAGCCCCACAGCTACGCTAACGGCGAAGAATTGGACTGAGCGGTTGGTCATGGTGTGCTCCTCACTTGTTGGTAGATGTCGACAGTACCACGAGTCGTCTCTTCGCCTCCACTATCCGGCCACCACGCGTCGCCTGTCGGATGAGGCTTTCCAGGGCGCAGTATGGGTAGCCGCGCTTTGGCAAGAACTTCCCAATTTGGGTCCGTTATCATGCCCCAATCGATTCAGCCATCGGTCGATTCCCCGACGGACGGCTACACGAATCCTCCTATCTGGCGCGCGAGAGGCGAATGGAAGCAGTCGTCACAATGGACCAGGTCGTCGGGCGTCTGGACGCGATTCTTGCCGATGCCAGCACGAAGCGCAGTCGTCTGGGCTACTTCCCTGCGTTGTATCGCAAGATGACGGTGCGCGTGGCGCAGGGGATCGAGGACCGCTTTTTTTTGACGACAACGAGCGTATGGAAAGGCTGAGCGTGATCTTCGCGACGCGATATCTTGACGCGCTCGAGCAATACCAACGCGGCCAAGCGCCGACACGAGCCTGGGCGCTTGCCTTCGATACCGCCCGTCAATGGTGGCCCATCGTGACTCAACATCTGGCGCTCGGGATCAACGCTCACATCAATCTGGATTTGAGCATTGCGACCGTCGAATCAGTGCCGGACGGCGAGCTAGCGTCTGTCCGCGACGACTACGACCGGATCAACGACCTGCTCGCCGGCCTTCTGGATGAGGTCCAACGCGAGTTGGCAGCCATATGGCCCGCATACCGGTTGTTGGACATCGCGACGGGCCGCGCAGACGAGCATCGTCTCAATTTCAGCCTCTCCGCAGTTTTATCCTCGCCGAGGCGGCCCTGTCATATGTCGGCCTTGGGTTTCCTGTGGACGCGCTGAGTTGGGGCGTGATGCTTGGTTCGACTTCAAGCGTCACCGCCATGGTTGACCATCCGTGGCTTCTCAGCTCGGTCGCGGCAATTGTGACCGTCGTGTTGGGGGTCAATTTGTCGCTACGGACTGGCTATGAGCCGCTCCGCTTCATGACGCGCTAGTGGATCGCCCACGAGTCCCAGGAATCATCGACCCTTTGACGCACTCGTGGGTGCGGAGCCCGGGCGACCCGTCCCGGTGTACCGCCGTCGAGGCCGAGGCTTGACCTATTTTCAACTGCGATACACCAGTGCGCCGCGGCTTATTCGGCTGGCAGGGTCGGATATTCGATACCGAGCTGCTCGAGATACGTCTGATATGAGGACGGATCGAAATAGAGCTGCTCGAGCTGCGGGCGATACTCTTCCATGATCTCCGCATTGAGCCAAATGGCTGGTTGGTCAGTGGGACGCAAGAAAGATGTGTACTGCCGGTCTTTGTTCTGCACGTCGTTGAAGTAGCCCCAGGCGTCCGCGACGAGGTCTGGCGACAAAAGGAGGTCGAGCACGGTCATGGCGTGCACCTTGGCGCCGGCCGTCGCTCCTTTGTGGGCGATGGGTGTCGCCATCGCGATTGCGCGGTTCCAGTTGTGTCCTTGGCCTCCCGGGATGTTGGATGGGAAACGTAACGTCACGGTTGGTACGACCCACGAGATGTCACCGATATCGTCCGAACCGCCACCGCGACGCTCGCGGTCGGGTATCTGTTCGCGCCCGGTGAGTTCCGTCTGGACTTCTGTGGCGAGTCCTTGTTCCTCTACGCCGTTCATCCGTTGTACTGCGTGCGCCAGGGTTTGATCTTTTTCGCTCCACGTCGGCATGCCTACTCGAGTGATGTTCTTCTGCAGCCGTTCCGTGACAGGGCGGTTGAAGTGCTGTGGCCACGCCGCGCCAAGGAGTTGGGAGCTCAACGTGGTGTCGGTCATCAACGACGCGCCTTCTGCCATGGAGTCGCCGATTTGCCACATCCGGAGGATGTCGTCGTAGTTGGTCTCACGGAAGAAATACCAGACGGCGGCTGTGGGCGGAACAACGTTTGGCTGGTCGCCGCCATCGGTGATGACGTAATGCGAACGCTGCTGGATACGGAGATGCTCTCGTCGAAAGTTCCAGCCGACATTCATGAGCTCCACAGCATCGAGCGCGCTCCGTCCGTCCCAGGGTGAGCCCGCACCGTGCGCACTCTCTCCCTGAAACGTGTATTCGATTGAGACGAGCCCGTTTCCACGCCCGTCACCCCAGCTCGTGGTCATACCCGAGCTCACATGAGCGTAGAGCACGACGTCCACATCCTCGAACACACCGTCCCGAACGTAAAACGCTTTTGTCCCGAGCTGCTCCTCGGCCACCCCTGGCCACAGCATCAGCGTGCCCGAGAGGTCCTCCCGCTCCATGATTTTTTTCACCGCGAGTGCCGCCGTGACAATGAGTGCCTGCCCAGAGTTGTGTCCCTCGCCGTGTCCGGGTGCCCCCACGACGAGCGGATCGCGATACGCCACCCCTGGTTTCTGCGAGGCCTGAGGAATACCGTCGACATCGGTTCCCAGCGCGATGACCGGCTTGCCCGAACCCCAGGTTGCCACCCACGCACTGGGTACGCCGGCGACACCGTGCTCTATCTCGAACCCGTGCTGCTCGAGAATATTGGTGACGTATCGCTGGGTCTCGAACTCTTGGAACCCGAGCTCAGAGAAGCTGAACACGCTGTCGACCATTTGCTGGGTGAAGTCGCGGCGGCCCTCAATATCGGCGGAGACCTCGTCCTTCAACGCGTCGAGTCGCGCGTCGGCTACTCGCGCGTCAGGACCTTGCGTACCCCGGGGCGCCGTGGCTTCGGGCGCGACACCGGTGTTGGAAGAGGTCACCGCCACGGAACTGACGGTGCCTCCGGCAACCAGGGCGACGGCGACGAGAAATAGCGAAGCGATAGCAGCGCGCATGACGGATCCTCCTCGAATCTCTTTATCGATTCCCGCGGGCGGGATACTGCGGAGTAGACGCTATCTCATAAGTGTGGCGAAGAACAGGAGACGCCCCCGGCGGGGATTGTGGCCGGAATCGTGTAAGAGCTTCTATACTGGCCGACCGTGAAGTACGCCATCGTCACCTTTGGCTGTCGCGTCAATCAGGCAGACTCCACCGATCTTGAGCGCCAGCTCTTGGCCCGAGGCGCTCACCGCTCTGCGCCTGAGGAGGCCGATCTTGTCGTCGTGAACACCTGCTCGGTCACCGCCACCGCTGACCAAGGCGCGCGTCAGATGATCCGCCGCATTGCGCGAAAGAATCCTGAGGTTCGTGTGGTCGCCACGGGGTGTTACGCCACCCGGGCCGCTGACGACCTCTCCGATTTACCGGGCGTCACGGCGATTGTGCCCAACCCTGACAAACCCGATTTGGTGAGTCGTGTCCTTGCCGACCTGGCCTCCGATCCAACCACGGCCGAACGTTTCGCCGGTGGAGAGGGTGCGTGCGGTGACCGTCTCGACCCCTATTCGTTCGGTCGCACGACGGCGACGCTGAGAGTGCAGACGGGATGCGACCAGAAGTGCGCATACTGCATCATCCCGTCCACTCGTGGTGGCGGGCGGAGCAAGGTGCTCGCTGACGTGCTGGCCGAGGCCACGCGGTTGGATGCCGAAGGCTTCAAGGAAGCGGCCCTGACCGGTGTGCACATCGGATCGTATGGGCGGGATCTTGATCCATCGACAAGCCTTCACGCTTTGCTGTGTGCACTCGATGGGCACCCCAGCTCGCTGATGTTTCGGTTGAGCTCGCTCGAACCCATGGATTGCACCGCGGCAATCGTCGATCTCGTGACCCAGAGTGGCCGATTTGCCCCCCACTTCCATTTGCCGCTCCAGAGCGCCAGCGACCGCGTGCTGCGCGGAATGAGGCGGCCGTACACGTTAGACGACTATGACCGCCTGGTTTCCCGGATTCGGCAGCAACTCCCCGACGCCGGGATTGGGTCAGACTTTGTCGTGGGGTTCCCCGGTGAGGGTCCAGAGGATGTCGAGACAAATCTCGCGTACCTTGCGGAAAGCCCTCTCACCTATTTACATGTGTTTCCCTACTCTGACCGGCCCGGGACAGAGGCGTCGGGGATGTCGGACAAAGTGCCAGTCGAGGAGATACGGGCGCGCGCCCGTATGGTCAGGGAACTCGGCGCTGAACTCACGACGCGATTCCGATCGACCCAGGTCGGGTCGGTGCGCCCGGCCTTGACTATCGACGAAGGCCGGGTGGCCCTGACGGACAACTATCTCAAGATCCGGCTTCACCGGACGGAGTCCGACGCTATCCACGGGACGCAGCCGGACAATCAACGGGTTCGAGTGCGGATTACGGGTGCGGGGACGCCGACGGTACCGATGACCGGAACACTCGTTTAGTCGCTCGTGTCACGGGTCACTGATCGTTGCCTGAGTCGCAGCGCGCGGCGGCTGGGTGGCCAGGCGCGACGACCGAGAATATTGGGCGTCTTCGACTCAGAAGCACGCCGCCAGACGGGATTCTTCGCCCGGGACCTATGCAATGAATCGCTGACGACAGTCCGCTAGCGCGGGTCGACGGAAGACGGGTGCTCCTTTACCAGTCGGCCCGCCGCACCTTCGACGAGGAGTTGGCCACAGGCCGCTCGGATGTCACGTCCTCGGCTTTTTCGGATCGACACCGTCACACCGCCGCGAGCCAGGGTGCGTGCGAAACGATTGATCCGGCTATCCGTTGGCCGGCGAAACGGGATCCCCGGTGCTTCGTTGAGAGGGATGACGTTGACCTTTGTCTTGTTCTTGACCCCGCCCAACATGCCTGCAAGTTGGCGGGCATCGTTCTCCGAGTCATTTGTGTCGGCGAGCAGTACATACTCGAACGTGATGCGTCGCCGTCGCCCCGCCGGGAAGAGACGACACGCTTCGAGAATATCTGTCAGCCCGTAGCGACGGTTGACCGGAACCAGCTGCTCCCGGAGGTCGTCGTTCGCTGCATGCAGAGACACCGCGA
This sequence comes from Vicinamibacteria bacterium, assembly GCA_963579735.1. Classification (GTDB taxonomy): domain Bacteria; phylum Acidobacteriota; class Vicinamibacteria; order Vicinamibacterales; family UBA8438; genus CAUZIB01. The sequence goes on along the minus strand of CAUZIB010000029.1, from coordinate 4,905 downwards.
GATTGGGCATTACCGGTTCCGCGGCGAGTCGCTCCAACCCGCGTGGGACGCCGACCGTAGACAGAGTGATCCGACGTTCAGGGATCGCCAAACCCGCACGAGCCGTGAGCATCCGCAACGCCTTCATGGTGGCGTCGTAGTTGTGAAGCGGCTCACCCATTCCCATCAGGACCACGTTGAAACTCTTGTCGGCGAGTCCGACGGCATGTGCCAGCACGCGCACCTGTCCAGCGATCTCAGCCGCAGTCAGATTGCGATGGAGGCCCATCTTGCCGGTGAGACAAAATGCGCATTTCATCGCGCAGCCAACCTGGGTGGACACGCAAAAGGTGAGCCGCGGCGTATCGGGGATGAACACGGATTCGATCATGCGGCCGTCGTCGAGCTCAAGGAGGAACTTCTCGGTGCCGTCGACCGAGCTGTTTCGCTGAGCTACTTGTGGGGTCCGAATCTCACATTCCTGGGAGAGTTGCTCCCGGAGGGCCACCGAGAGGTCAGTCATATCGCGAAAGTCGGTCAGGCCGACTCGGTAGACCCAACGATAGATCTGACGAGCGTGAAAGGCCTTTGCCCCGAGGTCCTCGAGCGCCGTCTCGAGCTGACCAAGCTCGAGCGCGGCGATGTCCGTTCTCACCATCGACTCCTCTTCCTACGGTTGAAGCTGCCGGGAGGAGCATGCTATCATTTAGTGGTCGACGTTTCTCCTAATTCCCTTTTGTACAGTAATTTACAGTGATTATGACAAGATCGTTGATGTTGTCGCCGCGACGTCAGTGGCTTGGCAGCCGTCATCCCCGCCCGACCCATGCAAGACCATGATTGTTCGTGAGGCGCTTGACAACGGGCTGGGCCTGCTCACCGAATCGATGCCCGACGTTCGTTCGGTCAGCCTTGGGGTCTGGCTCACCCGCGGTTCTCGGCATGAAGACCCAGAGCATGAGGGCATCGCGCATTTGGCCGAGCACATGCTCTTCAAGGGAACGGATAACCGGTCGGCCAAAGACATTGCCCAGGAGGTCGACTCCATAGGCGGGCACCTCGACGCGTTTACCGCGAAGGAGTGTGCCAGTTACTACATCAAGGTTTTGGATGAACACTTGCCGAGGGCCGTAGACCTTCTTGCCGACTTGGTCCGACGTCCCGTGTTTGATGCCGATGACCTCGAGAAGGAAAAGAAAGTCATTCTCGAAGAGATCAAAATGGTTGAGGATACGCCCGACGACCTTGTGCACGAGGAGTTCATGGCCAGTTTCTGGCCGAATCATCCGCTCGGGCGGTCGATCTTAGGCACGGCGGAATCGGTCGCGGGAATCACGCGGGGGCGGCTAAAGAACTTTTTTGACCGGACCTATGTAAGCGGGAACCTCTTGGTTGCGGCGGCCGGGCATCTCGAACACGAACAGGTCCGCGACTTGATCGGCGCCGCGTTCGCGTCGCTCGATAGTCGGCGCGAACCGATGCAGAGTGTTCCACCCACACCACGCCCTTCGCTTGTTACTCGCCAAAAAGACCTTGAGCAAAGCCATCTCGTGTTGGGAACGCGCGCGCTTCCCCACGACCACGACGACCGTTACGCCAGCTATGTCCTGAACACGATTCTCGGCGGCTCGATGAGTTCCCGGTTGTTCCAGAAGGTCCGTGAGGAGCGCGGTCTCGCCTATGCCGTGAGCAGTGGGCTTGCGTCTTATCGAGATGCGGGTGCGTTGACAATCTATGCAGGGTGCGACGCAGCGGCGGTGCCAGAGGTTGTCGACGTCGTGGTGGACGAGCTACGCACGCTGAGGCAAGAGCCGGTTCCAGCAGACGAGTTGCAGCGGGCGAAGGACCACATCAAAGGGAATATTGTGCTCGGTCTCGAGAGCACCGGCAGTCGCATGTCGCAAATGGCGCGCTCGGAGATGTATTTCGGCCGTCAGGTTGACGTTTCCGAGAATCTCGCAGCTATCGACAATGTGTCGGCGGACGATGTGCGGAAGGTGGCGGCCGAGCTGGCGTCGGATGGCTCGCTTGCGGCGACTGTGCTTGGTCCAGGGGCGGAAACCGCGGTATTGGAATCACAGCTCGCGGTGGCGTAAGTACGCAGGGACACTGGCAACGCGGCCGGGATCTAGCAGCCCGGGGGGGCGGACAATCGGAGTTCAACTGACGGTGCTCGGGAGCGGGAGTGCTGGCAACGCGACGCTGCTCAAAGACGACACGCGGTGCCGAGAGGCGGTGCTCATCGACGCCGGCTTGAGCTATCGCCAAATGGCGCGCCGTCTCGAGACGGTTGGGACGACCCCCGAAGAGATCCGTGCCATCGTGATCACCCACGCCCACGGGGATCACACTCGTGGGGCGGGCATGTTTTCACGAAAGCACAGCGTGCCTGTCTACACCACCGACGCGGGACGGGCCGATTGGGGAGATGTCGAGCTGGCGGAGTGGCGACCGATGAAGCCGGGTCGCGCGCACGACATTTGCGGGTGGCAGTTCGAGCCGCTGGTGATACCGCATGACGCGTCGGAAACGGTCGCCTTCCGCATCGATACTGCCAATGGCGCCCTCGGATTCGCGACGGATATTGGCGTGATGACGGACGAGTTGGTAGCGCGATTTCGCGATTGTCGGCTACTGGTGCTCGAATCAAACCACTCGTCCGAGTTACTAGAGGTGAGTCCTTACACTCGGTCTACGCGCGAGCGGATTGGTGGGACCCGCGGCCACTTGTCAAACGAATCGCTCGCAACTTTTGTTCGTACCGGTCTCGGTGACTCGGTCCGGTGCATCGTGCTTGCCCACCTGAGCCGTGTGAACAACGTTCCAGAGATTGCGGAGATGAGTTGTCGGGAAGCACTCGCCCTCTGCGGTCGCACGGATGTGGATGTCGTGGTGACGCGGCAGGATCGCGTCGCATCCACGATAGACCTCAGTGCACTCGGTCCTATTGGCGGTCTCCGGAGTGGTCAAGCCGTGCCGGTCGACGGAAGTCGAGTGCCACGACGTCAGCCTCGGTTACCCTTTGACATGCCCGCCTCCCCGGTCTCCGATGTCGCCGGCGAGACGACGCCATGATTCCTCGTTACACACCGCCCGAGATGGGCCGTATTTGGGAAGAACAGCGCAAGTACGAGACCTGGCTCGCCGTCGAGTGCGCCGCTGCAGACGCAATGGCTGCCCATGGCCTGATCCCAAAGGAGGCCGCGGACGATATCAGGACTCTTGGTGCGGTTGATGCCGCTCGAGTCGATGAGATCGAGCAAGTCACGCGGCACGATGTGATCGCGTTTACGACCGCCGTGGCCGAACATGTGGGACCGTCGGCCCGGTGGCTGCATTTTGGACTGACGTCGTCGGACGTGCTGGATACGGCGTTGGCGATCCAACTGCGAGAATCGTGTGATGTGCTGCTCGGAGACCTCAAACGGCTTGAGGACGCGGTAGCGGTTCGAGCCGACGAGCATCGGCACACGGCGATGATCGGCCGCACGCACGGTGTTCACGCTGAGCCCATGACTCTGGGACTCAAGCTCGCACTGTGGTTCGATCAGCTGCGAAGAGACCACGAGCGAATTGAGCGCGCGAAAGAGACGATCAGTGTTGGGCAGATCTCTGGTGCCGTTGGTACATACGCGCATCTTGACCCCGCGATCGAGGAGTCGGTCTGCGCCACGCTTGGCTTGCAGTTCGCGCCAGTGTCTTCGCAGGTCATCCAGCGTGACCGTCATGCCGAGTTGCTCAGTGCGCTCGCCATTGCGGCGGCGACGTTGGAAACGATTGCGCTGGAGATACGAGGTCTTCAGAAGACGGAAATCGGCGAGGTGCAAGAGCCGTTTACGCGAGGCCAAAAGGGCTCTTCGGCCATGCCTCACAAGCGGAACCCGATTGGCTGTGAGCAGATTACCGGGTTGGCCCGGCTCGTGCGAACGAACGCGTTGGCGGCCATGGAGAACATCGCCTTGTGGCACGAGCGAGATATTTCCCACTCGTCGGTCGAACGGGTCATCTTTCCGGATAGTTTTTGCGCCCTCGACCACATGGTTCGGCGGCTCACTACCATTGTGACCGGCTTGGTCGTGCACCCGGACCGCATGCTCGAGAATCTCGGTCTGTCACGAGGCGTGGTCTTCTCTGGCACGGTGCTTCTGGAGCTGGCGCGTCGCGGCGTGTCGCGCGAGGAAGCCTACACGTGGGTCCAACGAAACGCGATGCGCTCGCACGACGAGCGGCTCGACTTCAAGGGCTTGCTGTTGGCCGACCCGGATATTGCCGGCGCCCTGACCAGTAATGAGATAGAGCAGGTATTCGACCTCGCCGTGCAGCTCCGGCATGTTGATCTGATTCTTACGCGTGTGTTTGGAGAACGGTCGCCGTGAAAGCACGAGTCCACGTGACATTGAAGCCGTCGATTCTCGACCCTCAGGGCCAGACCATTGCACGGGCATTGCGGTCCATGGGCTATGACGGTGTCCGTGATGTTCGACAGGGCAAGTATTTCGAGGTCGACGTGGATGCCGCATCGGTCGAAGACGGCCTTGCGATGGTGCGGGAGGTCGCGGAGCGAGTCCTGGCCAATCCGGTCATCGAGAGCTTTCGGGTCGATGTCGACCCAGACGAGTCATGAGATTTGCCATCGTTGTTTTTCCCGGCTCGAACTGCGATCACGATGCGTATCACGCGGTGACCCAGGTTCTGGGTCACGACGCCGTATTGGTGTGGCACAAGGATACGGATCTCGGTGGCGCGGACGCCGTCATCTTACCGGGCGGTTTTTCCTATGGGGATTACCTTCGCAGTGGTGCGATTGCCAGGTTTTCGCCGGTGATGGGTTGTGTCGCGGAGTTCGCCAATGCTGGAGGGCCGGTCATCGGTATCTGCAATGGATTTCAGGTGCTGGTCGAGGCCGGTCTTCTCCCGGGAGCGATG
>CAUZIB010000028.1:0-50643 GCA_963579735.1 Vicinamibacteria bacterium | reverse complement strand
CATGAGCGTCACGCTCCACGGGGACGACGTCGAGACGGTGGGCCGATGGGCGAACGACGGCACCGTGTTGTCGGTCACGACCGACGAGATTGAAGGGATGACAAGCCGCGAGCGTCTCGAAGTGACACACGTGAGCGACGGCCCGGTGCCTCTAGTCGACGCCGAGGACGCTCGATTCATGTCGTTTCGCGGGGCCAACGGCATCCTCGAGCACGTGGCCGTTCTTGTCGGTCCCCGCGAGGAATGGCCCGACCCGCTCCCGGTTCGGATTCACTCGGCGTGCTTGACGGGCGATCTGTTTGGCAGCCTCCGCTGTGATTGTGGTGAACAGCTCCGGGGGGCGCTCCGGGTATTCCAGGCGCGCGGCGGCGGCGTGCTCCTCTATCTCGACCAGGAGGGGCGAGGTATCGGTTTTGGAAACAAGCTTCGCGCCTATACATTGCAAGACGAAGGACTCGACACCATGGACGCCGACTGCACGCTTGGCTTTGGTGCGGACGAACGGCGTTACGACTCGGCGGTCGCGATGCTGCACCACCTCGAGATCGATCGGATCCAACTTCTGACCAATAATCCCGAAAAGATCCGCGCAGTCAGGACCGGGGGCATCCAAGTGGTCGATCGCCAGCCGCTCTATGGCACGCTCAACCGGCACAACCGACGCTATGTCCGCGCCAAGGTTCAGCGCGCTGGACACTGGCTTGGCGATATGCTTTCGGGCGCCGTCTCAGGCAAATAACGGTCCAGAGGCCCTGGCCCTCTCTCACACGGCGGTGCTCGCGGAGGCCTCGGGTCCGTTGCCCTAGTTGAGCCGTTCCAGCGGGAAGTCCTTGGCGTCTCGTATGACCTCCGACAACAGCTCTCCGTAGTGCTCAACCAACCGTTGACCAAGCTGCGGATCTGCAAGACCCGCATTCCCGGTCACGCCGGTCGGATTGAGGTCATCGGCGAGCCATGCGAACGACGCCGCGTCGCGCGCCGGGCCGACCTGACGAAGACTGGCTTCGAGCTCTTCGCCCAGTGACGGGGACCGTGTGGTCTCGCTTTGTCGCACGGCGTCCGGTCGCAGATACAACATCATCGCGGTTTCGACGGTGCCACCGTGCAGACCGTGCCGGACCTCGTCGTCCGGTAGCGTATCCGGCGGCGGCGGAAACAAGAAGTAGTGGCTCTTGACGACCAAGAGCCCGTGCGTGGCACGTATCCGAAGGGCGGCCGTTTCGAGGACGTGCCGGTTGCCTCCGTGGCTATTACTCAGCACGAGTCGTCGAGCGCCAATCCGCGCGATGGCGGCCGCGTGCGCATCGACCAGCCCCGTGAGCAGTTCTGGATCGACCGTCACCGTTCCGGGAAAGCGCTCGTGCTCGAGGCTGGCGCCGACCGTGATCGGGGGTAGTACCCAGGCGGGGAAGTCGGCGGGAAGTCGTCCGAAGGCGTCGCCGAGTATGCCAAGACCTATATCGAGGTCCGTCGAGAGTGGAAGATGCGGGCCGTGCTGCTCGATGGCGGCCACCGGTAGCACCACGACCGGATCGAGGTCCGCCATGGTCTCGATCTCGGAGGTCGTCAATGCGTGCCAGTAGCGGATGGGGTCGTCGCTCATAAGGATAGGGACCATAGCAGCTTTCTGGGGCCTCGGGGTTACAACCCAGGTACAATGCCCGGCATGTCGGCTACGCGTTGGAAGGGTGAGCGGTCGTGAGTGGCGCGCCGGCGGTCGGTGTACGTGTGTTGTCGATCGCGTTCGGCGTGTTCTTGGTGAGTATGGGGCTTGGCAAAACGGGCTGGATGCTAGACAGTTCGATCCTCATGGGCCAGCTTCAAGAATGGCTGGAATTCGCCCACCCGCTCAGTCGCTGGCATCTTGAGAACGTTGCCATTCCCGGCGCGCCGATCTTTGCGCGGCTTGTGTTGCTGGGTGAGCTGGCGTCAGGAGTGGCGCTCCTCATCGGATACCGGATCCGGCTTGCGGGCGTCTTCGCCCTGTTGATGATTCTCAACTTTCACGTCGCCATGGGGATCATCTTTCGACTCGAGTATCTGACCAACGGCTATGGGCTCCCGGTAGTGGGTGGCCTGCTGACGCTGGCCATTGGTGCCACCCGGCTACCTTTGAGTGTGTCAAACGTGGAATGACCCCTGTGTCGCTCCGGATGACGGTCTTTCGCTGGTTCGCGCTTGTGCTCGCCGTGCTCGCGCTGAACGTCTCACTCTCCTTCACGAATATTTGGCCCACCCTCGGTATACGAGCGAGTTCCGCCGTGTCGCTCGAGCTGGCGGCGGTGGTGCTTGGCCTCCTTATCGCACGGCGCGTGGGAAGGATCGGTTCGTCCGGGCTTCGGTGGTTGTCCATCGCGTGGGTGGTCTTGGTGCTCGGGCGGTATATCGACGTCACGAGTCGTTCGCTCTTTGGGCGCGACGTTAATCTCTATTGGGACCTTCGCCACTTGCGCAACGTAGGGGCGATGTTTGCAGTGGTGGCCGATACGTGGCTGTCGGTGGCGTTTCTCGGCGGCGTGCTGCTGCTTCCGGTGGGCCTGTATCTTGTCGCGCGCTGGGCGTTTGGCCGTATCAGCGAAGCGACGAACGACCCGTGGGCCCAACGCCTTCTGGGCGTGGCGGCCGTCGGTGTGCTGGTGTTGGCTGGGGCGCGTGGGATAAGCGGCGGGGCAGAGCCGCTGGCGGCCCTGACGTTTGCTGATCCGGTCACCCCGGTATACGCCCGCGAGCTGGGAGAGCTGGCCTACGAGATGAGCGGCGCCGGTCTTCGCACTCTCGACCCGCCGCCGCCAATCCAGTCGGATTTCAGTCGGGTGGCCGGCGCGGACGTGCTCCTCATTTTTTTGGAGTCCTACGGCGCGGTGAGTTGGGATAACCCAGAATTCGCCGCGGAGCTCGCCGCCAGCCGCCAGCTCTTTGACGACGCCATCCGCGACACTGACCGGTCAGTGCGGACAGCGTTTGTCGAAGCCACGACCTTTGGCGGCGAATCCTGGCTCTCGCACATTACGCTGCTCTCCGGTACCGAAGTCAGAGACCAAGGAACGAATGTCAGGTTGATGGCCCAAGAACGTGACACCTTGGTCAAGGCATTTGGACGGTCGGGATACCGAACCGTCGGCATCATGCCCGGCATGCAGGTGGCGTGGCCTGAGGGTGCGTTCTACGGGTTCGACACCATCTACGATTTGGCCCGACTTGATTACAACGGACCTCCGTTTGGATGGTGGAGCATCACTGACCAGTTCACGCTGGCCCGTATGGACGAGCAAGAAGTGGCCCCCCACGACCGACGTCCTGTATTCGTCGTGTTTCCAACGATCACGACTCACGCGCCCTTTTCTCCGATCCCGCCCTATCAGCCAGACTGGGCGCGAGTGCTGACTCCAGACCCGTTCGACCGCGACGAGCTCGACCGTGCATGGAACGACTATCCCAATTGGATGAATCTTGGTCCGAGTTATGTGAAAGGGCTGAAGTATGCCTACGAAACCATCAGCGGCTACCTCCGGTTCCGGGCGGACCGCGACCTCGTATTGATACTGCTCGGGGACCATCAACCCCCCTCCCTCGTCAGCGGCGAAGGGGCTGGTTGGGAGGTGCCGGTGCATGTGGTCGCAAGTCGTCCGTCTCTGCTCGAGCGCCTGGGTCGACATGGCTTTAGACGCGGGCTTACCCCAAGTCATCCAAGCGTGGCGCGTATGGATGGCCTCCTTCCGATCTTGCTCGACGCATTTGGTGAGACTGGTGAGGCGGCCGTTATAGGTGGCGCTGGCGCGGCTCGGAGGGAATAGCGTGTCCGTGCACCTGTCCGCCATTTTGGCCGTCGGCGGAATCCTGTGCGTCCCACTGTCGGTCCCGGGAGCGCACGCGCAGACCACGATTCCTCTCGATGTCATGACGTTCAACATCCGTACGGCCAACGGCCGGGATGGAGCAAACGCGTGGCCGTATCGCAAGTCGCTTGTCGCCGACACCATTCAGCGGTTCGAGCCACATGTCCTCGGGCTGCAAGAAGTCGTGGACGAGCAAATCCAGTATTTCGAAGAGGTGTTACCCGGCTATCGATGGGTAGGGATTGACCGCGGGCTCAATGGCGGCAAGGGGCTGAGCGAGTTCACGCCCATCTTCTACAGATATGACGTGCTGACTCCCATCGAGTCGGGAAACTTCTGGCTGACCTCGACACCGGAGACACCGCCGGCCCTGGCGGAATGGCGCGGCCGACGCCGACGAATGGGTCGCATCGTGACGTGGGCTCGTTTCTATCATCTGCCCAGCGGGCGTGACGTCTTTGTCTACAACACCCACTTCACCCTCAGGCAGGGCGAACGCCAGCTCTTGTCCGCAAATCTGGTGGCGTCTCGCATCGCGGAACATCCGCCCGACAGCGTCGTAGTACTACTTGGTGACTTTAATGCGCCGGCGGAACGCAGTGAGACGTGGCGGGTGGTGCTCGGCGACACGTTGCGCGACGCATGGGTCGAAGCCGATGAGCAACACGGACCGGCCTTCACCCTCAGCGAGTTTGGTCCGCCCACAGATTGGGATCTCGGTCGGATCGACTGGGTGGTGGTGGGTGGTCCCGTCGGCGTGCGGTCGGTAGAAACCGTGATCCACAACGACGAGGGCCGTTACCCGTCAGATCACTATCCGGTAGCCGCGCGTCTGGAGGTCTACACGAAGTAAAGGTCACACGTTCATCTAAACCAACAAGCCGAGCCACGCCACGCCAAGGCGGTCACTCTCCGCCATCCTTATCCGATGAACTTTGTGCTCAACGTTGTCTGGATCATTTCCGGCGGTCTCGAGATGGCCGTTGGCTGGTTGGTGGCGTCGTTCTTCTTTGCCATTTCGATCGTCGGGCTCCCCTGGGCGCGTGGCGCCTTCAACCTGCGATTTTTCATTTGTGGCCGTTTGGTCGGGAAATCGTCGACCGCGACAATATGACGGGTCGCGAAGACGTGGGCACGGGTATGTGCTTTTTGCCGGTCTCCTGCTGTTGACCATCATCGGCATTCCGTTCGCATGGCAGCATCTGAAGCTTGCCCGTATGGCGCTGGCGCCCATTGGAAAGATGGTGGTTGACAAGGTCTGACTGACGTCATGGACGCCACCGATTCCGACGCCATCGCCAATCTCGAACAGCGTCTCCTGGGTGGGCTTACCTCGGCCGTGGTGTCGGGGGGCGTCCTGCTGACGTGGCGGCACTTTCCTTCCGCGAGTCTCAGGGAGATGGTCGGGCGCGGGTGTGTCCTTTCGATCGTGGCGGCCGTGGCGCTTACGTGAGATGAGGGTCGTCGAGGCGGTGGTGTTCCTCACCCTGACGCTCTACCTGTCGGGGACCATCTACGTTATTGGCGCATCGGACCTCGACGCGCTGGTCGCCGGATGGACGAGCAGGCTGCTTGGCATCGGGCTGCTTGATTGCCTACGGCGTATTCGTCCTCAACACCTTGCGGAGGTCCGCAATCGGTGTCGTGTCGATCGGACTGGCCTCCTTGGCGGCGGCGCTTCTCCTTCGCGCCCGCGACCCAACGATGCATGACGCGTTTGACGCGGCGGTCGGTGGCCGAGTATTCGAGACCGGGATTGTCCTCAGCTCGAGCGGCCTGGTCGCGCTCGTTGCGTCGTTTGTCATCTTCACGTTGTTCAAGTGCGCGTTCGACCAGCGCAAGCGCACGTTCTACGATCTGGAGGAGCGCATCGGCCAAGGCGGGATGGGCGAGGTCTGGCGCGGTCGGCACCAGACCTTGGCCCGGCCGACAGCAATCAAGCTCATCCGCGAGGACAGAATCGCTGGCGTCGACACAGAGACCGCCCGCCGCGTATTGCGACGTTTCGAGCGGGAGGCAAAAGCCACGTCTGCCTTGCGTTCTCCCCACACCATCGAAGTCTACGACTTTGGCGTGACGGGGGACGGGCATTTCTACTACGCCATGGAGTTTCTCGTAGGACTCGATCTGCAGGCGCTCGTCGACCGGTTCGGGCCGCTTCCCGCCGAACGCGTCGTCCATTCGCTGCTCTAGGCTTGCGATTCGTTGGCGGACGCCCACGCTCACGGATTGACCCACCGTGACATCAAACCGGCCAACCTGTTCCTCTGCCGCCTGGGACCAAGCGCCGACCACCTCAAGCTGCTCGATTTTGGCCTGGTGCAAGAGGCTCAGGCCCCATCTGCCACCCTAACTGCCGAAGGGACGATGGCCGGCACGCCGGCATATATGGCGCCAGAAATGGTGCTCGAACGAGGTGCAGTGGATGGCCGTTCGGACATCTATGCACTTGGGTGTGTCGCCTATTGGCTCTGCACGGGGACCCTCGTGTTCGAGACCGAGAGTGCCCGCGAGCAGATCGTCGAACATATCAAGACCGTTCCCGCGCCGCCCTCCACCCGCACCGAGCTCGCGATTGCTCCCGCACTCGAGGCGATTGTCATGAAATGCCTAGAGAAAGACCCGCGAGACCGCTTTGACAGCGCCGCGGCGTTGGCAGCCGCCTTACGCGAGGTGCCGCTGCCGGTATCCTGGGACACTGGCCGGGCCACGGCTTGGTGGGACTCCTGGACGCCTCCAGACGTGGCAGCCGACGTGAGTCCCGAGATGGCGAGAACAACGATGGAACATGTCGTACCACCGGCGGCGCAGACCGTCTGATTCGAAACCGGGGTGCTGACCTCTTCCCGCCGGTGGGTTCTCGCTATGCGCCTTTGGCGCTGGCCACATCACGGATATGAGCGGCCGGCGCGAGGGTGAGCCAATCTGGCGCCCGAACGCACGTGAGTCGGTACGGGCGCTCGCCGAACTCGCGACCAAACAGTTGCGTCGCAACTACCATCGGAGCGTCGCGGCTCTCAAGCCCACCATTCGCGAGTTTCTCGATGTCGAGACCGACGTCTCCCCTGGTTCGCCCTCCTTGGAATTCTCGGAACAGAGAACGGCGAAAAGTTCATCGTCGGCGACGAATACGTCATGGCAGAGCCGCTGGACCGTGATACGCGACTGTATCTGTTCGTCAACGACGTCACCTGTTATCTGTGCCCGCAGGGGCGCTGGTTCTTCTACGAAAACAATCACGGGACCGCTACAATCACGATTCTGAGGGTGACAGACTGAGACCTTGTGCCGTGCAAGACCGCGCGGCGACCAACCCCGCCGACCGGATAGTGCCCCGTTACACGTTCGACCGGCTGAGGGTGGCCCAATCGGTTACGATCCCGGTTCGAACACGGGCTCGGCGTCGATCGCTACGATCGCCGGAACCTGCCCGAGAGAGGACGAGATGACCGTGACGAGGCAAACGCAGGTCTGGTTCGCGACGTGGCTCGGGGTGGTATTGCTCCTCGGTCTTGTACCGCTTGAGGCACAACGAGCTGTGACGGACGACTTCGTTCCCGTGACCGACGAAATGCTGCGTGACCCTGACCCTGGGGATTGGCTTATGGTTCATCGGACCTACGACCATCACGCCTACAGCCCGCTCGACGAGATCAACCGGGACAACGTCGGCGAGCTGCGCCTGGCCTGGATGCGGGCGATGGACAACGAGGGGCCACAGCAGCTCAGACCGCTCGTCTACGACGGTGTCATGTATATCGCGCACCCGGGAAGCGATCATCTGCAAGCACTGGATGCCACGACGGGAGATCTAATCTGGGACTACACGAGGGATCTGCCCACCGATCTGCGAGAGTACGCCCAGATCGGAAACCGCACGCGCAACCTGGCCATCTACGGGAACAACATCCTCCACTTGACGGCGGATGCCTACCTGGTGGCGATCGACGCTCGGACTGGCGAACTCAGCTGGGAGAGTCGGTTGGCGGACTACCGGGACGGCATCACTCACTCCTCCGGGGCCATGGTCATCGATGGGCGGATCCTGAGCGGACGCACGTGTAGCCCGAGTACCAACTTGGCTGCGCGCTGCTTCATCGCCGCCCACGATGCCGACACCGGGGCAGAAGCCTGGCGCTTTTACACCGCGGCTGGGTCCGATGATCCTGGCGGGCAGACGTGGGGTGAGCTGCCGACTGCTCAACGGGGGCACGTTTCTCCCTGGGGGATGCCGGGGAGCTACGACCCCGAGCTGGGGCTCGTCTACTGGGGGATTGCCGTGCCGCTGCCCTACACCCGACTCATGCGTCGCGGCACGTGGGATGTCGGCGACAGCACGCCCTGCGAGTTGTACTCCAACTCAACCGTGGCGCTGGCCGTGGAAACGGGAGCGATGGAGTGGTACTACCAACACCTGCCCTGCGACGACTGGGACCAGGACTTCGTCCAGGAGCGGACGTTGATCGATACGGTCGTGAATCCCGACCCTGACGCGGTCATGTGGATCAACCCGGCGGTGGCGGGTCGCGCCGAGGAACGCAAGGTGGCGGTGACCCTGGGTGAGCCAGGAGGACTGTTTGTACTCGACCGGGAAACGGGAGAGTTCCTGTGGGCGACGCCGTTGCCCTATACGTCCACGGAGCGATTCGTGATCCGGGACATCGACGTCGAGACCGGTCAGGTGTTCATCAACATGGATCTGGTCGCGAAGGAGGTCGGTGAGCAGCACATCATCTGCGGTCACAACGTGAAGGGCTGGTGGTCGTGGTCCTATAGCCCGCAGACCGGACTGCTCTATATCCCGATCAACCGGTCGTGTCTCAACCAGACGGCCAACGACCGGACGGCTACCGGCGCCGGCCCACGATTCACGGTCCCCGAGCCTGGCCTGGAGGAAGACGGTGACCTCACCGAGCTCCGCGCGCTCGACATCTCGACGGGGCGTGAAGTGTGGCGCTACAGTCAACGGGCCCCCAACGCGGGTTCGGTGCTGGCGACCGGCGGCAACGTCGTTTTTCACGGCGATCTCGTCCGCCGTCTCCGGGCGTTCGATGCCGAGTCGGGTGATGTGCTTTGGGAGACCATCCTCGGGAGTCAGATCACGGGATATCCCGTCACGTATATGGCCGGTGGGCGTCAATACGTCACCGTCCCGGTCGGGGGCGCGGCAATCTTTCGACTCAGCAACTACGCGCCCGAGCTCGAAGCGCCGCTCGGAAGCAACATGCTCGTGACGTTCGCGCTGCCTGACTGACGCCCGCCGCGGAGAAGCGGGTCACCGGTCCACCGTCGTACTCGGTGTGCCGGTTGTGCAACGGGGGCATGCCGCGCGCACGGAGGAGTCGCTGAGCTCGCCCCTGTCCCGGTCGCGTACGGCGACGGTCGGGGATGTCACTAACGGTATCTACGTGGCGCATCCAGGATGACCTGCCGGCGGCGAAGTGCCTGATAGTCGTCACCGACCAGCTCCGCACTCACCGTGTCGCCGCTGGTGAGATCGGCGTCGATCGTGAGGGTGTCCGGAAGATAGCGGCGACATTCGGCAAACTCCTCCGCATACTCCGGCGTCGGGAAGGTCAAGGTCAAACGGGTTTGCCGACCGTGCCGCGTGACTCGATAGAGGGGATTGATGATCAGGCTGTCACGCACAGGCGGATCCGACGGCAACTGGTAACGCGTGAAGAGGTCGGTCTGATGGCTCGCCACAAGCGTCATCGATGGTTCTGCCCCCAGGTCTTCAGGGACGGCCGCCGGGCGGCTCAGGTCGACAACTTGCTCGTCGACCAGCCGCGAGAACAGTTCGGAATCGGCATAGAGCCGCGGTTGTTGGTCGGCAAACAGGGAGTGATAGGCGCGCGGCGACAGTGTGTCGCCCGCCGAGAAGTTGTCTCCATGGGCACTGTGCAGATGGGGCATCACAATCGTGCCAGTGGCGCCGACCAGCCTCATCATTTCGTCCGCCAGGAGCCGCTTGTGCCATATGTAAGGAAACGCATCGGCGAGCACAACTGTTGAGAACGTGTTCCGGGGAAATGGCAACGGATGATTCGCGTCACAACACACCGCCGGGCATCCCGGGGAGACAAAGCGTGTGGCGAGCCACAATTTCCAGAAGAAGAGATCGGCGGTGACGGTGACGGTGCCGGTTCGGTCGCCGTCGGGTGGGGATGCCGGTGCTACCGCGTCGGGGGCATGAGTCGCCCTGCCGACCGCTCGTGTAAGGTGTCCCGCCCCGCCGCAGAGGTCGAGCACAAGACCGTCCAGCGGCCAGCCTGCTTGTCCACACGCGGATAGCAGCGCTTCGGCCACGCGATAGCTCGGGTCGGAGAACCGATGCATCAGGTAGTCCACCTCCGCGTCGCCGTCGGGACAGAGCAGACGCAGCGTGTCGCGATACGTAGTGGAGTCGGGCCGGGAGAGGAGGTCGCGAAAGCGAATAGCGCGGTCGCTCGGGGGTGCGCTTTCCGTCTCGGGAGTGATGCTGCTATCCAAGCCGAGTAGCAATAACAGTGCCTGGTCGCCCTGTCCAGCGTCTCGTTCCAGCGCATGGATTGCAGCATGTGCCACATCATTCGCGATAAGGACCGGGATGCCGGAGACGACCGGGAACGCACAGCACTCACAGCCGAGGACGCCAGATTCGATACGGGTCGTGTCCCGGACGAGGGCGGAGTTTTCGACGAGCGTGAGTGTCGTTCCGCAGTAAGGGCAGCGAAGCAGGTCAAGGAGCCAAGTTTCCATCGAGGTGGTTCCCTACGCGCGCTCGACGCGGGTGACTGCGTCAGAGGGGCGTCGAAGGTGTTCGATAAAGGGCAGTGCCGGACCCCCGATCGGAGCGCGCCGGTAGTGTTCGAGACCGAGAAAACGCGGCGCGTCTTGCTCGCTCAGCGCCTCGAGGGCGCAGCCGCGCATCTGACTGCGATGACAGTGTAGTGCGCGAAGCTTCTGCACTGCATACTGACCGGTGTCGACAATCAGTGTGGGCGAAGGCGCCTCGGCCCCAAAGGCATCGGGGTCTCGGACGCCGAGGATGTGCGGGGTGGTATCGGGGCCAGCCGGTCCGTGTGACGCGTAATCCACGACGTCGCGCATCGCAGCCGGCGGCATCGTGACGTAATACAACGCAGGGTCGGCGCTTTCGGCGATGTCGTGAGGCGTATCGGGTTCATATCCACGTGACTCCGATCCGACTCTGGAGATCGTCCTGAGGGCCGACGTGGTCCGCTCGTGGATCGCGATGTGGTCAGGATGCCAGTAGAGACCGTCGGTATCGAAGGTCACAACGACATCTGCCCGACGCCCACGGATAGTCGCCACAATCTCCGCTTCAAGTGCGCTGGGGTCAACCCAGGGAAGCATCCCGTCTTCATGTCGTAACAGCAGGACGTCGTGAGCACCTAAGGCGCGCGCGGCCGCGTGTAGCTCGTGTTCGCGACGAACGCCCAGGGTGTCCCGTGCCTCTCGTGTCTCCGGTCCCTCTGGTCCATCCGCTCCTTCAGCTCGTTGACTGTGGCGTCCGCCGTTTTCTCCCCGGGTTGCACACAGGAGCGTGACGCGAGCGCCGAGCGCCGCGCACCAGGACAGGAGTCCACCCGCGGCGAGTGACTCGTCATCGGGGTGCGCGAATACGGCGACCAGCTGCTTCCCACGGAATGCTGCCGCTTCGTCCATCCCGGTCATCGCGCGGCATCCAGACTTGCTTCGTGTCGCGTCTTCACCAGCTCTGAGTAGACCGCGACATGTCGCTCGACGCAGCGTGCCGGACCGAATCGTTCGACGGCCCGGGCCCGCACCTTGGCTCGGTCCAAGGCCATCACCCGCGGAAGGTCGGCCGTCATCGCGTCGAGCGACGCGTACATCCCGCCCGTCACGCCGTCGTCGACTATTTCCTCCACGGCGCCGCGGCGCAGCGCGGTCACTGGTGTACCACAGGCCATCGCTTCTATGAGGACCAGACCAAAAGGCTCGCTGTGCTGGACGGGGTAGACCAGCGCGCGCGCATTGCGGAGGAGCTCGACCTTCTTTCTGCCGACGACCTCACCCGCATAGGTCACGGTGCGACCGTCGACCCGCGACGCCACGACATCTCGGTAGTAGTCGTTCGCCGCGGCTGCCAGCACCAGCGGCGTCTGTGCACGATGGGCGATGTCGATGGCTTCCAGGACCCCCTTGCCCTCGGTAAAGCGTCCGAGGAAGACAAGATAGTCGCCCGGGCGTGATTGAAACGCATACATCGTCGGGTCGATCGCGTGATGAATCGTCGCCACCACGTTGAGGCCGTTCAGTAGGCGGGCTTGGGTCTCTGATATCGCGATGAACGGCGCCTCCGGGTAACGCGACCAGATGCCGACTTCGGTTGGGTCGGGCGCGTGATGCACGGTATGCACGAGCGGGGTGGGGCACACCTTGTCGTAGCCGAGAGATAGTGGTGAGTATTCGGCTTGATAGTGGATGACATCGAAGCGGTCGGCGTGTTCGATGGCCGCAGCGAGATTGAAGAGTTCACACAGCTCCCACGGCCACATCGAGTCATCGATGTTGTATCCCTGCTGATAGACCGAGTGAAGCTTGGCGCGGGTCGTCGAGTCGGCAGTGGCGAACACGGTCACGTCGTGGCCCTGCTCGACCAGGCCGTCGGCCAGCAGGGCCGTGACGGACTCTACCGAGCCAGAACGGGCTGGGGGTATCGATTGGGCGACAGGCGCGACCTGGGCAATTCTGAGCGGTCGGGGGAAGGGCCCTCCGCGGACGGTCATGCGCAGGCGGTCTCCAGGAACGCGGTCAGGACACGGCGTGCCTCAAACGTGTCGTCGGCAATCTCGCGAGCCGCGCGGGCGTGCTTCGGGTAGTCGCGGGAGAGAGACGCAAGTCCCTCGACGGCTTCATCGACGGTCGAAAACCCCATGAGTCCCACGCCGTGGGGTATGTGTTTCGTCCACCCTGTGTCCTGGACGAGCGCTGGTCGGCCCGCGGCGAGATAGCACTCCGTGCGATCGCTAAACCAGCCGGAGCGATGATGCACGTAGGCGTGCTTGGCCACGCCAAACTCGGCCTTTGAGTGTTGGACAAACTGACGATAGTCCCAGAGCGAACGTGACACCGACATGGCATTGACGGGTGACCATCCGTGCGTCCGCAAGAGGTCGGTGGGTCCGTTCACGGCCAGCTGGAAACGCGCCGAGGTGCGACGCGGAACGTCGATAAACTTGACGAACTCGCGGTCTTTATTGCCGTCCACATCCGAGAAGCTTTCGGTCTTCCACGTCATCACCGTGGTCCAGTGTTCGGATGGCGGTTGTTCGGTTCGCCACAGGTCGGTGACGATGGGTTGCCAGGTCTTGTGCCAGATAAATTCGCCGGTTGGCGTGTCGGACGCGGGTGTCCCGATGTTGGCGCCAAACGTAAACAAGGCGGAAAACTCTCGAAAGAAATCCACATACCACGGCTCGCCCTTGGCAATCGCGAGCTGGGTGAACACCGGGTCGGAGTCGATAAAGACACGCTTTGGGATCCGCCGGTACTCGTCACGCCAGAACCAGGCGCCACCCGAGAGATTGATAAAGAGCTCGGCATCCGCACAATACGCCCGCACCGATTCGTGAGACAGGCCGTGGTGGGTCCCGTCATAGTTGACAAAGCACCATCGGTCGCCCAAGTCAAACGGGGCTAGCGCCTCATGAATGTAACGGGTGCCATACGACGGGTCTGGTGACGAGGTGTTCTGCTCCGGGTCGTAAATACACTCGCCCGTGTCTTCGATATACAGCACCTCGTGGCCTAGCTCCTGAAGACCCACTAGATACATAAGCGAGCACCAGGTGACGCCCCCAAAAGGATAGCGAGCGATGATACCGGCGACGAGAATCTTCACGGCGCCGTGACCATATCGTCCACGCTGTCATCCATGGTGTCTTGGGCGCTGTCATCCGCGGTCTCGGGCTCATCGAGGGACTGTCCAACCGAGAGTCGCGCGCACATCTGCCGATAGAGCGCGCTCGTCTGCATGAGCTCGTCGTGGGCGCCCTGGGCCACGAGGTGTCCATGATCGAGGACGAGGATGCGGGTCGCGTCTCGAATCGTCGAGAGTCGATGGGCGATGACCAGGGTCGTGCGACCGACGCGTAGACGACGGAGTGCGTCGAACACTGCGGTTTCGGAGAGCGAGTCGAGCGCCGAGGTCGGTTCGTCGAGAATCAGAATTGGCGCGTCCTTGACCAGGGCGCGAGCAATCCCCAGCCGCTGACGCTCACCACCCGACAGAGTCGCCCCGGCCTCGGCTACCTGGGTGTCGTAGCCCTGACGCAGGCGCTCGATGAAGTCATGCACGTGGGCATCGCGGGCCGCCGTCATCACGTCGGCGTCCGTGGCGTCGAGACGTCCATAGCGAATGTTCTGGGCGATGGTGTCGGCAAACAGCACCGGTTGTTGAGGCACGAGCGCGATTTGTTCTCGGAGCGCTTTCAGCGGATAGCGGGACAGCTCGTGCCCGTCGATGAGAATACGGCCGCTGGTCGGCTCGAACAGCCTGGGGATGAGGTTGGCAATTGTCGTCTTGCCGGCGCCAGTCAGACCGACGAGGGCCACCATCTCGCCGGGATGGGCTTCGAAGCTGACCCCGTCGAGCACCGGGCGTTCGACGTGATAGAAAAAGCCAACGTTGTCAAAACGGATCGCGCCGCGAATGGTCGACGGCAGGCTCGTTGCGCGATCACTGGTTTTCGAGCCCGCGGTCGGTGGGTCGATCGGCTCCGGGGTCAACGCAAAGATCTCCCGCACTCGGCGAGCGCTGACCGCGGCCTGTTGCAGCGAGCCTGCGGTCCGCGCGATCTCTGACACGGGGTCATACACAGCGGCGAGATACGCCGCCACGACCAGGAGCCCGCCAATCGTGAGCGTGCCCTCCAGGACGTGGAGCCCTCCGACCACGAGCACCAGCGAAGTCCCCGCCAGCGTGATGGCGGTGACGGTCACCGAGAACAGCGACTCCTGCCAGGTCAAGGCCAGCCGCGCGCGCATCGTCTGGTCGCCCACGTGCCGAAACCGCGCGACCTCGTGGTGTTCCCGCGCAAAGCTCTTCACGGCGGCGATGGTGCTCAAGACTTCGAATGCGCGCTCGATGACCGTCGATTCGAGGGCCTTGACACGTTCGGCGCGGTCCGCCACGGCGTGCGAATACCGACGCAACGAGAGATACAGAAACGGTGCGACCGCGACCGAGAGCATCGCCAAGACCGGGTCCAGATAGACGAGGATCGCGAACATGACCGTGAGATTGAGAGCGGCGAGGGTGAGTGGGAAGAATCCGCCGATCACCAGATCGTCGACGCAATGCGCATCGGCGTCCAGGCGATAGACCCCATCCGCGGTCTTTGTGGCGATGTGGTGCCCGAGCGGCAGGGCCTGGAGATGTGTGAGCAGGTCCGCGCGAAGCTTGTAGACGATGCGTTGCGCCGTATCGACTTGCAGCTGGGTGTGGATCATCCGCACGACTTCGTTACCCAGCTGTATGAGAAAACCCACACCCACGATGACGACGAGCAGCGCGATGCCACTGCTGACTACCCACGACGGCAGGAGTGGGGTCAGCGCTACGGGGAAGCTCACCGTGCCAAGCACGCTATCCACGATGAGTTTGAGAGGCCAGGGCGCGAGGGCGGCGAGTCCGATCTCCAGAAGCGTCAGACCGACGACAGCGACGACACGTTCCCGGTAGGGTCGGAGAAACGAGAGGGTCCACGTGAGGGTTGTCACCGGGTGCTCGCGTCGCTCGTCGCCAGCGGTGTCTCCGTGGCGGCGTCCGCCACCGGGGTGACGACCGAGTCCCCAACGGGCGCCACGACCGCAGCATCGGCGGGTACCATGTGGTCGACGTCCGGGTGGTCATGACTGGCCGGGACATCGAGCGTGCGCAGGCCAAGCGTCCTGGTCGCACGGCTAGTCGCGACCTCGAGGAGCTTTGACGCGCGCGCGACCTGCCAGGCCGCCCGGGCGCCGATCGCGGCCATCGAGGCGGTCAAGACGACGACACTGACGGATGGGGTGTAGAGCGCCAGGGAGGCCGCCGTGCCGACGGCGGCGACAAGCGCTGCGGCCACGCTTCGGAGCGTGCCGCCAAAACTCAACCGAAGCCGAGCCCGCACCCGTAGGAGACAGCGTCCGCGTTCGTGCTCTTCGACCAGCGTGCGGACATGTAGCCACCCCCAGCGACCGACCGCCAGACTTACATCCCGGTCGGGACGCCAGCCCTCATCGACATCTACCAGTTGCGCCGGACGGGCCGCCCGCAGTATCCCGACCAGCTCGGTAAGAAACGCCGTGTGAGAGACCCACGATTCGCTCCAGAATGTCGAGACGCGTTCGTCTGCGACCAGACGCCCCAACGACCAGACCTTGCGCGGCGTTGGCACGGGTGACGGTGTCGGCGTCCTCCACGGAAATCGTGTCACGTGCTGAGGGGTCACTTCGGCCGGTCGCGAGAGACCGCGAATGCGTCCACGAAGTCGCGCCAGTGGTTGTAGTAGGTGGAGCCAGGTGATGACCACGCGATACAGCCAGCGGCTTTGACGAGGTGACCAGCGGCCGATTGACGGCAACCCTGTGAGGGGGGTACGCCAGGCATAAACGGCGCACCGAGCCAGAGTGATCACCACTCCTGCGGCACCGGCGACGAGAGGGAGCCAGGCCGCGTCCATCCCGGCCAGTGGACCGAACACCCCGACAAAGAGAAGAGCCAGCGACGCTACGAGCCACGCGGGTTGGTGGGGCAGGTATCGCCAATGGTGGGTATGGGTCGCATAGACCGACGGGAAGGAAGCGGTGCCCCACACGCCGGTATTGACCCGTTGGTCGGCGGTCACATGAAGAAACGGCAGCGAGCCATAGATCCGGCCGCCCCAGGTCGCCTGCCCGGCCAGAAACTTCTCGGGATGATGCGCGTCGAGCCACGCCTCGCCCTCGCCATACCCGACCTGCTGCCGCCAGTAGGCCTTGATACTGGCCCGATGGTGATGCCAGACCAGCGCGGCCGGCGCAAAACCGATCTCGTGGTGCTGCGCCTGCAGACGCCAGCAAATATCGACATCGTCGCCGGCCCGGAGATAGACCGGATTGAAGCCGTCGATTGAGAGCAGTGCCTCACGAGAGAACGCCATGTTGCAGCCGGGTATGTGCTCGGCGATTCGGTCGTCGAGCATCACCTGCGTCGGTCCCCCGGGCGCGCGGGCCACGCTTTGTGCCATCCAGGGGTCGTCGGGGGGGACGACATTGGGTCCGCCGACTCCGACCAGGTCCGAATGGAGAAACGGTTGCACGAGATAGGTGAGCCAGTCGGGGTCCACCCGACAGTCGGCATCGGTATACGCCACGATGTCACCGGTGGCTTCAGCCAAGCCTGTGTTTCGCGCCACACAGAGACCGCTGGACGAGATATTGATAACCCGTACGCGCGGGTAACGACTCGCGATGTCCGCTGTCGCGTCCGTCGAGCCGTCGTTGACGACGAGGATTTCCACGTTGGGGTACGTCAGCCCGTCCAGCGCCGTCAAACAGTCGTCAATGGTGTCGGCCGCGTTATACGCGCACACCACGACCGTGACGTGTGGCCATGTCTCTTGGGCCTCGGCCGGGAACGGAACACTCGAAAAGACATCGGTGACCGCCGACAGCGCAGGTTTTGGGTCTCGTTCTGTGTCGACGAGCCCGAATGCCCAGTCCTCAACCGTCTGACCCCCGCGCCACCATTCGTCCGTCCACGAATACGCGACCGCTCCGCAGGCTCCTTCTGTGAATGCGGCCTGGAGCTGCATCGCGGTAAGCTCGGCCTGGCGGCGCTGGCCTTGGCGAATGCTGTCGCTCCCCGCTTCGGCCAGCAGGAGCGGCTTGGGTCCGGCAAGGTGCTGGAGCCGCGCGAGATACGCCGTGAGGTCGGTTTCGGCGTGCAGATACACGTTGAAAGACGCGACATCAAAGGCGTCGAGCTCCAGGAATTCTGTCGGTGGAAAGTTGACATAAGTGAGGAGCGTATCGGGCGCGACAGACCGGATATCGTGCGCGAGCTCGCGGAGAAAGCGCTCGACCCGTCGCGGTCCATGCCAACGCACGATGGCCGCGGGTATTTCGTTCCCGACCGCGAGCATCAAGAGGGCCGGATGCGTGGCAAGTCGACGGGCGGCGGCGACTGCGTCCCGACGAATCTGCCGAGCCACGCGCCGGTCGTCGAGAAACGGCAGGTGCTGTGACCACGCCAAGCCGGCCATCACTCGGAGATCATGGCGACTCGCGGTATCAAGGAGGGCGTCGGTGGGCGCGGTGTATGTGCGCACCGTGTTGATCCCGACACCCCCCATTTGGCCGAAGTCGGCATCCAACCGGGGGAGGGGCGGAAATTGGTGGCCATCGGCGTCCGGCGCAAAAGTGCCGTAGGCGACTCCTTTGACGAGAAACCGCTGGCCGAGCACGTCGAGGAACTTTCCGTCGACGCGGGCGGTTGCCGACACCAAATTGTCGTCTGAACGAAGCCCGGTCGCGGTCATTGCCAGAATTCTATATGCAAGGGTCCGTCCGCCTGTTGAACGCCTGTCGTCCGAAGGGTAGGATCGACGAGCCAGGCATGCTGGCCACTTCCGCGGGTATGCCTTTCAGCGAGCGTCACACCAGGACCTCGTCCCGGGATAACGATCGACGACGTAAGTCATTTCAGTCGGCAGATCATCTGGCGACGGATCGATAGATCACAGGTAGGGGAGAACAGATTTCATGGTCATACATTTTTCTCGAACCGTGGGCGTGGCGCTGGTCGCCACCGTGGTTCTGGCTGCCAGCGAGACCGAAGGGGAGACGCACTGGCCTCAATTTCGCGGCGATGCCGCCGGGGTGATTGCGGACGACCCGACACTCCCGGATTCGTGGAGCGTGGAAGAAAACATCGAGTGGGTGACAGACCTTCCGGGTCGGTCATGGAGCTCACCGATCGTCTGGGGCGACCATGTCTTTGTATTGGCCGTGACAAACCTCACTGCGGGCGACGCCCCTGTTCAGGCGGTCGAAAACTATCGCGCCCGGTCTCTTGGTGGCTCGATGACGGCGGCGTATACCGAGATCAGTGATGAGCCGCTCACCTGGGTGCTCTACGATTTTGACTTCCAAAGCGGGGAGCTCCGGTGGGAAAAGGCACTGCATACCGGTGTGCCCGCCCTGAGCACACATTTGAAAAGCTCGTACGCGTCAGAGACGCCGGTAACCGATGGCGAGCTCGTCTACATCGCCATGACCGACATCGGAGTGTTTGCCGTCGATTTCGAAGGAGAGGTTGCGTGGTCCACCCCGCTCCAGTGGCTACCCCGTCGTGGATGGGGGGCGGCCGCGTCGCCGGTGGTCTACGAGGGACGGTTGTATCTGGTGAACGACAACGACGAGCAGTCGTTCGTGGCGGCATACGACGCGGCGTCGGGGGAAGAAATCTGGCGGACAAACCGAGACGAAGGGTCAAACTGGGCGACCCCCTTTGTCTGGGAAAACGATGTCAGAACTGAGCTCGTTACCACCGCGACTGGCGGCGTCCGCTCGTATACCCTCGACGGAGAGCTGCTGTGGTCGCTGACCGGGATGTCGTCGCTCGTCATCCCGACGCCCTTTGCAAAAGAGGGGTTGTTGTATATCAACTCGGGCTACGTCGCCGACGCAACCCGGCCGGTCTATGCCATCCGACCTGGCGCGGCGGGAGACATCACGCTCGGCGAGGGTAGCACCAATAATGACTACATCGTGTGGTCACACCCTCAACTCGGGTCGTATAACCCGTCGTCGCTGGTGTATGACGGCTATCACTACACCTTGCTGGATCGCGGCATTCTCTTGTGCAACGACGCCCGAACCGGGCGCGAAGTCTATCCCCGCCAGCGGATTGCCGCCGGCACACTGTTTACCGCCTCACCGTGGGCCTACAACGGAAAGATCTTTGCGCTCAGCGAAGACGGTGACACCTTTGTCATCAAAGCCGGACCCGAGTTCGAGCTCTTGGGTCGAAACTCTCTCGATGAGATGTCGCTCGCCACCCCTGCGGTAGCGCATGGCAGCGTGCTCATTCGGACCGCGTCAAAGCTGTATCGGATTGCCAATCAGTAGTCTGCGGAACCCGGGGTGCGAGCGTGGGTGTGCCAGCAAGCAGCCTGGTCCATTGCTCGCTGACGCAAGTGCTGAACAGGCGGCGCGTTTCGTGACCGCGATGAACGTTGGGCCGATGCAAAAGGAGCGACCTATGAGGTATGGATGGCGGGCTCGTAGCAGGGTGATGGCATTGGTAGCGACATGGCTCACGACAATGAGCGTGAGTCTGTCGCCGGTCGTTGGCTGGGCGCAGTCAAACGAATCAGCTACGTCCGTGTCGCGGACGCCGTGGGGCGACCCAGACATCGGTGGGGTATGGAATAGCTCGACCGTGACGCCGCTGCAACGTCCGGCCGCTCAAGCCGACAAGGAGTTTCTGACCGAGGAAGAGGCCGCGACCATTGAAAGACTCGTCGTGGACGGAAACGCGCGTGCGAACGCTCCCAGCACTGTCCGGACCGAGCCGTTGCCGGCCGGCGGGAACGTTGGCGCCTACAACAGCTTTTGGCTTGACCGCGGAACCACTGTCGTCCGCACCCGCCGGACGTCTCTCGTCGTGGACCCGCCGAACGGCCGACTGCCCGATCTGACGCCGGCCGCGGCACGCCGTATTTCCTCTCCGGAACGTCTACACCTCAAAGACGTCCGGGAAGGGCTGGCGCCGGCCGATTCCGTCGAGCAGTTCGACTTGGGCGACCGGTGTATTTGGTATCGTGGTGTTCCGTCACTACCGACCGCGTATAACAACAACTACCAGGTGTTCCAAACCCCCGAGCACGTGGCGATTCTCCAGGAACACATCCATGATGTGCGCTTCATTTACCTGGATGCCGAGCCCCAGACCGACGGCCAGGTTCGGCAGCTGGGAGGGCGATCGCGCGGTCATTGGGAGGGCGATACGCTTGTCGTCGAGACCGAAGGATTCAGCAATCAGGCCTATCTATTCACGTCTGGGCCCGGACCGCAAGGCGGGACGAACTGGCACCTCACCCAGGACCTTCGCGTGGTCGAGCGATTCACTCGGGTAGGACCCGACGCGCTCGATTATGAGTTCACGGTCGCGGATCCGAACATCTGGACGCGTCCCTGGAGCGGCGCTTCGCCGTGGACGAAGAGCGACGACCCGCTGTATGAGTATGCGTGCCACGAGGGCAACTATGGGATGATGAACATCCTTGCCGGTTCCCGAGCCGCCGAGCTGGCCGACTCGTCAGATTCGTCCCGATGAAACTGCTCGCTCGGGGCAACGTGCTCCTCTGCGAGCCACCCCCCGAGCGATGGTTGACCTCGCCTCGAAGGACCTCCTTGGGCACTGCCGTCGGAGGCCGGTCGCCGCAATTCGCTGTCACAGCCGCGAGGCCGCACCGAAACCGACGAGTAAGAAGCGGCAGAGGTGCGCGCCGTCGACGTCCCCGTGATGCACGCCGAGCCGACAGCGTCTGAAAGGAAGCCGTAGCGGATCCGACGCGCAGTACCGATGTCAGTGGCGGATCGCGTAGAGGCTTGACGCCGTACGTACAAGCAACGTCCGGCCTGCGATGGCGGGCGAGGCGAGCGCCATGTCGCCAAGGGGGTTGGCGCCGAGCAGCTCGTAATCCGGGCCTGCTCGGAGCACATAGGTCGTGCCCTCTTCGCTCAGCGCGAAGATCTTGCCGTTATACGCCCAGGGTGACGCGCTGAACGTGGCGCCGGTCTCGATCCGTACGCGGTCGTAGACGGTTCGCCCCGTCCGAGCGTCATGCGCCGTGAAGAAGCCCCCGTCGTGCAGCGTGTAGTAGATACCACGATAGAGGAGTGGCGACGGATTGTACGACCCGACGCGCGGTTGATACCAACGAATGTACTCGTTGGCCTTCTGCGTGCCGCGCAGGCTGATGTCCCCCTCGGCGCCGGGTAGGACGGCGTAGACCGGGCGATGATTGTTACCGACGTAGCCCGAGCTGACGTACACGATGCCGTCACCGAGAACCGGTGTCGGAACAGTGACATCGGTCATCCGGCCGGAGAAGTACCAGAGAAGTCTGCCCGCGGGGTCATATGATCGGACTTTGTGCTTGCCGACCGTAACGATTTCGGTGCGTAGGTCGTTCCTCCAGACGACCGGGGTGGACCACGCGCTTACCTCGTCGCGGTCCACGCGCCAGTTGTCCGCCCCGGTTACCGTGTCGAACGACGCGAGATACGAGGCCACTTCGTTGTCGTGCATGACAAGCAGTTGATCGTCGAGCAATGTCGGCGACGATCCGGGCCCCCATCCCCAGCGGTCTGTCCGGGGCTCGACCTCTCGCGACCAGAGAAGGTAACCGTCGAAATCGTAGGCGAACAACCCAAGGTTGCCAAAGAGCGCGTAGATCCGCTCCCCGTCCGTCACTGGCGTCGCGGAGGCGAAAGAGTTCTTGGGATGAATGGTCGACCCGACCTGCCCCTCGTGAGCCGCCTGTTGCCACAACAGCTGGCCGCCATGGAGGTCGAGGCAGTACACCATCCAGTGGTGTGTCCCCGGCGGTGGGTCGGGCGGGGTGTCGGCGCCGGTGGCCGGTAGATACAGACCCGGGCTCGGGCCCTCATAGTCTTCATCCGCGACGACCGACGTCACAAAGACCCTATCGCCCCACACGATCGGACTCGACCAGCCGAGCCCCGGTATCGGTGTCCGCCAGGCCACGTTGTCGGTCGCGTTCCAGGTCTCGGGGAGCTGGGGATCGTCCGCCACGACTGCCGTCATGTCCGGGCCTCGGAACTGTGGCCAGTTCTGGGCAGAAGCCACCGGCGCGGGCGCCAGTGCCAGGAGAGGCACCGCCCAAAGCGCTAACCTTGCGTGCAGTCTCATCATTCTTGTCCCCTGTCTTGTCACTGCCCGTGCGGTGCTTGCGCCGTTCGCGGTTGACCAAGCATCCGCTCTTTGTTCGTACGGCCGCGAGTGCGCGGGGAACTCGGCGACCCCAGTGTCCAAGAGCTGGACGAGTGCTGTCAAGTTACCCACGTCTGCGGACACCTCGACTCAAGCAATCCTCGGGCTGCTGCGCGAGTTTGGCGTCTCTATTCCGGTTGGGTTGGGGCCAGCCATGTCACGCCAGCCGAAAATTGTGCGGCGCTCGCCAACTTGACAGCAGCTTATCGTTTTCTCGGTGAGGCGACGAACGGAGTGGGAATATCCGCGATTTTGCGAATCTTAATGCGCCGGCCACCGGCGGTTGAGGACGGAACGACCCCTGGAGCACGTACCATAGTAGGAACGCAATGTTTGACTCCAGATGTCCATGACACTTCTACGGCGCCAAAAACTCCCGCTGCGTGCTCTCGGCGTCCACCGCCGCCACATCCTTTGGCTCCTCTTGCTGGTGCTTGCGTCGACCGTCGGGGCGTCGCGCCTAGCGGCGCAGGGACCGTCGGGGTCGGCGCCGGTGCTGGCCGCGGCCACCGGGGGGACCGCGAAGGTGGTCAACGGAAATCCGGTCGAGCAGAGGCCACTTCTCGACGGGAACGTGCTCGACGACCCAGCCTGGGCTTCGGCGATACCCGTGAGCGGTTTCTTTCAGAGCACGCCGAACGAGGGCGCGCCGGCCACCGAGCGGACGGAGGTGCGAGTTGTCTTTACGGTCGACACGGTCTATTTCGGTATCGTCTGCTACGACCGGGACCCGGCATCGATCATTGTGAGTGACAGTCGGCGGGATTCGTCGATGAACGACGCCGACAGCTTTCAGATGGTGCTCGACACCTTCAGCGACCGCCAGAACGGATTCGTGTTTGGGACCACCCCCGCCGGCCAGGAATACGATGGGCAGGTGGTCAACGAAGGTGGAGGTCGGGGCGGGTTTCGCGGCGGAGGCGGCGGTGGTTTCTCCCGCGGTAGCGCAGGCGGCTTCAACTTGAACTGGGATGGCGCCTGGCAGGTGCAGACCGAGATTTCGGACGTCGGTTGGAGCGCCGAGTTTGCCATTCCGTTTCGAACGATTCGGTATGCGGCGCGTGAAGAACAGACCTGGGGTGTGAACTTCCAGCGGACCATTCGGCGACGCAACGAGACCGCATTCTGGGCTCCGCTCCCGCGGCAATACAATCTCTACCGCGTGTCGATGGCGGGCCAGTTGACCGGTGTCCTCGCCCCGGTTGGCCTGACAAAGAACCTCCAGGTGACTCCGTATGTCGTCGGTGAGGCCGTGAAGCTGGACGCGCCCGGGGCCGGTGCGGTCACACTGGGTGATTGGGGTGCCGATATCAAATACAGCGTCACCTCGGGTCTCACGCTCGACGGCACATTCAACACCGACTTTGCTCAGGTCGAGGTCGATGATCAGCAGATCAATCTCGACCGCTTCAACCTGTTCTTTCCCGAGAAGCGCCCATTCTTTCTGGAGAACGCCGGGCTGTTCACGGTCAACAATGCCGGCTCGGCCGGACGGAATCTCGGACAAACCGAGCTCTTCTTCAGCCGGCGCATCGGGATAAGCGACACCGGCGACCAGATCCCAATTTTGGCCGGAGCCCGGTTGTCTGGCAAAGTCACCAACAACACAACGATCGGGTTCCTCAGTATGCAGACCGAGGCCCGTGACGGCGTCTCGAGCGCTAACAACTACACAGTGGCTCGCATACGGCGGGAGCTGCCGAATCGGTCGAGCGTCGGTGGGATGTTTGTCAGTCGTCAGGCGACGGGTGCGCAGGCTCTTCCCGACGACTACAACCGCGCCTATGCCGTAGACGGACGATGGGGTATCGGGCAGAACGGCACGGTGCAAGGATTTGTGGGGCAAACCAAGACGCCCGGATTCACCGGCCGCGACCACGCGCTGAGCGTGTCGGGCACCTATGACTCGGAGAGATGGCGTCTCATCACCGGGTACCAGGAGAACGGCGAAGATTTCAACCCGGAAGTCGGGTTCATCCGCCGCCGCAACGGCTTTCGCAAATACGACTTCGGGATCAATAACACGTCGCGGCCGAATGGATTCCTCAAGTTCCAAGAGCTACGTCCGCATATGAACGTGACCCGGTTCTGGAACTTCGATGGTGTGATGGAGACGACCTTCATGCACAATCATTTCCAGGGGGAGTTTGTGGATAGCTCCTCGGCGGGGGTCGCCTTTGACATTCGACAAGAGCAGGTGTTCGATACCTTCGAGGTCTCAGGGATTTCGGTCTTGCCCGGTCGCTACGACTTCAGCGAAACGAACTACCGATTCAACTACAATCGCTCGGCCCCGGTGAGCTTCGGGATGGCCGTGACGCATGGCGGATTCTTCGGCGGCACCCTCGTGACCGTCGAGCCAAGTGTCACGGGTCGTTACGGCGAGACGTTCAACATGTCGCTCAGTTACAGCCGGAACGACATCGATCTTCCTCTCGGTAGCACGATCACGAATCTGACCAGCGTTCGCGCCGCGTATAACTTCTCGCCGCGTCTCTTCGTCCAGGCGCTGTTGCAACACAATGACAGCGCCGAACTCTGGGCAGTCAACTTCCGTTTTGGCTGGTTGCAGGATGCAAACACGGGCCTCTTTCTGGTCTACAACGAGACCGAGGGTATCCGCGAGGTCATGCCCGCCGGCGCCGGACGCAGCGTGATACTCAAATACAGCTACCTCTTTGATGTTCTGGACTAGTGCACCGCCGTCGCCACGCGCGACGCGATCCAAGGAATCGCGAGATGGTGAGCATGCTGCTTCCGGTCACCGACCCGGAGAACCGACTGTGAGAATCAGAGCACAGGGGGGTCCGCCTCTGGGTGGCGGCCCTGCTGAAGGTCACGCATCGCACCGAAGCCGTCGCTGCGCTGGCCAGACAGGGCGAGAAGAGGAAAAGCTCGTGGAGCCTGTGACCCACGACCAAGGCCGGTCGGACGGATTCAGCATCGGTCGACTCCCTCGGGTCTTGTCCTACTGGCTGTCAGCCCTCTTTTTGATTTTCTCGCTTTCTTCAGACGCGCGGGCCCAGCGGGCGGTCGTCGAGACCGTTCGCTTCGAGGCCGACTCGGTTGGTCGGCAGATGACCTACAACATCATTCTGCCTTCCGGATACGAGAATGCTGCCAACCGAGACCGCCAGTACCCGACGCTGTATCTCCTCCATGGCTACGGCAATAGCTACGAAGGGTGGAGCCGTTTCATGGGTGTGCCGTCATACGCGCTGCAATACGAGCTGATCATTGTGATGCCGGATGCCGGCAACTCCTTCTACGTCAACTGGGCAGAGAGCAGCGGCGGGGTGGCAAACGCGTGGGAGGACTACATCACCCAGGATGTCATCGGTCACGTGGAGGCCAACTATCCGGCGCTGCCTCAGGGGGAGGCGCGAGCGATAGCGGGGTTCTCCATGGGTGGTTACGGCGCCTTGACGATCGGGCTCCGCAACCCTGATCTCTTTGCCTCGATCGGTAGTCAGTCCGGCGCGTTCGAATACGGACGACGCGCAGCGGAGCGGTTGCGTCAGGGCGAGACGGCGACGCCCCCGAGACGATATTCGCAGGCGCGCCAATCCCAGCTGGACCGCCCGAACCCGACAATCGACATCGCGGGGTTCAGTAGTGTCAATGACCGGACACCATCCGGTCAGCCGTTTGTGACCGCTGCTCAAGCAGAGGCGCACGACCCGTTCTCGCTCGTAAGTCAGGTCCCACGCGAGCGACTGCCCCTCATTCAGATCGATTGCGGCACAGCGGACGGTCTCATCACGACCAATCGGGAATTTGCGAGTCTGCTCATGCGTCTCGATATCCCATTTGACTTCTTGCAGCTGTCCGGGGGGCACGATCCGATCTACTGGATCGAGGCCTACGGATACGCGATCGGGTGGCACTACGAGGCCATGCAGCGCGCTCTTGGGAAACGTCCGGTCGTTCGCCGCAACCGCTAGCAGCCCGTGGTGAAAGTCCCGCTGCATGCGACCGTCGCTGAATCCGTCCGACCCGCGTTGTTCATCGGTCAAATACTGCCCGTATTTTCCCTCTTCTCGCCTTGTCCGGCCGGCCCAGCGCCGGTCTCGGTGCCAAGCGGGACTTTCACCACGGACTGCTGGTGGACTGTCGCAGAGAAACGTTGAGCATGGTTCGAGCCGCGACGCACGGGGCGGCCAGGCGCGATGAGGGCGCATGTTGGAGATATGTAACAGAAGAGCAATGTCGCCACCGCCAATACTGATGAGGACATCGCTTGCACCGGGCGTCTGGAACACGCGGGAATGATTACAACGCAGCCACCAGTGCCGAACAGGGGTCGACTGTCGAGGAGGCGGTGCGGTGTTTGGCTAGTCGCGGCGACCCTTTGCGCCTGGCCTACGGCCGCATCCGCGCAGGAACCTGCCGGCTGGCGTACCGAACTCATTGCGGATCTACGGGCCACCGAACAGAAGTTCGTGGGGCTGGCGGACGCATTGAGTTGGGAGCAGTATGGCTGGCGACCGATGGCGAGAGTGCGCTCGGTGGGCGAGGTCTTTATGCACGTCGCGGCCGGCAACGTCCAGTTTCCCCAGCTGATGGGGCACGCCCCGATAGACCGCCTGCCGGAGGACCTTCGTCGTCTGCCGCTGTGGACGGACCCGCTTGTGCCCGTCACAAAGACGCGGGTCATCGAGATTCTACGTGCGAGCTTTGAGAACGCCCGAGCCGCCGTGCGTGCGGTGGCTGACGAGGACCTGGAGACGACCGTCGTCTTTTCGGAAGAGCTCATCACATACCGCAAAGTGATGTCACTGCTGTCCGCTCACGTCCACGAGCATTTGGGACAACAGATCGGGTATGCGCGTATGAATGGCGTCGTTCCTCCCTGGAGCCAGGGCCGACCGTAACGACGCGACCGTCACGGTCGCTGGTTTGTTTTCGTCCACCGTCAAACAATTCTCCGTTCTGTGCGTCTCTATATAGAGAGAACGCGATGGCAACCTGGAGAACGGATGATGACGGTGCACGAATTCCTCGACGTAGTCGCCGCAAGCTCAACAAACGAGCTGAGACAGGCGATGACGCGGGCCTTGCGGGGCGGCGGGCCCCGCTCACGCGTCGAATATGCTGAGTTCTATCGCCGAGTCGTAGCCGATCTCCGCGTTCAGAGCCGTGACGCCCGTCTGTCCGCGGTCGCGTAGCAGCCCGTGGTGAAAGTCCCACGTCGCCGACTGCAGCGGGACTTTCACCACGGGCTGGTAGGGGCGCCCGAGGCGCCAGTCTCATCGCAGATCTCGCTCTGGCGCGGAATTGGCCCGGACGCCCGATGACGGGTGAGAACAGCGATTGTCGTTGAGAGGATTGCGACAGTCCACGAGTGTTCACGGCGTCAAAGGCACCAGCCAAACCGCCCTTGTTGTCGCCCCTCCTGCAGTCGACCGGGCGGGTCGCCGTTTGCGAGTGGGTCCCAGGGACACTAGGATGCCTCATGCAGATTTTGCGCGTCCTGAGTGTGATCGGTGTGTCCGCGGCCGCGCTGGCGTGTGGCCCGTCGGACGGTTCTCTCGCGGTGCCGGCGGACGACTTGGCGCTGGCGGAAGTCGCTGAAACGCCGCCTGGCAGCGAGATCGCCCAGACTCAGATCTCCGTTGGCGACTTGACCTTCGACGTGCGGACCGCGGGCCCGGCCGACGGGGAGGTGGTCATCCTGCTCCACGGCTTTCCACAAACCTCGTATGAATGGCGGGAGCAGCTTGGCGCCTTGGCCGCGGCGGGGTTTCGCGCCGTGGCGCCGGACCAGCGCGGGTACTCTCCGGGAGCGAGACCAGCCGACATCGAGAGCTACGCCGTCCCGCTCTTGGTTGGTGACATCCTTGGCATCGCGGATGCGATCGGGGCGGATCGGTTCCATATCGTCGGCCACGACTGGGGCGCCATCATCGCGTGGGCGGTGGCGGCGGCGGCGCCCGAGCGGGTCATTACCGCGAACCCGGTGTCGGTGCCCCACCCGGATGCCTTTGCGCGTGTTCTGAACGACCCGACCTCGTGTCAGCCCGCCGCCTCGGCCTATTTCGATGTCTTTGTCCAACCCGATTCGGAAGACGGCTTTCTTGCCGACGGCCACGCGCAGCTCAGAGCCATCTTCGCCGGCATCGACGAGGCAGCCGTCGATGAGTACGTGCGGGTGCTGGGCAGCAAAGAGGCGTTGGGGGCGGCGCTCAACTGGTATCGCGCGAATATCGCCAGTCGGGCTATCCGGGCGGAACCTATCGGCGCGGTCACCGTACCTACCATGTTCACGTGGAGCGACGGTGATACCGCCCTTTGCATCGATGGCGCCGAACTCACGGCCGAGTATGTCGACGGGCCCTATCGGTTCGAGGTTGTGGAGGGTGTGAGCCACTGGATTCCAGATCTCGCTGCCGACCGGATGTCGGCGCTCCTGGTCGAGCACGTCAGCGCATATACCGAGCGCTGACCATGTAGGGCCCGAGGGCCAACGGGACTCACGAGCTATCGTTCGGTGAGGCTCGTCTGAGTCGGGATCGCGACGTACCTCAGACCATCAGCTGCTCTGGCATCCTTTTAGCGCAGCCTACAAGATGCTCGGCTTGCAGTAGTTGGTTTCACCACGGGCTGCTAGCCTAGGATGCGGATAGCATCTACGACTTTCTAAGTGTTGCGCCGGACGAGACCGGACGAGCAGGAGGACGGTGAGTGTATTGCTGGAGGAAATTGAGAGACAGACGAGCGAGCAGCCGTCTGCTCGTGGCCACGTGTGCGCTCGTGGCCGGACTGCTGACGTTGGAGGGGGTCGGGGTTGCGCAGCGCGCGTCTGAGCGCAGAGTCGCCAATCCGGGTGAGACGCAGTCTGATATACAGGTCTTGAGACCGGCAGGCGGTCCCGTCATTCCCATCTTTGAAGGGTGGTATGAGAATCCGGACGGGACCTACGAGCTCTCGTTTGGTTACTTCAACGTGAACACGGAGGAGGTGCTCGAGATACCGCTCGGGCGTGAGAACTTCATCGAGCCGGTTGAGTTCGATGGACGCCAACCTACTCGGTTCCACCCGGTCCCCGAAGGCGGTCGCCGACATTGGGGGGTCTTCACGGTGACAGTGCCGCCAGACTTCGGGGATAGAGATGTGATCTGGACCATCGAAAGCAACGGCCAGACACTCTCGGTTCCTGGTCGGTTGACACGCGCCCCGTATCAGCTCGCGGGGTGGGAGTTTCCGGGGCGGACGAGCGTGGCGCCACTCCTGCGTTGGGAACACGACGGTCCGGTGGGTCGGGGCGCGGCCGGCGTCACAGGTCCGCCTCTTGACGCGACGGTCGGTGTTCCGCAGGCCATCAGCGTCTGGACCACCAGAGACCCGTCGGCCCCGGACGACGAGCGTTCCATCAATCTGAGATGGTTCACGCATCAGGGCGCCGGCGCGGTAACCTTTGGTGAACAGACGCATGAGGTCGACGCTGAGGCGTGGGCCGAGCCACGACAGTGGACTGAGGTCATGAGTGAGGTCACATTCTCGGAACCGGGCGACTACTTACTGCGAGTGCTGGCGTTCAACGTCGTGCGCGAGTTCGAGTTTCAGTGTTGCTGGACGAACGGATTCGTATCCGTGACGGTGGCTCCGTGAAAGCCTGCAGGCTGAGGGGACAGGGAACAATGACGGAATCAATGTGTGCCAGATGGCCGCGGAGCTGGGTGTTAGTTGTACTGGTGGGGATGATCGGAGTACTCGGCGCGAGCGGCCCGACCGGTGCCAGCGCCCGTCCTGCGGTGACGTCGCGGGCGGTAGAGACGACGCCGACCTTCAGTCAGGACATCGCACCCATTCTGCAGCGTTCCTGTCAACATTGCCATCAACCGACGGGCATCGGACCGATGTCGTTGCTCAGCTATCAAGACGTTCGACCGTGGGCTCGCAGCATCAAAGATCGGGTGGAGCGGCGGCTCATGCCTCCCTGGCATCTGGACACCACCGTGGGCATTCAGGACTACAAGAACGATATCTCGCTGACGTTGGCGGAGATCGAGACGTTC
The DNA here is from genome assembly GCA_963579735.1 of Vicinamibacteria bacterium. Classification (GTDB taxonomy): domain Bacteria; phylum Acidobacteriota; class Vicinamibacteria; order Vicinamibacterales; family UBA8438; genus CAUZIB01. The sequence goes on along the minus strand of CAUZIB010000028.1, from coordinate 19,774 downwards.
AGCCGCTGGGTGGACGCCGGTGCGCCGGAAGGAGACCGGGCGGATCTTCCTGCGCCACTCGAGTGGCCGCCGGCCGACGCATGGGAGTTGGAAGCGAGGCTGGGTCGGCCACCCGATTTCGTCGTGCGCTCCACACCGTACGACGTGGCGGCAAACGGTCAGGACCAATGGTGGGACCCACGGGTCGAGTTCGAGGGGTTCGACGAGCCTCGCTGGATCCGCGCCGCCGAGTTCAAGCCCTCCTATCCGCTTGGGATCAAGGTGGCCCACCACGGTCACGCCTCCCTACGTTGGACGGGCGACCCGACGGACGGTGACGATGACGATCACCAGGCCAACCCCGCGGAGACTCGTCGGTCGGTGCGGCTGGTGGGTATGGGGATTGGAAAGCGGTGGGATCTGCTGCCCGAGGGTGTCGGCAAGCTACTCCCAGCCGGTCCCGCGGAGTTACGGTTCAGCCTGCACTACTTCCCCGTGGGCGAGGAAGTGACGGATGTTGTCGAGGTTGGTGTGTGGTTGTATCCCGAAGGGGAGGAACCGGAAAAAGTGACCGCCGGTGAGCAACAGTTCTACGTTGATCGCACGCACCGCACTCGACCGAGAGCCAGCGATATTATCATTCCCCCGCATGGATATCTGATCCTCGAGGACCAGTATGTGATGGAGTCGCCAGCGCTCATCCAGAGCTTCCGCCCACACATGCACATGCGAGGCACGGCGATGTCGATGGAAGCGCTCTACCCCGACGGTCGCCGCGAGCTCTTGAGTAGCGTCAATCGCTACGACCACAACTGGCAGATCGCCTACGTGTATGACGACGATGCACAGCCGTTGCTGCCTCGCGGAACCGTGCTGCTCCTACGGTCGAAGTTCGATAATACCGCGGCGAACCGGATCAATCCCGACCCCGACCAGTGGGTGGTGTTTGGTGCCAGGGGAGTCGACGAGATGTCCCACGCGTGGATCGGAGTCACGTATCTTGACGACTCCGATTACGACGAGCTCGCGGCGGATCGAGCCGAGGTGCTGACGACCGAGGAGACCGATACGCCGTAGGCACGGACAGGAGTGTGCTCAGTCAAAAGCCGCCCCACGGTGGGACCGTCCTTTAGGTGCGGCCCTACCGGGGTCGCGTTGCTCTTGGCCGAGTGTCGGCGCGGTACGTCGAGTCCAAGCGCCGTGCTCTTCTGGGCGATCAAGTCGCCTATGTTTGTGGAGCGAAACAGGGCCCATTGAGCCGAACGGTTGACCCGCGCGCTGTCGGTGAACCGCCGCCGCCACCACGGAGGCGACGATTCAATGCCGCTTCGCTCCCTACGAACAGCTGGACCCCGTTCGTTCGCCGCGGACCCAGCCTGCGAGCATCTGCCATTCTGGATCATCTCGGCTTTGCCAGCGTCGCGGTCCGTTGTGGGAGTAGGCTCCGCCGCCATCCGGATGGAGGGGCTTTAGGAGAAAACGGCTCTGCTCAGGGTTGCCGGGAGTAATCACCCGGGAGAGCAACCGATATGCCCGCTGAGCTTCTTCATCACTCCACTCATCGCCGCGCTGAGCGGCGGGTGCGAAGCCAATGAGGCCGCTTGAATGACAGTTGGCGCAACGAAGCTGGCCTTCGCGCGGATTGGCGAAGACGGGCTGCACGCAGGCGCGGAAGAACTCGAAGTTCAACTCCGGCTCAGGCTCCGGGACGTATCGGTCCGCCGGCAAGCTCTGAATCCAGTCCAGGAGCGCCACGTATTGCGGATCATCCTTTGACGTCCAGTATGTCCCTCCGGTGTGAGTGAGCCCACCGGCGTCGGGGGCGAGGGGTTTCAGCAAGAGACGGCTGCTTTCCGGGTCGGCGGTGTTCACCAGCTGCGAAACCACATCGAAGTTACGCATCGATTGCTCGCTACTCCACCCGGCGTTGGAGTTCGGCGTCTCAAGGCTGAATCGGACGCTCGTCTGCCACGTGTGACACATCACACACGACGCGTACCCCCTGGTGGTGCCGCCGCGATCTTCCATAAAGACGCCTTCGACTGTGTCTCGGTATGTCTCCAGCTCAGCGGTGCCGGGGAATGAGCCAGTCTGGGCGGCGGCCGTCGCTCCGAGGAACTGCGGACTCATGACCGTCGCTCCCGCCACACAAAGGGCCAGCCCGAGGCTGGCGGCCGTCATGGTGAAAGGCGCGCAGCGACGATCCGACGTGCAGGGTCGTCTCGTGAACATTTTCATTCCTCCCCGGACCGCATGCCTGTCCCTTTGGGATTCGCACGGTCGAGCGGCAGGATCACGGTGCTAACCCGCGCCGGCCGCGCTCCCGTCTTGATTGTGGCCACGATCTCGAGGGACTGCAGGTCCACGGCCAAGGTGTGGTCCGCGCCCGAGACCGCAACGTACATGTAGCGGCTGTCTGGCGTCGACGTCATCCAGTTTGCGCTTGGGCCGACCTTGACACCGCCGATGAACTCCAGGTCGGGTAGGGTCCAGCCATAGATCCGGCTGTCGAGTCGGCTCGAGGCCCACACCGCCGACCGATCCGGAAGTATCTCGAGGCCGTGCATGTCACCCGACTGAATCCCGTCGGCGTTCTTTTCCCACAGAGGCAGCTCCGGCGGCCACAGCATGTCGACGACCTCACGGGTTTCCCAGTCGAGGACCCAGACCGCGTTGATCCCGGTGGCCTGCGCGAAGACCCGCTTGGTGGAGCCGTCGTCGCCAGCCTCGAACGCCATCGGTCGCACCTCGTGGTGCGTCCGGCCGTACTGTTCATACCCAGTCAGCTCCAGACCCCAGAGCACCGTGTCGGTTTCCGGGTCGATTATTTGCGCAGTCGGCTCGCCCGCTTCGACCTCACCTCTCAAGCCGGCCACCACGTAGCGCTCATCGGGAGTCATGAAGACGTTGTGGACCGGAAGATGGACCTCGATGCTCTTGATCACCTTGTGGGTGTCGACGTCGATCACGTCCACGAGTGCGGGCAGCGCCTGGTCGTCGGCGACGTCGACGCCTGGCCCCAGCGGGTTGGCCGACCGGCGGGAGATTCCCGCGTAGATCTTCCGATACTTCTTGTTGACCGCAACTTTATTCGGTCGCTGCGACAACTGGATCTGCTCGACAAGCTCGAGCGTCCTCGTATCGAACACGTCGACAGTGTGCTCCTGCTCGTTCGCACAGTAGTAATACAGCGCGTCGGGGTGCATCGTCAGATTGTGTGGGTGCGGACAACCCCTGATGACGCCCACGACCTCGTTGATGGTCGGATCGATGACGTGCTGGATGGTTCCGGCATTGTTGCTTTGCAGGATCCGCACCGCGACACCGTCATAGGAGTCGAGCTTTGGTACGCCCTGCGCCGTAGCCGCTGCGGCGATGAGAAGGCTGCCGACCGCGATCGACAACATACGACCAATGAGTGGACCCGCCATCTGGACCTCCAGTGTTGACACGATAACGCGCGAAGTTGTTCCGGTGCACGTGGCTCTCATCGCGCACGACGGCTTATTGTAAACGGAGAAGGGTACTGCTGAACTCTTCCCTGCGACAGTCCACTAGACATTTGGATGTCGCGTGTGCCAAACCGTCACCCGTTCGTAGGCGTCGGCGATTCGACACAGCGTGGCTTCGCTGAGGTGTCGCCCGACGAGCTGCACGCTCAGCGGCGCACCCTCGGACGAGAAGCCGCACGGCATCGAGACCGTTGGCGTGCCGGCAAAGTCGGCCGGCGCGGTGAAGAGCTGAATGCTCCCCAGCGGCGGATCGAACCGCTCGGCGATCGACGTCATCGCCTGACCGAACGCCTGGATGGTGTCGTAGCCCATCCCGTCGATGACCGGGACCGCCGTGACGTTTGACGGACAGACGAGCGCGTCGACCGTCTCCAGCATCGCGTGATACTGGCCGCTGAACGCGTTTCGGCGCGTACTTGCCTCGGCGTACTGGTCGTCGGTCACCGCCGCCCCGTTTTGCAAAAACTGACCAAAGTACGCGCCATACTCATCGGCCCGGCTCGGATACGTATCGGCGTGGGCGCGCGCGGCCTCGTAGGAGCAGATCGTCCCCCAGTCTGCAAACGGGGCGACCGGCACCTCGACCTCGACCAGCTCCGCGCCGAGGCTCACCAGGGTCGCGATCGCTTCATCCACCGCGGCGGTGACCACCGGATCGACGCCCCGTGTTACATAGTCGCGGTCGAATCCAAGACGCAGCCCGGTCACATTTCCGCTCAATCCGGCGAGTGCCGGTTCTACCGGCTCTGGCCGCGTCGTCGGGTCGTTCCGATCCGCACCGGCGATGGCGTCGAACATGATGGCCGCATCGGCGACGGTTCGAGTCATCGGTCCGATGTGGTCGAGCGACCCGGCGAGTTCCAGCACGCCGTATCGACTCACGCGTCCCCACGTTGGTTTGAGACCAACCAGGCCGCACTGTGCCGAGGGAAAGCGGATTGACCCGCCGGTGTCCGACCCGAGCGAGCCAAAACACAGTCCGGCTGCCGTCGCGACCCCCGAGCCGCTTGACGACACTCCGGTCCACAAACCGTCGTCCCAGGGGTTCACCGGAATGTCGAAGTCCGGATGGTAGGCGGCCATGGCGCCCTCGGTCAGATTGAGCTTGCCCAGGATGATCGCGCCCGCCTCCTGGAGTCTTGTCACGACGGTTGCGTCGATATCCGGCACAAAGTCGCGAAACACAGCAAGACCGCCCATCGTGCGCACACCGCGAGTGGAGCAGAGGTCCTTCACGGCGATCGGTACACCGTGCAGTGGTCCGCGGTAGCGCGCCGCTCGGATCTCGGCCTCGGCCGACCGCGCCGCCTGCATCGCCTGCTCTTGCATCAAGGTGGCGTAGCTCTTGAGACGCCCGTCCACCGCGGCAATCCGCGCAAACATGTGCTCCGTCAGCTCTACCGGAGAAAGCTCGCCATTCCGGATTAGACGAGCCACGCGTTGCAGGCTCTGATAGTGGAGCGGCGTCTCGGTGGAACTATCGATAGTCGTCGCCGGGTCGGGTGGTGCTGTCCCGCCGACCCTGCCCGACTCGGGCGGCGCGCACGCCGACCACCAAGGTGCCACCGTGCTGACCCCCAGCAATGCCAACGCCTGTCGTCTGCTCAATGGCTGCGTCATTGAGTAAGCATAGAGAAACGGTCATCCGCACGTCGGGAGCCCGCCGCCTCGCCCCCTTCGCGCCGCGAGGGGCCAAATGCCAGTGACTGCGTGGGGCCGCGCGACGTTGAATGGTCGCGCCGATCGACGGCGTCGGTCCGGCCAGACGGATCACCACGGTAAGATGCCCGGCTCGACGCCGCACCTTGCGTGGGCCCCGCAATGCGCGCCGTCGACGCTGCTGGTCCCCATCGATGACGATACGCTCTGGTATGCCTCTTCAGAATCGCGTGACGCCACTTGGTGACATCATTGCCGTGCCCGCCCGCGGTATGTGTATGGGGAACCGCGGCATCATCCATGACCCGGCGCGTAAGGTGCTACTGTCTCGGCGTTGGCAACACCACGCGTGGGTGTGCTGCCGGTTGGAGTTCAAAGAACATCAGCACCCCATCATGGGAGCTGGCACTTACACAGAGCTGTTTTTCTTGGATGAAGTGACCGCCTTGGCGGCTGGACACCGGCCCTGCGCCTATTGCCGTCGTTCGGCGTTCAACGATTTTGTGGCGGCGTGGAGCGCGAGCGAAGAAAGCTCCGGAGTGGATCGGGTCTTACGCGCCCCAGACGTCGACCAGACGTTGCACCGCGCACGGGTGACCAGGCGCCGGGAACAGATACGCTTTGACGCGCAGATCGACGATCTGCCCGATGGTGTGTTTGTTCAGCGCGAGACATCCGCGGAGCTTGTCTGGCGCGACAAGCTGTATCCGTGGCGACCGGATGGTTATCTCGAACCGCTAGCTCGACCGGTCGCTGGTGAGGTCACGGTGCTGACCCCACGCCCGACGGTGTCAGCCTTGAGGGCCGGCTATCGGCCCAACATACCCGCGGGCATCGCTGCGGCCGGTTGAGACCGTCAACTCTTCTGAGGCCCGGCTGACTACGCGCGCATGTCGTAGCAAAGTAGTCGCGGTCCGGTCCCGGTCAACAGATCGCGTGCGTTCTGGACCACATACAACAGGCCCCGCGACAGTACTGGGAGCGCCCAGGACTCGCGAGCGGCGAACATCCACGTCCGCGAGATTTCCGTATAGCCGTCCGGCGCGAGGTCCATCCATAACAGATGGCCGAGCTCTCCAAGACACAGAAAATGGCCGTCGGCCGCCAGCAGCGAACCCCGCGCCGTGCCCAAGTTCTGGCGCTGCGCTCGTCCGCCTTGTTCGTAGTTCTCTGTCCACTGCGGCGCTTCGCGCCAGACGACGTCCCCCGTGCGGGCATCTACGCACGCCAGCGAGGCGTCACCCATATTCCGTCCATCGAATCCATACAGATATCCATCGCGATGAATGGCCGTGTTGTAGTGCAGCGCGAAATCCGGGGTGGTCCATCGGACCTCCGGCGTGAAATCGGGCTGTATGTCGAGACAGACGCCACCGGCGCGATAGCTGGCCGAGATAAAAACGGAGTTGCCAAAGACGACCGGACACGAGGCGTTGACCGACTCGTAGGTCCGGCTTCGAAACGGGTGCTGAAAGTCAATCCTACCGGTCGTCGGGTCGAGGACCAGGAGGCCGCCCGCCGGCGGCCGCGACTCTCCACCGGCAAAGACACAGACCCGGCGCTCGCCGTGGAAGGTTGCCGGTGTCGGTGACGCGTAGCTCGGACCCCATTCCCCCGCTCGCCAGATTTCCTCGCCGGTCTCCAGGTCCAGTGCAACGACGCAGGCACCACGCGGAGCCCCAATATTGACAATGAGTCGACTAGCCGGTGGGTCTACCGTCGTCGCACTGTCAACATCAACCAGCGGTGTCGAGGATCTGCCAAAGAAGTCTTGGGAGACGCCAAAATCCTGTCTCAGATCCCGCATCCATCGTCGTCGCCCGGTCGGGAGGTCGAGGCAGTGGAGCTTGCCCTCCGCCCCCATCGTGTACACCTTCTGATCGTGGATGACGGGACTCGACCGCGGCCCATCGTTGTATCCATACCGGTCGCGGTAGGCGGTATCGTAACGAAAACGCCAGTGAGTCGACCCACTCTCCGGGTCGAGACACTCGACCACTTCCTCGTCGGCCAGCCGATGGATGAAGACCAGTCGATTGTCGGCGATCGCTGGTGAGGCGTAGCCCGTCCCTTTTGCAAACTCCCAGAGAAGCGGTGGTGGGAGGTCCCGGCGTAACTGAGTCTCGCGTGAGACGGCGTTGTGCGTGGGGCCCAGAAAGGACGGCCACTCGTCGGTGACCGCGTCTACCGACAACGGCCCAGCCTGTCGGTGAACCTGGGTCTGAGCAGCGGTCTGACGTGGTACTAGCGCTTGCGCGAGCAGTAGCTTGAGTGCTGTACGTCGCGTGGGCAGGGATGGGGGCACTACCCGGAGTGCCGGGCGTGGGAATCAGACCCAAGGAACGTCGAAACTGCCCAGAGCGCGCCAAGTAGGACCGCGATGATGGGGACCGTGACGAGATGGGTGCGGCCTGCGTTCCAATACCACCACCCCATGAGAACACCGGGGAGGAGCGCGATCGAGAGATACAACAGGCCCCCGACCAGCCAAAACGCGATTCGCCCAACGATGTCAGGTTGTTGGTTAGGATCGGCCACTCACATACTCCTCAGAAGCTTTGACGCACGTATGTCGCAAAGAGACGGAGTAGCATGTAACGGACGCGCTCTGGTGTCAACTCGGCGCCATCTGTAGGCTGCCACGTGATGACGGACCCTGAAGCCGTAATCCCGGTCCCACTGTTGAATGACGTGCGCCGCGCGTCGGTATCCGAGCTCGGCTTTGTATACGATCCTCTTCTTGTCACCCGGATGCAGGAAATCATTGTGGCGAGGATTCGCCGCGGTGACGTAGGGGAGGGCATCACCTACGCCCAGCTCGTCCGTTACGCGCAGGCGCCTTCCTGGGTCGCGCACCGCGGCTTGCTCGGACACATACTCGCTTTGGTATCGGTGAAGAGCTACGAGGAGGACGGGGTATTACTCGGGGCGCTCGTGCGGGTCCGGGAGGCCGATACCCCACCGACCACCGACTTTTGCCAGCTCTTGGAACAGCTTGGTGTCGTGCGGTCACGACATCATCGTGAGGACTGCCTAGAGCTGTGGGACCATCACTGGAAATTGGCCGTGAGCCAGTTGGACCGAGCGGTTTCCTGACCTCGGCCACCTACGCGCCCCAGGACTTGCCCCGGGCGATCAACGAGACCAATTCCCACCGGTTCCCTCCAATCCCAGCATCAGCGGATTGTGTCTGCCGCTCACCGCATCTCTGACAGGACAGTGGTTGTCGCATGCGAGCGATCAGCCCGTCCGTGCCGCCATGCGCAGCCGATGGGTCATCATGCCTTCGACGGTCAGCACCACCAGCGCAATCCAGACCAGACTGTAGCCAATGAGCTGCTGGCTCGTGAACGGTTCGTGATAGATGGCGACGCCGACGACGAACTGAAGCGTCGGCGCGATGTATTGGACCAAACCCATGAGCGAGAGGCGTATGCGCTGGACCGCCCATCCAAAAAGCAGCAGCGGGACCACGGTTACTGGACCCGTGCTCAGCAGAAGCACATCCGTCAGCGTGCCGCTATGCGCAAATGACCCGTCTCCGGTGGACTCCGCCCAGACGAGGTAGACCGTCGCGGGGACAAACATCGCGGCCGTTTCAGCGGTGAGGCTGTGCGTGGCTCCAAGGAGGGCGGTTTTTTTGAGCAGGCCATACACGCCAAACGAAAATGCCAAGGTCAACGCGATGATGGGGATGGCGCCATAGACGATCGTCAAGTAAATCACCCCTGCCAGCGCCAGCCCCACCGCGAGCCATTGGGCCGGGCGGAGGGTTTCTCGGAGCACGACGACGCCCAACCCCACGTTGACCAGCGGCGTGATGAAGTAGCCGAGACTGGCCTCGACGATCACGTCTGACTCGACGGCCCAAATGAACGTGTACCAGTTGAGTCCGATCAAGAACCCGGTGATCGGGAAGACCGCCGACCGCCAGGAACCGGTGAGGGCGTCCCGGAACTCTCGGGCTCGGCCACTGACCAGGACGATCACGACCATCAACAGAAATGACCAGACAAACCGGTGCCCGATCACTTGCAGGCTCGTGACGTGGACCAGCTGCTTCCAATAGACCGGGAAGACACCCCAGACGACACACGCGCCGATGGCGCAGCCTACGCCTCGGCTACCGACGCTCATGAACCCTCGATCCCCCGCGCGGGAAGATTGGAGCGGGTCCTAACCGGTCACCACGCCGGGAGAGCCCTGCCCGAAGCACGCTTACCCGACACCCGCGTCCTTCAGGGCTGCTGTCAGCTCCAGCACGGCCTGCTTTCCGTCTCCAAACAACATCAGGGCGTTGTCCGCGGCAAACAGCGGGTTGGGGATACCGGCAAAGCCTGGGGACAGACTGCGCTTGATAATCACGACGCTGGTGGATTTGTCGACGTCCAGAATGGGCATGCCCGCGATCGGGCTCGACGGGTCTGTTCGTGCGGAAGGATTGACGATATCGTTGGCGCCAATCACGATTGTCACATCCGTCTGTCCAAAGGTTGGGTTGACGGTGTCCATCTCTTTGAGCTTGTCGTATTCGACATCGGCCTCGGCCAGCAGCACGTTCATATGACCCGGCATCCTGCCGGCCACCGGATGAATGGCGTATTCCACTTCCACGCCGCGGCCCTCGAGCACCGTGGCCAGCTCGCGCACCTGGTGCTGCGCTTGGGAGACCGCCAAACCGTAGCCCGGCACGATCACGACGCGACGCGCGGTCTCGAGGAGCATCGCCACCTCTTCGGCTGACGTCCGCTTGACTCGACCCGCGTAGACCGCATCAGCATCGATTTTCTTTGTGTCGCCGGCGGCGATGGCGCCCACGAGGACATTGACCAGCGAGCGATTCATGGCGCGACACATGATTTGCGTCAGGATGATGCCAGACGCACCCACCAGCGAGCCGGTAATCACGAGGAGATCATTGTTGAGCACAAAACCGGTCGACGCGGCGGCGAGTCCGGAGTACGCGTTTAGCAACGCAATCGCGACCGGCATGTCGGCGCCGCCGATGGGTATTGTCAGGAGGATGCCAAGAACCGAGCCGACGACTACGACTGCGAAATAGGCCTCGGTCATTTCGGGATAGCTCACGAGGACGGCCCCGCACCCGATCGCAATGAGGCCCAGAACCACATTGATCGCCTGTTGACCGGCGAACGTGACCGGGGCGTCAGGCAAGAACATCCCCCGCAGTTTGTCAAAGGCCACCAGGCTGCCCCAAAAAGTGACCGACCCAATGATGCCCGAGACGACGGTTGCCACGAGCACATGCGTCTGGAGTGCCGCCGGGCCCGCGCCGCTGACCAGCCCCGTGCCGCCCAAATCGGTCAGCACCGCTCCCGCGACAAACGCCGACGCCGCCCCGCCAAAGGCGTTGAGGAACGCGACCATTTCTGGCATCGCGGTCATCTTGATTCTGAGCGCGAGCGTCCCACCGATGGCGGAGCCCAGGGCGAGCCCCGCGAGGATCACCCCCAGACCGGCGACGCCCGCCCCAAACACTTCCGCGTCGAGGAGCGTCGCTACGACGGCGACCAGCATGCCGGTCGCGCCAAGCAGGTTGCCTCGGACAGCGGTCCGAGGATGCGTGAGTCCGCGGACCCCGAGGATAAACAGGATCGAGGCGCCAAGATAGGCGAGGTTGATGATGGTCGGGCTCACTGCGGGTCGTCCCTCTTCTTCTTGAACATACTCAGCATGCGGTTGGTCACCATAAAGCCCCCGACCACGTTGATGGTGGCCAGGACGAGCGCGACAAACGCGAACGTCATGGCGACGCGGTTCGAGGTTGTCAGCGACAGCATGGCGCCGACGATGGTGATACCGGAGATGGCGTTACTCCCCGACATGAGTGGGGTATGTAGCAGCGGCGGCACTTTTGTGATGACCTCATACCCGACAAACACCGCCAGCATGAAGATGGTGAGAAGAGGGAGAAAACCGTCCATAGTCTTGTTAGGGTTGCGGAGTGAGGGCTTCGAGGACGCGGGGATGAACGACCGCGCCGTCCCGTGATACAAGCGTGCCGGCGGTAATTTCATCGTCCAGGTCCAGTGCAAGCGAGCCGTCGCGGACCAGATGAAGTACCAGAGTCGCAATATTCTTCGCATACATCTGGCTCGCATGGGACGGAACGGTGGACGGGAGGTTTGTCGGCCCCATGATCGTGATCCCGTTCCGCTCGATGGTTTTGTCGGCCTCGGTCGGCTCGCAGTTGCCGCCCCGTTCGGCGGCAAGGTCGACCACGACACTGCCTGGCGCCATCCCGTCGATCATCTCGGTCGTGACCAGCAACGGCGCGGCTTTTCCAGGAATGAGCGCGGTCGTGATGACGACATCGCTGGCGGCGATCACCGTGGTCATCATTTCGCGCTGTCGCTGGTAGAACGACTCGTCTTGGGCGGCCGCGTATCCACCGGCATCCTCCGCATCGCCCGTGTCCAGCGGCAGTTCGACAAACTTGGCGCCGAGACTTTCGACCTGCTCCTTGACCGCCGGGCGAACATCATACGCTTCGACGCTGGCGCCGAGGCGCCTGGCCGTCGCGATCGCTTGAAGACCCGCAACCCCGGCCCCGATCACAAGAACGCGCGAGGGCGTCAGTGTGCCTGCGGCCGTCATCATCATCGGGAAGAGACGTGGCAACTGACCAGCTGCCAAGAGCACTGCTTTGTATCCAGCCACGGTGGCCATGGACGACAGGGCATCCATACTCTGCGCCCGCGTGATGCGGGGAATCAGCTCCATCGAGAAGGCCGTGACTCCGCGGCGGGCCATTTCGTCGGCTCGAGCCGCTTCGATCAACGGTTCCGAAAATCCGATGACGGTGTGCTCGGCATGCACCCGGTCGAGGTCATCACGCCCGCTCTCGCCGGCAGCCCCGGCGCTTCGCACTTGGAGGATGAGGCGCGCCTCTTTGAACAGCTCATCCCGGGTCGAGGCGATCTGCGCGCCTCTTTCTGTGTAGGCAATGTCCGGGAAACCTGCGGACGCACCAGCGCCTAACTCGATCCGTATCTCGAGCCCGGCTTTGGTCAGCTCCGCGACACTGGACGGCACCAACGCGACGCGGCGTTCGGCAGGAAACGTCTCTCGGGGAACGCCGACAATCATAGGGAGTCCCCGGCTAATTTGATGCTCCGCGAATGGTTGCGCGCATGCGCAATCCTCGCAATAACATCCTGTTCTGACCGACGGCTGTCTCGATGGTGAAGCGGGTGGTCTAGCGGACCGTGGTGAAAGTCCCGCTGGATTCGACCGTTGCTGAATCCAGTCGACGACCGTTGTTCAGCGGTCAGACGCTGCCTGCATTTTCTCGTGTCTCGCCTTGTTCGGCCGACCCGGCGATGGTCTCGGTGCCAGGCGGGACGTGCACAACGAGCTGCTAAGGGTGTGGGCGTCCGGCCGGCCACACGAGACGCGATGAGGTCAACGAGACGTTCGCGACAGACCACTAATGTTTGTTTCGGAAGGCCAAGACGAACAGGACATGGAGCACAAAGGCGACCACGCCGGTGACGACCACTGAAAGCCAAGGATTCACGTGTTCTCCTCCGGGGTTGCGGTCTATTGTAGCAGCGGGGCGGCGGGCGGCGCTATTTCGGCTCGGACGTGCGGAACACGACGTCGAGGCCTTCGACGACCGGCGCCAGTCGGTAACGACGCACCGCAATCCCGGCCTCAATGGTTAGCCATACGGCGAGCGTAAACACGACCCCGCCGGTGCCCAGCAGTGAGAGCTGTCTGGTGTCATAGAACTCGACAAGATTGATTCCCATCGCCGAGAGGGTTGTCGCCAGCATGAAGACCATGGGCACCAGGGTGTAGGCAAGCGGTTTGCCGCGTCGCAACAGATAGACGGTGATCGCTAGGAGGGCCAGACCGGCGAGGAGCTGGTTGGTCGTCCCAAACAGCTGCCAGAGGACGAGACCGGCAAACTCTCCACGGACCTCAAAAAACGCAAAAAACCAAATGGCGGCGATCGCGACGGTGGACGCCACAAAGCGGTTGTCCAACAGCGGCCAGCGGAGCGTTTCACCCATTTCGGACACGTTGTAGCGAAGAATACGAGTCGCCGAATCCAGTGACGTCAAAGCAAATGACACGACGAGCATGGCGACAAACGCGGTTCCCACCTGTTCGGGGATGCCAAGCGCAGCGAGGAAGTGCGCGGTCCCACCTACAAACGCGGCGATGTTGTTCCCAAGACCGTCCGCCGATTGCCAGCTCACGTAGCGTTCGAGCCACGCCTCACGGGAGACAAAGCCAGCCGTGCAGGCGAACACCGCCATCAGACCCAGTGCTGATTCGCCGAGCATGGCCCCATACCCGACAAACCGGGCATCGCCCTCTCGATCGAGCTGTTTGGCGGACGTTCCGGAGGACACCAGGGCATGGAATCCGCTGGCCGCGCTACAGGCGATCACTATAAACACGAATGGGAGCATCGACGGGGCGCCGGCGGGTGCGACATCGATCGCCGGCGCGACAAACGAAGGATTCGAGACGACGAATCCAAGATACATCGCGCCGACTCCGAGGTAGAGCAACAGGCTGTTGATGTAGTCCCGAGGCTGAAGCAGCAGCCACACCGGCAGGACGCTCGCAAGAAACGCATACGCCAGCAGTAGCCATTTCCACTCGGCGAGCGACGGTCCAGTCACCGGAAAACGAATTCCGGCCCACACCAGTCCGCCCATGGCGACCAGACCCACGACTGTCAGTGGGGTCAGGCTTCCCCCACGACGATGAACAATGAAACCGATTGCCATGGCCAGCCCCACGAGGAGTCCGGTGGGCAAGACCGATTCTGGGTAGAACGTGGGCGAGAAAAGGGTCGCGACGATATGGACAAAGACGCCCATCGCCAATGCGACCAAGAAGAAGATGATCAAATGAAAGAGCGTCTTGGCTCGGGCGCCGACGAGACTCTCCGTGATCTTGCCGACCGAGACACCGCGCGCTCGAATCGACATTGCCAACGAGCCGAAATCGTGCACAGCGCCGACAAAGATGGCGCCGAAGACGACCCACAGCGTTGCTGGGAGCCATCCCCAAATCACGGCGATCGCCGGCCCGAGCATCGGTGACAGTCCGGTGATCGAGGCGTAGTGATGGCCAAAAAGGACGTAACGGTTGGTCGGGACGTAGTCGAGGTCGTCACTGAGCGTATGGGCGGGTGTCGGTCGACATCCGTCAAGCTCGAACAGTCGGGTGGCCAGGTGTTTGGCGTAGACCCGATACGCGAGGACATAGGCGACGACCGCGCAAGCGGCGACAAATAGTGGGGATATCGTCATCAATTCGACCATTCTCGGTCGAGGACCTCTCCCACTTGTTGCAGTGCTGTTGTCCCATAAACGTCTCGACTGAGCAATGGCACTACCACGCGCGGCATGGACCGAAACGTCTCCTTAATCTCGGCGAGATACGACTGCTCCTGTACGCGTCGTTCGGTCCAGAAATCGGCGCTCGCGTCGGGTGCGGTCTCCCGCGTGGCGGCGTCAGGTAAAACGCGGTTCACGACCAGACCCGAGACCTCCAGCTTGAACCGACGAAGGAGATCGACGACTTTTCTACTTTCCAGAATCGACAGTTTGTCGGGGTTGAGCACCAAGAGAAACGCGGTGGCGCTGCTGTCCACAAGTTGGTCGCGAGCCACCAGGAACCGGCGCCGGCGGGTTTGGAGCACCTCATTGATCTGACCGGCCATGCTGTCGATCGGGTGGTCCTCGGCAGCGTCGATCATCGAGAGGTCGTCACCCTTTGACCGCCCGCCGCCGAGTGTCTTGAGCGCGGACGCGAATCGGCCGGAGCGTTCCTGGTGACGCAAGAGACCATCGGTCCACGCGCCCATCACTTCCGGGAGGGAGAGGAGTCGCACCGTGTGACCGCTGGGCGCGGTGTCAAAAATCACGAGGTCCATGTGGGTGCCAGCATCGCCCATGAGGGCAGCGACCCGTTCCAGTAGAGCAGCCTCGGATGCGCCCGGCGCGTATCGCGCGAGCTCGAGTTGGCGGTCGATCTCGTCGTAGAGCCTGGGGTGGACGAGCTGTTTCATCTGCTGCTTTACTGCGTCGATGTGGCGCTCGGCTTCGGCGTCCGGGTCGATTTCGAGACCCCAGAGATGCTCGGCCAAGGATGTTTCCTGGTTGCCAATCCGCCGCTCAAAAATGTCTCCAAGGGAGTGAGCGGGGTCTGTCGACACCAGAAGCGTCGTTCGCCCCTGCGCCGCCGCCGCCAGACCGAGCGACGCTGCCGTCGTCGTCTTGCCGACGCCGCCTTTCCCGCCGACAAAGATGAGGTGATGCTCGAAGAGCGTGCGGAGATTCAACCGTGACCCTGTTCGACGGCGTCGCCAATCTCGAAAGCGCTTGCCTACTGTCGCGTCCAGCCCCGTAGCGAACACACCATCAGCAGCACCGGAAGTGATCCAACGGCGAGTGCTCGAGCCCCATTCGCGTGTGCCAGTCGTGAAAACGCTCCAGAAGAATCGGCTGGAGCTCGAGCGTGTAGTAGCTGGCCGGGTTTGGTACTCCCATCAGCTCGCTGTACACGAACAACATGAAGAGGTCATCTTCATCGCGTCGAGCCCGGGCAACCGCACCCCGATATGGGGCAACATAAAACTCTTCCAGCAGCGCCTGGAAACGGGCAAAGCGGCCTGGGGTACGCGCCATAGCGTACCTCTAGAGCTCTAAGTCCCGCCGGATGTCGTCCGACCCTTCGCTACGCATTGGCCCTGGCCTCGAAGGCTCGTTTCTCGCGCATAAATGCGGAGCCTGCCTCCAGCATGACGAAGATCGCGATGATGACGATGGCCACGTCAATCCAGAGGAGCGGATAGAGAAGGCCTCCCTCGCGATACAACGACAGCAGCTGGTAGAGCGCCGCGGCAAGCGCCATCACCGTAATGAAGATCATCGGGATTAGGGTGTATTTTGCTGGTCGACCCAGCTTGACGAGCATCACACTGATGATCATGAGGGTCAGACCGGCGAGGAGCTGATTGGTCGTCCCAAACAGCGGCCAGATCAACATGCCACCTTCTCCGCTCGCTCCCCCTGCGCCAAAGGCCAGCAGGAGACACGCCGCGACGGCGACACCGGTCGCCACGTAGCCGTTTTGTAGGACTGGGATTCCGTAAATCGAACCCCACTCCTGCACGATGTAGCGCTGAAGTCGCACGCCGGCATCCATCGTCGTGCCCGCAAAGAGGACCGCCATAACCGTGAGCAGGGTTGCCGCAAACTGGTTCGAGATGCCCACGCCAGCGGCGACAATCGACGCCCCGCCCGTAACAAACGCTACCATGCCGCCGTCCCCGAAATTCGTATACATCTCCGCCCACTCGTCGCGTGACGCGAAGCCCGCGGTGGCGGCGATGATCGCGACCAGCGCCAGTGCGCCCTCACCGGATGACCCCAAATACCCCACAAACCGAGCGTCAGTTTCCTTGTCGAGCTGCTTTGATGTCGTGCCCGACCCGACCAAGCCGTGGAATCCCGAGATGGCACCGCAGGCAATCGTCACGAACAAGAGGGGAAACATCGGCGGCGCCGCCGCCGGCAGGTTCGCGTTGATGGCGGGCGCGACGATGGTGGGGTTGGCGATCAGGACGGCGCCGTAGAGCAGCCCCAGTCCCACAAAGAGCTGGATGCCGTTTATGTAGTCCCGTGGCTGCAAGAGCAGCCAGACCGGGAGCAACGAGGCGATACCGGCGTAGAGGAATAGGATCAGAATCCACTGGGCACCGACCGGAAGGCCAAACATGCCCGCCGTCAACGAGAGCGGAACCGCTTCCCCGAGATAGATGACTGCGTACAATATGACTGTCCCGACCACAGTTGGCCACAGGAGTGGCACGTGCATTCGGTAGATCAAAATGCCGATCACCACCGCGACGAAGACCGCGGTCCAGGCCGGGATCACGCTGCTGGGTGTCGCCTGGAACGCGTCGGAGATCGCAACCCCAAAGACCGCGTTGACCATCATCAGCAGAACGAAGACCACGACCATGAACAGCGTTCGCGCCCGGGGCGTGACGACATCGCCAGCCAAAAAGCCGACCGACTTTGCCTTGCTGCGCACACTGGCCCAGACGGCGCCAAAGTCGTGGACTCCGGCAAAGAACATCGTGCCGACGATCACCCAGATGAAAGCGGGCAGCCAGCCCCAAATGACCGCGATACCCGGTCCGATGATCGGGGCCGCCCCCGCCACGGCGGTGAAATGATGCCCCCACAGGACGAATCGATTCGTCGGGATGTAGTCGATGTCGTCCCGCATGGTGTGGGCGGGCGTCTTGAAATCTGGGTCCAGTTGATAGATTTTTTCGGCGATGAATTTCGAGTAGAACCGATAGCCGAGGAAAATGAACGAGAGACCGATGATGGCAAGGATTGTGGCGTTCAGCGTACACCCCCATGCATGTCCCGGACCGATGGGTAACCGGGAAGACTCGTTGCGGTGCGGACACCCCGGAGAATGGCCGCTACTGTCGCGTCGGCAGCTCGCGCGCCAATTTTGAGCACGCCGACCTCGTTCGGGAGGTCGCCCGTGGACACCGCAAAAATCGTATCGCCGTCAGACGGCGTGTGAGAAGGACGGATCGCCCGTGCAAACCCGTCGTGGGCCATTCTCGCGACGACCGCGAGCTCAGCCTTGCTCAATCGGACATTCGTCGCGACCACGCCTATGGTTGTGTTTTCTCCCGCCGGTGGGTCCGGTGGCGCATCTTCGTAGAGGACGCGGCGCGCGTCGGCCAGCCCGCGTCCGTCGACGGTACGCACACCCGCAACCAAGGTCCCATCTTCAGGGTCGACGATGTCGCCTACGGCGTTGACCGCCATGAGGGCAGCGACCAGTACCCCGCCCGGAAGCTCGAACGCCGCCGTCCCGATACCGCCCTTCATTGCCCGTGCGGAACCCCCGACCTTGCCTACGGTTGCCCCCGTGCCGGCGCCAACGCTGCCTTCTGCGATAGGAGCCTCGGAGGCCACGGTTGCGGCGCGGTAGCCGCAGTCTGCCGTGGGATAAATCGTGGGGTCGCTTCCGATCCCTAGGTCATAAAGTATTGCCGCCGGTACGATTGGCACGCGGGCGGCGCTGGTGCGAAAGCCGACGTTGCGTTCGGCTAGATAGCGCATGACCCCATCGGCGGCAGCCAGCCCAAAGGCGCTGCCCCCGGCAAACACCAAGCCGTGGATTTCCTGAACCGTATTGCGAGGGTCGAGAAGCGCGGTCTCGCGAGTACCCGGGGCCCCGCCCCGGACGTCGACGGCAGCCACCGCACCGGACTCTATGACGACGACCGTGCATCCCGTGGGCCGGTCGGTTAGGGTGTGATGACCAACTCGAATCCCAGAGAGCGCCGTGAGCCCGCTGTGCTCTGCAGGCTGCTGCGCGTGCGCCAGCACGCCAAACGCTCCGCCACCGATAACCGTGCCACAGGCCACAGCGGCAAAAAGACGCGTTACGTTTCTCCGGTGTCCCACGGTCTGGTGTGCTCTCAGATTTCGACGGATAGTAGCGGAAAAACCGTCTAGGACCTAGCCGCTGGTCAGCCGAGAGCTGGGAGGTCAGCGATATGTCATAACCCTTCCTCCCGCTCGTCGTGCGTATCAGCCTGGATGATGGGAACCATTCAATCAGCGAAAACGCCGTCTGAGTCTTACAATGCACCGTGCGTTGAGTGGTCTGGGTGACGAGTCTTGGTGGCCTGAGGACCGCTGAACGGAAAGACGCAGTATTCCGCCTACAAAGGTGCTGAAAACGGTGGGTTGGGCGGCAAAATGCCACCGGCAGGGCTCTTCTGCCGGCGACCACGGCGTGTCGATCATGCCATCGGCCTATGGCCTTGATTACACTGATGACGGACACAGCACATAGGCGCGCCGCACTACGGCCACATGAAGCCGGAAGACAAGAAATATGCAGCCGGCGTCGGAAATACGGTCGTCAACATCGGCACATCGTCACATCGGCACACTGCTCGCGGCCGACGATACGTGGAAGAGCTATAACGCCTTGTAGCACGTAGGGAGCAATGACCGCTGTCTCAAGCACCGAGGACTCCGTGACATCGCGTCGGTGGGCACGCCGTCTGTCGATTGTCGCGATACTCGTCTTGTGTGGCCTGTTGTTGTGGATTCGCTTCAGCCACATAGGGGGGACACTCCCGTATCCCTATCACGTCGACGAAGGTGCGGTGATTGGTCCGGCCCAGTCCATGCTCTCCACAGGAAATCTGCATCCTGGCACCTTCAACTACCCGTCATTCCCCAAGTATCTTGCCTCGCTTGGTCTCGCCGGTGGCTTCCTTCGATCCGCACGCGACGGAGAGACACGTGATGTGACGCGGCTCGGGAGTGTTGGCTACCCGTACTACACCACGCCGGGGGCCGTCGCTGGTGCCAAGCAGTTGTTTGCGTTGTTGTCAGTAATCGCTCTGGGCGTGACTGGGGCGATGGCGTGGTCTCTCGCGCCGAATGCGGCGACTGTCTGGGTCGCTCCGCTCGTCCTGATGGGCTCGAGTCTCTTTTTCCGGCATTCATGGGTGTATCTGAACGTGGATATCGTCGGAACCTGTTTCGCCGTGCTTGCCGTCGCGAGTGCGCTTTCGGCCA
>CAUZIB010000027.1:0-51201 GCA_963579735.1 Vicinamibacteria bacterium | reverse complement strand
CGGGCTCCGCGGCCCGGTTGGGCGAGGTTGCGCACGGGCTTCATTTCAGTCGGACGCTGCTGGTCTCCGACCGGGGGCTCCTTGACGCCGGTCATGTTGAACGAGCCATCACAACGCTCGCTGCCGCGGGCGTGGAGGCGCTCCCCTTTCACGACTTCGAAGTAAACCCCGACACCGAGATGGTGAAGAGCGGCGCGGCGTATGCGAAGTCCGGCGAGATAGACTCGATCGTGGGACTCGGAGGCGGAAGTTCTCTCGACTGCGCCAAAGGGATCAACTTTCTGCTCACAAACGGTGGGGAGATGGCAGACTATCGGGGATACGGGAAGACGACCATGCCGCTACTGCCTATGGTCGCAGTGCCGACCACCGCGGGCACCGGCTCGGAAGCACAGAGCTATGCCGTCATCTCAGACGCCGCTACCCATGTGAAAATGGCGTGCGGCGCGACAGACGCCGGGTGTCGCGTCGCGGTGCTCGACCCTGAGCTCACGCTGTCACAACCACCGTTTGTCGCCGCGGCCGCGGGATTCGACGCCATCGCTCATGCCGTCGAAACCGCAGTCACCACCCGTCGGAACGAAGTATCGAGGCTCTTTTCGCACGAGGCCTTTCGACTCCTGAATCACCACTTTGAGAGAGTCCTCGATCATCCCGACGACCTTGACGCGCGGAGCGCGATGCAACTCGGAGCGTTTTACGCGGGTGTTGCTATCGAACAGTCGATGCTCGGCGCCGCCCATGCCTGCGCGAATCCGCTGACCGCCCAGTGTCAGATGACCCACGGCGTGGCCCTCGCCATTCTGCTCCCCCACATCGTGCGCTGGAATGCCGCGACCTCTGGTGCGTTGTATCGTGACTTGGCGCCAGATCCAGGGAGTGGCGCACCAGAGGCCGAGGCGGCGGGAGGGGACCAGCTGTCAGCCCGGCTCGTCGAAATAGGACGGGTCGCTGGATTTCCCACCCGGCTCCGAGACGAAGGTGTTGAGGAAAGCGATCTACAGACCCTCGCCGAAGCCGCAGCGGAACAATGGACCGGCACATTCAATCCGCGAGCCTTTGGACGAGCGGAAGCTCTGGAGGTGTATCAGTGCGCGTATTAGGGACCCTTGTCGTGTCATTATCGATTTTTGTGAGTGGTAGCAGCGCGGTCATGGTCGCGACCGAGCAGGCGCAAGATACGTCGAAAAGGCCGGTGTCGCCGGCGCACGCGTGGTCGCAGTTCCACGGCACACCGGAACTCGCAGGTATCTCGGCCTCGCCGATTCCGGACACACTCGACCTGCTATGGACAGCTGACCTCGGCGAGTCGGTCGACTCGTCGGCGGCGATCGTGGACGGGACGGTCTACGTCGGCACCTATCTAGGAGAGCTCGTCGCCTTGGATCTGACGACCGGAGAAGAAAAGTGGCGATATCTTGCGAGCGAGACCATGGGCATCGGAGAGTCGTCTCCAGCGGTGGCGCACGGAACGGTTTTTGTGGGTGACCTTGGCGGAGTGATGCATGCGGTCGATGCCGTCACCGGCGAGGAACGGTGGCGCTTCGAAACCCAGGGTGAAATCAAATCGTCACCGGTCGTCATCGACGAAACCGTGCTCATCGGGTCCTACGACGGCTTCCTCTACGGTCTCGCGGTCGACGATGGCGAGTTGATTTGGAAATACGAGACGCTGAACTACATCCACGCCACCCCCGCGGTGGTGGACGGGGTGGCCTATTTTGGGGGCTGCGACGAGGTCTTCCGAGGCGTCCGGGTAACCGACGGCGAAGAGGTGTTCAACTTGTCCGCTGGGGCGTATACCGCAGCCTCTCCCGCCATTACGGGTAGCCGCGCCTACTTCGGAACGTTCGACAACGAGGTACTGGGCCTGGATCTATCGAGTCGAGAGGTGCTCTGGCGATACGAGCACCACACGCGCCATTTCCCGTTCTACTCTTCGGCACTCAACGTCGACGGGAAAGTTGTGATCGGGGGTCGTGACCGGATGGTCCACGCCATTGACGAGGCCACCGGGGAAGAGATCTGGACGTTTATGACACGCGCCCGTGTCGACTCGTCACCCGCCACCGCCGGCGGAAAAGTCTATATCGGGTCTGGGGATGGTCGACTGTATGTGTTGGACCTCGACACGGGTGAGAAGCTCTGGGAGTTTGATACCGGGGCCCCGTTGTCAGCGTCACCAGCGATCGCCGACGGAAAAGTGGTCATCGGTTCCCAAGATGGTGTCTTGTATTGCTTCGGGTAAGAGGCCGGGGAAAGTCTTCCGGTATTCCACTCGCGCTACTACGCCTGTGTTAACAATAGGTTAGATGGCTACTCGACCAGACGGACAGATGGGTCTTCGCGTGTCTGAGCCCGCCGCCGACTCCCCCCGGCCGGCGCTAGCGTTCACACCCGAGGTCGAGGCCGAAACCGCGCACCTCTACCAGCGGGTTCACGGGGTTGTCCCGGAGATCGAATGGGCGTATTTCGCGCCATTGATCCACGCTATAAACCGGCTCAAGGCCGAGAGACAGGCGGTGATTCTGGCGCACAACTACATGACGCCTGAGATCTTCAATTGCGTGGGAGACTTTCTTGGCGACAGCTTGGGATTGGCGCGCGAAGCCGCGAGAACCAGCGCGACCGTTATCGTCCAGGCCGGTGTCCATTTCATGGCCGAGACGGCAAAAATCCTCTCTCCCGACAAGATGGTACTCATCCCTGATCTCGAAGCCGGCTGTTCGCTTGCTGCATCCATCACCGGTGATGACGTCCGTCTTATCAAGGAGCGGTATCCTGGCCTGCCGGTCGTGACGTATGTCAACACGACCGCCGACGTAAAGGCCGAGAGCGATATCACCTGCACGTCTGCAAACGCGAAACAGGTTGTCGAGGCCGTGGCCGGGGAGTGGGGGGTCAGCCGCGTCATCATGCTCCCGGACGAATACCTCGCTCGAAACGTGGCGGCCCAAACCGACATTGACGTGGTGACGTGGCACGGGAGCTGTGAAGTGCACGAGCGGTTCAGCGCGGATGACGTTGAGCAGTTTCGCGACACGCATCCCGGTATCGTCGTCCTGGCGCATCCGGAATGCCCACCCGACGTCCTCCGCGTCGCGGACTACGCCGGGTCGACGTCCGACATGTCCCGCTGGGTCCGCGAGCACCAACCTAAGCAAGTCGTGCTGGTGACCGAGTGCTCGATGTCTGACAACGTCGCGGTGGCGAACCCGGGCATCGACTTTGTCCGTCCGTGCAATCTGTGTCCGCATATGAAGCGGATCACACTGGAAAACATCTACGACGCGTTGCGCTTGCGCCGCCATGAGGTCACTGTCGATCCGCAGGTGGCGGGGCGGGCGCGTCTGGCGATTCAACGAATGCTCGACCTTCCTCCCGTCGCGTCTCCGGGCCAGTTTGACCCCAAGGCTGAGCCAGCGACGGTGATGGTCGTGTGACCCCCACTGACGACACCTATCGGCTGACGGCCGACACCGTACTCATTGTCGGGGCCGGACTCGCCGGGCTCTACTGCGCGTTGCGTCTTCGACGCCCCAGTCTCGTCATCTCGACCGACACACCGGGTCGCGGTGGGTCCAGCGTTTCCGCGCAGGGCGGTATCGCCGCAGCGCTCGCCCCCGATGACACACCGTCTCTGCACGCAGCGGATACGATTGCGGCCGGGGCTGGACTGTCGGACCCCGCCGCGGTGCGGGTGCTGACCGAAGAGGGACCATCACATATCGCGGCTCTCGGCGCGCTCGGAGTGCCCTTTGACCGAGACGCGAACGGCATACTCCAGCTGGGTCTGGAAGCGGCGCACAGCCGACCTCGGGTGGCCAGAGTGCGAGGAGACCTTGCTGGGCGCGAAATCATGAAGGCCGTCGGGCGGGCCGCCATTCGCTCAGACCGAGTCACGCTCAAGACCGGACTCACTGCCCAAGCGCTCGTCCGCTGCGAGAATGGCCGGGTCGGCGGCGTTCGGACGCTCGACAGCGATGGTCGCGCCGTCGAGATTCTCGCCAGTGAGACCATTCTCGCTACCGGCGGCGTGGGGGGGGTCTATGCGGTGACAACAAATCCACCATCCGCGCTCGGCGACGGAGTGGCGATGGCTGCAGTTGCCGGCGCCACCATCGCCGACCCAGAATTTGTCCAGTTCCATCCGACCGCGATTGATGTCGGGCGCGATCCCGCGCCGCTGGCCACCGAGGCTCTCCGCGGCGAGGGCGCGCGGCTGGTTGATACCCAGGGGCGTCCCCTCGTCGACGACCCCGCCGGAGATCTGGCCGCCCGCGACATCGTCGCCCGAGCTGTTCACAATGCCATCACACAGCAACGAGGCGCGTTTCTCGACGCGTCCCGAACGGTGGGAGCAGCGTTTCCGCGACTATTTCCAACCGTGTTCGAGGCCTGCCGGCAAGCCGGTCTCGACCCCCGCTCGGCTCCCATCCCGGTCGCGCCGGCCGCTCATTACCACATGGGCGGGGTCGCAACCGACTTGACCGGCCGCACGAATCTACCAGGTCTCTGGGCGCTTGGTGAAGCCGCATCCACCGGTGTGCACGGCGCGAACCGTCTTGCCTCCAACTCGCTACTGGAAGCGGTTGTGTTTGCAGCCCGCGCGGCCGAGATGCTCGACCAGCTAGCGGGCTCGGACGTCATCGCGACCGTGCCTGAACCCACCCCGACCCCGCTCCGGTCCGATGGGCTGGTGACGCTTCGCCGCGCCATGGGTCGCCATGCCGGCGTGCTCCGCACTTCCGATGACTTGAAGTCGCTCATCGCAACGATTGACGAGTTGGAAGCGACCGACGGGCGGTCGACAGCCGTTGTGACGGCACGCGTGATCGCTACCAGCGCTCTAGGTCGAGTCGAAAGCCGTGGAGCCCACTTCCGCGTGGACGCGCCTCAGCGCTCGACGGTCTCCGAGCGGACCTTCTTTAGTTTGGTCGACGCGCGCTAAGACGTCGAAGGGGGCGAGAGACGTCCACGGCCCCCGCCGCAATCGCCACTGCCTACACGGGCGGTCTAGTCCTGGACGATGTCTAACAGCTCGACTTCGAATGCCAGCGCTGCGTTGCCCGGGATCCCCGGCCGACCTTCGGCGCCATAGGCGAGATTCGGCGGACAGACGAGCCGGCTCTTGCCGCCGACGCCTATGCTCTGGAGGGCTTCGGTCCAACACGGAATGACCCCGGTTAACGGAAAGGTCGCCGGTTCACCCCGGTCCACGGAGCTGTCAAAGACGGTTCCGTCACGAAGTGTCCCGTGATAGTGGACTTGCACCGTATCTTCTGCTGTCGGGCTGGGACCGGTGCCAGCCGTCATTTCCTGAATGACGATTCCCGACTCGGTGCGCTGCGCCCCCTCGACCGCGGCTTCAGCGTCCAAGAAATCCGTGGCCAGCGTGAGCTCCCCCTCGGCCCCGCGCGCGGCACGTGCCTGCATAAAGGTTTGGATCTGGGGGCCATACTCGTTCAGGTCCACCAATGCATCCCGGCCCAAGACCACATCACTCAGACCGCGCTGGACGAATGCGAGCTCGTCGCCGGACAGCCCGGCGGGGCCGATATTTTGGCCGAGCGCCTGACCGAGTGCATTCAGAATCTTCTGGTCTTCGGTTTCGGGGACGCCGCCGGTGGCAGTTGACGAGGCCGACTCTTCGCCCGGCATAGACTCGGACGTGCAGGCCGATAGGAGACCGCAGACGGCCAAGAGAAGGGGACAATAGACAATAGCGCGCACGCTGGTTCCTTGTCGATATTCCATGGCAATGGCGACCCGGGTCCGGTCGCGAGCGTGCTCTTGGATAGCGACTCTCGGGGCCGGTCGAGTCACCCCGACCGGGTGCTTACGACCTCGCTCCAGTAGAAAAACCTGTCGATATTCTGCTCGCGATCGCCGAGACGAGCCGCACGACGCTGTCAATGGTATACGCAAGCCGCGCTCAGGGAACGCCGGCTTCCCATTTTTGTCGTGCAGTGCCGTCGGTCCCGGAGTTCTCGCTGGCCTCCGGTTCCTGCCGGTCCGTGGGCGGCCACTGGTTTCGTTCGATCGGGCGTCGTGGTTCTCCGGACGTGGCCTGACCCCGCCGTCGTCGGTTCTCGTGCGTATTGACCACCTGCGCCACGGCCGATACCCTTGCACCTCTCTCTACCGAGTGACACCGAGGCATTCTTATGAATCGTTGGATGGCTGTGGTCGGCGGCGTGTCAATGAACCTGGCATTGGGCTCGCTGTATGCATGGAGCGTCTTTGTCGCTCCGCTCGAAGCAGAGTTCGGGTGGACGCGAACCGATACCTCTTGGGTCTTTACGATCGCGATCGTGACCTTTGCTCTCTCTTTTGTCGTCGCGGGTAGGATTCAAGACGTACGGGGTCCGCGGATCTGTACACTTACGGGGGCGGTCCTGGTCGGGCTAGGATTCATCCTCGGCAGCTTTACAAGCTCGCTGCTCTATCTCTACATCGCGTTCGGCTTTGTGGTCGGGCTTGGAAATGGCTTTGGCTATGCGGCGCCAATCCCGGTCGGGTCAAAGTGGTTTCCGGACAAGCGCGGACTGGTGGTCGGTCTGATGATCGCCGGTTACGGCGCAAGCTCGGCCATCGTTGTTCCCGTCGCCGGGGCGCTCATCGCCAGCATGGGGTGGCGCTCGACCTTTCGGATTCTCGGCGTGGCGTTGTTCCTCCTCGCCCTGCTCGGGTCCGCGCTCCTGAAGAACCCGCCTGCCGGTTATAAACCCGAGGGATGGACGCCCACCCCGGCGCCAGAGCGATCGGAACGCGACGTCCCCACCAACGAAATGCTGGGCATGCCCGCGTTCTACTTCTTGTGGATCGCGTTTTGTCTGGGAACGACCGCCGGGATGATGGTCATCAGTCAGCTGGTCCCCTTTGCGACGAGCGCCGGTGTGACCGCCGCGGTGGCAAGTTTGTTTGGTGCCGCCGGGAGCGCCACGGGGCGCATACTCTCCGGTTGGATGTCAGACCTCGTGGGCAGACTGACAACGCTGCGCATCATGATTTTCGTGTCGGCGCTGGCGATGCCCGCGTTGTATGCGTGGCGCGAGACGGCCCTCTTGAGTTACCTCCTGGTGGCGGTGGTCTACTGGTGTTTTGGAGCGCAGCTCTCGGTGTTTGCCACCACGTCGGCCGACTTCTTTGGGACAAAGAATCTCGGTCGGAATTACGGGCTCCTCTTTACGGCGTATGGAGTGGCTGGTCTGGTCGGCCCACTTATCGCTGGTCGGGTCTTTGATGCCTACGGCGACTACCAGTTTGCCTTCTTTACGGCGGCCGGGCTGGCGATCGTTGCCCTGATTTCTATCACGGTGGCTCGACCACCAAACCGAGTCGTCGCGTAATGTCGCTTACGCCACCGCTCGTCGCACGCCTGGTCGAGGACGGTCTCCGCGACCCGGACACGTTCTGGGAGCAGGCGGCCCGTCAACTGCCGTGGTTTCGGACATGGGACCGCGTCTACGAGCCAGACCCGCCAACATTCCGCTGGTTTGTCGGGGCCGAAACCAACATCGCCTACAACGCGGTCGATCGACATGTGACGGCCGGACAGGGTGGACGCGCGGCCATTGTCTATTTCAACGAACGCGGGGGCAGAGTTGTCCTGACCTACGCGCAACTC
Source organism: Vicinamibacteria bacterium (assembly GCA_963579735.1). Classification (GTDB taxonomy): domain Bacteria; phylum Acidobacteriota; class Vicinamibacteria; order Vicinamibacterales; family UBA8438; genus CAUZIB01. The sequence continues at coordinate 43,571 of CAUZIB010000027.1, read as the reverse complement.
CTGCACCACGTGACGCAGGCGGCGGCGGCGCTGCGTGGCCTGGGGGTCGGAAAAGGCGACCGCGTCACGCTCTCGATGCCGACGTGCCCGGAGTCGATCGTGCTCATGCTTGCGTGCGCACGGATTGGAGCCATCCACTCTGTGGTCTTTGCCGGATTTGGCGCGCAGGCATTGGCCGACCGGATCACCGCCAGCGGCTCGAAGGCGGTTTTCACTACGGACGTGACCTATCGCAAGGGAAAGGATGTCCCGCTCAAGCCGTTGGTTGATGCCGCCCTCCAGGCGGCGGGCGAGCACCATGTCGTCGAAAAGGTGGTTGTCTTGCGACGGTCGGACTCCACCCCGGTCCCCAACGGAGAGCGTGACATCAGCTGGGAGACATTCCTCGCCGGCGCCCCAGCCGACCCTCACGCTGGCGACTGGACCTCGATGGAGGCAAACGAACCGGCATTCATTCTGGCCACCTCCGGCACCACCGCCAAGCCCAAACTGGTCATTCACACGCATGGTGGCTATCAGGTCCACGTCGCCACCATGGCTCGCTGGTGTTACGGCTTGAAACCGACCGACGTGTGGTGGGCGACCTCCGATATCGGTTGGATCGTGGGTCACAGTTACATTGTCTACGCGCCGCTTCTCATCGGATCGACAACCGTCGTGTTCGAAGGCGCGTTGGACTACCCGGAGCCGGACACTACCTGGCGCGCGGCCGTCGAGGAGCTCGGCGTCACGGGTATCTTCACCTCGCCCACCGCGGTCCGGGCGTTGATGAAATATGGTGACGCGCCATTGGCCTCGATCGACCACTCACGCGTGGAGCGGGTGTTCTCCGCCGGCGAAGTACTCAACGCCCCGGCGTGGGATTGGCTGCAAAACACCATCCTGCAGGGACGTATTCCGGTCATCGACCACATGTGGCAGACCGAAACCAGTGGACCGGTCTTTGGCAATCCCTACGGTTTAGGGATGCTCCCGATCAAGCCGGGCTCAGCGACAATTCCCCTGCCAGGGATACAGGCGAGCGTCGTCAGGTCGGACGGCACGCCCTGCGATGTGGACGAAAAAGGGATCATGGTGCTCAAGCGGCCGTTTCCCGGATTGACGGCCGCCTTGTGGAGCGAGCCGGAGCGATACGAACGGGACTACTGGCAAAAGATCCCCGGTGTGTACTACAGCGGTGACTCTGCGCATGTCGATACGGACGGCTACGTCTGGTTCGGAGGGCGCGCTGACGAAATCATAAAGATCGCCGCCCACCGGATTGGAACCATCGAGGTCGAAAGCGCGTGCCTAAAGCACCCCGCCGTAGCGGAGTGCGGCGTGGTCGGTCGTCCGGACGAGACAAGGGGCGAGGTGATCTCGGCGTTCGTGCTCCTGAAGAACGGCTACGCGCCCTCGGACGAGCTTCGCCAGGCCGTGATTGACACCATCCGGCATGAGCTCGGACCGGTGGCTGTGGTGGGCGAGCTGAACTTTGTCTCGACGCTGCCAAAGACCCGGAGCGGAAAAATCATGCGGCGGGTATTGCGGGCAGTCACTGTCGACACCGATCCTGGCGACATCACCACGATCGAGGACGAGGGATCAGTCGAAGAGGCACGCGACGCATGGCAGGCCATGAAAACCGAGATCGGCCGCAACTAGTGCACCGCCGTCGCGTGGTTGAGCGATGAACGACTTCCGGGCCTTCAGAATCTCAGAGAACGAGGGACGGGCCTCGGGCCAGCTCGTGCGGGCCACGCTGGACGAATTGACCGCCGGCGAGGTCGTCATCAAGACCGCCTACTCCGGCGTCAACTACAAAGATGCCCTCGCCGGGACGGGAACCGGAAAAATCCTTCGACGATTTCCGCTAATCGGCGGTATCGACCTCGCGGGAACGGTGGTGTCCAGCACCGACACCGCGTTTCACGAGGGCGACCACGTCCTTGCCACCGGCTACGATCTGAGCGTCACTCACGACGGCGGCTACGCGGAATACGCGCGCGTGCCTGCCGGCTGGATCGTGCCCCTGCCGTCCGGTCTCACACTTCGCGAAGCGATGGCCATCGGCACGGCCGGTTTTACGGCCGCCTTGTCCGTAGCGGACATGGAGAAAAACGGATTGAGCCCCAAAGAAGGTCCGGTGATTGTTACCGGAGCGACCGGCGGAGTCGGCAGCGTCGCCGTCGAGCTTCTGTCCCGGCTGGGATATACCGTCACGGCTTTAACCGGTAAGAATACGGCGCACGATTTCTTACGCGAACTGGGAGCGAGCGAGGTCTGGTCGAGACACGAGCTGGAGATGGGGACGCGACCGCTTGAAAAAGCCCTGTGGGCGGGTGCCGTCGATGCAGTGGGCGGCGACCTCCTCGCCTGGCTGACCCGGACCATGAAAGTCGGGGGCACCATTGCCAGCTCCGGTCTCACGGCGGGTATCGCTCTCAACACGACCGTGATGCCGTTCATCTTACGTGGTGTCAAGCTCCTTGGAATCGACTCCGCCAGCTGCGATATCGACACCCGCCGGACGGTATGGCAGCGCCTAGCCACCGAGCTCAAGCCACAACATCTCTATACGCACCTCACCGAAGTCACGCTGGACGGCTTGGACGATGCGTTTCAGATTCTGCTCGGAGGCACCGCCCGTGGTCGCATAGTCGTCAAGATCTAGTGAGGGAGCCTCCTTACCGTTATAGTGAACAAAATGAGCGAGCCCACACCGGCCGTCGCGACACGACCAGACGAAACCGAGGTCGGTAGCTACTTCGTCGCCAACTACCCGCCTTTTTCGGTCTGGACCACGGACCACCTCGATTCGGACGCCCGCCCGGCGCTCGCCTCGAAGCCGGCCAATGCCGACACGCCGTTGGGGCTGTATCTGCACATACCGTTTTGTCGAAAACGGTGCCACTTCTGCTACTTTCGGGTCTATACCGACAAGAACGCCAGCGAAGTCCAAGCGTATCTCGACGTACTCGGACGCGAGTGGGAGTTATACGCACAGCAGCCAGCCATCGTCGGACGACCATTGGACTTTGTGTATTTCGGGGGCGGCACACCGTCATTTCTTTCTGTGCGCCAGCTCCAGGGCTTGGTCGACCGCCTTACGGCGGTAACGCCGTGGTCGAGCGCCGAGGAGGTGACATTCGAGTGCGAGCCCGGGACCCTGACCGAGCCAAAGCTCGCCGCCATCCGAGCCATGGGCGTGACGCGCTTGAGTCTTGGGGTCGAGAACTTTGACGATCGGATCTTGGAGGTCAACGGTCGAGCCCATCGCTCGCCCGAGATCGACCGGGCGTATGACTTTGCTCGGTCCATTGATTTTCCGCAGATCAACATCGACCTCATTGCCGGAATGCTCGGCGAGACCGATGACAACTGGCGCGCCTGTGTCGAGCGCACCATTCAAATGGATCCGGACAGCGTCACCATCTACCAGATGGAGCTGCCCTACAACACGACCATAAGCAGTGATGTACTCAAAGGGCGCGGTCAGTTTAGAGAGACCGTCGCGCCTTGGGCGACAAAACGACGCTGGGTCGAAGAAGCATTTGAAATGCTGGAAACCGCTGGCTATACGGTGGGTAGCGCCTATACCGCGGTCAAAGATCCTTCCTGCACGACATTCGCCTATCGCGACCGTCTGTGGCAAGGCGCCGACCTGGTCGGTCTGGGTGTGGCCTCGTTTGGACACGTGAACGGTGTCCACATGCAAAACATCGATTCATGGGAGCCATACGCCGCGGCGATCGAGCAGGGTCGCGTGCCGCTTCACCGGGCCTACCGTCCCACGGACGATGAGCGCCTCATCCGTGAGTTCGTTCTTCAGCTCAAGCTCGGGTCCATCCGTCCGGCGTATTTCTCGAACAAGTATGGCGTCGATGTCGCCACGCGCTTCCAAGCGCCACTCTCAACGCTCCGGGCGGACGGCCTGCTTGCCACCGTCACCAGCGAGCGCATCGCGCTGACCCGTAGCGCGCTCCTGCGCGTGGACAGTCTGCTTCCGCGCTTCTTCCTCGATAAACACCTCGACATCCGCTATACCTAGTGCATCGCGTCCGCGGTGCACTAGTGGCTTGTAGCGAAGCATCGGCGTCCGTCTCCATCGCCAATGGCCAAGACTGAACAACAGAGAACCACAACACCTGGCGAGACCGGTCCGCGGCGATCGTCGGCTCGACAGACACGGGACACGCAACGCGGCGTACTCTACCCGCTCGACCACGTCTACACGAGGGCCGGGGTCGAGATGCCAAAGGTCAAGATCGTCAAACCGGACCAGATCCCGCTGCCCTACCGGTCACTACTGGTCCATGACGTGGACATGACCTTGACCCTCGAGCAACACTTTGGCGGCCGGCTCACCTTGCGACCGCTCTCGACATATACCAGCGGTCACTCGTATTTCCGACGTGTCCTCCTCGTCCAGGAGTACTCGGGACGACCGGTCGAGATGGGCGCCATCCGGATACGGCTCGATGCCTTTGGCGTCCGTCTCCGGTCGCGAATTCTCAGGAACAAAGTCCCGCTGGGGCGTCTGCTTCGGGATGCGAAATTTGTTTATAAGAGCCACGCGATCGCGTTTTTGGCCATCACTCCAAATCCAGAGATGATGGGAGTCTTTTGGATGCGGGAAGCTCGGGTTCTCTATGGGCGTCGCACCGAGGTCATGCGGCACGGCGCAAAAATCGGCGACATCGTCGAGGTGTTACCCATGGTGTTTCGATAAGCATGCCGCAGATAGATACCTTCGATGCCGTGGTGATCGGCGGGGGGCCCGCTGGTGCGACCACCGCGACCATCCTGGCTCAGCACGGACACTCGGTCGTACTCCTCGAACGCGAACAGTTCCCGCGTCATCACATCGGCGAATCGCTGATGCCCTACACCTGGTTCACATTCGAGAGGTTGGGCGTTCTTGACTGGTTCAACGGGGCCGGGTGTCCGAAGAAACACTCGGTACAGTTCGTCTCGACCAGCGGCAAAGTATCGCAGCCGTTTTACTTTTTCCAGACCATCAAGCACGAATGCGCGACGACCTGGCAAGTGGTCCGCAGCGACTTCGACCGGATGTTGCTCGACAACGCCCGCGCCACCGGCGTCGAGGTGTGCCAGGGTGTCGCGGTCCGTGACGTCATCCGCGACGGTAACGCCATCGTCGGCGTGGAGATACCTTCCCCGGACGGCCACGGATCGAAGCCGCTGGGAGCAAAAGTTGTCGTCGACGCCACTGGCCGCGATACGTTCCTCGGTTCAAAACTCGGTTGGAAGCGACGGGACCTAGAGCTCAACAAGGTCGCGATCTTTACCTATTTTAAGGGTGCCAAACGCGACCCCGGACTCGATGAGGGCGCGACAACCGTCGCCTATATCCCGGAAAAGGGCTGGTTCTGGTATATCCCGCTCCCGGACGACATTGTCAGTGTCGGGGTGGTTGCCGACCCGAGCTATCTCTACCGCGATACTCGCGACCCGGAAGCGATTTTTGCGCGCGAGGCCGCCGGCTGTATCTGGATAAAAGACCACATCGAATCGGGCACGTATCTGGGTCCTACCCGAGTGACCGGGGAGTTTAGCTATCGTGCCGAGCACACCGCAGGAGACGGATTCTGTTTGGTAGGCGATGCGTATTCGTTCTTGGACCCCGTGTTCTCCACCGGAGTCTTCCTCGCGCTGAAGGGGGGCGAAATGGCGGCCGACGCCATCCACGACGAGCTCACGCGGGGCGGCGCCGTCACCGCGTCCACCTTCAAGCAATACACCAAAGACCTGGAGTGGGCCCTCAGTCAATTCCGTCAACTGGTCATGTCCTTCTACAGCGAGACGTTCAATTTTGGCGCGTTCATACGCGACTATCCGGACCTCCACCCACGTCTCGTCGATGCGCTGGTGGGCAATGTCTTCGCCGATTTGGGTCCCCTCTTCACGGCGCTTCAAGAGTTCTCGACCCGTACCGCCGACCCGATCGTCGGGACTCCGCTCTCGCGGACCGTGAAACAATAAGCACTAGTGGTCAGGGTCAGTGAGTATCGACTGAAGCGACGGGTCCAGTTCTACGAGACCGACGCGGCTGGAATGGTGCATTTCAGCTGGTTCAATCGGTATATGGAAGAGGCGGAGCATGCGCTCTGGCGCGAGTCGGGCATGAGCATCGCCCCCCGCGACGCGGTCATTGGGTTTCCCCGAGTCTCGGCATCGTTTGATTTCAAGCGACCGCTCTTCTTCGAGGACGAGTTCGAGGTGTGGCTGGCTATCGTCGATATTGCGGACAAGACCATTCGCTACCGGGCGGATGTCACGCGAGACGACACCCTCGTGGCCCGAGGGAGCCTGACGGTCGCGTGCGTACGAAGAGCGGAGGGCGGGCGACTACGGGCCGTCACGATTCCAACAGAGATCACCGACCGCTTTGAGGTCTGCCCCCACGCGGCGTCGGTCCCATGACAGTTTCGCAGCCGACCAGCCACCCACCGGCAGAAGAGTGTGTCGCGCGAGAGGTACTGGCCGGGCACCAAGCCACTCGGCTGCATACGCTGTTACGGACCATCGACGGCCCCAATGGCTTCTACACCAAGAAACTCGCGACCGCCGGGTTTCGAGCGGCCGATATCGGCGATGAGCCAGACCTCCCAACGTTGCTCGGGACCCTGCCGTTCACGACCAAAGGCGAGCTGGTCGCCGATCAGGCGACTCACCCACCGTGGGGCACCGCACGCACAGAACCGCTGGAGCGATATACGCGATACAACCAAACGTCTTCCACGACCGGTCGTCCACTACGCTGGCTCGATACCAACGACAGCTGGCAATGGGCGCTCGACTGCTGGAAGGCAGTCTATCGGGCCGCGCATGTAGGAACGGCCGACCGCATCCTCTTCCCGTTCTCTTTCGGACCCTTTCTCGGGTTCTGGACCGCGTTTGAAGCGGGCACTCAGATCGGCGCGCACTGTGTTCCGGCCGGCGGTATGGACAGCGAGACCCGACTCGGGCTGGTCGAGGCTACCTCTCCAACCGTCGTCTGTTGCACGCCGACATATGCTCTGCGTCTTCTGGAGGTCTCTCGGGACGCGCGCAACTCCGAACACGGACTGCTCGCCCGGAGCTCGGTCCGTGTCCTCATCGTCGCGGGTGAGCCGGGAGGGAGTATCCCAGGGACGCGACGGCGGATCGAGAAGGGCTGGGGCGCCCGGGTCATCGACCACCACGGACTCACCGAGACCGGCCCGCTGAGCTTCGAGTGCTGGGAGAACCCCGGCGGTCTGCACCTCAACGAGCGGGAGTTCGTATGCGAGGTCGTCGACCCTGCGAGCACAGAGCCCGTCGCGGATGGCGACCAGGGCGAGCTTGTGGTCACGACGCTCGGGCGGGTGGCAAGCCCGGTCGTCCGTTACCGAACGGGCGACCTCGTAATCCGCGAAGACCGCAAAGCTGGACCCTGTCGGTGCGGCCGGACGCTTGCCCGAGTGAGCGGAGGTGTCCTGGCACGCGTCGACGACATGGTGTGGATACGCGGGGTCAATGTCTATCCCACCGCCGTCGAGACGGTCATACGAGCGATCGATGACGTCGTCGAATACCGAGCAACCGTCCGGACAGCTGACGCGCTGCGCTCGTTGACGGTCGAGGTCGAAGTGTCGCCGGCGCTGACCGACCAGGAGGGTGAACGCGTCGCCGCGCTAGCGGCCAGCCGACTCCTCGACGCGCTGGGCCTGACAGTGTCGGTCTCCATAGTGGCGACAGGCACCCTACCTCGTTTTGAAATGAAGTCTAAACGCTTCCGTCTGGAGGATCCGACATGCCCCCCCTAAAGATTGGCAACATCATGCTTGGCACGACCGACCTCGAGCGTTCTGTCGCCTTCTATCACGTCACGCTTGGACTACCGCTGCAAGGCCAAACTGAGGGGTTCGCGTTTCTCGAGGCCGGCTCGCTGACGCTGAGCTTGAGCACCGCTCACGCGCGTCTTACCGCTCCGGTCGCGGATGCCGTCGAAATCGTCTTCGCCGTGGATGGCGTGCAGGAAGCCCACAGAGAGCTAAGAGACAAAGGCATAGAGTTTCTCAACGAGCCCCGCAACGTGACCGGTGACCAGTGGGCAGCAAACTTCCGGGACCCGGATGGCTATCTGCTCTCGATTCTTGGACTGGAACACCGAGATCACTCCGGGGCCGACACGCCGCCGGCTGTCCCTGGACGCGGTTAGCAGCTTCGAGCCGTAGTACACTCCGTATTCTTGATGTTTGCGCGTCATTTCGACCGCGCGGACAAAACACTGCCACGACCTGGGGAGGTCCTGTGAGTCGAGCGCTACGGGTCGCAACCACACTTCTGATGATAGGTTCATTCGCAGCCTGCGGGGGCAGTGGACGCGTGGACGATGCGGCGGAAGAGGCAAGCGTCGCGCCTCGCTTTCTCAGTATGGGCACGGCCCCACCGGGCGGAGCGTTTTTTGTCGTTGGCAGCGCGCTCACCGAAGTCCTCAATGAAGCCGGCGCCGATCAACGCTTCAACGTGACGGCCGAGGCAACCAGCGGTTCCCAGGAGAACATCAGACGGCTGGCCTCCGGCGAGATTGACTTTGCGTTGTCAAACGCGGCCATTTCATACTTTGCGATACGGGGCACCGAGGGCTGGGACCGCGCCTATCCCATCCGGTCCATCATGACACTGGCGCCAAACGTCGCCCTCTTCCTCACCGCGAACGGCTCTGGTATCGAGACACTCGCCGATCTTCGTGACAAACGGGTCAGCGTGGGGCCGGCCGGTGCGGGCTTCGAGTACTTTGTAGGACCGCTGCTTGCCGCTCACGGCGTCACGTATGACGACTTCACACCGCTGAACGCAACGCAGCAAGCCGCGGTCGATATGCTCGCGGACGGGGCCTCTGACGCGGCGTTCCTCGGTGGCGCTGTGCCGACCGCCTCGATTACCCAGGCCGCCGCGTCAATGGATGTCGTCTTCCTTCCTTACGGTGAGACCGAGAAGCAACAGCTGGTGGAGGAGTTTCCTTTCTTCCGGCCGGCGACTATTCCGGCCGATACGTATCGAACGCAGACAGAGACCTTTGAAGGGCTTGATACGGGGTCAATGCACCTCATCACCTCGGCTGACGTTCCTGATGATCTCATCTACGCCGTCACAAAGATGCTGTACGAGAACCGAGAGAGCGTCGTCGAGAAGCACCCCGCCGGCCGGTATATCAACCCGAACAACGTGGTCCGGGATACCGGCACCGAGTTCCATCCGGGTGCCATTCGGTTCTTCCAAGAGATCGGGATCTGGTCCGAGTGAGCGAGGCAGCGGCCACACCTGCCCGCGGCGGCCACGGCGTCTCAGCACGGCGACAGCAGGCGACCAACGTCATTAGTATCGTCCTGTGTGTGTTCACGCTCGTCGAGGTGAACTATCCACTTCTCGCTCCGCAGAGTCGGGTCGCACTTTTTGCGCTCTTTGGACTCACACTCTGCTTCTTGAACGTCCCAGCCCACCCGAAACTTGCGGGCATCCCGGCCGCGCGCTGGCTTGACATCACGCTGACCCTGCTCGCTTTGCTGTGTTGCGGTTATATCGCGATACACACTGATCCGCTCTTTGAGGGGTGGTGGATCGACGGGCAATCCCTTGGCAATCGCGCCGGGTTCGAAATCGCCACCGAGACCGCCCTCGGGCTCGTTGGATTGGTGGTCGTGATCGAAGCTGCGCGCCGCACGCTCGGATGGGCGTTACCTCTTTTGTCGGTGGCGTTCTTGCTCTACGGATCGTTTGGAGCGTCATTTCCGGCGTGGCTGTTCCCGCACCGTGGCTACTCTGTCTCCCGGATCGTGGGACAGACCTTCCTGCATAGCCAGGGTGTTTTCGGGATCGCGCTCAACGTGATGTTTACCTACGTGTTCTTGTTTGTCATTTTTGGCGCGTTTCTCGAGGCAACCGGGGCCACCCGGTTCATCGTCGATTTCGCGCAGCGAGCGTTTGGCCGAAGCCCGGGGGGACCAGCAAAGGTGGCCGTGCTGAGTAGCGGGTTGATGGGCTCGCTCTCGGGAAGCGCGGTCGCCAACACCGCGACCACGGGCACGTTCACGATCCCCATGATGCGCAGTGCCGGATTTCGGCCAGTGACGGCGGCGGGAATCCAGGCCGCCGCCAGCTCGGGTGGCGCACTCATGCCACCGGTGATGGGAGCCGGTGCGTACATGATGCTCGAGATGATCGACAACCCGCCGGTCACATATCTCGAGATCGTCCGGGCCGCGCTCATTCCCGCGCTTCTCTATTACCTGTCCTTACTGCTCATCGTCCACCTCCATGCCAGACGAATGTCCATCGCAACCGGTGGGACTGACAGGCCCGACCAAGTGTCCACGCCATCGGTGGCTCCGACGGCGGGTACGACGTCGACGAGCACCGGCAGCGGCCGATGGGAAGGTGTGGTGTTTGGCGCGGCTCTGGGGAGCTTGATCGTCTTCTTAATGTTGGGCTATACCGCGTTTCGCGCCGTCACGATGTCGCTCCTGGCCATCGTCGTGACGAGCGCGTTCCATCCCTCGACCCGGCTGGAAGTGCGAAAAACGGTCAAAGGACTCATCGCGGCGTCCCGAAATGTCGTCCCGCTGGTTGCGGCAGCGGCGTGCGTGGGGATCATCATCGGTATTGTGACGCTCACCGGGGTCGGTACTCGGCTGCCGGCGACCATTATCCCGCTGGCGGAGCAGAGCCTGTTCCTTGCGCTCGTGCTGATCATGGTGTCGTCGATCATTTTGGGAATGGGTCTACCCTCGGCGGTGTGCTATTTGCTGATGGCCACGCTGATCGGACCGGTGCTGGGCAACCTGGGCGTCATTCCGCTGGCTGCGCATCTGTTCATCTTCTACTTCGGCATGATGTCGATGGTGACACCACCCGTCGCACTCGCGGCCTATGCCGCATCGTCCATTGCGGGGACCTCGATCATGCCGACGGCACTCGCGGCCTTTCGGTTTGCCCTCGTGGGATTTACGCTCCCGTTCATGTTTATCTACCGCCCCGAGCTGCTCATGCTTTCGCCGTCGGGCGGACCGGCCGGTCTCCTAGGGATCCTGTCAGCTTTGGCCATCGCCACGCTGGGCGTCGCATGCTTTGCGGCGGGCATCGCGGGTCAGCTGAGAAACCCGCTATCGTTTGGTCTGCGCCTCGCTATTTTGACCGCCGCGGCGCTCCTCTTGGCCCCTGGTCCGGTGGTCGCCGTCGGGAGCCTGGACCTGCCAATTCTTGACGTCCTGGGGGTCCTCACCCTCGGCGCAGTCCTGGCTGCAAACGGCGGGACTGGAGCGGAGTCCTCGCGGCGGACAACGACGTAAGCCGAGACCAGACGATCGCTGGCCCCCAATGCGAGAGACAATCAAAGTTGGGGCTGCTGGCGTTTTCCACGGATAGTCCTATCCTGGAGACCACTAAAAGATGAAAATTTCTGAGATTCGGGCTCTCGAGGTCCTGGACTCGCGTGGCTATCCCACCGTCGGCGCCCGTGTGCGTTTGGAGGACGGCACCACCGCGTCGGCGCTCGTCCCGTCAGGTGCCTCGAAGGGCGAGCGAGAGGCCGTGGAACTGCGAGACGGAGACCCGACCCGATACGAAGGCCGGGGAGTCACACGAGCCATCGCGAACATCAGAGGAGAAATAAACGACGCCTTGCGAGGACTTGACGTCACCGACCAAGAAGTTCTCGACCGTCGTCTTATCGAGCTCGACGGCACGCCAAACAAGGCGAGACTCGGTTCAAACGCCATCCTCGGCGTATCGATGGCTGCGGCGCGAGCGGGCGCCTACTCGCTCGGTCTTCCCCTGTATAAGTATCTCGGGAGCTATCTCGGAAAAAAGAACGTCAATATTCTGCCGGTACCGTGCCTCAACGTCATCAATGGCGGGCGGCACGCCGACAACACAGTGGACTTTCAAGAGTTCCAGATCGCACCGTTCAATGCGCCCTCGTTTGCGGAGGCAATCCGAATGGGCGTCGAGACATTTCACGCGCTCAAACAACTCTTGCGAGACAGTCATAAGGCCACCGGGGTCGGCGACGAGGGTGGCTTTGCCCCGGATCTGGGGATGAACAGAGACGCCCTCGAATTCATTTTACGCGCCATCGAGAAAGCCGGGTATCGTCCCGGCGAAGACATTGCCCTCTGTCTCGACCCTGCCACAAGCGAGCTGTGGGAAACAAGCGACTACGTCTTCTTCAAGTCAGACCGCCGGCGAAAATCTACCGACCAGATGATCGAGCTGTGGGAGGAATGGGTCGAAAAATATCCCATCGTCCTGATCGAAGATCCGTTGGCCGAAAATGACTGGGACGGTTGGAAGCGATTGACGGCGCGTCTGGGTGACCGCATCGAACTTGTCGGCGACGACATCTTCTGCACGAACCCACAAATACTCGCGCGCGCGATCGAGCGCGGCGTGGGGAACTCGATCTTGATCAAGCTCAACCAGATCGGAACGGTCTCAGAAACGCTGGCGTGTGTGAGATTGGCACAAAGCGTCGGATACGCAACCTATGTCTCGCATCGGTCGGGTGATACCGAGGACACGTTTATCGCCGACCTCGCGGTCGCTACGGGCTGCGGTCACATCAAGACGGGATCCGCATGTCGGGGGGAGCGCATCGGTAAATTCAATCGGTTGCTAAAAATTGAGTATGACCTGGACAAGAACGCTCAATTTGCAGGCCTGACCGGCTTCCGTCAGTCAATGCTTACGGCGGCGACTTAGAACCGCCGGTGACAATTACGGTCACGTATTCAGGGGGGGGGTACGTCACACGCCTGGCATCACGCCACGCGGCGATCCTCTCGGTCACAGACGCGACATCTGCTCACTCCTCTCTCGCGCTGCCGGGCGGCCCACGCACGCGCGAAGTCTCGCGGGCCCGACGCTCACCAATGGCGTAGAGATATTCGGTCGTCCGGATAAAAATCTGTCCGTCAGAAATTGCCGGAGAGCTCAGCACATAGTCGTCTAGCGCGTTCTCGGACAACACCTCGAACTCCGGGCCGGTCCGAAACACGGTCGTCAACCCACCCTCACTGGTGATGTAGATCTTGCCGTCGGCGATCACCGGCGAGGCACTGTATGTTCCGGTTTGAATCCGTTGCCGGCCGTAGGCCAACTCCCCCGTATGGAGGTCGTGGACATGAATGATTCCTTGGTCGTTGACAAGGTAAAGATACTCGCCATCGCTGACCGGAGTCGGGACGTCCGGTCCGTTCTCCGCTTCCCAGAGAACATGCGAGCCCAGAACGTTGCCACGTCCGCCGGCTCGGAGAACCAGGAGTGGGCGTACGCGGGTAGGCGCAATGACAATGTCGCCCACCGTCACCGGCGACGCGATGATCCGATAGGCGCCCTGCCGTCGAGGGTTTAGGCCGTCGGCCCGCCAGAGTTCGCGACCTGTGTCGGGGTCATGACCGGTGACAGCATCGCCCCCTGTGATGACGATCTCGGTACACCCGTCGTATTCGAGCAACGCCGGCGTCGTATATGAATCGGGCGACTCCCGCCTGGCCTCGGTCGGTCGCTCTTCACGCCACTTGGTCTCGCCCGTCTCGGCATCGATCCTCAGCACATAGGAGGGATCGTCAGTGCGCATTCCATGGAGAACCTGTATGTAAAGGGCACCATCATGGAGGAGCGGCGACGACGCGTAACCCCAGTTGAGCCCAAACGGTCCGTAGTCGGTGGGGATGTCTCGTGACCAGCGCTCGTTCCCGTCGAAATCGAATGCCTTCAGGACGCCGGTCCCGGTCATCACCCACACATGCACGCCATCGGTCACCGGCGAGGGCGACGACATATTCTGTTTGCGAAGGCGGCGGTTTCCGCCACTGAGAAAGCGCGTCCATACCGGTTGTCCACTGTTACGGTCGAGACACCAAAGCTCGAGTGTCTCGTCGTTGATCGCGACGTTGAGAAAGATGCGGTCATCCCAGATAACTGGGGTCGAACCGCTCCACGCGGGAAGCGCGAGCTTCCACGCGACGTTCGTGTCGCGATCCCATTCCACCGGCACCGACTCGATGCTGACGCCGTCACGGGTCGGCCCCCGCCAATTCGGCCAGTTCTCCGCCAAAGCCTGGCTCGTGAAGCCGCAGCCTAGCACGATGGCTGTCGTCCCCAGCGTCGTGAAGCTCACCATCATCCGTCTCGCCACCGCGGTAGGCCGCTTGCTCCACATTGGCCGTCTTCCATCGCAATTCTGACGCATGTCCATACTGATTACCGTCCCGCGAGCTCGAGAAGAAAGGCGTATTGAAGCGCGGTTTCCCGGTAGCGTTGGTATCGTCCCGACGCACCGCCGTGGCCGGCCTCCATGTTCGTCTTGAACAAGAGCAGGTGGTCGTCTGTCTTGACCGCGCGGAGCTTGGCCACCCACTTCGCGGGCTCCCAATACTGCACCTGCGAGTCGTGCAGACCGGTCATCACCAACAGGTGTGGATAGGCGCCCGCGACAACATTGTCATAGGGCGAATATGACTTGATGTACTCGTAGGACTCCCGCTGATCGGGATTCCCCCACTCATCGTACTCGCCGGTTGTGAGAGGGATACTCTCGTCCAGCATGGTCGTCAGCACATCTACAAACGGCACCTGCGCCACGACTCCGTGGAAAAGATCAGGGCGAAGGTTCATGACCGCGCCCATCAGCAATCCGCCGGCGCTGCCGCCCATTGCAAACAGCCGATCCGGGGTCGTGTAGCGCTTGTCTACCAGATGCTCAGCACACGCGATAAAGTCGATAAACGTGTTTCTCTTCCGACCCAACTTGCCGTCGTCATACCAGCGCCGACCCAGCTCTTGCCCGCCACGCACATGGGCAATCGCAAACACGAATCCGCGGTCGAGCAAACTGAGACGCGGTGACCGGAAACCCGCGTCCATGCTGAGTCCATACGACCCATAGCCGTAGAGGAGGAGTGGACTGGTCCCGTCTCGAGGCGTGTCGCGCCGCGAGACGAGCGATATTGGGACCGCCGTGCCATCGGCCGCGGTCGCCACGACCCGCTCTGCCCGATAGTCATTCGTATCAAACCCGCCGAGCACCTCCTCCCGCTTGAGTAGCGTTCGCTTTCGCGTGCGCATGTCGTAGTCATATTCGGAGGCGGGCGTGGTGAGCGAGCTGTAGCCGAACCTGAGTATGGCCGTATCGGAAATTTTGTTGTGCGCGTCGATATACGCCTCATACGTTGGGTCGGGAAACTCGACATCGTGGCTGTGGTCACCATTCCACGGTGTGATCCGAAGCCGAACCAGACCGTCCGCGCGCTCTTGGATCACCAGATGGTCACGAAACAGCTCGAACGTCTCGATCAGGACATCGTCTCGATGAGCAACAACGGTTCGCCATCGGTCAGGATCGCCGGAGCGCGCGATATCGTCCAGATCGGGTTCCGAGCCGGTCGAGGAGGGAGTCTCTAGTAAACAAAAATTTTGTGCGCTCTTGTTACTACGCACATAGAAGCGATCACGATAGTGATCGATGTGATACTCGTGCCCGGTCTCACGGGGAAGAAACACGTGAGGGGGACCGTCGGGACGTTCGGCGTCAAGCACGTGATACTCGGACGTCAGGGTCTGATAGGTACCGATGAGGATATATCGTCGTGACCGGCTCTTTCCCACTCCACACGTGAAGGTCTCGTCATCCTCTTGAAAAAGACGCTCATCCGTCGCCGCGTCGTCGCCGAGCCGATGCCGAAGTACCTGATACGAGCGAAGCGTCGTCGGGTCCTGTTTCGTGTAAACAATCGTCTGATCGTCATTGGCCCACACAAAGTTTCCGGTGACATCAGGAATGACGTCGGACAGCGCCGCCCCCGTCTCGAGGTCCCGCACGCGAATGTCATACAACCGTCGCCCGACGGTGTCGATCGCGTAGGCCAGCAGGCGTTCATTGGGACTCACCCCCACGGCGCCCACATCGCAATACTCGTGGCCCCTGGCCACCGCATTCACATCAAGCGTGACGTGCTCGACCGGCGTGACCCCACTCTCGGAATCACTCGGGCGGCCTGGATGTACGGGCGTTCGGCAGTAGATCCGGTATTCGAGTCCATCCTCATATCGGTAATAGTAGCTATGGGTACCTTCGCGATACGGCACCGACACGTCGTCCTGCTTGATGCGGCCCTTGATCTCGTCAAACAGCGCGTGTTGTCGCTCGGTTGTGTGACCAAGACGCTCTTCAACGTAGGCGTTTTCGGCTTCGAGATACGCGACAACCGCGGGGTCCTCTCGTTGACGGAGCCAGTGATAGTCGTCGATCCGTACGTCGCCGTGCCTCTCGTGACGATGACGGCGCCGGGCCGCTCGAGGTCCGCCAGTCTTCGGGTGCATGGCTCAGTCCTCGGTCTGCTATTCGGTGCGGAGCGCGGCCAGAAGGGGCGAGCGGACCGCCACGAGCGTCGCGGCCAATGACGCGACAAAACCGACCACTACCACCGACACCAGGAGGACGCTGAGCGAAAGAATCGGAAGCCCGCCGCCTCGTTCCAACCAAGCAGGCGCAATGGCCACCAGTGCACACACGGTCCCGGCGACCAGTCCGGCCCCCAAGAGAAACGCGTTTTCCGCCACGACCATCAAGGACAGATGTCCCGCGTTGTAGCCCACCGCGCGGAGCAAGGCGAGCTCGCGACGACGTTCGAGGACATTACGCAACAGGACGGCGCCCAGACCTAGCGTGCCCAAGGCCAGCCCCAGCCCCCCTAGCGTTTGAAACGTCGCGAGGTAGGTGTTCTCGACCTGGTGAAACGACGCGAGACGATCAGACGCGGACACGACGTCAAACCCAAAGTCAGCCAGGCGATCTTCGAGCGCAGCGGAAACCACCCCGGTCTGCTCGGGCGCGGCGTCCGCGAGAAAAAACCGATAGCCATCGTAGTCCGGAAACACCCGCTGAAAGGCGGTCTCGCCAATGAGCAGCTCTCGTTGAAAAATACTGTCGACCAGCGCTGCCACGATCCGGAGACGGATCGGTCGATCAGTGTCGCGATTCAACAGGAAGTCATCCCCGACTTTCAGGTGCAGCGCATAGGCCAGGGATGTCGCGTCGGCGATCGCTGGTATCGCGCCATCGTCAAACACCCGGTCGAGCAGCAGCCACGGATTGGCTACCTCTGCATCGGTCTCGGCCAGACTGCTGGCGAACGAAAAGCGGGCCTCGGCGACAAACGCGTCGGTCGGGGCCAGGATTCGAGGGTCCTTGGCTTGATACAGGTTCAGACAACTGGCGTCTTCCCCTGGTCGCACCCGAAATCGGCTGAGGTTTACACCGGCGAGCGGCTCGCCCGGGTCGTAAAGATCGGTCAAGAACAGCGCATCGCGTCCGGCTGGGGTCGAGAGGTCGTGGGCGATCGGCAGCAGCGTATCGGCCAGCAAGGTATACCCGCCGGTGCCCGATGTCGGGTCAAGTGGATCACCACCACCGGCGCGATGAAACGCGTCGACGGCAACGATGATGAAAGTCGCCGATGCGATGAGCGCGATACACAGCACGCTCCGTCCGGGCCGCGATGTCGCATTTCGGAAACCGATCTGCGAGACAGACCACGGGTCGCGTGTGGTCCGATGCGACGCGGCGTGCAGCCACGCCCACGCGCCCGCCAGCATGGCGGCCAGCAACAACAGACCACCCCCAAAAAAGCCGGCGGTCGCGCTCATCAAGTCCGCCGCCGCCACACCCACTAGCATCATCCCGACCAGACTACACGCCACCGAAATTGACGTGGCACGGGAGATACCCGCTCTGGTGACGGGCGATGCGACCTCGGGCACGACTCCGGCCAACAGACTGCGCGGGGGGACAGGGATCAACGACCGGAGGGTCCATGTGATCGAACCGACCGCCGCCGCGACACCGCCGCCGGCCCCGACCAGCAACCACTCCGGCGCCACATGCAAACTGAGCCGCGTCGTCCCCACCGCGCCTACCCACCACGTCCGTAGCCCCCACATGATGAACTCAGCGTAGCCAACCGCCCCGGCCACCCCGACCAGACCGCCGACGGTGGCGAGGACCAGTGCCTCGATGGTGAACAGACGCCAGATGGCGCTCGGGGGGTAGCCGGTGGCGCGAAGCAGGCCGATCTGCGCGAGCCGCTGTTCGACCCCGAGCCGAAAGAACAGACTCGCCAGAAGTAGCGCGGACACCACAAGAAAGAAGCTGAAATAGATAAAATACAGACCGAAGTCTGTCGCCCCTGACGACGACTCGAGTGCCAGCGCCCGTGCTGGGTAGACGACAAAACCCACTGCCAGGGGGTCGATGGTCACACCCAACTCGGTGCGAAATCTGTCGGCCTCGGTCACGACGTCGCCCTCAGGGCGCAACCGGACGGACGTCAACGCGCCCCATCGCGAGGCCCACAACCTTTGGGCTGCCTCGAGTGATAAGAACACCTTTGGAGTCGTGCCGTACTCGTCCCAATAGTCCTCGTCCTTGGGACGGATCAAACCGAGGTCAAATTCGAACGGCGGGTCCCAGGACACCAGGTCGGTGGCTTCCGTAATACCGGGATAATCAGGGGCCAGCGCCGGGTCCGCCGCCGCCCCTTCGATGGGAACAACGTCAATCACACGTAGCGTGGTTTCTCGGGTGACGAGTCGGCCCTCGTCCTCCCAGAGATGATAGACAAGCTCGAGGTCGTCACCGGGAGCCGCCGCGAGGTCGTCCGCCGCCCACTGGTTCAACACGACCGGAATAAATTCCTGGTCGGCATCTGTCATCGGATCTCGCGTCGTCACCAACTCGAGGTCGAGTCCTGCAACCAGCGAGTAGGGGGTGACGAGGTCTCCATGCCGGATCTCGTTCGCCAGATACGTCATCACCGGCTCGACCCCTAACCCCAGCCGTGCCGCCGTGGACTGCACAGCATCCGCGGTGGCGTCGTTCACAAGACCGGCCGCCGCCTCGAGCGAAAATACGCCGCGGTCGGGTAAGTCGCGAACCTCGAGACCGATATCGTCCAGTGTGGCAACCTCGCGCAGTGCGTCTTCCGCGGCCGCCAACCGCTCTGCCTGGTCGCCCTCAACCATCGCCGTCGAGGGCTCGGACAGGAGGAACGTGTTGACCCGGCCTTCTTGTTCGATCTCCTGCTGCAAACGCGTCAGGGACACAAAGACCGATCGGGCGAGCCCCTGCTGGGGCCGAAAAGAGAACTCGCCTTGTTCCTCGGGCACGAGCACCCGCTGGACGGTGAGACGTAAGGTTCGGCCGAGATCGTCTTTCCGGCCGTGTAGCGAGCTAATGGGCACCGCCGACGGCATCGCTACCCTTACCAGCAGCGCATCGTCGGCGGCGGCTTCCAGCTCGCGCGCGAGCCCCGGACTCACAAACACGCCGTTTCGCTCCAGACTCAGGTCGGAGGACTCCACGCCGTGAAACTGCCAGAACCGTTCGTCGACGCCATAGACCTGAACAGCGGAGGCCCGGCGGCCGCTCGATTGATGGGTCACAAACCCTTCCACCGCGATCAAGGGGAGGGCATCGCCAAAAGACAGGCGGTCTGGGGCCGCAGCAATCAGCGCGTCTGCGCGTTCTTCTGGGACAAAATTGAGGCTCGTCACGACCATGTCGACCGCCCCGAGACGCTCGACGGCCAATGCTCTCAGGCTGCCGCGAACGGACGCCCCCACCAGCAGGGCTCCGGCCAGCACCGCCACGGCGACACCCACGCCCGCCACGACCGCCAGGTTTGTCTGCCAGAAGTGTGTGACGTCACTCCGAATTAGCGACCGTAGACTCATCGTGAGGCCTCCGTCAGCGCCGCACCGTGTCGAGATGCTGCTCGTTCAATCGATACCGGGTCTCGCACCGGTCGGCCAACAATTCATTGTGGGTTACAACGACCAGAATGGTCTGTTGGGCTTTGTGCAACCCGAAGAGAAGCGAGGACACCGCGTCCGCCGAACCCTGGTCGAGGTTCCCGGTCGGCTCGTCACAGAGCAGCAACAGCGGCTCACGAATAAGCGCGCGGGCCAGCGCGACGCGTTGACGCTCGCCGCCGGACAATTCGGCGGGCCGATGGTCAATCCGTTCCGTCAATCCAACCTGCTCGAGCAAACCACGCGCGCGCTCGGTCGCGCCTGGATCTGTGTCGGTCACCAGGGTCGGGACCAAGACATTTTCGAGCACCGTACACTGCGGGAGTAAGAGATGATCTTGAAAAACGAACCCGACGCGGGTATTACGAAAGGTGGCGAGCTCTCGCTCGGCCAACGCGAACGGGTTGTCGCCGTCCAACGTCACGACACCACTCGTGGGCGGGTCGAGCGCCCCGAGAATGTAGAGCAGGGTGCTCTTGCCGCTTCCCGACGGACCGACAATCGATGCAGAGTCCCCGCGATGGAGCACCAAGGAAACGTCGGTCAGGATCGGCAGCGGCCCGCGAGGTGTCGGATAGTGCTTGCTGAGCTCTTTGACTTCCAGCACGTTATTGACACCGACCATGCATCCCGGCTGGGCCGCGAGTACCGGCGGTCTCCTGACGAGGCCTCGTCGAGACTTGGAATGTTCTGTTGACGTGCTCTGAGCCGGTCGGCTCAGAGCACGCAGACGACTACGACGCGACTTGATAGGCGCGGGGCCGGAAGAGGAAGTCGACGATATTGCCTTCGTGCGGCTGCAGCCAATTCAGCTTGATTGTCGGGATCGGTCCAATGTTGAGCCGATCAATGTTACGAGCATCGAGCACCGACTGCTGGAACGCCTTGTCATTTGTCAAAACGGTCGCCACGAGGGTCGAACCGATTGCCCCCAGCATCTTCTCCTGCGGGCACTCGACAACCGTCACGAACGGAAACATGTACTCCTTCTTCGAGGCCGCCACCTCCGGTGAGGCACAGTGCACAACTGTCGGTCGCAGATAGTCGCATCTTTCTCGTTGCACGAGTCGACCATCCGCGCCGTCGTGAAAGCGAGCCGTGACTTCTTCGGCCCCGGTCTCTCCCACCACACTGTCTATATCAGCTGATATCGCCTTGGCCTGCCCTGGCACGGTAAACGCCGCGAGGGCGGCATCCGGGTCCTCGGGCGGACGGGGCGCAACCGGGCCGAGCCGTTCTGCGAGGGCTTCGGCAATCTCCTTCGTGTGACGTGGCGCCCAGATTCCTGAGCAATTGATACAACTCCGACCGCTGTTGACCAGCACACTGTCAACCATGAGATCAACATACTGTTCCCAGTTGTCGGCTTCGTCGTCCCCCAGCAGGATCTTGCTAAATCCCGGGCCGTGCACTTGGACCCCGGCTTGACCGGCGTACTGCTCGACCGTGGCCGTGCCTCCAAAGATGAGACTGCGAGAACAACCGTTGAGAACCGCAGCCCCAACCTCCCCGAGCCCGGGATAGAGCGAGATCGCTTCCCGCGGAATACCGGCCTCAAAGAAGGCCTGGGTCATACGCCACGGCGTCCAGGGTTCCTGAGGTCCAGGCTTGAGCACGAGACCGATCTGCAATGGAATAATCGGTAGCCACAGGCTATGGACGCCTGGCGAGTTGGAGGGCAGCACCATCCCCAGCACTGGCGTCGTCGCTTGGTAACTGCGCATCACCCCGTCTTCTTCGCCGTAGCCACGCGACAAAATATCAGGGTCCAGACGACGGGTGAGCGAACGAAGGATCTCGTCAATATGGTCCAGGACAAACCGGAGCTTCTCCATGTTCATCCGACACATATGTTCGGGGAGACCGGTCGTGGCTGACTGCTGACGAACAAACTCGTCGGGCGTCTGACTGCCGTCGCCCAACGGTAGCTCGGCCGATGAAAAGAGCTCCGCCCCCTTTTTCACCATCGCCAGCAGGTCAGCCGCAGGCACCTCTCGCAACGCCTCCCGGGCTCGCTCCGCCTTTTTCATATCGCGGGCGACGATCCCGGGGTTCGCCTGACTGACCTCTGCGACGGGCTCGCCGGTGTCAAAACGCGACACCTGATCGAGCTCGAGACTCTTATACGGTTTCCCCCAACGGAGGATCGGAAAGTGAACCACCTAGATACCGTCTGCAAGTTCGATCGAAATGGTTTCGCACAGCCCTTCCAGGGTGCGGTGATCGTCATCACCCGCCTGGACGGAGAACTGGTAGGTACCGGGCTCAAGGGCCATCTCGATGGTATTGGAGCCGTCGCCAAAGTGAATCCAGGGATCGCTTTGGGGAATGACCTCGCCCACCGGCAAACACTCGGCATTCACGCCAAGATGATAGTGACCCATGTCGGCACGGGGGGTCTCTACCTCTTCGGGAACCGGCGAAATTTCGAAGTCCTCGCTGCCGAATTCAAAGGTGAGAGGCACGTCGACGGAAATCTCCGCGCCATCTTGCGGATACTCGAAGAAGACCCGTCCGGTCTGGGCGGGCGCATCGACAACTTCCTCAACAGGCTCCGAGGCCATGTCGGTCGCCTCGGACATCATTTCCTCTTCTCCACCGCACGCCCCGGCCACAAGCGGAGTCACCAGCAATACCGCGATCTTTGCTACATCCTTCATCGAATTTCTCTCCTTCGCGTCGTCAGTACTCGTTAGTACACACCAACCGTCGTTGACGTCCCAAGCTCGCTAAACGGACGGACCCCACTCACACCATCCCACGGATACAGCTCACAGGGCCGCTCGCGCTCGCCCTCATCCCGCTCCAAAAAGCGCGGCACAAAGAATTCTTTGGTGAGCGTGGTCAACATCACGCGACCGGTCTCACCGTATGCTTTGACCTCATCTGGATCGTCCGGGTCAACCACTTGTAACACCGCTCGCGGCTGAGGAGCGTAATACGTAATCTTGTAACCATTCTCGGCGCCACTCGGGGGACTGGCCGCCAAGCCCATCAGCGTGTTGCCGTAGGTGGGTGTCATATAGACGCCCTCCAGCAGCTCTTCCTGGGCGAAGCGGTTCCACTGGGGCGTAAACTCGGTGCCACCAGCGAAAATGCCAGTAATCCCCGCTTCGGCCACACTTGACCCGTCAGCTTCTAACCGATTGGCAAGCGCCTCGATGAGCTTTGGTGTCGAAAACATGCACTTAACGTCGTGCCCCGCGGACAAGATGGTGATGGCTTGATCAATGACGTGTTCTTGATAGGCCTTCAGATGATCCATCCAGCCCTTCTTGATCAGCTTGACGACCCAACGAGGGTCGAGATCCACGCAAAAGCATATGCCGCCTCGTTGATGCGCCAGATGCTCCACAGCGAGACGCAAGCGGCGCGGTCCACTTGGTCCGAGCATCAACCAGTTGGCGCCAGTCGGAAATTTGTCGTCGGGCAGCGTCTTGGAGAATAGCTCGTAGTCGGTGCGGAAGTCGTCAATCGCCACCCGGCTCTTGGGGATACCGGTCGTGCCCCCGGTTTCGAAGACATAGACGGGTTTGTCGGCGCAGCCCTTGGGGACCCAACGGCGAACAGGACCGCCCCGGAGCCATTCATCCTCGAAATGGCCAAATTTTGGAAGGTCGTCGAACCCGCGAACCTCGGTTCGAGGGTCCCAGCCCGCCTTTTCGGCCCAGCCCAGCCAAAACGGGCAGCCCGTGGCCGGGTCGAAGTGCCAATCGATTACTTCACGCACCCAGGCGTCGAGCTGCTCGCGCGGAGCCCCGCCGTTCTGTTGTAATGGGGTCTTCTGGACCATCATCAACCCTGGATCTTACACCAGCCGCCCACGGTGAAAAGTCTCCGATTTTTTGGCTGGCGGGCTATCGGTCTATTGGCGGTCCTGGTCAAAGGCTTCGACCTTGGCCGCAAAGACAAAATCGCTTTCGGTCAAGCCATCAATCTTATGCGTCCACATGGTGACTCGCACCTTACCCCACGTCAGGAAGATGTCCGGGTGGTGGTTTTGCTCTTCCGCGAGCTCGCCCACTTGGTTGGTAAAGTCGAGGGCCTGGCGAAAATCGTCAAAGACAAACTCCTTCTCAAGATGGTGCTCGTCGACAACCCGCCAGCCACCACCGAGGTCCACCGAAAGCACTCTGAGCTGTTCACCCGCCAAGGCAGGTACGCCGCCGCGACAGGGCACACACTCTTTCGCCGCTAGGTTGCTCATCAGAACCGCCTCTCACGTCGGTAGAACCTGTGACTCGTCCCGACGTATAGTCAAAGTCACCACACTCCATCAGGAGACACGACATGGCCGAAAAGAAGCCACAGACATACGCGAATCACGCAAAGCTCGTTCCGATGTATCACTACGTCGCCGGGCTCATCGTGATAACCAATCTTGGAGTCGCACTCTATCAGGCGGCGACGAACTTCTCATTGAGCTCGGCATTTCACGCGCTCGTAGCGTTTGCCTTTGTGGTGGTCGCCTTATTCGCCCGGGTGTTCGCTCTCGGGGCCCAAGATCGAGTCATCCGCCTCGAAGAGCGGATGCGAATGCAGGAGGTGTTACCAGACGACCTCAAGTCTCGGATCGATGACATCACCACCCCTCAGCTCATTGCCCTGCGCTTTGCGCCCGACGAGGAGCTCGCCGACCTCACCCGAAAAGCTCTGGACGGCGAACTCGCCGACCAGAAAGCCATCAAGCAGGCAATCACAACCTGGCGCCCGGACTATCAGAGACTCTGAGCCGTCAACGTATCGGCCATCCGATTCGAAGCAAGCCACAGACCTCCGTCAACGACGAGGGTCACACCCGTGATGTAGGACGCTGCGTTCGAGCACAAAAAGAGTGCACTCTCGCTGACATCCTCAATCCGCCCCAATCGGCCGAGCGGCGTTGCCCGCTCGGTCTTTTCTCGCGGTAGTCCGACGAGCAAGCGTCGCACCCCCTCCGTCTCGGCGATCGGACCGGGAGCGATTCCGTTCACACGAATCCCGTGTCGTCCCCACTCGACGGCCAGGACCCGAGTCAGTGCGTCGACGCCAGCTTTCGCGGCCGAGACGTGAAGTTGAGCGGCCGTGCCCACGTAGTGCAGCGTGGCGCTGATATTGAGGACGACGCCCCCGCTTTGTTTGAGATGGGGCAGCGCCGCTTTTGCCATATGGAACGTGCCCTTGAGATCGATGTCGACAACGGCGCCAAACCCGTTGGGAGATAGGTTCTCGGCCAGGCACAAAAAGTTTCCGGCCGCGCCGTTGACAAGGATGTCGAGACCGCCGAGTCGTTCGACCGTTTCGGATACCGCCGCCTCTACCGCCACAGGATCTCGTACATCGGCCGTTACGGCAGCCGCCCGCCGGCCAAGAGCCTCTATCTCGCCAGCCGTGGGTGCAAGATGCTCGGCCTTGCGGCTCGTGATGGCGACATCGCAACCATGCTCCGCGAGAGCAAGGGCAATTCCGCGACAGATACCGGTTCCGCCACCGGTCACTAGCGCGGTCTTTCCTTTCAACAAGTCCCGTTCAAACGCCATGGTCGTACCTCCCTTACAATCTCCCCAGTTTGCGGATCCTCACTAACGCATTTCCACTCTGGGTTCTCACCGCGAGCGGGCTCGCGCTGGTCGAGCCAGCGCTCTTCACGTGGTTCAGCGGCGCTCTGATCCCCCTCGGGCTAGGCCTCATCATGCTGAGCATGGGGCTCACGATCGACATCGCTGACTTTCGTCGAGTAGCGCATGAACGCACTCGTATACTGCCTGGGATCGCGCTTCAATATACGCTCATGCCCACGCTTGGTTGGGCTATCGCCGGGCTCTTCGACCTCCCCACGCCATTCGCCGTCGGCCTTATTCTGGTCTCGTGCTGTCCGGGGGGCACCGCGTCGAACGTCATCTCGTTCCTCGCCCGAGCCGACGTCGCACTCTCGGTCACCATGACCACGGTGTCGACTCTGCTGGCCGCGATGATGACACCGCTCCTCACCGAGCTCCTCGCCGGCGACCGAGTGCCGGTGCCGGCCGCCGGACTCCTGCTAGACACTGTCCAAGTTGTTTTGCTGCCCGTCGCGCTGGGTCTGGTGCTTCAAAGCCGGTTCCCTGCGGTGTGTCACCGCATCCGTCCGGTCGCGCCCCTCGTAGCGGTCGTCGCCATTACGTTGATCGCGGCGTCTGTCATCGGGGCCAACCGACAGAACGTGCTCGACGCAGGCCTTCGACTCGTCGGAGCCGTCGTGACCCTCCACATCGCCGGCTTTGTGAGCGGGTATGTCGCCGGACGACTATGTCTTCGCAGAGAGGTTGCCGCCCGGACCGTCGCCATCGAGGTGGGGATGCAGAATTCCGGGCTAGGAGTCGTCCTCGCCCAGCAGAACTTTGCGAATCCGCTGGTCGCGTTGCCATGCGCTCTGTCGGCCGTATTCCACTCGTTGGTGGGCAGTGTGGCGGCCGGTCTCTGGAGACTGCGGCCGACGCGGGATGGCTAGTGCACCGCCGTCTCGCCTTGACAGTGTCCGGGGGACATCCCGTCTGGCCGCAGCCGTGGTGACAGACTCCGCGTCAGCACTTCCGACAGGCCCGACGCATCGACGCGTGCTCCGTATCTCACGCCTCTCTCAGGGGACAGTGCGCTATCGTTCCACGTCCTTGGCGTGCTGGAGGAGATTGACTACTGCAGGGTCGAGCCCAAGCGCGTGGACGGCCCCGTGCGCTCGCTGCGACATTTTGCGCCGGGTCTTTCGGACGATGCTCATGACCTTGGCGGGGTCGTGACGGCCGGCGAACTCTAACGCATAGTGCTCGATAAAAACCAAGCAGGCGACATCTTCCAGGGTCTGGGCCTCTGGATCCGCCGAGAGCCGCTCTTTCCGCACGAGTGCCTGGACGCGGGCCACGTCGGCTGGGCCATAGCCAACGCGCTCCAGCAGCGCCCCGGCCGTCGCGGCATGATAAACCGCCAACTCCGTCCGCCATTGACGATAGCCGACACGACCGGCCGGGTAGGCCGTCCGAAGCGAAGTCCAGCGTCGAATGTGCTGACATCGGACCGCCAACCGAAGGGCTTCCGAAGCGTCCGGGCAAAAGTCAGCCAACCGGGCAGTCATCCGGCGTGCGTATACGAGCGCTTTTGGCTCGACCTCGCCGTCAACCAGCTCTAGGTTTGGGTCCTCACTATTGGCGCGGTCGAAGAGCCCCACCGCTTCCAAAAAACGTGACGACTTGCGATCGGCCAAGTTATTCGACCTCTCCGGCGACATAGCCTTCCTTCTCGCACAGCAACACGATCTGCTGCGCCGCCTCTTCGGCCGTCAGGTCGTCGGTGTCGATGACGATATCTGCGTCGGCCGGCGTTTCGTATGGGTCGGAGATCCCCGTGAACTCCTTGATGATGCCGGCGCGGGCCTTTGCATACAGCCCCTTCCGGTCACGTTGCTCGCATACTTCGACCGAGGTCGCGACGTGGACGAGCAAGAAACCACCTAGTGGCTCGATCATCGAACGAACCTCTTTGCGAACCGCGTCATACGGCGCGATCGGCGCACAGATCGCGATACCGCCGTTCTTTGTTATCTCGGACGCGACATACCCGATCCGCTTGATGTTCAGATCGCGATGCTCTTTTGAGAATCCGAGCTCCGACGACAAGTTTTTTCGTACGTGGTCGCCGTCGAGCAATGTCACCGGACGCCCGCCCATCTCTAGCAGCTTTACCAACACGACATTCGCGATAGTCGACTTTCCGGAGCCAGACAGACCGGTAAAGAACAGCGTAAAGCCCTGCTTGTGACGCGGTGGGTGACTCTTTCGCAGCTCGTCCGCCACATCCGAAAACGTGAACCACTCCGGGATGTCTTTCCCGAGGGCGAGCCGGTCCCGGAGCTCCGTACCAGAGATATTGAGAGTCCGGTTGCCCTCTGGCACTTCGTCGATCGGGGAATACTCGTCCTTGGCCTCGAGATAGACCATCAACTTGAACGGCACCATCGTGACGCCGAGCTCTTCTTCGTGTTGCCGTAACAGTTCCTGAGCGTCATACGGTCCGTAGAACGCGTTCCCGGATGAGTCACTGCCGGGCCCGGCATGGTCGCGCCCGACGATCAAGTGGGTGCACCCGTGGTTCTTGCGGATAATCGCGTGCCACACTGCCTCCCGGGGACCACCCATCCGCATCGCCAGGGGTAGGAGCGACAACATTGCCGTTTGGCTCGGGTATCGACGAAGCAATGCCTGATAGCACCGCACCCGCGTGTAGTGATCGACATCACCCGGTTTCGTCATGCCCACGACCGGGTGAATAAGAAGGTTCGCCTCGACCTCCTTTGAAGCGCGTAGTGTCAACTCTTGATGAGCCCGGTGCATCGGGTTCCGCGTTTGAAAGGCTACGACCTTTGTCCATCCGAGTTTTCTAAACTCGGCGCGCAGCTCGGCCGGCGTGTGTCGCAGCTGCCGGTAGTCGTAGTGGGTGACCGAGTCCAAACCAGTAATCGTGCCTCCGGCATGGAACGGATGTGTGCGGTCCAGAAGCTGCGCGACACCTGGGTGCTCGCGGTTGGTCGTACCAAAAACGGCTTGCGCCTCGGCTTCCCGGTCGGGCTGCCACACGTCCGCGACGTCGAGCACGGCGACCATCACGCCTTCGGCGTCACGCAACGCGAGCTTTGTGCCCTGTGCGAGGGTTGAGGCCAGTGCCTCCGGCACATCCAGCATGATCGGGACCGGCCAGAGTGTGCCATCCGCCAGTCTCATCTCCTCGCAGACCCGTGTGTAGTCCACCTTGTTTAAGAACCCCGTCAAGGGAGAGAACCCACCGTTCAGCAACAGCTCCAGGTCGCAGAGCTGGCGCGGTGTCAAGTCATATGACGGCCAGTCGCGGGATTGGGCTTTGATCTCTGCTGCTTGCTCTTGGTTGGCTTGTGGATTGATGAGGGCTCCACCGTGCGGAGCGATGAGATGGTCAGTCAAAGCAACGGTCTCCTGTGTCGTTCGAAGGGCGCGCGACGGTTGCGGCCCGCTGGGAGGGGTACGCGGTCGCACGCCAACGAGTCTGCCGGGCGAGGGATCCAACTGACAAAAGGTAACACGACCACAAGCGTGTACCAGTCGTGGCGGGTGTGAGAGCCGGGGGTGCACCGACAGCGGCGGACGCAGACGTCTTTCTCCCGCCACCGGGAGGTCCGGAGGCGTGCCCCTCCGCAAACAGCACAGGACGCGGCCACGCATCGGCGCGGCAGTCAAGGATCGCGGAAGTTTGCATTGGGCGATAGAGTCGTGCTCCGGCTTGCACTCTTCGCCGATCGCTCGGGCGAATCCGAACGAGTGAAATAGCCCTTTCTACAAGGAGAACATTCATGAAACGGCTCGTGACACACAGCACATTCGTGGCCTGCGCCCTACTGCTGGGTACGGCCGGACCGGCCGCGGCAGCCTGTGACGCAGACGGCGACGTGCAGTTTCTGTGCGGACCCGTGAGTCCGGAAGATCTGGCACCGGTCCCCGACTCACCCTGGGTCATTGTCTCGAGCATGGTGGACGAGGGGTCGCTCTATGTCGCCGACACCCGCACTCATACGGCAACGGTGATCTTTCCGGCCGATACATCGCAAGCGAGGCACGACACCGCGACGTACGGCACGTGCCCGGGGCCGGTGACACGCCAGTTCAGACCACACGGTCTCTATCTCCGCACCTCTGACGATGGTCCGCACACGTTGTATGTCGTCGGTCATGGGGCCCGGGAATCGATCGAAGTCTTCGAGCTCGACGCGAGCGGCGACACGCCGGCGCTTACGTGGGTCGGCTGCGCGGTCGCGCCGGAAGCCCTGGGGCTGAACTCCGTGGTTGCCCTGCCGGACGGTGGGTTTGCAGCAACGAGCCCGAGAACTGGCGACGTGTGGAAATGGCAGAGTACGATGGGGTGGAATCTCGTGCCGGGCACAGAGGACATTGGTCCGAACGGACTGGAGATCTCACCCGATGGGCAGTGGTTCTATATCGGCAGCTATGGCGCCCAATCATTGATCCGTTTGTCACGAGGACAGACCCCGGTCCAGATGGAAGCTGTCGAGGTAGGGTTCCATATCGACAACGTCCGCTGGGGCCCCGGCGAGACACTGTTTGCGACGGGCCATCTCGGCAGCACCCGAGCGGCGATTGGAGAGTGCATTAGCCAACGCCAGTGCGAAGGAGTCACCTCTCACGTGGTACAGGTCGATCTGCAGTCATTCACAGCCGAGGAAGTCGTCCGCTATCCGTCGAACGATCTGCTCATCCTCGGGACGGTTGCCATTCAGGTAGGCGACGAGATCTGGGTAGGCGGCGTTGCGGAAGGCGATCGGATCGCACGTTTCCCGGTCCCGACGCGGTAAACATGTGAATCAGTTGGACCGAGACCAACGGAACATGCCGGGGCCCATGCGTCGCCGGACGCGTGGGCCCTCTGGTCGCAACCGGCCTCCCGGTCATGCTTATGGGGTGCGCGCACGGTCGCGCACCTCTCTAATTCTCGTGGCCGGAAAGATGATAGCTGTCGGGGGGAAGACCCAGCACAAAGAAGTCGTTCAAGAGCGACTCCTTGTTGTAGACCAGCGGACTGGGATGAGGGTCTCCCGCTGACGAGCACCGGTAGATACAGTCGCCGGCCGCCACGTCCCATTCCATCGTGGGGCCGAGCCTCGGATACACGTCTGCGGCACCTTCAGCCAAGAGACAGAATTTTAGCGAGCTGCCAATCTTGAGACGCTCGGACACCTGATACGGCTGAAGGAACTGCTCGAGCTCCGGGCTGGGATGAGACACGCTCTCGACAATCCGCATCGGTCGCGTCGGGTCCGCGAGATGTGACCCGAGTCTTTGTGGTGCCCCCCCTTCTACCTGCTTCCATGCCCCGCGCCCGACCGCCGCGTAGTACGTGGAACCAACCGCTGGTGCCACGATGACACCAATGACCGGCTGGCTATGTTCGATGAGGGCGATGTTGATGGTGAACTCGCCGCTGTGTTTGATGAACTCCTTTGTGCCATCGAGTGGATCGACTAGCCAGAACCGGTCCCACGTCCGGCGCTCGTCGTAGGTGGCGGGAACTGACTCTTCGGAAAGATAGGGAATCGAAGCGTCGATCGCGTGCAGCTCCGGTTGGATAATTCGCTCAGAGGCCATATCGGCGGCGGTGAGCGGGGACCCGTCTGATTTTTCCGTGACCCACGCGTCTTGGCTCCGGTAGAGCTCTAACGTCGCGGCGCCCGCCCGTTGGGCTATCGCCGTTATGCGGTCCAGCGGGAGTTCATGCGTCTTCACGGGTAGGCGCAGTCTAACCCCAGGGTCCATGTGTGCACTCTGGTGTTCACCATGGGGATGTGTCAGGAGCCCCCCCCCCGTGTTCTTCGCGCCGTCGAGAGAAGGGCCCGGTCTCTCGACGGCCACGAACGAAACGGGGTTGCGACGCGCACCCGCCAGACCCAGCTACTGTCCGTCTGCCAGCGCGGGCAGCGCCGCCGCTGATTCTGCCAGCCGCACAATTTGTGTGAAAGCGGGACGATAGCCAAACGTATCGGCGCCCTTAGCTTCCTGAGCAAGCGACAGCACGGTCTCGTAGTTGCCTTCGTGCACATACGGATCGCCACGAAGGAGCTGTCCAAAGAGCGCGACCGCAACCGCGAATCGCGTTTCTTCGGGAGCCGCTGTCACGCCGCTGACAACGTCCGCGTTCAGAATTGGGCGTTCCAGGAGACGGCTCTCCGTCGCCCCTGGCAACTTGTAGCGCACTCTCACAAGCGCCATCTCGTCGTCCCGAGCATAAGAAGTGCGGGGAGTCGGGAGGTCAGATCGCGGTTCGCCGTATCGTGACGGGTCAATGAGTCGACCGGCGCTGTCGAGAGTGGCGATCTCGTAGATCGCGGTCACCTCATGACCCGCCCCCATGTCTCCCGCATCTACCGCGTCGTTGCCGAAGTCCTCTCGCTGGAGAAGACGGGTATCGTAACCTATCAAACGATACTTCGCGACGAGTCGCGGATTGAATTCAACCTGGATCTTGACGTCGTTGGCGATCGGAAACAGCACGCTCGTCATTTCGTCGCGCAGCACCTTGCGTGCTTCTTCTAAACTGTCGATGTAGGCGGCGTTGCCGTTGCCCGCCTGGGCGATGGTCTGCATCAACTGGTCGTTGTAGTTGCCCCCACCAAATCCCAGAATCGACAGATAGATACCGGTTTCGCGTTTGCGCGCGACGAAGTCCTCGAGCCGCTCGTCGGACGTGACGCCAACGTTGAAATCTCCGTCGGTAGCGAGAATGACTCTATTGACAGCCTATTCGTCAAAATTCTGCTCGGCCAGGGCGTATGCCAGCCGTAGGCCCTCTCCGCCGGCCGTAGAGCCGCCGGCGCTAAGACGCTCTAGGGCGGCGCGAATGCGATGCCGCTCTGACCCGAGCGTTGGCTCGAGCACCGCCCAGGCGGCCCCGGCATAGACGACGATCGAGACCGTGTCCTCAGAGTGGAGCTGCTCGGTCAACATCCGCAATGACTGTTTCACCAGAGGCAGCTTGTCCGGGGTCGCCATCGACCCCGACACATCCACCAGAAAGACCAGGTTGGCCCTCGGTATCTCATCAGACACGAGGTCGTATCCCTTTAGGCCTAGATGAACGAGCTAAGTCTCCGAGTTCCAGGGAGTCGGCATCACAGTGGTGGAAATTGAGAACGGCGCGTCTCGGTCTTCCGGGATGGGATAGTCGTAGTCAAAGTAGTTGATGAGCTCTTCGACCCTGACCGCGTCGCGGGGCGGCAGGGTTTCGTTCCTCAAGGAGCGTCGCACTACCGCCAAGGACGCGGTATCCACGTCGATTAAAAATGTCGAGATCGGCGTGTCGGACACCAGCGTGACCGGGTTTGGCAAAGAGCTTTCATACCGTTCCCGGTCCAGTCGGCCGTACGCCAACCTTTGTAGCAGCTGCCCCCCCGATGGTCCCGCGGCCATCATTGCCGCGCTGGCCGGTGGCGCCATGCTCGGTGCGGGGGCTGGGGGAGGAGGAATGCCTAGCGCCGAGGACGCCCCCTGAGTTGATTGAGGGGCTACCCCTCGTCCCGCTTCTTCGACCGTCACTTCAGGCGAGTCGGAAGGCGGGGCCACCTCGGGTAGCTCTGGGCCGGCGCAGGCAGCGAGCGTGGTCATCACGACAAAGAACACGGGTCCACGAGTCTCGATCATGGCGGGTCTCCTCTTCCAAGCTCTCGGTCACAGGCGTCATGGGTCACCAACGTCTGACACGGACGGCATCCTCGTCGACTGGAGCGGCAGTAGCTTGTCTCCACGACGGCCTCTAGCCCCCTAGACACCCCAGGTCGGTCGACGGCCGTGTCTTTGCGCATCGCACGGTCAGCATCGAGCAGGCGCTACTTGACGGGGGCGGCTCGATGCTGCGACACTGATCCAGATGATTCGTCGTGCGGCTGCCAGGCTCGCTTGTTGTTGTTGCAGTTGTATGGAGGCCCCTGGGGCCCCCGAGCCGACGGTCGTGCGAGATTCGAGGATGACTCGATAAGCAACAACTCATAAGAAAACGCGCGAAACCGAAGGCCTGGGAGGCAGATGCTTCCCGGGCCTTTTTTTTGTGGCACAGACGCGCCTTCGCGAGTTTTCTTTTCTTCATGTCTCTGTTCTCACATTGACGATTTACAACGAAAGACACGCCGTGACTCAGACGCTAGAGCGAGACATTTCCCTCCCCTTTGCCACCGAAGCGCCGGTGCGAACACCGGTGCCCTCGACCTCACCGGCGCTCGACGACGAACTCGAAGGCGCCGAACCACTCGAGACGCTGATGTGGGCGGTCGGCCGATTCGGACAACGGCTCACCTTCGCCACCGGTTTTGGCCCGGAAGGCTGCGTGCTCATCGACCTCATCGGTCGTCACCGGCTCCCGGTCGATCTCTTCACGTTGGATACGGGACTACTCTTCCCCGAAACCCGTGAGTTGTGGAGCGCCCTCGAAGCGCGTTACAACGTCACAATTCGAAGCGTCCGACCGCACCAGTCAGTGGAGCAGCAAGCCGCCGCGCATGGCGACCGGTTGTGGGCCACGGCACCGTATCGCTGCTGCGAGATGCGAAAGGTGTTTCCGTTGCAGACCGAGCTTGCAAAGATGGATGCGTGGATCACGGCGATTCGGCGCGACCAAACCGCAGAGCGCGCTACCGCCCGCGTTGTCGAACCGGACAAGAAATTCGGGCTCACAAAAGTCAACCCGCTGGTACGATGGACAAAAAGCGACGTCTGGTCCTATCTGAAAGACCACGAAGTACCCTATAACCGTCTCCATGATCAGGGCTTCCCCACTATTGGATGCAAGCCCTGTACGACACCGGTGGAACATGGAGAAGGTGAACGCACCGGACGCTGGCGTGGAATCACCAAGACGGAATGCGGTCTCCACGACCACTCGATCCCTGCTCCGACAGCGGTCTCGAAGCGGTAAGAGCCGGCCTGGAGCGACCAATGGATAGCCCATATCGGATAGACAACCATGTGGAACATCCCCCCATTGAAGAGTGCCTCTCGCGGCGGTTCAATGGATGACCCGCCACTTTTTCCGCTCTTTCTGAAGCTGTCCGGCCGGAAGGTGCTCGTGGTCGGCGGGGGCGCGGTTGCTGCCAGTAAGATTGGACCCCTTCGTGCGGCCGGGGCGCGTGTCCAGGTCGTGGCGCCGGACGTGACGGACAGCCTAGCGGCTATGCGTGTAAAGATTGAACGACGAGAATACACTCCCTCAGACCTGCGAGACGTCTGGCTTGTAGTCGCCGCCGCCACCCCCGAAGTCAACCGGCGAGTCGCTGAGGACTCCGCGGCTTGTCAGTTGTTCGTCAACGCGGTCGATGACCCCAAAAACGCCAGTGCATATCTAGGCGGGGTCGTCAGGCGAGCTGGGGTGACTTTTGCAATTTCCACGGACGGCAAAGCCCCGGCCCTAGCGGGCCTGATCCGAGAGGGCCTTGATGCGGTGCTCCCGGAGGACGAGCTCGACGCGTGGATGACGGAAGCTGAGCGCCTCCGCGCTACCTGGAAGGCCGATAAGGTGCCCATGGGTGTGCGCCGTCCCGCGCTTCTCCAGGCGCTGGTCAAGCTCAAGCGCTACGATTAAGGACCCCGTGAAGAAGCCGAGACCAAAGCCAACGCCAGCGCCCGTCGACTACAGAACGGTCGGCAGGGTCTCTCTCGTAGGCGCTGGGCCAGGTGTCGTCGACTTATTAACGCTGCGAGCGGTACGACGTCTCGAAACCGCCGACCTGGTGCTCTATGACGCATTGGTCGACGACGATGTGGTGGCCCTGGCCGCAAACGCGCAGCGGTTTTCGGTCGGAAAACGGGCCCGGCGGGGTGCGGAGGCGCAACCACGGACGCGGGCCACGTCACAAGCAATTATCAACCGCTTGATGATTCGCGCGGCTCGGACCGGCAAACGGGTCGTTCGACTCAAGTGTGGCGACCCGTTCGTGCTGGGCCGAGGCGGCGAAGAGGCACTCGCGCTACGTGACGCCGGGGTGCCGTTTGAGGTCGTACCGGGGGTCACAAGCGCGGTGGCCGCCCCGGCGCTGGCCGGCGTGCCCATCACGCATCGCGGGATCTCGTCGGGGTTTCTGGTGGTCTCGGGTCACGACGAGGACGCCTTCGCACCGTTGGTCGACCCGCTGCCCCCCAACAGCGTCACCATCGTCGTGTTGATGGGGTTGGCAACCCGAGGTCGGATCGCGGCGCGACTTATTCGCGCCGGG
The DNA here is from genome assembly GCA_963579735.1 of Vicinamibacteria bacterium. Classification (GTDB taxonomy): domain Bacteria; phylum Acidobacteriota; class Vicinamibacteria; order Vicinamibacterales; family UBA8438; genus CAUZIB01. The sequence continues at coordinate 7,987 of CAUZIB010000027.1, read as the reverse complement.
TGGCGAGCGGAAACGCCCACCGCCGTGGTCCTGGCCGCGGGCGCCCCGGCCATGCGGACCTGGCGCGGTCCGCTGCAGGCCCTGGGAAAAGACGACGTCGAGGCTGTCGGAGCAGACGGCGCCCCCGGGACACTTGTCATAGGTGACGTCGTGGCTTTGGGCTCGTCACTACGGGGACGATTGCCGACACCGACGCGAGAGAGCGTCGCCTTTGGTGGAAGACACACTCGATGAGGGAGAAGACGTGACCTGGAAAGAGACGCTCGCGGACAAGATTCCGGCCGAGCTCGCGGACGAAATCGACACGTTCGAGAGTCAGATCGCTCTCCGTCGACAAGACAAGATCGACGAGAAGGTATTCGCCGAGACACGGCTCCGGCGCGGTGTCTACGGTCAGCGCTACGACAACGGCCAACGGAACGATGGCACCGGTCCTCGGTCCCTCGACTTTCCGTCCGATGGGCTCACCAAGGGACCAGAGACCGTGTGGGATGCCCCGGGGATGATGCGGATCAAGATTCCCTTTGGCGGGCTCACGACCGCTCAAATGGACGTGTTGGCCGATCTCGCGGAGGAGTATAGCGATGAGGTGTGCCACATCACGACTCGCCAAGATGTCCAGTTGCACTACGTGCACATCGACGACACCCCGGATCTGATGCGTCGTTTAGCCGCCGTCGGGATTACGACCCGCGAAGCCTGCGGAAACAGTGTCCGCAACGTCACCGCGTGTCCAATCGCGGGCGTCTGCCGCGACGAGACATTTGACGTCACGCCGCACGCCCACGCCTGCATGCGATTCTTGCTCGGCCACCCCGACGCGCAGGATTTCGGACGCAAGTTCAAGGTCGCGTTCTCGGGCTGCGCGGAACACGGGTGCGGGCTGGCCTCGATGCACGACCTCGGGCTGATCGCGCGAATCCGCACCGTCGACGGCGTCGAACAGCGGGGCTTCGAAACCTATGTGGGCGGCGGGCTCGGCGCCATCCCCCATCAGGCGAAGCTGTTCGAGGCGTTTCTCCCGCAGGAAGAGCTGCTGCCAACCGCGCAAGCAATGGCGCGTGTGTTTGCTCGTCTCGGAGAAAAGCGCAACCGGGCTCGGGCCCGGATCAAGTTCCTGGTGGCGCAGCTTGGACTTGACGAGTTCAAGCGTCTGGTCGTCGAGGAACGGCGCACGCTATCCCTTGATCCGGCCTGGACAGCCCATCTCGAGGACCGCCAGAGCGATGTCGGTGTAGAAGCGCCACTCAAGACGGGAGAAACGCTCGCGTCCAGCACCGCAGGATCTGACTTTGAGCGTTGGCGGCGGACAAACGTCTATCGCCAGCGTCAGCCCGGATATGCTGTCGCGACAGTCGCGCTCCCGCTGGGAGATCTCTCCGCCCAACAGCTTCGCTCGCTGGCGGCCATCGCCCGACGGTACGTTGACGAGACCCTCCGGACGACCGTCGAGCAAAACATCGTGCTCCGCTGGGTACGGGAGAGCGACCTCCCCGCCCTTTTCGCCGAGTTGCAGGCGGTGGGCTTGGCGCATCACGGCGCGGCGACCATCACCGATATCACGGCCTGCCCGGGCACCGACACCTGCAAGCTCGGTATTGCATCCTCACGCGGCCTGTCGGCGGAGCTGCGCTCCCGTCTCGAGGCCAAAGGGGACAATATCGACGGTGCGGTCGAAGGCCTCCGTATCAAGACCAGCGGGTGTTTCAACTCGTGCGGACAGCATCATCTCGCCGATCTGGGTCTCTATGGAGTGAGCCGCACAATTGACGGATTCACCGTTCCCCACTTTCAAGTCGTGCTCGGGGGCAAATGGGTCGACAACGGCGGCGCCTATGGTCTCGCCATCGGTGCGGTCCCGTCAAAACGGGTCCCGGAGGCCATCGAACAAATCACGGCGCGCTTTGTCAAAGAGCGGCAGACCGACGAAACGTTTCAGCAGTTCATTCAACGAGTGGGCAAACGTTCACTCCGAGAGACCCTCGGAAAGCTCACGACGATCCCGACCCACAACGAGGATGCGGGCTTCTACTCGGATTGGGGCGACCCGCGAGAGTTCACCCTGGGCGACATGGGGATTGGCGAGTGCGCCGGCGAAATCGTGTCCTTGGCGGAGTTTGACCTGGCCGCCGCAGAAGCCGAAGTCTTTGAGGCTCAGCTCGCGTTGGAAGAAGGACATGTAGAGGCAGCGGACCGATCGGCCTACCAGGCCATGCTGCTGGCGGCGAAAGGTCTGATCAAAACCGAATTCATCGATATTTCGAACGAACCCACCGAGATTGTCCGAGAATTCAAGACACGGTTTTTTGACACCGAGCGATTCTTTGACAAATACGCCGGTGGCAAGTTCGCCATGTATCTCTTTCGACGGCACGAGACCACCGACCGACCCGGCACCGCAGAGGCGGCCAGACAGTTGATCGAGGAAGCCCAGCTTTTTCTTGAGGCCAGCCATGCGTGCCAACAACGGCTCGCCGCTGACAGCACGCTTGCGGCACTTCCGACAGGCGTCTCAAGCCGGCCGGCCCAATGACAAACTCGATGACTCAAGAATCCGTCAATTCAGGCGCTGGCAACGCCGGCCACGGCCGCACCCAGGAAGCCGCCACCGGAACGACGCCGGACCAGGGCACCGCGCCCTCTATCGAGGGAGAAGCAACGGGGTCTCGGGTCGCATCTCGCGTGGACGACTTGTTCCGGTTTGGAATAAAGATCGGCATCCTTCCTGGCACCGAGCCGGACCCGCAATCCTGTATCCCCATCTTTCACCGATGGATCCGCGAGCGTGCCCTCGATGGACTCCTTATCGACGTCGCTGACTACGCCCATCTCGACGACGGCCCGCGCGTGCTCCTGGTCGGGCACGAAGGAAACCTGTCGCTGGACTATGCGCCAGGGACCGAAAACGGGCAGGTTGGGTTGATGTACAGCGGAAAGCGGCCCGTCGGCGCGACCTTCGCCGCACGTCTGGCCTGGGTCGCTCGCATGGCGATCAGCGCGGCGCGTCTTCTGGAAAGCGACGACACCCTGAACACCCGACCCCGTTTTGAGACCGGAACGCTGGTGTTCGTGGCCAATGACAGACTGACGGTCCCCACGGGCGAGTCAGATGCGGTTGCTCTCCTGCGTCCGCATTTGGCAGCGCTAGCAGCCACCTTGTATCCGGAAACCGCTGACAAAAACGTAATCACGGCCAGCCAGACGAAAAAAGATCGGCTACGCGTGTCACTGACCTCCGGGCGAGCATCGTCTTTGGACATACTCCTCGACCGCGTATCGTAGACGCCGCGCCGGCGGTTCAGATTCTGCCCTGTTCGCGTCTGATATCAGCATCAGCAATGCTAATACATGGCTGAGTTTCATAGAAGGCTTTATATTCGTAAAGTGTGATAGACTGCTTGGCTCGTGCAAATCGAAGCGCTCACCATATTTTGTGACGTGGTGCGTCTTCACAGCTTCTCCCGCGGCGCTCTGGCCAATTCCGTCAGCCAGTCTGCGGCGAGCCAAGCCATCAGGCAGATCGAGAAACAGCTCGACACGCAGCTGATCGATCGGTCGACACGACCATGGCGGCTCACCACCGAGGGCAAGCTGTTTTTCAGGGGGGCCAAAGACGTCATCGAGAGGTTTCACAAGCTTGAGGAAGAGCTACGCCAACGACAAAGACCGCGCGGATACACCGTCCGTCTGGCGTCGATCTACTCGGTGCGGTTCCACGACGTGAGCGGATTTGTCAGTCGATTCCTGGCAAGTCGGCCTGGAGCGGATGTCGATCTGGAATATATGCATCCAAAGGAAGTCTATGACCGAGTCCTCGAAGACCAATACGACCTCGGATTCATCTCGTTCGCGACGCCGCGACGTGATCTGACCGTGATCCCGTGGGAACAGCAAGCGATGGTGGTGGCGTGTCGGCCAGGTCATCATCTGGCCAGGTCGACCGAGGATTCGTACGGTGCGCCGCCGCGAGAGCTGTCGGATGAGCCTTTTATTGCCTTCGACCGCGGTCTACCCGTGCGCCGAGAGATCGACCGTTTCCTGCGCCGACAAGGCGCGGATGTTCGTGTCGTAGCCGAGTTCGACAATATTGAGAACATCAAACAAGCGGTCGAAGACGGAGATGGAGTCGCTGTCCTACCCGAGCGGACCTTGCGCCGTGAAATTGAGGACAAGACACTCGTCGCGGTTCCGTTTCGTCTGGCGCCAGGCGTCTCACCACCGGTACGCCCGGTGAGCATCATCCATCGACGAAAGCGCCGGCTGAATCCCGCGGTGACCGAGTTGATCGGTCTGCTCCTGAATGGTCGTCCGGGACAGCCCGGGGAGACGCCGGCCCACCCATAGATCGAGGCAGCGCTATGACAGCCGACCAACGCCGCCAGCTGGGTCTCGCGCCAGAGCGCCAGGGACTCTACGACCCCGCCCACGAGCATGACGCGTGCGGTGTCGGATTCGTCGTGAATATCAAGGGCAAGCAGTCGCACGCTCTGGTCGAGCAAGCGCTCGAGGTCGTCATCAACCTTCTCCACCGCGGCGCGTGTGGATGTGAGACCAATACCGGTGATGGGGCCGGCATCCTGCTGCAGCTGCCCCACCGCTTCTTTCGGCAGGAGGCCAACCGGCTGGCGATGACCCTGCCCGAGCCTGGGGCCTATGGCGTGGGGATGATTTCACTGCCACGCAAGGCGCACGAACGCGAACGCATCGAAGGCATCTTCTCTGACGTCGTCTCGGAGGAAGGGCAGCAGCTTGTCGGTTGGCGTGACGTGCCAACGGACGATTCGCATCTCGGCGACACGGCCAAAACCAGCGAGCCCGTCATACGGCAGCTCTTTATCGGTCGGGCGGCCGGCCTGGGCGAACATCCAGATGGGCACGCCCAGTTCGAGCGGGTGTTGTATGTAATTCGCAAGCGTGTCGAGCGTGCCGTCGAGAGCTTGCCTTTGTCGGAGCGCGACCTCTTCTATGTCGCGAGTCTCTCCTCGAACACGATCGTCTACAAGGGCATGTTGATCGCCGATCAGATCGCGCAGATGTTTCCCGATCTTGTCGACCCGGCGTTTGAATCCGCCCTCGCCCTCGTTCACCAGCGATTTTCGACCAACACGTTTCCCTCGTGGCCTCTGGCCCACCCCTATCGCTATATCGCGCACAACGGCGAGATCAACACTTTACGGGGCAACATCAACTGGATGCGCGCCCGAGAGGCGCTCTGCCAGTCGAACCTGTTTGGCGACGACCTCGACAAGCTCTTCCCGGTAATCCGGGAAGGCCAAAGCGATACCGCAGGCTTTGACAACGTGCTGGAGTTCCTGGTGCTGACGGGACGGCCCCTCGCGCACGCGGTCCTCATGATGATCCCGGAGCCCTGGCGAAATCATGAGTCGATGGACCCGGCGCGGAAGGCATTTTACGAGTATCACGCCACGCTCATGGAGCCATGGGATGGTCCTGCGTCCATCGCATTCACCGACGGCAAAGTGATCGGGGCGGTGCTGGACCGCAACGGGCTCCGACCATCGCGCTACTACGTGACGACGGATGACATGGTCATCATGGCGTCCGAGGTCGGTGTGCTCGATGTACCGCCGGAGAACGTCATCGACAAGGGGCGTCTACGCCCAGGGCGGATTTTTCTGGTCGACACGACTGAAGGCCGCATCATCGACGACGAAGAGATCAAGGCCGAGCTGGCCTCGGCTCATCCTTACGCGCAATGGCTCGCGGAGCAGCTCGTCCATATCGACGACCTCCCGGCGGCGCCGTATGCCCCTCCTCCGGCCCACGCCACCGTCCGGCATCGCCAACACGCCTTTGGTTATACGGAGGAGGACCTGCGGATTCTGGTGGGTCCGATGGCGCAGAACGGGACCGAGCCGATTGGATCCATGGGGACCGACGCGGCGCTGGCCGTACTCTCCAATCGGTCACGACTGCTCTACGACTACTTCCAGCAGCTGTTTGCGCAGGTGACAAACCCGCCGTTGGATGCGATCCGCGAAGAGCTGGTGACGGACATGAGCTCCATTCTCGGCTCAGAACGCAACCTGTTGTCTCCAGCGCCGGAGTCTTGTCACCAGATCCAGATCGACCACCCTGTGCTCGACAACGCCCAGCTGGCGACGCTCCGGCACCTAGAGGACCCGGCGTTTCGGTCCATCAACTTACCGATGGTGTTCACCGCCCGGGATGGCGGCGCCGGGCTCGAACAGGCGATGCGCGACCTCTGCGAGCAAGTCAGCGCCGCGGTAGCCTCCGGTCACACGCTCTTGGTTCTCTCCGACCGGGATGTCGACGCCGACCACGCGCCGATCCCGAGCTTGCTGGCCACGGCAGGCGTCCACCACCACTTGGTCCGGGAAGGCACTCGGACCCAATGTGCACTGATTGTCGAGTCGGGCGATGCCCGAGAGGCGCACCACATGGCGCTGCTCTTGGGCTACGGCGCTGCGGCGATCAACCCGTATCTGGCGTTCGAAACCATCGAGGACCTCATTCTGTCGGGCGAGCTGCCAGACGTCAATCTGACGCAGGCCATCCGCTACTACATCAAAGCCTGCACAAAAGGTGTGCTCAAGATCATGTCAAAAATGGGGATCTCGACGCTGCAAAGCTACCGAGGTGCCCAGATCTTCGAGGCCGTGGGGCTGGACCCCGCCTTCGTCGACCAATACTTCACCTGGACCGCCTCTCGACTCGGCGGCGTGGGCATAGAGACCGTGGCCGAGGAAACCCTTCATCGCCACCGTCAGGCGTTTCCAGAGAGAGGCCGCGCTGACGACGAGCTCGAGAGCGGGGGCGAATATCAGTGGCGACGGGACGGTGAGTATCACCTGTTCAACCCCGAGACCGTCTTCAAACTCCAACATGCCGCGCGAAGTGGTCAGTATCAGGTTTATCGTGAGTACGCCGCGCTTGTAAACGACCAGAGTCGCGAGCGCGCCACCTTGCGTGGCTTGTTTACGTTTAGCCCCGAAGCCGAGCCTATTCCGATTGACGAGGTGGAATCCGTAGACGCGATCCTCACCCGCTTTTCCACCGGAGCGATGTCCTACGGGTCGATCAGCTCGGAGGCGCACGAGACGCTGGCCATTGCCATGAACCGGCTCGGAGCGAAATCCAACACGGGCGAAGGGGGCGAGGACCCGGCCCGCTATACACCCGACGCCAATGGCGATTCGCGTCGGAGCGCGATCAAGCAGGTCGCGTCTGGCCGCTTTGGGGTAACAAGCGAGTATTTGGTCAACGCTGACGACCTGCAGATCAAGATGGCGCAGGGCGCAAAGCCCGGAGAGGGCGGTCAGCTGCCAGGGTTCAAGGTCTATCCATGGATCGCCAAAGTGCGATACTCGACACCCGGCGTGGGTCTCATCTCACCGCCTCCCCACCACGATATCTACTCGATCGAGGATCTGGCCCAGCTCATCCACGACTTGAAGAACGCGAACCCGCGCGCGCGCGTCCACGTCAAGCTTGTCGCCGAGGTCGGCGTGGGTACGATCGCGGCGGGGGTCTCAAAAGCCCACGCCGATGTGGTGTTGATCTCGGGTCACGACGGTGGCACGGGCGCATCGCCGCTCACTAGTATCAAACACGCCGGCGTCCCCTGGGAGCTCGGGCTGGCCGAGACACAACAGGTGCTCGTCCTCAACAGGCTACGCGATCGAATCGTCGTCCAGACCGACGGCCAGATGAAAACAGGGCGTGATGTGGTCATCGCAGCGCTCTTGGGGGCCGAAGAGTTTGGCTTTGCGACCGCTCCCCTGGTGGTCTCCGGCTGCATCATGATGCGCGTCTGTCACCTGGATACCTGTCCGGTCGGGGTTGCCACCCAGAACCCGGACCTGCGAAAGCATTTCACCGGGAAGCCCGAGTTCGTCGAGAACTACTTCCGCTTTGTCGCCACCGAAGTGCGCGAGCTGATGGCATCCCTCGGCTTCCGCACAATCGACGAGATGATAGGGCGAGTCGACTGTCTCGATGTCGC
>CAUZIB010000026.1:0-53076 GCA_963579735.1 Vicinamibacteria bacterium | reverse complement strand
AAAAAAATTCCGCAGCCGCTGGTATGGCCAAAGAGACGCTGACCGGGAAGCTCGGCGGAGCACCGAGCGCGACATGTGAAGGATGCCAGGAGTGCACTGACAACGACCTCGGCCGGGACTCCGTCGGTACCGTCCTGACGAAACCTAGAGGCGCTGTCTCATACACACGCGTCCGTCCTGATATATTTTTGGGTTTGATGTCGCTCTCTCGACTCGCAGAGACCTTGGTAATTCGGCATGAGGCCATTCTAAGAATCTGCACCAGCCTGGTGTGCGTCTTTGTCGCCGCCTGCGGCCCGCCGACGGGTCGCGAGAACTCGGCTCCCGCACTCGACGAACGACACGCGATCCTCCTCGACGGACCACCGTCGGAGTTCTTCACACCACAACCGGTCGGCAATCCGCTCGACGACGATGAACGTCCGATGATCTCGAATGTCCAGATCGTCGACCTGGACGATGACGGGCTCCCCGACATCCTGGTGTGCGACGCGGGCCGAAGTCAGGTCTCGTGGATCCGTCAGTTTCCGGCATCGACCTACACCGAGTACACGCTTCTTAGTGACATTCTCGCGCCCGCGCACGCAGAGCCCACGGACTTTGACGGGGATGGCGACCTCGACGTCATCGTGGCGAGCCTCGGTGAGCTCTTTCCGAGCAATCTTCGAATCGGGTCGGTCATCATTCTGGAGAATGATGGAAACGAGAATTTCGAGAGGCACGTCGTGGCTGAAGGTCTCCCCCGGGTCGCGGACGCACGCCCGGGAGACCTCGATAACGACGGCGACCTCGACCTCGCGGTCGCGGCCTTCGGGCATGACCAGGGCGAGACACTGTGGTTGGAAAACATTGGCGGGTGGGAGTTCGCCCCTCACGTTTTACAACGGTTTTCTGGTGTGATCAACGCCATTGCCGTCGACATCAACGACGACGCGGCTCTCGACATCGTGGCGCTCATTAGTCAGGAGTGGGAGGAGATCTGGGCCCTCACGGGCGAGCAGTTCGAGTTCGAGCTGCTGTGGGGTACCACGAATTCAGATTTCGGGTCGAGCTGGATCACGATCGTCGATCTCGACGAGGATGGAGACCCCGACATCCTGCATAGCAACGGCGACGCGTTTGACTACGCCCCGGCCAACAGCCGGCCCTGGCACGGTGTGCAATGGCTGGAGAACCACGGCGATCTCGAGTTTGAGCGACACCGCATCGCGGATTTCACGGGGGCGTCCAGCCCCCAGGCCGCCGACGTCGACGGTGATGGCGACATGGATGTGGTGGTTGTCAGCGCCTACAACACCTGGAGCGACGAATCGGCCCAGAGTCTCGTCTGGCTGGAGAATGATGGCCAGATGCGATTTGCGATGCATCGCATCGCGAGGTCGCCAACGCACCTGGTCACCGTCGCCGTCGCCGACCTCGACGACAACGGTACGGCCGATCTGGTCACGGGTGGAATGCATATCACCGGTCCGTTCGACCGGATGTCCCGGATAACGATCTGGAGCAATGATGGGTCCGCCGCGTCGCCGTGACTCCCGCCGCGAGGCGTCTTCGTCGGCCGAGGGAGGCGCGAGTGCGCAATCGCCCCGACCGAACCGACACTCGTGGGCGGCCGGGGTAGCCGCCGCGGTCGCTGTCGGCGCCATCCTCTATGCGGGTATCTCTCATACCCGGGATAGTGCGTATGCGTCCCGGCTCCCCTCGCTGCCCGACCTGTCGGGCCACCCAAGCGCGCTGCGCGACCACGTCACAACAGCCGACAGCGCCGCGCGGGCCCAGCCCAGCTCGGCCGAGGCCGTGGGGTCACTGGGTCTCGCGTATCACGCCGACATGTTTTACGACGAGGCGGAACAGGCCTACGCGCTCGCCGAAGAGCTGAGCGACACTCCGTGGCGCTGGACCTACTACCGTGCGCTAGCGCAAGGCACCCGGGGCCATATCGACGGGCTGCGGACCGGACTACGCCAGGTCGTAGATGCCGCCCCCGAGTTTGGACCAGCGTGGTGGCGCCTCGGCGAGGCGGAATTCAAGGCAGGACTTTACGAAGAGGCGGAAGACGCGTGGCGTCGGGCCCTGCCTCTGAGCGAACCACGATCTTCGTCGGACACTACAGAATCCGCCACCCACACACCCGCCGCCCCGGTTTCTGCGTATGCGGCGCTTGGTTTGGCTCGACTCGCCATGGTGCAGGGAGACACGGACAGCGCCAAGACCGTTCTGGAAACCGTGACACAAGAGAGCCCCGGGTTAGGACCGGCCTTCAGACTGCTCGGGGACGTCTATACCAGGCTAGGCCGGGTCGAAGATGGAAGACGCGCAGTGCGGATGGCCGACCAACTGCCACGGTACGAGCCGTATCTTGATCCGCTGACAACTTCGCTCGTTCGAGAATCTCGGAGCACAACGTTTCTTCTCCAACAAGCCGCAACCACTGACCTGACCACAAACGCGGCGTGGCGAGAGTACTTGGTTCGACGGGCCCTCGAATTCGACCCCGACCATCTGGACGCTCTTGCCGACCTCGCCACGATGTACAGGTTGCTCAGGCGCTATGACGAAGCGTTGGCGCTACTCGAGCGTCACCAGCAACAGCGACCGGACGATGGGCAAGTGCTGGCCGACATCGGCCGATGCCTGGCCGGCCTACGCCGCTTCGCCGAGGCCGAGCCGGTGCTACGGCGCGCGCTGGAAAGCCTAGACAACGCCCACACCCGCTACGCTCTCGGGTTCGTGCTCGACCAGGTCGGGCGAAGGACAGAAGCCGTCACCGAATATCGGCGTGCTCTCGACCGCAACCCTCATCATCGGGACGCGCTCAACAATCTCGGAGTGGTGCTCTCCAGTCAGGGTCAGCTGAGCGAAGCGGCACAGCAGTTCGAACGACTGATCGCGGTGGACCCGAACGTCGCGGATGCACATGCGAATCTCGGGGTCGTGCTGGTCACGGCCGGGGAGCACGAGCGCGCGGCCGCCGCGTTCCGGGAAGCGTTGCGTCTAGATCAGGGTCATGAGGGTGCGCGGGCCGGGTTGCGAGAGATCGAGCTACGCTGACAACGTCGGCGAGAGGCACAGGACCCCGTGGGGAAAACCCGACCGGTGTATTAATGTGTACAGCATGAGCCACCACGTAGAGGAAAGACGCATCGCGGCTCGAATCGTCAAGGGCGTTGTCGCGAGCCTGGTCCTGGTCGTCGGGATCGTCGGACTCGTGCGCCCAGCCGCGACCCAGACGCCTCGCGAGACGATCCTGGTTCCACCGATCCTGTCCGACACCCGTTGGCTCGAGCAACGGCGCGCAGCGCAGCTGGCGACGGTCGACGAGTTCGACGTCTTTGTGGACTATCAGTTCACCGATAAAATCGCTGACACCGGGATCACATTTCGCCATCAGATCGTCAGCGACGCGGGCAAGACCTACAAGGCCGTACATTACGACCACGGCAATGGCGTGGCCGTGGCGGACGTGGACGGCGACGGCTTGACCGACATCTACTTTGTGACCCAAGTCGGGGCGAACGAGCTCTGGAGAAACGTCGGCGGGGGGCGCTTCGAAAACATCACCGCTACCGCTGGCGTGGCCGTCGCCGACTCGATCGGGGTCGCGGCCTCCTTCGCCGACATCGATAACGATGGCGATGCTGACTTGTATGTCACGACGGTCCGCGGCGGCAACGTGATGTTCGAGAACGACGGCAGCGGTCGTTTCCGAGACATTTCGTCGGACTCTGGTCTGAACTATGTCGGACATTCATCAGGTGCCGTGTTCTTTGACTATGACCGAGACGGCCGGATTGACCTATTTCTCGCGAACGTCGGTCGCTATACAACGGAGGAGATCGCCGGGGACGGCTATCAGTACTACGTGGGGATTGCTGAGGACGCCTTCTCGGGGCATCGCTTCCCGGAACGCACGGAACAGAGCCTCTTGTTTCGAAACACCGGTGACAACCGATTTGTAGACGTGTCCGACGCCGTCGGGTTGGCCGACACGCGTTGGTCGGGCGATGCCAGCCCTGTCGACCTCAACGAGGACGGCTGGATAGACCTGTATGTGCTAAACATGCAGGGCGACGATGAGTACTACGAGAACGTCGAAGGTCGCCGGTTCGTGGCAAGAGGGCGCGAGCTCTTTCCGCGCACATCGTGGGGCGCCATGGGTATCGAGGTCTTCGATATCGACAACGACGGTGCGCTCGACATCTACATCACCGATATGCACTCGGACATGAGCGAAAACGTTGGGCCGGGTCAAGAGAAGCTCAAATCCAACATGCGCTGGGAAGAAGCGATCGTCGGTGACGGAACCACCAGCATCTGGGGCAACACATTTTTTCACAACGACGGGTCGGGACAGTTCACCGAGGTGTCCGACAATATCGGCGCCGAAAACTACTGGCCGTGGGGACCGAGCTCAGGCGACCTCAACGCCGACGGCTATGAAGACGTCTTCGTCGCATCTAGTATGAATTTTCCTTTCCGCTATGGCGTCAACTCTGTACTGCTCAACAACCAGGGTGCCCGCTTTCTCGATGCGGAGTTCATTCTGGGAGTTGAGCCACGTCAAGGCGGTCTGACGACACCCTGGTTTGAGCTCGGGGAGGCGGACCGGCAGGCTGGCTTTGCGGGTCCGCCCCGTGACGTCAACATCCGGGCCGCGCGTGGCTCGCGGTCAGCGGTGCTTCTAGACCTAGAGGGAGACGGCGACCTCGACATCGTGACCAACGAGTTCAACGCGGCACCCATGGTGCTCGTCAGTACCCTCGCCGAGCAACGGGACATCAGATATCTCAACGTCGCGCTGGTCGGGACGACATCCAACCGAGGCGGCCTGGGCGCGGTGGTCCGCGTGACCGCCGACGGGCGAACATATACAAAGCTTCACGATGGAAAGTCCGGCTACCTGTCTCAAAGCCTCTATCCGCTCTACTTCGGTCTGGGCGACGCCGACTCGGTCGAGCAGATCGAAGTGCGGTGGCCGTCGGGCACCACCCAGACCGTGACGGGCCCCATCGAGACGAACTCGCGAGTCGAGGTGGTCGAGGTGGTCGAATAAGCGCCGTGCGTCGTCGTCAGAACCGGCGTCAGCGTGCGAGAAAGCCGGCCTCGGGGCCGGGCCCGGAGAACGCGGGCGCCTCCACGGCGGCTCCCACCGAAACCACGAGTTCGCCCGCTCCCGCCGCACAGACACACGCGACCTCGGCGCCTCTCACGACGGCGGCGAACTCGACGCGAGACATCCTGCCGTGGGTCGTCGTTGTCTGTGTCGTGAGTTTGGCGATACGGCTCTTTCATCTCTGGCAGATTCGAGACGCCCCGTTTTTCTCCTTGATGATGGGTGACGCGCAGAGCTACCACGCCTGGGCTCAGGACATCGCCGCCGGTGACTGGATCGGGAGCGACGTCTTCTACCAGGCTCCGCTCTACCCTTATTTCTTGGCGACGGTCTACACCCTCTTCGGAGAGGGATCGGTGGTCGTGCGGGTGATACAGGCAGTTATCGGCTCGCTCGGCTGCGGCTGCTTGGTGTTTGTCGGCTGGCGCCTGTTCTCAAAACCGGTTGGAGTCGTTGCCGGGCTGATGCTGGCTCTCTACGCACCCGCCATTTTCTTTGATGGACTTGTTCAAAAGTCGGTTCTGGACGCCTTCTTGTTGTGCGTGACGCTGGTTCTTCTCGGCGAAATGACCACGCACGAGCTCCGTCCCGGTGGCCTGTTCCGGTTAGCCTCGTCGGCCCCGTGGGCCTTGGGAGTTGGGGCGGCCATCGGCTGTCTGACGCTCACGCGCGAGAACGCGGTCGTCTTTGCCGTCGCGGTTCTCGGGTGGCTGCTCTGGTCTCGGAGAGACGTCATGGCCGGCCGGCTCAAGCTTGCCGGTCTTGTCCTGGCCGGGCTCGCGATCGTGCTACTCCCGGTCGCGGTTCGGAATCTCGTGGTCAGCGGGGAATTCCATCTGACCACCTCGCAATTCGGCCCGAACTTTTATATCGGCAATCACCAAGACGCGCCCGGCACGTATCAACCGCTACGATTTGGTGGCGGAGACCCGAAATACGAGCGTCAAGACGCGACCGAGTTGGCGGAGGAAGCGACCGGCCGCACATTGACCCCCGCGGAGGTGTCGCGCTACTGGACGGGACGAACCCTAGACGACATACGAGCGGAACCTGGAGCGTGGCTACGCCTCCTCGGTCGGAAACTGATGCTTGTTTGGAACGCCTCCGAGGTCGCCGACACCGAAGACCAGCTCAGCTACGCCGACTGGTCGTTTCTTCTCAGGATGCTGGGCCATATCTGGCACTTTGGCGTGCTGGCTCCACTCGCGCTCTTTGGCGCGTGGTCAGCCTGGGCCCACCGACGGCGGGTGGCGCTGCTCTGTCTCTTGCTGGGCGGGTATACGGCGGCGCTGGTGGCGTTTGCCGTGATGGCCAGGTATCGCTACCCCCTGGTGCCCATCCTCATCCTGCTCGCCGCGGTCGGCGTCGTGCGTCTCCGCGCGCTTGTGTTCGACTGGCCGACTCCCAGCCGCCAGAGACCAGCGCTCGCAGCGGCACTGGGGGCCACGCTGCTCGCGGCGATCGTGTGTAACTGGCCGATGTATTCGATGGCCCAGATGCGCGCGCTTACGGAAAGCAACCTCGGCACCGAGCTCCAGTCCCAGGGACGATTCGACGAAGCCATCGTCTTCTATCGCACGGCCTTGACCCGCGACCCACTGGATGCGGTATCCCACAGCAATCTGGGGAGCGCGCTCGCGGCCACCGGTGATGTCGCGACCGCGGTCATCCATTACGAACGTGCCCTCGAGCTTGCCCCCGGTGATGCCGATAGCCACTACAACCTGGCCAACATGCTGACGGCCGAGGAACGACGACCAGAAGCCATCCGCCATTTCAGAGAAGCGCTTCGCCTTGAACCAGGGTTTGCTGACGCACACATCAATCTTGGCAACGCGCTGGTCGCGGAGGGACAGACTGCGGAGGCAGCCACGCACTATCGCCGCGGAACGGAGTTGAGTCCAGACAACGCTGAAGCCTTCAACAATCTGGGCCTACTGACGGCGGGTCAGGGCGACCTCCAGGACGCCATCAAGCAGTTCGGACATGCGCTCCGGTTGGACCCCAGCTTCGCGGAGGCTCACACCAACCTCGGATCGGTTCTGCGAGAGACGGGAGAGAGCGACCGGGCGGTCACCCACTTGCGACGGGTTGTCGAGTTACAGCCGGAGTCGTCCAGCGCCTACAACGACCTCGGGATTGCGCTTGGCTCTCAAGGCGAGCTCGACGCGGCCATGGAGCAGTTTCAGCGGGCACTGTCGCTCGACCGTGAGAATGTCGCGGCTCATAACAACCTCGCCACGGTGTTTCAATTGCGTGGCGACCTTGCCGCCGCGATCGCACAATATCGCACGATCCTGACGATCGACCCGCTGTTGGCGACGGCGCACAACGACCTCGGAATCCTCTTGGCCCAACAGGACGACATCGACGGTGCGACCGACCATTTTCGTCAGGCCGTCGCCCTCGACGCCAACCTCGGAGAAGCACACGGGAATCTCGGGACGGCCCTGTATCTCCAGGGCAACGTCGACGACGCCATCAGCCACTATCGAGAGGCTCTTCGTATCGCCCCTGACAACAACGAGCTCCGCAACCAGCTGGACGCCGCACTTGCCGCGCGCTAGTGCTTTGACCTCATCTCGACGGCAGTGCACGAACACGTGCGTCCGAATCCATCATAGACCCATGCCTCTACTCTGGTCGCTCACGGTCCGCGCGTTTCTTCGCCGCGATGCCCCAGCACACTTACGACTCGACGACAATCCACGCTTTGGCGACGTCGTGATCGTCCCCACAGTTGGTACCCGCATCGCCTTTCGGAGAGACACCTCGCCCCCCGCTGGCATGCACGGTTGGGATCCCGTTGCGCCGTCAATGCATGGCATCTTTCCCGCCGGTAGCCCCGGTCTCGCGGCTGGTCAACGAATTCCCCGGTTCGAGAGTATCCACATCTACCCGTTTCTCGCCGAGGTCTTGGACCTGGAGCCGAATCCGGTGATCGACGGTAAGTTATCGGTACTCGGTTCGCTCCTTGGGGCTCGCGACTGACACCGTCTCGCACAAGCCCCAGGCGGGCATCCGCTGCCTGCCAGCGACTCCTCGGTCACCAATAGACCTTGCTCCCTCGGCGTTCCTTGACACCCCGGCGCCGCGCTCCGGGACTCATGCAAGACATATGGTGACAGAGGACTAGGAAGGAACGAGTCGAACGTCTATAATGCCGCCCTCAGCGGCGACGGTGTCACGTCGGACACTCCGACAAGCGACCGGAATCGCGGAACGAGCGTGCGAAGGAGCGTGACCTGTGACTGTCCTCTATGCGGCCGCAGCCGTATTTGTCGCTCTCATCATCATCGCGTGGTTGACGCCACGGGCGGCGATGCCACGGCCGCCCGCCGAATCCGAGCCGGTCCAGTCCCCACCGGGCACACCGAGTGACGCCGCGGCTTTCACGGCGACCGCGGAACCGAGTGGGACGGACGCCGGAGCCGCCGGGACGACGGCGCCGTCATCCGAAACCCAACGCAATCGGACGATGCACGTTGCGATCACCGTCAATGGTCGGCGCTACGAGCGTCAGGTCGAGCCGCGGCTGCTCTTGGTGCACTTTATCCGCGACCTCGGAGCGTTGACGGGCACAAAGGTTGGCTGCGATACGAGTCAATGCGGCGCATGCATAGTGCTTCTGGACGGCATGTCGGTGAAGTCATGCACGTGTCTCGCGGTCCAGGCGGACGGATGCGAGGTCACCACGATCGAAGGGCTCGCGACGGGCGGAGAGCTGCATCCGATACAAGACGCGTTTTGGGAGAAACACGGGTTGCAATGCGGGTTTTGCACGCCAGGGATGGTCTTCGCGTCGCACGAATTGCTGACGCACACGCCGGACCCAACCGATGACGAGATCCGACAAGGGCTCGAGGGCAACATGTGCCGGTGCACCGGCTACCAGAACATTGTGCGCGCGGTCCGTCACGCGGCCGACCAGATGTCGGAGAGGTCAAGGGAATAAGCCATGGCGACCAGAATTTTTGGTTCGGGGATCCGACGACGCGAGGATCCACGTCTACTCACTGGTTCTGCGACGTATACCGACGACATCTCGCTGCCCGGGATGCTTCACGCCGCGATGCTCCGCAGCCCGTATGCGCACGCGAAGATCACACGAATCGCCACGGAAGCCGCCCAAGCCGCTCCCGGTGTCCACGCCGTGTATACCGCGGCCGATATCGAAGGCGTGCTCCAGCCAATGCCCTGCGCCTGGCTCCTCCCGGACTCCGACCTCAAGATCGCGCCGTATCCGTGTATCGCCAAAGACACCGTGCGGTACACCGGCGACATTGTCGCGGTGGTGGTGGCCGAAGATCGATATCAAGCCTACGACGCGATCGACGCGATCGAGGTTGACTACGAAGCGCTGCCCACGGTGGTCGACCCCGAAGAAGCGACAAAAGATGGGGCACCGCAGTTGCACGATGACGTCCCCGGGAATCAGGCGTTCCACTGGGTGGTCGCGGGGGGAGACGCGGACGCCGCATTCGAAAACGCCGACGTCATCGTCGAGGAACGCATCCACCAGCAGCGTCTTATCCCCAACGCGATGGAACCGCGCTCGGCCGTGGCGCAATACAACCAGGCCACCGGTGAGCTCACCCTCTGGAATACCACCCAGAACCCGCACATCGTACGGTTTCTGTGCTCGGGGGTGACGGGTGTTCCCGAGGACAAGCTCCGAGTGATTGCACCAGAGGTGGGCGGCGGGTTTGGGAGCAAGATCGCGGTCTATCCAGCGGACATCGCGACGGTCTTCTGCGCCAAAACGCTGGGACGCCCCGTCAAATGGACGGAAACGCGGAGTGAAAACTACATCGCGACGACGCACGGACGGGACCATGTCCAGCACGTGCAGTTGGCCGGCACCAAGGACGGCAAGATCACCGGGCTACGCTGCACCGTCTACGCGGGGATGGGCGCCTATCTCTCCACGGCAGCCCCCGGTATTCCCACCATCTTGCACGGCCTCATGCTGAGCGGTTGCTACAGTGTTCCGGCCGTCAAGGAGGACGTCTACGGGGTCTACACAAACGCCGTGCCGGTGGAAGCGTATCGTGGCGCTGGACGTCCCGAAGCCACCTTCATGCTCGAGCGCATGATGGACCTGTTTGCCGCGAAAATCGACATCGACCCGGCCGAAATCCGTAGACGAAACCTGCTCCCCAGATTCGAGGACGGCTGCGACGTCATCACCGGTCTCACCTACGATAGTGGCGACTATCCGGCGGCCCTCGAAAAAGCGCTCAACCATATCGACTACGACGACCTCCGAAAACAGCAAGCCACCGCCCGAGACAACAACCGCTATATGGGCATTGGGGTCTCATCGTATGTCGAGATCTGTGGGCTCGGGCCCTCGCAAGTTGCGGGCGCGATCGGGTTCCAGGGCGGACTCTGGGAAAGCTCGATCGTTCGCTTTCATCCCACCGGAAAAGTGCACGTGTTTATTGGCTCCAGTCCACACGGGCAGGGTGAAGAGACGACCTTCGCCCAAATCGTGGCACATGAGATTGGGGTCGACGCCGGTGACGTCAAGGTGTTTCATGGCGATACCGACAACACCCCGATGGGCTGGGGCACGTATGGAAGCCGCACGACCGCGGTGGGTGGCGCCGCCCTGGCGCTGACCGTCCGAAAGATCAAGGACAAGGCGAAGGTCATTGCCGCCCATCTTCTGGAAGCCGCCGCGGAAGACATGGAATACGAGGACGGCAAGTTCTTTGTCAAAGGCTCACCGGACAAGAGCAAGACCATCCAAGATATTGCGCTGATGGCGCATCTCGCCTGGAACATGCCAGCGGGTGTCGAAGCCGGGCTGGAGGCCTCGACGTTTTACGACCCGCCAAACTTCGTGTTCCCATATGGCGTCCATTCGTGCGTTGTCGAGGTAGACCCCGAGACAGGGCAGGTCGACCTCAAACGATATGTCGCGCTCGACGATTGTGGGCCACAGATCAACCCCACGATTGTGGAAGGCCAGGTGCACGGCGGGGTCGTCCAGGGGGTGGGTCAGGCACTCTGGGAAGAAGCGGTCTACGACGATGATGGCCAGCTCGTCAGCGGGTCGATGCTCGACTACGCGTTGCCGCGCGCCGATTGTCTCCCCGAGATAGAAGTGTTGTCGACAGTGACGCCGTCACCGCATCACCCGCTCGGCGTGAAAGGCATCGGCGAGGCGGGCACCATCGCCTCGACGGTCACGGTCTACAACGCCGTGCTTGACGCGCTCAGGCCACTGGGCGTAACACGGGTCGACATGCCGTTTACGCCACAACGTGTGTGGCAAGCCATCCAGGACGCGAAAGGAAGCTGAGTCATGTATGCCGCTGACTTCGAGTACTACCGGGCACACTCTGTCGCCGAAGCCGGTGCCCTGCTCGCCCAGCATCCCGGCGCAAAGCTGTTGGCTGGTGGACACAGCCTCATCCCGCTGCTCAAGCTCCGTCTCGCCGCGCCCCCGGCCGTCATCGATATCGGTCGGGTCGCAGAACTAAAGGGCATCTCTCGGAACGGTGGCTCGCTGCGCATCGGTGCGCTCACGACACATGCCGATGTCGCGCGCTCGTCAGAAGTGAAGCAGCACGCCGCTGCGTTGGCAGAGGCGGCCCGCCAGATTGGGGACCCCGCAGTTCGCAATCGCGGGACGGTCGGTGGCAACGTCGCCCATGCGGACCCCGCCTCGGACCTCCCCACGGTGCTGTGCGCGTTGGGGGCCAGCTTTGTGATGACGAGTCCCGGCGGTGAACGAACCGTTTCGGCCGCGGACTTCTTTCGCGGCCTGATGGCGACAGCCCTGGATGACCACGACCTCTTGACCGCAGTAGACGTCCCGATCCCGGCGGAGGGTCCAGGCTACGGCACTGCCTACGTGAAGTTCTCCCATCCCGCGTCACGCTACGCCGTGATCGGCGTGGCTGCTGCGTTGATCGTCGCCGATGGGATCTGTCGTTCGGCTTCGGTCGTCGTGGGCGGCATCCAAGAGACACCGGTCAAGGCTGCCGGCGTGGAGCGGGCACTCGTAGGTCAAGCGCTGAATGCCGAGCACATCGACACCGCGGCTCGGGCAGTCACCGGAGACCTGGGCGACAACCTGCTCGGGGACATCTTTGCGTCGGGTCAGTACCGGAAGGCGGTCGCCCCGGTGTGGGTCCGGCGGGCGCTCAGCGCCGCCGCCGCGCGCGTGGCCTAGCCCGGCCCGGTTGTCACCGACAAAAGTCGAACCGTGGACGACACGCTCACGCCTGCGTCAATCGACGACCTGCAGTCGCGCCTGGAAGAACATCGCTATATCTCCGACCGGGGTCTGGCCACCGCCGCGTTTCTGGCGCTAACACTGAAACGCCCGCTCCTGCTCGAGGGGGAGGCAGGTGTCGGAAAGACCGAAGTCGCAAAGGTGCTCGCCTCCTGTTTGGACACCGAGCTCATCCGCCTGCAGTGCTACGAAGGGCTGGATATCTCACATGCGGTCTACGAGTGGAACTATTCTCGGCAGCTGCTCGAGATACGGCTGATGGAAACCGAGGGTACGGTTGACAGACAGACCGCCGCGAAGGAGCTCTTTGGCGAGCAGTTCTTGTTGAAGCGGCCCGTCCTCCGGGCCTTGCTCGCCAAGGGCGACCGCCCGCCGGTCTTGTTGATCGACGAGCTCGACCGCGCTGACGATGAGTTCGAAGGATTCCTCCTAGAGCTCCTGTCCGACTACCAAGTATCGATCCCGGAACTCGGCACGATCCGCGCGGCGCGACCACCGGTCGTCATCTTGACCTCCAACCGCACCCGTGAGCTGCACGATGCACTCAAGCGACGTTGTCTTTTTTTCTGGATCGACTACCCCAGCTTTGACAAGGAGCTCGCCATTATCCGCGCCAAGGTGCCGACCGCGGACGCGGCGCTGGCTGAGCAAGTCGCACGGTTCATGCAGGAGCTCAGAGTGACCGAACTCTACAAGGTGGCAGGGGTCTCGGAAACGCTTGATTGGGTCGCCGCGCTGGTCGCGCTCAATACGACGGAGCTCGACGCAGACACTATCGACCAAACCCTGGGCGTCATCCTCAAGAACCACGAAGACATCCAGTCAATCCAAGGGAAACGCGTCCAGCAACTCCTGAATCGGGCCAAGAATCCGGCCGCCCGGTCTTGATGAGCGCGCTCCTCCCCAACCTGCTCCACTTCTCACGACTGCTGGGGACGCTCGGTCTCGACGCACAGGCCCTGAGAACCTTGGATGTCGTGCGCGCCTTGGACCACGTCGAGCTCGGCCGAAAGAGCGACGTCTACCATGCGCTACGTTGTCTGTTGGTGCACCACGCTCGCGACCTGCAGATGTTTGACGAGGCCTTTCGGACTTTTTGGCGACCTCCACCAAAAGACTGGACGACGCAAGATCTACAAGCGATAGGCGAGCATCGCCGGAGCGGCGCGCCGCGGGTTGAAACTGCCGCATCCAATGACGGCAACGACCGGGTCGGGCAGTCGCCACCGCTCATATGGGAGCGCACGGCGACGTTGACGCACAGCACGGCCGAGTCGCTCCGTCAAAAAGACTTTGCGGAGCTCACCGACGAGGAGCTCGGAGAAGCCCGGATACTCCTGTCCCGGTTACAATGGGACCTCGGGTCGAGGCGTACGCGACGCTGGAAGCCGGGGACCGGTGACGCTCTTGATCTGCGTCGTGTCCTGCCGGCCAATCTTCGCTACGGCGGCGAATTGGTCGACCTCCCCACACGGCGCCGCGCCCAGCGCCGCCGACGGCTGGTTGTGATCTGCGATGTCAGTGGGTCCATGGAGCGATACTCGCGCATGCTGCTGCACTTCTTGTATTGCATGACGGGCACCCTCCTCCCGGTTGAGGTATTTCTCTTTGCGACACGTCTCACGCGGGTCACCCGGTATCTCGCCGTGGGCGATGCCCATGACCGGGGACGAACGACCGTGCCCACCGTTGCCCAACGAGTCCCCGACTTCGGGGGCGGCACTCGGATCGGTGATGTGTTGCGCGAACTGAATATCCGGTGGGCCCGTCGAGTGCTGGGACACGGGTCGATCGTGCTCTTGATTTCCGACGGCTGGGACCGGGGCGACCCGACGGGGCTGGCGGCCGAGATGGCCCGTCTACATCGGATGAGCTACCGTCTCGTCTGGCTCAACCCGCTTCTTGGGTCGCCTGACTACCGCCCGCTGACTCGTGGTATGCAGGCCGCGCTCCCGCATATCGACGACTTCCTGCCGGTTCACAACCTCGACAGCCTTAGCCAGCTAGCGGACCACTTGACCACCCTAGTAGCAGGTGCAAGTCCCGCTCCATTTCGGCGTCGCTGAATCCGGCCGAACCGCGTTGTTCACAGATCACAGACCGCCCGTATCCTCCCTCTTGTCGCTTGTTCAGGTGCCCCCAGGGACGGTCTCGGTGCCAAGGCGGGACTTGCACCGCCGGCTGCTAGCGGACGGTCGCGGTGGCCGCCTAACCTGACGCGTCGTTTGTCAGTCTTGTATCCTTCGAGCATATGGAGCTCTCCTCCACCTACACCTTCAACGCGCCCCGGGAGCACGTCTGGGCGATGCTCATAGACCCTCACATCGTCGCGGGGTGTCTGCCTGGCTGCGACTCGATGGAGCCGGTAGGCGAAGATACGTATCGAGCGGTCTTGACCGTGGGCATCGCGGCCGTCAGCGGGCAATATGAAGGCACGGTGCAAATCGCCGACCAGCAGCCGCCAGAGCGCTATCGCATGGTGGTCAATGGCAAGGGCCGTGCCGGTTTTGTCAAAGGCGAAGCCACTGTATCGCTGGACGCGTCCACGGACGACAGCACGCAGACCGTCGTCACGGTGAGTGGCCGGGGTCAAGTCGGCGGGATGATCGCGCGGGTCGGGCAACGGCTGTTGGGTTCGGTCTCAAAAACGATGATGGATCGGTTCTTTGATTGTCTCGCTCAGAAGGTAGGTGCGTCATGAGCGTTCCCTCCTGGCTCAAACGTCTACTCCAAACGCTGATTAGCCTCGTCGCGCTCGCCGCCCTGACGCTCGGCGTCCTGGTCTACGCCTTTGGGATGCACGTGGAGTTTGCTGGTAGCGGTATGCGACCAATGTTCTCGTTTGACAACCCAGACGAGCATTTCGCAGACCTGGAGGCGAACCGAAGTCAGCACTATTCGCGGCACTTGCCACCGGGTCCTCTCGCCGGAGACACCGACGAACCATCACGGCCCTACTGGACCGATTTCCGCGGTCCCGCCCGCGACGGTCGTTACAACCAGACACGAGTGACCACCGAGTGGCCGGTCGAAGGACTCACGCCAAAATGGCGACAACCCATCGGAGGAGGCTATGCGTCGTTCGTCGTCGCCGACAAACGCGCCTTCACCATCGAGCAACGGCGGAGCCAAGAGGTCGTGGCGGCCTATGAGCTGGAAACGGGTCGCGAGCTATGGACGCACGCGTGGGACGCGTATTTTGACGAAGCGATGGGGGGAGCCGGGCCCCGCGCTACCCCCACGTGGAACCGCGGACGGCTCTACGCGCTGGGTGCGACAGGACGCCTGTGGTCGCTCGACGCCAAGACCGGAGACGTCCTCTGGGAACGCAATATCCTGGCCGACAGCCAGGCGACGAATCTCGACTGGGCCATGTCGGGCGCGCCCCTTGTCGTCGATAACCTCGTGGTCCTGCAGCCGGGCGGAACCGATGGGTGGTCCGTTGTCGCATATCACCGAGAAACCGGCGACGTCGTTTGGCACGCGCTCGACGACGTGCAGTCATACACCTCTCCCATGCTCATGACCCTGGCCGGAGAACGTCAGCTTGTGGTCGTGACGGCCGAACGCGTGGTCGGTCTGACGCTGGAGGGGCACCTGTTGTGGGAGTATCCATGGAAGATTTCCATCGTGCCAAATATCGCACAACCGGTACGAGTCGGAGCCGACCGTCTGTTCTTGTCAGCGTCCTATGGACGAGGCGCCGCGGTCATTGAGCTCACGAGTCCTCAGCCTCCGTTCACGGTGGAGACCGTGTGGGAGAACACGCGGATGAAGAACAAGTTCGGGAGCTCCGTATTGCATGACGGCTATCTCTACGGGCTCGACGAGTCGATTCTCGCGTGTATCGATCCGCGAACCGGCGAGCAGATGTGGAAGGGTGGGCGCTATGGGTATGGCCAACTGCTCTTGGCGGGAGACCACCTCATCGTGCTGACCGAGCGTGGGGAATTGGCGCTGGTACGGGCGACGCCCGAGGGGCACGATGAGATCGCACGGTCACCGGGAATCGAGGGCAAGACCTGGAATATACCAGCGCTCGCGGACGGGTATCTCCTCATCCGGAACGCGCGAGAAATGGCTGCATTCGATCTCAGCATGCGGTAACCGCCGCTTCTCGCGACGCCCCGGCGCTCTCTAGCTTTGGGGCATACGAAGTAAACGCCTGGACTAGGCCTGTTTGCGCTTCCGCACGACAGCGCGCGGAGCCCGCTCTTTTTCACTTTGGCGGGTTTCTTCTTTGATTCGCTGACCGCATCCAGGCTCTTTCTGAGCGCTTCCATCAGGTCAACGACCTTGGCCGGTGCCTATAGCGCGCGAGCGACCGCGTTCGCCGGCGTATCGACTCCCCTGACGTGGACCGAAGTGCGCGAAGGCGTCGCGTCTGGCCTCGCGCCGCAGGATTTCACGATCCGATCGGTCCGCGCACGTCTGGAACGGGTCGGTGACCTCTGGGCCTTACTGCGAACGACGCGGCCGGCGGATCTCACGGCGGCGTTGGACGGATATGTCTAGCGGACCCTCGGACCGGGCTCCGGCGACCGTGCTAGGATCAAAACTGGGTTCGGGGTGATTCACCCAGCCAATGCGCGCCTGTAGCTCAGTTGGATAGAGCGCCGGGCTTCGAACCCGTAGGTCGGGGGTTCGAGTCCCTCCGGGCGCGCCACCTTCATCCACACTGCACACCTGCCATAGAGGAATTGATAGAAGCTATGCGACGCGGAGGAGTGTGCCTCTACACTGCCCGATGTCATGCGGCGCTTCAGGAATTCGGGTGGGCATGAGCCCCCGCCTCATAGGGATAAAGGTCAAGGCCTCCAAGGTGGAAGTAGATGGCCTTGCGAAACCGCTCGCGGCTGCGAAAGCCCGCGGCACGATTGTGGTGATGGACCGCGGCTACGTCAGCCGGGGGTGTCGTTTCTCCAGCCGAGGCTGACCCTCTTGTTTCGCGCCACAACGGACTCTGAACCAGGTCGCTCCTTGGCTAATTTGGACAGCAGCGATCTGCAACCTGGTCAGCGGGCTTGTTGACGTTTGTCGCCAAATCCGCATCGTCCGTATAGACTTACTGCCCCAGATAGAACTCCTTTACTAGACGCGCACAGCACGAATTTGCCGTTTGTTGTTTTTTCTCTGTGATTTTCAAATTTGGCATGTGTGGTTGTCCGTTTCCTGATAGTTGGAAGGCGATCAGGAGTGAGTGAAGCTAGCCTTCCATCGAATCGACCGGGTCAACGATGTAGTCCCCGACGGGAGATACATGGTGAACGTGTGCTCAGCGTTGTCAAGGCCCGTCGGGCTGCCCCAAGATGTTGGGGGCGACTCTTGATCAGAAATCCGCTGCCCTAAGTGGCCGTCGACACAACGCGCCGCAGAATACCGCACCCCCGCTAACCTCGGCGCCCCTTCCGCTCGTGGCCGTGCTAGGATCGCGCTCGTGGGACGCAAAACGCCGAAAAGTTTGTCAGATTCGCTTGTCAGTCTGCGCAAAGAAAATATAACGGCCATAAGTTGTTGATTGTAAACGTGCGCCCGTAGCTCAGCTGGATAGAGCGTCGGCCTCCGGAGCCGAAGGCCACAGGTTCGAATCCTGTCGGGCGCGCCACTCCCTGCTCTAGCCATCCTCACTCTTTGTCGCCAGATGTTCGACTCCAGCGCCAGCGGTTGACGGAAACCCTCTTGCTGCGGACGCCAGCGGCATCGCTCTGACACGTGTCTCACTGATGGTCCCGACTCACGCGCGATGGCAGGGTCGCCACCCGAGCATTCGTAGGAACTTCCAGCCGTCAACCCGCTGCTTTCCGGACGGCGCTTCCGACGGCTTTGGGCGAGCCGCGGTATGGGTTTGCGCTGCACAGCGGTAGGCACCAGGAGTGGCACGTGGCCGAGTCTGTGAATAACTGCTACGATACCGGTCCGCGGGCACCTCGGTGCCTACATATCACCCTATGCGGGCCGCTAGCTCAACTGGCAGAGCAGCAGACTCTTAATCTGCGGGTTTGGGGTTCGAGTCCCCGGCGGCTCACCATTTTTCTCGACCACAACGGTGATGTCGGCCGTGGATTCCGCAGCTATCCCGATACACCTGTACCGCGCCGATGCTCGGTTGCGCGCTCAAAGCCTCTAGACGGAACGATGTCTACTTTTCGCCGTGTGAAGAACATATACACCGTCCTGCCGGTCATCCACGTGGAGTCGCAGACGCAGGCCCTTCGCAACGCGCTCGTTGCCAGAGATTGCGGATGCGACGGCGTCTTTGTGATGCATCATGGCCGACCTTCAGGAAGGCTCCTGAAGATTTCGCGGCGGTGCGCGCCGCGCATCCTGACTAGGGGCTTGGTGTGAACTGCCTGGATCTGCGGCCCTCGGACACGTTTGGTGCCGTGCCGGCAGAGGTCCGGAGGATCTGGATCAACAATGCCGGCGTGGATGAACGGACTCGGGAGCAGTACCCGCGCGGCTCGCTACCAGGCGTTGATGACCTGCCGGAGGGTGCTCCCACCAAGCGGCGGGATGGGTCGGGCAAACGCTCGACTCTTTGTCCGCAGTTTTTCGCCTTCGGAATCGGCGGTGCATGTTCCCGCCGCCAGGAGGTGGAGTGCTTCATTGAGGCGGGCTTCCTTCGGATTTCCGAGGGAATGACCCAAGCCGTCACGCATGGGACAATCGGGCTCGAGCCCGTCGTAGTATTCGCCCTCCCCGAGAGCATTCACGGTATCAAACGAGACGGGCAAGAGAACCTTGTCGCAGAAGTCGAACGGAATCTGCCCCACCGGCTTTCCAAAGGTCCTGCGACCGACAAGGGAGACGTCGACAAACGGTCGGAGACCGTTGATGATGAGCTCGCTGGCTGACGCGGTGGCCCGACTCCCGATGATGACGACGCGTGGGGCGTCAATCGATTCGACGGGGTTTGTGAACGGCACATTCTGATTGAAGACGGTGAGCATCGAATTGAATCGATACTGGAGGAACGTCTGGCTGGCGGTCTGCGTCCCTCCGATAAGACTTGCCAGATGGGTTGCGACACTGACCAACCCGCCACCGTTGTAGCGGAGGTCTAGGACGATGTCGCGCACGCCCTGCTTCCGGAACTTCGCAAAAGCGATATCCAGGGCCTGGAAAGAAGGCCGCACAAAGTTACGAAAGTGGAGATACCCCACGGGGGGGCTGCCGTCCACGTCGAGGATGGCCGTATGCGACACGGGAGGGATGGTCACGGGCCCTTTCTCGACGAGGGCCGAATGCTCGTCTCCCCGCACGGTCCGCCATTCCAGCGTCACTTGATAACCGACCGTGGACGGACCCAGTTCTTCGCCCACCTCGCCGGATTCGAGCAAATCCGACACCAGACGTTGGTTAAAAGAAAGCAGGTAGTCGCCTCGGCGAAGGCCAGCCTCAGCCGCGGGACTCTCTGGGAACACCTGGGTCACCCTGAGGTCTGAGCCTATCTGAAGCATCCCAAAGCCGATTCCAACGAACCGACTCTCGTCAAAGAACGCGTCGTTTTCGACTTTTGACGTGATGTGGCTGAAGGTCTCGTCGAGTGGACGAAAGCGCACGGCCTCAAGATAACGCTCTGGCGATGAATAGCTCGCCGGATCACTGGTCGGAATCTCTTGATACCAAAGATAGACCTTGCGCATCACGTTCGCGACAAATGTGTTTTGGCCAGCGACCGAGCACTCCTGTGGCATTGTTTGCGCAAGCGCGACGCCTGTCGCCTGGGTCACCACAGAGACGAGAACGACTCCCAATACACGATGTGTCATAGCAAAGCCTCGACGCCCCCTCTCGGACTCCGGTAACTTTTCGTCGACATCCGCTCGGTAGTACCTGCACGCCGGAGCGGGCCTCGGTCCGTCGTTGTGGGCGGTGTCCGCACGGCCTCTGCGTATCGCGCAGAAGCGCACCTGATCGTCTATTCAGGGCGCGTGTTCAGATCGACCGAATTCTTCCCACAATAGGAATTTTTGCGGCGCGAGTACAAGTGCCGGGCAAATTCTGTGCAAGAAACTCTTCTCGGGGCGAAGCGACCTCTGAACGAGAGAAGCAACTCGGACTGCCATGAACGCCACCGGAGAACGTCGAAGGCACCGGGGTACCTCTGGCGACGCCGGGAGCCCCTTTATGTGCGATAGTCGAGAATCCCCGATCAGCTCGGCCGACGAAAGGCCTTGGCGGGGTCGATCCGGCGCGACCGTCGACGATGCCCACGGTTGAATCCGAGGCATTGGATGAACCGGGGGCGGAGAGGAATTCGCCGGAGCTCACGCTTTGCGAGGACGGCGACCCTTGGCTCGTTTTGCCTTCACCGGCGCCGCCGCAGTGGTCGACATGAGCACGACCATCGACGTGACGAATCGACGTACTCCGTGTTCATCGAAGTCGATGACAGTGTGATATTCGTCACTTTCCAACACGGTTCCGCACCCGTACTGAGCCTGCGATACGCGGGTCTCTGGGATATATCTGGACATGTCTAACCGGAACCCTTTCTCAGCGCATGCTCCGAATACACGTGTCTCCGCGTTCGACAGCCGGGGTAACCTTCGCGACTATCGCAGAAACTTCGGATGTGTGCACTGGCGGAAAGCACAGCGGTGGCGTATAGCCCTCACGCCGATAGCGTCTGTGCTTTTGGTCTACGGCGCTCGCGTGCGCTTCGCGAGAGACGACTGGAGTCGTGAGAGTCATCGTTGGAGCTTCTCTTCTGTCCATTGCGACAAGCTCCAACACTTCGCTGGGTGAGCGCGAATAGGAATAGGAGCCAGGCGAGCTTAAGGTAATAAATTTGACTTTCTTAGCATCGATTATACCACTCGATTACTAGGAACGATTCCCCTACTAGTCGCCCTATGGGAAGATTTATTAAGTAATTACAGAACTTTCGTGACCTGCATGCCCTCGTCGCACGGTGCCGACGGGACGTCGCGGCAGGGTTGATGGGAAACCGTTGTCTAAGGCAGTCGCCTGCGCATCGCGTCGCTCCAGCCTGCGAGCGTTGACGCAATCAAGCTACGTGCTGCGCGTCGTTGCGTGGGGTGGTGGTTGACGAAGTAGCAAAAGATGACGGGTGTCTCTTCGCCAGCGTCGAGAAATCCCGCCAACGCGACAGTGTGACGTAGGGTCCCGGTCTTGGCGGCTACCGGGGGCACTGCGGGCCACGCGGCAAGCGTCCCCTGACCCGGCCCTGCCAGCGCCCGGACGAGCGTATCGCCCCAGCTTTGGGTGCGCACATACGCCAGGACCCGCACGATCGTGGCCGGCGTCACAAGATTCGACGAAGACAGACCGGAACCGTCTTGGAGCCATACCCTTGCCGGGCTTTCTGCCAGCGTGTCTGGCGTGAGACCACTCACGAAGTCCGAGATAACGGAGACACCGTCTTCAAACCGACCACTGCCGTCTACCTCCCGCGCCAACGCCAAGGTCAACATATCGGCATACCAGTTGTGGCTATGAGTCAGAATCCGCTCGAGGATCTCTTCCAGCGGGCGTGACTGGACCTCAGCAACGGCGATCATTCGACGCGTTCCCGCGTAGGGCCACGGCTGTGGACGGACCACACCCTCTACTATGACACCCGCGCCCGCGAGCGCCGACAGCAGGTGGCCCGCGGCCCGACGCTCGGGCACGGGATCGCTCACCGACACGACAAACGGCGCCTCGCTGATTGGATACTCTCCCCGGAGCAACAGCGAATCGGTGCCCCACACCGGTATGAAGTCGAGCGTCCCGGCGCCGTGATGCGCGCGACCAACCGTCATCGTGTGATTGATAACGTCCATATCGTGCGGAGCCCTGACGGTGGCCGGCTGGCCTGCCACGGCCCCAGGAGCCACTCGAATCGTGACCGTTGCCTCATCGACCGCGAGGGCGGCGGTTGGCGTCCCATACCGATAAGACAAGTCGCCGTAGGAACGGTCCGTGGGGTGACGACGGCCAGGGAACGCGCTGGTGTCGACCACGAGGTCGCCCCGAACGCGAGTCAGACCAGCGGTCCGAGCTTGCCGCGCCAGCGCCGCGAGAGGTTCATAGGTCGACGCGCCCCCGGGCGTCTGACTCCAGGTGGGATCGCCACCCGGTAGGACCACGAGGTCGCCATCTAGGACACCGTCGGTCACGACACTCGCTGACATGAGACGCGTTGACCAGCGATACCCGGGGCCCAAGTGTTCCAGCGCGGCCGCTACGGTGACGACCTTCAGGACGGACGCCGGAACAAACAAGCGGTCTGCATTTTGACTGGCAATCTCTTCGTGGTCACCGTTTTCCAACACACGTATGGCGAGATAGCCGCGGTAGGCGCCGTCGTGGGGCGACCGCGTCTGCGCGATAAGAAGCGAATGCCCCCCCACTGGCACGAGCACCGGCCCGACCCACAGGATGAACACGACGAAACACAGCCGTTTCACAACACGGGTATCGCACACAACCTGCATCCTTTCTCGACTCACGACGTGGCGATTGAGACACGCCCGCCGCGGTCAAACGAGACGCGTTCGAGCTTCTTTCAACATCTGGATCAACGCGGCGCGTGCCTCATCGTTCGTGCGTACCTCGGCCGGAAAGGCCAAGCGGACTGGGCGTGGTCCTTCGTCGGTGACTGCAGACATTTCAAAGCCATAGCGGTCGATGGCCGTCATCTGCGCCGCAGATATGTCCTTCGCTCGCGAAAACGCCTGGCAGTAGAGGACCATGGCATCGGCGTGGTCCTCGTTCATGTGGGTCACGATGGCATCTGCTGCCGTCGCGAGAGGGTCAGCCTCGGCGGCATGCCAATCGGCGGACTCTACCCATGACATCCGCCCATAGCCGCCGATATAACGAATCGATTCGACGGAGAGCTTCCAGAACGCAAAGTCACGGAAGTCTGCGTAATAGGCCGCGTTCGGGTGGGTCTGGAGAAAAGCGGCCCGGGAGCGTCCCTCATCCCCCTCAACCTTCGCCGAGGTCCCGATCAATGTGACACGCCCGTTGGCCAGGGGATCGGGAGAGCCGGTTTCAACCACCACGAGCGATGCTCGCGCGTCGCGCATCATATTTCTCGTGTGTTCGGCGAGGGTGCTCACCAGAAAGACGGGATTGCCCGCGTCAAATGCCACCGTCACAAAGGAACCATAGGGATACCCCTCCGGTTCGGCAGCAATTGTGCTGAGAGTACCCACGGTCACCTGTCCTGCCAAGGTGCGGGCACGCTCAGCGTGGGTCGGGGTGGGAACATCAAGGTCATACAGGGGCGGCGGGGCGTCACCGGACGGCCGCGCGTGGGCATCATTTGCATCACTCGTCACGCCCCCAAGCTTAGCGTGACCCGCCGCGCATCGACAGATGCCCGCGAGCCGCTTGCGCCCAATCGACAGGCGGCCTACGATCCTCCTGGGAGGCATACCAATGCTGACGTTTCGGCGTTCGTTCGTCCTGATCACGGGCCTGGGGCTCATACTCTGTCGCTCGGTGTTGCCCGCGGCTGCGGCATCGCAGGAGCCGGAGCCAGCCCTCGAATACAACCGCGACATCCGCCCGATGCTGGTCCATACCTGCTTCGGGTGTCACGGACAAAACGATGCGTCGAGACAGGCCGATCTTCGACTGGACACACCTGACTTTCTGGAGTCGCACGTCGTCTCCGGCGACGCCTCGGCCAGCCTCCTGTTTGACCGATTGGTGACCGGTGACGACGTCATGCGAATGCCGCCGGTATCCACCCGGCAATCGCTCAGCGCCGAGCAAATCGCTACCGTTCGACGGTGGATAGAAGACGGCGCAGCGTGGGGCGACGAGCCCGCCGAGAGCAGCACCGACGTCGCGACTCGCGTGGTCGACTTTGAACGCGAGGTCCGACCACTTCTTTCCCAGAACTGTTTCAGCTGTCATGGTCCGGACGAACAGGCCCGACAACGCGGTTTGCGTCTAGACACTCAGGACGGTGCACTCGCTGACCGCGACCATTTCGGTGGTCCGGTGCTCGTGCCAGGCCGCGCCGAGGACAGTCTGCTCTTCCAGCGCATCGTGGCGGAGGACAACCGTGTCCGGATGCCGCGGGGTGACGACCGGCTGACCGAGGACGAAGTAGAAACAATTCGCCTTTGGATCGACCAGGGCGCTGAGTGGGTCTCACACTGGGCTTTTATTCCCCCCGAACGTCAGGCTGTGCCCGTTGTCGCAGACACCGAATGGACCCGCAATCCTATCGATAACTTTGTCCTGGCGCAGCTCGAGCGCGAAGGCCTGGTCCCGGCCCCAGAGACCGACCGCGCGACGCTCTTGCGTCGAGTCACATTGGACCTCACCGGACTGCCCCCGAGCCCCGCAGACGTTGCCAGCTTCCTGAACGACGACGCACCGGATGCCTATGAGAAAGCGGTCGACGGCCTACTCGGATCCCAGCGCTACGGCGAGCGTATGGCCGTCGAGTGGCTGGACGCATCACGCTACGCAGACACGAACGGGTATCAAACAGACGGCGAGCGGTCGATGTGGCGTTGGCGCGACTGGGTCATCAACGCCTACAACGACAACATGCCGTTTGACCAGTTCACGATCGAGCAACTGGCGGGCGACATGCTCCCCAACCCCACGCTCGACCAACGCATCGCCACGGCCTTCAATCGGAACCACAGTCAAAATGGCGAAGGCGGCATCGTGGTTGAAGAGTTCCTCAATGCCTACGCGGTCGACCGCGTCGAAACGACATCCACCGTGTGGATGGGCCTCACCTTGGGGTGCGCCCGGTGCCACGACCACAAGTTCGACCCGCTGACACAAAAAGAGTTCTACGAAGTGTTGGCCAACTTCAACAACATTCCTGAGCGGGGTAAGGCATTCAAATATGTGAACTCTCCTCCGCTCATCACCGCCCCCACGGCCGATCAACAAGCCGAGCTCGACGAGCTCGACACCCGGCTGACAGAAGCGCGACAGGCCTTTGCCGATCTGTCGGACCGGACGATCCGGGAACAGGTGGCCTGGGAACAATCCCTGGGTGCGTCGTCCCGAATCGATTGGGCCCTACGTGACAACTTGCTCGCGAGGTTTCGGCTGGATGGTGATCTCGCCGGGGAACATGTCGGTGACGCCGTGCGGAGCTCGCTCGAAGATGGCGTCCCGCAGTTTGTCGACGGGCGCGTCGGCGCGGCGGCCAGTTTTGATGGCCAGCGATTCATCAACGGCGGCACAAGCCCGAATCTCGGGTATGACGACCCGTTTACCTTGAGCGCTTGGATATATCCCCGGGCCAAGGACGGGGTCATTGTGTCCAGGGCGCGAGGCGGCGACCAGGGCGAAGTTGGCTGGGGCCTCTACCTCGAGGACGGCAAGGTGCGGCTCAGCCTGTCGACCCGCACCCTCGATGACGGCGTCGCCGCGGAGACGACCGACGACATCCGCCTCAATGTGTGGCAACACGTCGTCGCGACGTATGACGGGTCGAAAGCCCCAGGAGGAATGCGCGTCTACCTCGACGGCGAATCGCAAACATTGGTGCCCCTGCTCGACCTCGTCGGTAACCGGCTACCCCAGCGCGAACCGTTGCGGATCGGCGCCAGCGGCTCCGACAAGCCACGGTTCGACGGGCACATAGACGACGTGCGGGTCTATGGCGCAGTGCTCACCGCGGCGCAGGCGGCCGTCGTGGCAACGCCAGAATCAATCAGCGAGATCGCCACGTCGGCACCCGAACAGAGAACGACCGCGCAGGCCGACAAGCTGAGAATGTGCTTCCTCGACCAGTATGCGTTGCCCGACATTCTGGAGGCATGGCGGGCGGTGAACACCCTCGAGGACGAGCGAGACGCATTGTGGGACAGCTTCCCGACCGTCATGGTGATGGAAGAGATGGCGGAGCGGCGCGAGACATTCCGGTTGCTACGGGGCGCGTATGACAACCCCGGTGAACCCGTCACCCCCAACGTGCCTGCGATATTGCCGCCCCTTCCGGTCAACGAGGAGAAAAACCGCCTCACGCTGGCCCGCTGGCTCGTGGACCCGAACCACCCGCTGACGGCCCGGGTTACGGTCAACCGCTTTTGGCAGATGTATTTCGGCACGGGCATCGTCAAGACTGCCGAAAACTTCGGTACCCAGGGTGAGTATCCGAGCCATCCTGAGCTGCTAGATTGGCTTGCCACGTCGTTCATCGATTCGGGCTGGGACGTCAAGTCCATTCAACGCGCGATTGTGACGAGTGCCACCTATCGGCAGGCATCCCAGGTCACCCCCGGCGTGTATGAGGCCGACCCCGAAAACCGCCGCTTGGCCCGTGGACCACGGCTGCGTCTGCCCGCCCAGACGATCAGAGATCAAGCGCTTGCCGTCTCCGGTCTCTTGGTCGAGAAAATTGGCGGCCCGTCAGTCAAGCCGTATCAACCAGAGGGGCTATGGGCCGACATGGTCGAAGGCGGTTATGGCGACTACGAGGAGTCAAAAGGCGACGGTTTGTGGCGACGTAGTCTGTATACGTTCTGGAAGCGAACGCTGGGTCCGCCGACGATGATGACCTTCGACTCATCTACTCGCGAGACCTGTATCGTACGCACCGGCCGCACCAACACGCCGCTACAGGCGTTGAATCTGATGAACGACGTCACGTATGTGGAGGCGGCCCGCCGAGTCGCGGAGCGGATGATGACTGAGGGCGGCGAGACGCCCGAGGAGCGCGTGGCGTATGCGTATCAGCTGGCGACGGCTCGCCGAGTCGGCACCGAAGCCCAGGCCGTCTTGGTGGATGGTTTTCACCATCATTTGGACCGATATCAATCGGACCGTATGGCGGCGCTCAGCCTCGTGAGCTTGGGTGAATACCCACGAGACGAAACCCTTGATGTGGCCGAACTGGCCTCATACACCATGGTGGCCAACCTCATCCTCAATCTCGACGGCACCATCACAAAGGAATAGCGCTATGGATTCTCGTCTCGAACAACACTTCACACGTCGACGGTTTCTCGAGCTGACCCGTAGCGGGATCGGTGCAGCGGCGCTAGCCACTTTGTTTGGCGAGGACATCCTCGCTCAGGGGCAAGCGGGGATAGACGGCCCGCTCCCGGGATTACCCCACTTCGCCCCCAAGGCCAAGCGGGTGATCTATCTGTTCCAATCAGGTGCGCCATCCCAACACGAACTGTGGGACTACAAGCCAAGACTCGAAGAACTACGCGGAACCGATCTGCCCCCGTCGGTGCGTGGGAACCAGCGGCTGACAACGATGACAGCGGCCCAGCAAAGCTTTCCCATCGTCCCGTCGATGTTCAAGTTTGCCCAGCACGGTGACTCGCGGGCCTGGGTCAGCGAGCTTATGCCCCATACTGCCAAGATCGCGGATGACCTGTGCTTCATCAAGTCAATGCACACCGAGGCGATCAACCACGACCCCGGTATCACGTTCTTTCAAACGGGCGCGCAGCTCGCGGGACGGCCCAGCATCGGAGCGTGGCTCTCGTATGGCCTGGGGTCGATGAACAACGACCTCCCCACCTTTGTGGCCATGGTCTCGATGGGGTCCGGTCAGGTCGGCCAGCCACTGTATGACCGGCTTTGGGGAAGCGGGTTCCTCCCGACAAAGTTTCAGGGCGTGAAGTTTCTCTCGACAGGCGACCCGGTGCTGTATCTATCCAATCCGTCCGGCGTCGACGACAGTACGAGACGTCGGTTTCTCGACGACCTGGAAAAACTCAACCGGCTCAAAGAAGAAGAATACGGCGACCCGGAAACGAGCACTCGGATCTCGCAATACGAAATGGCCTATCGGATGCAAAGCTCGGTCCCCGAGCTCACCGACCTGTCCGACGAACCGGACAGCGTCTTCGAGCTGTATGGCCCGGACTCACGAAGGGCTGGCTCATTCGCACGCAACTGCCTTCTGGCCCGGCGGCTCGCCGAGCGCGACGTGCGATTTATCCAACTTTTCCATCGTGGATGGGACCAGCACACCCGATTGCCGCGCGGAATCCAACGCCAAGCCAAGGATGTCGACCAGGCACAGGCGGCACTCGTGCAAGACCTGAAGCAACGCGGCATGCTCGACGATACTTTGGTCATCTGGGGCGGCGAGTTTGGCCGTAGCGTGTATTGCCAGGGCGTCTTCACCGAGGAAACCTACGGTCGGGATCATCACCCGCGGGCGTTTACGATCTGGATGGCGGGTGGTGGCGTCAAGCCAGGTATCACCTATGGGGAAACCGACGACTTCGGCTATAACATTGCTCGCGACCCGGTGCATATTCACGACCTGCACGCGACGATGTTGCACGTGCTGGGCATCGACCATTCGAAGCTGACCTTCCAATACCAGGGTCGAAACTTCCGTCTGACCGACGTCCACGGGCGGGTCGTGCGAGACGTATTGGCCTAAAAGGTCGACGTCGTCGTATCGACAAATTGACATTTGCGCTGTGTCAGCGCAAAGTGGACCAAACCAATGGGGGACGATGTATGAAACTGTGCACTGGAACTACGGTGATCGGTATATTCGCGCTTGGGACATTGCTGGCGCTTCCGCCGTCGACGGATGCTCAGACGACTGAAGAGGTGACGTTCACCAAGGATGTGGCGCCCATTCTTCAGGCATCGTGTCAGACGTGTCACCGGGATGGCGCTATCGCCCCGATGTCGCTGATGTCATACGACGAGGCACGACCGTGGGCGCGGGCCATCAAAGACAAGGTGGTCAGCCGCACCATGCCGCCGTGGTATATCGACAAGAATATTGGGGTCCAGGGTTTTCGATACGACCGCTCGCTGAGCGACGACCAGATTGCGACCATCGCCGCGTGGGTCGACGCGGGAGCACCGCGTGGCAATCCCGCCGACATGCCGCCGCCGCAGGAGTTCGCCGCCCGCGACATCTGGCATATCGGGGAACCCGACTGGATCATACCCATCCCAGAACCATTCGTCGTGCCCGCCGAGGGCGCCAACTGGTGGGGCGATTTCTTTGCCGACTCGGGGCTGACCGAAGACCGTTGGATCAAAGCGGTCGAAACGAAGCCCTCATCCGAGGGCTTCCCGGTGGTCCACCATGCCGTCACCCGGGTGCAGGAGTCGGCCGATTCCACCGAAGGCGACTTCCTCAACGAGTATGCGCAGGGGAAAAACGGCGATGCGTTCCCTCCCGGCACCGGGCGTCTGGTAAAAGCGGGGACCGTCATTCGTTTCAACATGCACTATGCGTCGATCGGTGAGGAGCGGGCCGACCGAACCTCCGTGGGCCTGCAGTTCTACCCACTGGGAGAAGAGCCCGAGCACGAGCTCTTCTCAAGAGGGCTGGCGCAGAATTACGACCTCGACATCCCGCCGGGCGAGGACAACGTGCGGCACGACAGCTACCATAAGTTTGAAAAGGCCGTTCGACTGACCGGATTCCAGCCACACCTCCACAACCGCGGCAAGCGGCAATGCATCGAAGCGATCTATCCAGATGCCACCACGGAGATGCTCAGCTGCGCGACCTGGGACTTCGGCTGGCACATCGTCTACAACTACCTTGAGGACGTGCAGCCGTTACTGCCGGCGGGGACGATGATGCACACGACCACCTGGCACGACAACTCCGCCGCCAACCGATGGAATCCGGACGCGCGAAACTGGGCTGGCTTTGGACAACGCTCGAGCGACGACATGAGCTTTACGTGGACAAGCTTCTACGAGCTTGAGGAAGATGAGTTTGCCGCCGCGGTCGCAGAACGCGAGGCGCTAGCAGACAACAACAACTAGCAGGAACGCCATCATGTCGAGCGGTTTACGTCTGTATATCCTGTGTAGCACGCTGGCAGTCGCGCTTCTGGTCCCGAACGATACGCATGGG
This sequence comes from Vicinamibacteria bacterium, assembly GCA_963579735.1. Taxonomy (GTDB): domain Bacteria; phylum Acidobacteriota; class Vicinamibacteria; order Vicinamibacterales; family UBA8438; genus CAUZIB01. The sequence continues at coordinate 22,908 of CAUZIB010000026.1, read as the reverse complement.
CAGCTTCGCTTCGAACGAGGCCAGAGCGTGCAGCCGGTCTTTGAGGGGTGGGAGCGGAACTCCGATGGGACCTTCACCATGGTCTTCGGGTATTTGAACCGAAACTATGAGGAGAGGGCGGAGGTGCCCATCGGGCCCGCCAACTCGTTCGAGCCCGGTCCAGCCGACCGCGGACAGCCGACCCGTTTCTACCCCCGGCGTCAACAGTTCGTCTTCAGGGTGCAAGTTCCGGCCGATTGGGGCGAGAAAGACTTGGTCTGGACGGTGACTGCTCACGGCGGGACCAGTCAGGCGATCGCATCGCTCATGCCGAGTTGGGAGATCGATGACGGGGTGATCAAGGCCAACCGTGGCACGGGGGCTGATGGCTATCCGGCCGACAACCAGCATCCATCTATTTCGATCCAAGAGGGGACCGAGCTGACACTCACGCTCCCGGATGAATTAACGCTCACCGCTGTGGTGCGCGATGACGGCGTGCCAGGACCGCGGCCAAAGCGCCCCGAGCCAACCGACCCGGCCCAACTGGCCGCACGAGAGAAAAGACGTCAGCAGGCAAGCCCAATCAACCAGGCTGTCGTCAGTGCGCGCACGGCTCATGAAACCGGATTAGGCGTGACCTGGACACACTACCGCGGACCCGGGCTGGTCACGTTCGACCCCATGGCGGTTTCGATTGAGGGTGGTCACGGGGGCGAAGTTACGACCACCGTGAGCTTTACCGAGCGGGGCACCTACGTGCTTCGCGGCTACGCCGACGACTCGATCAAAACGACTCCGATTGACGTCACGGTCACGGTCGACTGACGCTCGGCCTATTGCACTCAATGCTTTGCCGCGTCCCTCGCAACAGAATGCGAGGGCCGCGGCTTTTTTTGCATCGCCGGGGCGGTGGCTGAGACCGGGCGCCCGGCGAAACGACCGCCTCTGCTCTCGTATAGCATTAGTTGGCACGGGCGAGGACCGACGCCTGCCGGTTTCCCGTGCCCTCTGTTTACGAGCCGTTGATGAAAGAGAGTAAAGATACTGCCCCTACCACGCTGCTCAATCCCGTGCGTCAGGAGCTTCTCGACCACGTTCGGTCGGCGCTCGGCGACCTATACGGCGCTCTGGCCGATGGATTGGTCGGCACCACCGACGAAGCCACGGTCCGGGCGTCCATCGACCATCTAGACGACCCGTTTCTGCTGGTGGTCGTCGGAGAGTTCAACGCCGGGAAGAGCGCTCTTGTCAACGCCCTTGCAGGAGAACGCATTCTCCAGGAAGGCGTCACCCCGACCACCAACGCCATCCAGATTCTTCGGCACGTCGACCACCCCGGGCACGCACCCGGAGACGGTGTCCGCACGGTCGTGGGCCGGGCTCCGATACTCCGCGACATTCACCTGGTTGATACCCCCGGGACCAACGCGATCGCCCGCGAGCACGAAGCAGTCACTGAGCGCTTTGTCCCCCGCGCCGACCTGATTCTCTTCACGACATCGGCCGACCGCCCGTTCACCGAGAGTGAGCGCGCGTTCATGGAACGCATCCGTGAATGGGGGAAAAAGATCGTCGTAGTGGTCAACAAGTTAGACATCGTGGCATCACCCTCAGAGCTGACGGACGTCATCAGCTACGTGCGGACGAGCGCGCAGCACCTACTGGCGTTCACCCCGGAGGTGTTTGCGGTGTCGGCTCGACAGGCCTTTGAGTCCAAGACGGGTGACGACGCCGACCTCCTCGAGAAAAGCGGGTTACCGGCGCTCGAGCAATACGTGCTCACCACCCTCGATGACAATGAACGGTTTCGGCTCAAGCTGCTGACCCCCGTGGGAGTCGGCCTGCGATTTGTCAAGTCTGGTCTGGCGGCCATCGCCACCCGTCGCGAGGTCATTCAGGACGACGTGACGGTCGTCGACCACGTGCGCTCGATGCTGACCGGTTACGAACGAGAGCTCGAACGCGGGCTGGAGCTGAGACTGACGGAGATCGATAACGTGCTCCACGAAGTCGAGCGCAAAGGCAACAACTTTTTTGACGAGACGCTCCGGCTCGTCCGAATCGCAGACTTGTTGAATCGGAGCAAACTCAGGGCGGATTTCGAGCGAGAAGTCGTCGGTAGCCTTGCGCGTGACATCGAAAGCAAGGTCGAGGCGCTCATCGACTGGCTCATCGCGAGTGACCTTCAGCTGTGGCAGGGAATCCGAGAGCGGCTCGTAGAACGTCAGACGGCGCCGGCCGAACGGGTCGCCGGACGACTCGCGACCGGATTCGAATACAACCGGCAGCAACTTCTCGGCCGTCTCGGGAGCACCGTGCGAGAGACGTTGGACCGACACGATCACCGGGCCGAATCGGCGCGCTTGGCCGACTCCGTGCAATCAGCCGTCGCCGGCGCCGCATTGCTCGAAGTTGGGGCAGTAGGTCTGGGAACCGTGCTGACCATGCTGGCCAGTTCCACGGTCGTCGACATCACGGGCACCCTTGCCGCGGGGATGGCCGCGACGCTCGGGTTCCTGGTGATCCCGCGGCGTCGTCGGGGGGCCAAGGCGAATCTGCACGAGCGTCTGGCGACCCTGCGCGCCCACCTGGCTCGCGCCCTCACGGCGCAGTGCAAGGAAGAAGTTGCAACGTCCGTCAAACGCATCGAAGGTGTGTTGTCGCCCTACCTGCAATGGGTGGAGGGCGAGCGGACACGGATCGAGGAGCGAGCCGGTAGCCTCCGGACGGTCGACGAACGCCTGAAGGATATCCGTCGTCGGCTCGAAGGACCCAGCGGGGCGCAGTCAGAGTAACACCCTGCGGACTCGTCTACCCATCAGCGGAGGGTCCGCGGCGTTACCGACTGGCCGACGTGGCCATTGCTGTCAGCGTCATCGCTTCACTCGCTATTAATATTCGCCGCCACCGCTCGTGGTCATCGTCCGCTCGCATCTTCGAGTCGCGCTGTCCGCAACATACCGACCAAAGAGTGATTCCCTTCGTGGCAAGCGAATTCGTAGATGTCCTGATCTCTTCTCTGGAGAGACGTCTCAGCCGCCCACGTCCCCGCCCACGTGGTTGAGTCGCTAAACGTCAAGCTGTAAGTCAAGACCTCGGCGTCCGTGCGTGCAAACCGCTCGACGACACGCAGCCCATCGGCCGCCCCGCGAAAATAGCTATCTGACGAGAAATTGCTGGTCTCGACTACAAGTGTCTCGCCATCCCAGTGTCCGCGCGAATCGCCGTTCCATTGCCGGATGTCCTCTGACAGCGCCGGACGGCCGTCCAGTGGGATGATTCGGGCGTCGTGAAACGCCTCGCTCATGATGACGACGTGGTCGCGACTTTGAAAGATTTGGTAGTAGGTGTAAGGGCCGGCTCCGAAGTTGCCGCCGAGCCGCGGGACACCGGTCGTGATACACCGATGGATACTACTAAAATCCTCCGGTCCGGTCTTTTCTCTCCAGCCCCGGTCCACCGCACCCCGACGTTGCTCAGCACCGGGGCTCAAGTCGGGAATACGGCCATCGGTCGGCTCCACGACAAGCGAGGTTCGATCGACGAAATGTAAATCGACCATGCCGATGGAACTACTCGTCGACGCAGCCTCGTAAGTCTCGATATCGGCGAGCGCTGCGGTAAACGCAGATTCGGGGATCGCAAACGCGCTGCGGCCGTTTTCAAAGATGCGCTCGGCTCGCTCTCTCAGGCCGGCGAGCTCTTCCTCAGTGAGGCGGGCACGTCCGGCGAGAGCCGGGGGGCGCTCGACCGGCGTCGCGACGTTGTTGAGCCACACGCCTTGCAGATCGGGATGACCATCGACCGTGTGGGTCGGCTCCCAGGACGCGTCTTGGCCCTGGGCCGCAACGACGCTCGAGCACCCGACAAGGATGGTGACAACGACAATAAATGTGAGCCCTCTGTCCAACATGCTCGTATGATTGCGCACGCGGCGTCGCGACGCAACCACCGTCGCGCAACCACCCGGCCGTCGACCTTCCCGTCGACCGGAGTTCGAGCCGGAAACATGGCGGCCCTTGCGAATCACAGCGTCCGGCGGCCCGGCCCGCGGACTGACTTGTAGCGACGCTGGAACCTGGCGCACTAGTGGCGACCTAGGCGAGCGACGATATCGTATTCTTGCTTGGTCACGGGCTGGACCGATAGCCGGACCCCCTTCTTGACAACCATCATCTCGCCAAGCGCAGCGGTCGTCTTGAGCGTGGCGAGCGACACAGTGTCGGAAAATCGCTCGACAAAGCCGACGTCGACCATGACCCATACCGGAGCGTCCTTGGTACTCCGGGCATCGAAATACTTGTGACCCTTTTTCCAGGCATACTCGTCGGGATACCACGTGCGCACGACCTCCGCCAATCCCGTGACGCCCGACGGGTCCGCATTCGAAGCGTAGAACAGCACACGATGGCCGACCTGCATCTCGTCCCGCATGAAATTGCGCGCTTGGTAGTTGCGCACGCCCTCCCAACAGGTCTGCCCGTCACGTTCCAGGTCGCCGATTGAATAGGCGTCTGGTTCGCATTTCATCAGCCAATATCGTCGCGCCATGGGCTCATTGTCGCCCGGGTCGTATAATTCGGCCATCCTACCCACGCGATGGCTCGTATCGGTCACGAATCCGGTAACGTATGTGGGCGGCGCGGAGCCCTCGCCGCACGGCGCGAGAAGAGACGGTGCCGGCGGCATGCGACCGACGAGCAACACCGCAGCTCGAGATAGTGTTCGCCCGACGTATTCGGATCTATGACTGGGACCAGTACACATTTAGATCGTCTATCTCCCCTGTTCGTCGTCACGGCAATCCTTGGCGTGGGGTGTGGTGTCCCTGCCACCGAAGGGTCTCTACCCGCGGCGGTCAGCAACGGTGGAAGCGGAACTGCCGGCCAAGGCGTGGAGACCGACGCCGACGATGCTGTGCGTGGCGATACGCAGAACGCGGCACTCCGTCTCTCGTTTGTACGTCAGATGGAGGCCACACCTTTGGTAATGGATCTCATGTGGGACGACCCCGAAGTGACGTTCTCTGGGCCTGACGGGTCCGGCGGCACCACGTTCTGGCGGGTGACAATCGATGCCACCAGTATCGAGACCCAGCCCGACGGGTCGCCCCACCGAGGCAATATCTTCTCGTCGTGGTATCGCGACGGCGAGTTGGTGGACTACTTAACCAGCGGTCCGACTCTTCCGGAAGCGTTTGGCGACATGGGAATCTTGCAGCAATGTTACGCATTGTGGGACTCCATCGACGAAGCTTGGGGTTGGATCTAAACCCGAGAACTTCCTATGAGAGCCACGACCACCATCGGTCTGTTTCTGATCGCTAGCACTTGGATCCCGGCGACGCCGCTACTGGCGCAGCAGGCCACGCCGACCGACGCGGATGTCGTCGACACGCTGCCCCCCACGATTCCTCTGTTCCCTCTTCAGGACGTTATGTTGTTCCCAAACATTTCCCGTCCATTTCATATCTTTGAACCTCGGTATCGGGCCATGGTGTCGGACGCCCTCAACGGCGATCGCGTCATTGGGATGGTACTTGTCGAACCGGGTCACGACGACAACTTCGACGGCACACCGCCCATCTACGCGGTCGGATGTGCCGGGGTGATCGATGACGTTCAGATGTTTCCAGACGGTCGCTACAACATCGTGCTGAAGGGACTGACAAAGTTCCGCGTGTTGCGGGAAAACCTTGACCTGGCCTATCGCGTGGCGGAGGTCGAGGCCTTACCGGAAGTCATCGACGAAGATGAGCGGGCGGGGCTCCGTGCGCAACGAGCCGCCCTCTCGGCCGCGTTCGCCCGGCGCGTACCCGAGGCGGAACCACCGCCCCCGGAGCTCACCGACGAGGATTTTGTCAACGGTCTCGCGCAATTCCTGGTGCTCGACCCCTCGGACCGGCAGCATTTGCTGGAGCAAGACGGTCCGCTCGCTCGCTCGCTCGCGCTGCTCGAAGTAATGAGCCGCGACGACGCGAGATGACCGCCCCTCTCGGTATCGATGCCCGGCTCGCCCCGATTTGATCTGACGGCCGTTCGTTCCTACTACGACCGGCACACGCCATCATTTGTGACCTACGGACAAGGGGGCGGCGCGGGGGCGATCCATCGCGCGGTGTGGGGACCGGGCACGACCACCCGCGACCAGGCGTTCCATTTCGTCGAAGATCGAATCGCCGACGTGGCGCCAGGACTGCCCCCCGCACCTCTCCGCACGCGGCCGGCTCATGTTGTCGATCTGGGCTGCGGGGTGGGTGGGAGCCTGTGTTATCTCGCTGGTCAGCTCCCTATCCAGGGCACCGGTCTCACGTTGAGTCCGATCCAAGCCCGCCACGCGAAGACACGTATTCACGAGGCGGGACTAACCGACCGCCTTCGATGTCTGGAGGGCGACTTTTGCGATCCGCGGGCCGACATCCCTCCCGCTGACGTGGTCTTTGCCATCGAGTCCTTCGTGCACGGACCTGACCCAGCCCTTTTTTTCGCGGCCAGTCATCGTCTGCTGTGCCCAGGCGGTATCTTGATCATTTGCGACGACTTTGCCCGGGCCACCACGGATCCGGGCGCCGGCGTCGCCTTGCGGCGGTATCGGCAAGGCTGGCACATCAACACGCTTCTCCTACCCGAGCAGCTGCAAGAGGTCGCGGGCGATCACGGATTCACCCACGAACACACGACCGACCTGACGCCCCACCTTGAGTTGGACCGTCCGCGAGACCGTCTCATCGCCCTTCTGGTTGCACTGGTCGGTTGGATTCCGGCCGTGGCGTCTCGCCACGACGACCTGGTGGGAGGGAGCGCGCTCCAGACCTGCTTGAAACGCGGGTGGGTCGGATACGACCTGGCCGTCTTCCGCCGCAACCCCGACTAGCAACCCCAGCGAGAGCCGCCCCTCCGGTGGGGTATCCTGCGTGGATGAACTCGCTCGGCGCCGACCGTCTGCCGGGTCAATATCGAGATCTAGCCCAACTGGCCAAGAAGTAGGAAACCAACGCAACAAGAAACGACATGCAAGGAGAATCGATGAAGAGACGAGACCCGCGTAGCCACGGGACCCGTGCGGCCATAGCCCTCTCGAGTGTGGTGGGTGTACTGCTGGTTGCCCAGGGACCCCTGCTCGCCCAGGACACCGAGAGACCGATCGACCCCGCACGATTCAGCGATGCGATCGCCGCGTTTGAGGCGGAAGACCAGGCCGACCCGCCACCCCCGGGCGCAATCGTCGCCACCGGGAGCTCGAGCATTCGACGCTGGCAGTCGATCAAAGAAGACCTCGCCCCACTCACAGTCATCCCCCGCGGCTTTGGCGGAAGCACGATGGCGGATCTTCTTCACTATGTCGACCGCATTGTCATCCCCTACGAGCCTCGCGCGGTCGTCATTTACGAAGGAGACAATGACACCGGGTCGTTCTTTGTGGCTCCTCAAAAAGTCGTCGATCAATTCGGCATGATTGTCGAGAAGATCCACGCGGCTCTTCCAGAAACTCGGGTCTACGTTCTCTCGGTGAAGCCCAGCGTTCTGAGAGAGGCGTATTGGGAGAGCGCGGCCGAGGCAAACGAGCTGCTCCAAAAAATGGTCGCCGACAACGACCTCTTGACCTACATCGACGTCGCGACGCCATTCTTACAGCCAGACGGCGCGGTGATGACCGACATCTTTATCGAAGACGGTCTTCATCTCAACGAAAAGGGCACCAAGATCTGGGGGGAGACAATCAAAGCCGCGCTGTTGGCCGGAGGCGAGGCCACCCACGAACCCACGTCAAACTAGATGATAGGCCCGGATGGCCGCCAACCCTACAAGGTCATAGGTGTTGGCGGCGTCCGGCGCCGAGCGGGGAGTCCGTCAGCGGTCCCTGCGTCCGGTTCTACCGTCCGTCCACCGCGAGACGTTTATTGGGGCCGGAAAACAAGCACCAGACTCGCCCCCGCCGCGGCCATCAAGAGACCGAGATAAAAGATCGGCGAGGGGCTCTGCTGGGGCGGGTTATACAGCATCGCCACGAATACGCTGACCACCGGCGCCCCGGCGAACACCAACGGTGGCACGACGGTAGGACGGCCTCCATTGGCGAGCGCCAACACGATTCCCAATGCACCGAGCGCTCCGAGTATCCCCGCGCCCACTGTGAACGCTGTGCCACCAGCCGTAAAAACGTCCCAGGTCCCCGCGCGCGCGATCATCACCCCGGGCACCGCGATGGCCACCAAAAGATACGCGACGCCGACCATCAGGAACGCGTGCACACCGCTTCCGCCAAGCGCGACCTGTCCTTTGTGGAGGGTCGGGATATAGGTCCCCCAGCTCGCCACCGTGAGGAGTACGAAGGGCAGCCACTTGCTCATTCTGAGAGTCTCCTTCTGTTCTCTTTCGTACGGGTTCGAAGGTTGATAGTCTACAGTCCACCTAGACCGAACACCGAGCCGACCCGAAAACAGTGCGTGAAAGCGAGGACCCTGTGCCACGAGTAACCCTATCCGCCAGAATCTCCGGTGTGGCCCTTGCCTGTGTGGTGGCTGCCGTGATGATGGCAGCCCCCCCAGCAACCGCCCAGGAGAGCGCGGAAAACGTAGCCCCAGAGCTGCCGGACATTTTTAGCGATCCGATACCCATCTACACAAAGGCGCTGGGCACGTTCGCTCGCCCGATTTCATCGACCGACCCGAATGCTCAGGCGTATTTCGACCAGGGCTTTCAGATGATGTATGCGTTTGCAAAAATCGAAGCCGTGCGGTCATTTCGAGAGGCGTGGAAAAGCGACCCAACGTGCGCAATCTGTTACTGGGGTGAAGCCTGGGCGTGGGGGTCCTATCTCAACGGTCAGATCCGAGAGCAAGATGCGCCGCATGCCTACGCCGCGATCCAGAAGGCGGTCGACTTGGCGCCTCAGAGCGCGACACCGGCAGAACAATCCCTTGTTGAGGCAATGTCGGTTCGGTATGTCGAGAACTACGACCCCGAGCACCGTGTTGATCAAGACCAAGCCTACGCCGAAGCCATGAAGGTCGTCGCCGAACGATACCCGGATGATCTCGATGCGGTGACGCTGTATGGTGAGGCCCTCTTCTTGTTGGAGCCACGGCGAGGGACCCGTGACCTCAACGACCCTCGCGTGCAGCGTTTGCACGGAGTGCTCGAACAGGTCTTGAGCCGGGACATCACGCATCCGGGAGCTTGCCATCTCTACGTCCACGCGACGGAGTCGACGATCGAGCCAGGCAAAGCAGAGGCGTGCGCCGAATTCCTCGGCTCGTCAATCCCGGGAGCCAGCCACATCAACCACATGCCGTCTCACACCTGGAACGAGGTCGGCCGGTGGGCTGACGGCGTCCGCGCAAACATCAGAGCGTGGCACTCGGACCAGAAAGCTGAAATTGGTGAAGGCTTCGACATCTACCCGACCCACAACCTCCACATGTTGCTCTTTGCCGCGTCGATGGACGGACAAGGAGCCATCGCGATTCAGGCCGGCAAGGACTACACGACACTCACGAACGATGCGATCTACCACACGCTCACGCTCCTGCGTTTTGGTCGGTTCGAGGAAATCCTGACACTGGATCGCGACGACCGCTCGGAACGCAACGATATTGCCGCGGGTCTGTGGGATTTTGCGCAAGGCTACGCCCATCTCCGGACGGGGGAAGCGGATTTCGCCAAGGTGTATCTCGCGCGGGTGCGGTCGAGCGCCGCAACGTCGGAGGACGTGCTCCGATTTCACGATGCGGAGCACATCCTCGGCATCGTGGCGAACATTCTGGAAGGCGAGATTCATCGAGCGGCCGGAGAGACGGAGCAAGCCATGGCCGCCTTCGAACGGTCCGTGACGCTGGAAGACGAGCTCATGTATGACGAACCGGAGCCACTTCCGTTTGCCGCGCGACACTGGCTCGGGGCGATGTTGCTCGAAGAGGAGCGATACGAAGACGCCGAACGCGTGTATCGAGAAGAGCTCGAAGACCATCCACACAACGGCTGGTCTCTCCTCGGACTCAAAACGGCTCTCGACGCCCAAGGGCGATCGTCGGCGGACGTCGATACGGATTTTGAGAAGAGCTGGGCGCGCGCGGACCACTGGGTCCGTTCTTCACGGTACTAGGTCATACTCCCGCCGCGGCGCCCTGGCGGCCGGCGCAAGGCGGCCGCATATCGGCTATATACGAGTGACGCGCAACGCCGCAGGGAGGAGCGTCCCAGCTGGAGTGTGGCCAGCCTTTCTCTGCGACAGTGCGCCTAGTGTCCCGAGGCAGTGATTCGTTGCATCAGCCACGGGCGCGGCGCCCGGCTGGCCAGGCGCCGCACTCCGGGACTCATGCAAGATAGTACGGTTACAGGGGACTAGATGATCGAGCTCCAGGGCGTCTCCAAGCGATACGGTGGAGAGACGGTCGTCGACCAGCTATCGATCACCGTCGACACCGGCGAGCTCTTGGTCTTGCTCGGCGGCTCCGGCAGCGGGAAGACCACTACACTGAAGATGATCAACCGCCTGGTCGCACCGACCGCAGGGTCGGTGCGGGTAGACGGAGTCGATGTCTCGGGTATTCCCGAGCACGACCTTCGACGGCGCATCGGGTATGTGTTTCAGGAGGTAGGGCTATTTCCTCACATGACGGTGTCGGACAACGTCGGGATTACACCCAAGCTCCTCGGGTGGGAACCGGCTCGGGTCACGCGGCGCGTCGACGAGCTGCTGTCGATCATCGAGCTCGAACCATCGTCGGTGCGCGACCGCTGGCCACACGAGCTATCCGGTGGCCAGCGTCAACGGGTCGGCGTCGCCAGGGCACTCGCGGCCGGCCCTTCAATCCTTCTGCTGGACGAACCGTTTGGTGCGGTCGACCCGCCGACCCGACGGCGGCTTCAAGATTCACTCGTTCACATCCGACGTCATATGGACCTGACGGCGGTCTTTGTCACCCACGACATGGCCGAAGCGCTATTCCTCGGTGACCGCATCGCGGTGCTTCGCGACGGGCACCTTATTCAAATCGGCACGCCCCGCGAACTACTCGCCGACCCAGCCGACGACTATGTCACCGAGTTGGTAGGCACACCGCAACGCCAGGCCGACATGTTCGCGGCGCTACAAACCGACACCGAAACATGAGTGAGCAGCTCGCCCTCCTTCCGGACTATCTCACGGCGCATATCCAGCTGACGTTACTGGCATTGCTCTTTAGTACGACACTCAGTCTGCCGCTGGGTATCGCCATCACCCGCACCCCATGGCTCGAACAGGCCGTCCTCGCGCTGGCGGGAGTGATCCAAACCGTACCCAGCCTGGCGCTGCTCGCGGTCATGGTTCCCATGCTCGCGGGCCTCGATCTACCCAGTATCGGCTTTCTCCCGGCGATTATTGGTCTCACGCTGTATGGCATCCTCCCGATCCTACGGGGGACGGTCACAGGAATTGCCGGGGTGGACGCCGCCACCAAAGAAGCCGCCCGCGGGGTCGGCATGACCCCGTGGCAGCAGTTGTCACAGGTCGAAGTCCCTTTGGCCATGCCGGTCATCGTGGCCGGCATCCGAACGGCCACCGTCTGGCTCGTGGGCACGGCGACGCTCTCCACCCCTGTCGGCGCGACCAGTCTGGGCAACTACATTTTCAGCGGGCTCCAAACGAGAAACACGTCGGCTGTGCTCGTCGGGTGCGTGGCCGCGGCCGGACTGGCCTTGGTCTTGGACGCGCTGGTCCGAGTTGTCGAGAGCGGCGTTCGCACCCGTCGGCGGCCGCAGGTGGTCGTGGCCGCCGGCCTCATGGCGTTGCTCTATTTGTTTGTGGCGACAACCCTGGTCGCGCCAAGAATGAGCTCTGACGAGCGACCCATCGTGATCGGCGCCAAAACGTTTACCGAGCAGTACATCTTGAGTGCCATTCTGTCGGAATGGATTGAGCAAGAAACAGGGCGGTCCACCAGCGTGCTGCAATCGCTCGGCTCAACCGTGGCGTTTGATGCGCTCGGCGCCGACGAGATCGACCTGTATGTGGAATACACCGGCACGCTGTGGGCCACTGAGCTCGACCGCGGTAACGAGAATGCCACGCGATCCGACGTCTTGACCGAAGTCGAGCGATTCATCCGAGAACAACATGCGATGACGCTGGTAGCGCGACTCGGGTTCGAGAATGCGTATGCGTTGGCGGTTAGACGGGCAGACGCAGAGCGACTCGGCTTGACGCAGATCAGCGACCTTACCCGGCATGCGAGGACCTGGGTCGTGGGCGGCGACTATGAGTTCTTTGCCCGTCCGGAGTGGAAATCAATCCAGCGGACGTATGGCTTGGAATTTGCCGACCTCCGAACGATGGACTCCACGTTGATGTATCAGGCGGCAGCCCAGGGCAACGTCGACGTCATAAGCGCATTCTCCTCCGACGGACGCGTGAGTGCGTATGACTTGGTGGTACTCCAGGATGAGCTCGGTGCGATACCACCCTACGATGCGGTGGTCCTAGCCAGCCCGCGTCTGTCGACCGAGGAGCCCGACGTGATACGGGCCGTGGCTGCGCTCGAGAATCGAATCGCGGTCGACACCATGCGTCGCATGAACTTGGCGGTAGACGAAGAGGGCGAGGCCCCGGCAACGGTCGCCGCCCGTTTTGTCACGACCCTCCAAAGATGAGAAACCCATGTCACTACGCGCACTGCTTGGTCTCGCCCCTGTACCCGATACTGCCTCGGCACCCACGCCCGGCGACACGGCCACCATGCGCCGTATCGCCGCGGAGTTGGAGGCGTTAGAGCCGCGGCGCGCACGCTATGTGGCAGCGTTTGCCCTCATCTTGGGACGCGTGGCCCATGCCGACTCGACATTTAGCAACGCCGAGACCATCAAGATGGCGGAGATCATTCGCGACCTTGGTCACCTGACTGAGACACACGCCGCGCTCGCGGTCGACATCGCCAAGACCCAGGTGCGACAATTTGGCGGTACCGACAACTATTTGGTGACGCGCCGCTTCAGGGCAATGGCCACCGCCGCTCAGCGTGTCGAGCTACTCGACTGCGTGTTCGCGGTTTCGGCGGCCGATGAATCGATTAGCGTGCTCGAAGAGAGCCAGGCAGGCCAAATCGCTAAGGAGATCGGTCTCAGTCGTGATGAAACTATCGCGGCCCGGGTGACCTATCAAGACCATCTAGAGTCTGTGAAACAGCTGCGCGGGGCAGACAACCGGTAACAACGGGACGCGGCCGGTCAGGGTCATTAACTGGCTGCGGCCCTGGTCCTCACTCTGCGGATGGGCTGGTTGGCATCGAGCATAAGCGCCACCCAGCGGAACTCTCGCGTGTTCTCGAGTGTGATCTTGATGACCATCGTCAAGGGCACCGCGAACAACATACCCACTGGTCCCCACACCCACCCCCAAAAGACCAACGACACAAAGATCACCAAAGTCGAAAGCCCCAGTCGTCTCCCCAGCAGCATCGGCTCGAGCAAGCTGCCAAACACCACGTTGAGGGTGATATAACCCACTGCGACCAGCGCGGCCATCCCGGGCCCAAACTGTACGAGCGCAAACAGCACAGCGGGCACCGCGGCCAATATGGAGCCCAGCGTCGGAATGTAGTTGAAGAGGAAGGCCGTCACCCCCCAGAGCGCGGGAAACGCTAACCCCAGGGCAGCGACCCACAGCGCGACCAAGATCCCCGTCAGGGCACTCATGATCGTCTTGATCACCAAGTATCTTTGCACTTGGTTGGCCATCTCCGTCACTTGCCCCAAGTCCACATGCTTCCCAAACGCCCGCCGGAGTTTCCGGCTAAAGCCGGCCGCCTCCAGCAGGATGAACACAACCGTCAGTAGGACCAGAAAGCTATTCGACGCAAACGAGGCGACGGCCCCGAGGGCGCCGCCAAGGATGTCAAAAACGCCAACCGGGAGCACATCGAGCGACTGCCCTTCGGCCACCGGCAAACCATACTCTTCAGCCAGCAGAACCGTCTGGTCAAAGAGCTCTTGAAGCCGAGCCTGATACCGAGGTGCTACAACCCGAAACGCGTTGACCGACTGACCAATCGTCAACACCAAGAGCCCGACCATGGCCACCGCGGCCAAGACGGTACTGAGCACCGCCAGAATCTGCGGAACGCCCAACCGGCGCAACCACAGCATGAACGGGAGACTGATAACCGCCAAGAACGAGGCGACCAGAAACGGCAGGACTAGCTGCGAAGCCTCCCGTAGCCCGGCCACGACGACGACGACGCAGGCCGCGCCGACGAGCACCCGCAATCCGGACGACGACGATGGGTGCGACTTAGTTTCCACGGGCTTCAAACAATGTCAGGGCGAAGTTGACGTCAGGCTCGATCCACTGTTGACGCACAGAGAAGTCGGCTCGGTCGCCCATGGCGACGACTTGTTCCGGCTCATACTTGTGAGAGCTTTCGGTCCAAATGGCCTCATGCTCAGCGAACGATGTGCAACAGCCCGCCGCCCGCAGACACACCTGCTGCTCGGCCCGGCTTACCAAATACGACTCGACCCGCGAGGCGTCGGCATTCCACTGGACGTGGTGGTCAAACGCGGCGAGGTCGAAATCTCCGTCGAGCTCTCGGTTGAGGCGGACCAGCATATTTCGATTGAACGCAGCGGTGATTCCAAGCGGGTCATCGTAGGCCAACAACATCTCCGCAGTTGGCTTGACGAGATCTGTCCCCAGCAACAACCGGTCCCCGCGACGGCATCCCCGACGCAAAACCCGGAGGAACTCGTCGGACTCGTCCCGGCTCATGTTCCCGATATTCGAGCCAAGAAACAGCACCACCGCCGGCTCCGATCCATTCGCATGCTCCAGCGCCGCCGGCAGACCGACCTCATAGCGAGCCTTGTGGGTGACGACACCAACCCCCTCGTGCTGGGACAAGGTCTGTCTGGACCGCAGGAGCGCCGTTGCAGCGATATCCACGACATGCACGTCCGCCCGGTCCATTTCGATGCCAGATGCCCGGAGCAAGAGCGACAACTTTTCGCCGTTTCCGGCCCCAAGCTCGATGACCGTCGGGCGAGGGCCGAGACCTGAGAGAATCGCCGTGGCATGGGCCCGGAGCAAGGCACACTCGCCCCGTGTTATCGGATACCACGGCAGCTCGCAGATCGCCTCGAACAACCGAGACCCCAGGTCGTCGTAGAGATAACGGGACGGAATGCGTTTCGGGTCACTCGTCAAGCCCTCGACGACGTCGCGAACCAGCTCCGCCGAAGGTTCAGGCTCGAGCATCTCCGTCTGACACGAGTTTGTCTGATCTTTCACGCAAATCCCCGACGACTCTCGGCCCAGAGTACCCCCCGGGGCGTAACGCGACGACAGAGCATACCAGGAGTATCCGGACGACGCGTGGCGTGACCTGCCGTCACGCGCCCCCGCCGAACGAGGTCACGAGTCGCGCGAGGCCTAAAAGCTGACGTAGCCGGACACCCCGGCGCTATCGAGCGTCACGCACGCAACGGAACGTCGCGTACATATACGGGTAGTCGGGTCGAAACCAGTTCCGAAAACTTCGACGTATGAGACTGCGACCGGTCGCCGGAGACGCGCCCTTCACGACAAAGTGGTCCCCGTCAAAGAAGTCTTGCGAATACTCCGGGTAGGAGGCCATCGGCTGAAACCCAGAAAACCCATCGAAGACCGTCGACGTCCACTCCCACCCGTTGCCCACCAGATCGTGGACGCCCCACGCACTCACACCCGCCGGATATGAGCCGACCGGCACAGGATCCCAGTGCGCAAAGTCAAAGTTCCCTCGCGTCTCGGTTGGCTCGTCGTCACCCCACGGTTGTAACCGCTCGCGCCCGTCCGGCGTCGTGTACGCGGCGCGGTGAAACTCGGCTTCCGTCGGCAACCGACTGCCACGCCATCGCGCGTAGGCGGTGGCCTCGTCATGGGTCACATAGACCGGCGAGACCCCGGGGAGCGCCACCCGGTCAAACATGCCCCGCCACTGCCATTCGTCGCCGTCTCGCTCCCAGAACAACGGGTGCGTCCGTCCACTGGCACACCGTCGCCGCCAGCCCTGAGGCGACCACAGCTCCGCCCGCGTATAGCCACCCGCCTCGACAAAGGCCAGGAAGTCGGCGTTCGTGACATCGTGCACATCGATCTCGAACGCTGGCACGTCGACCCGATGCTGGGGAAATTCATTGTCCCACCCAAACGCAATATCTGTGACCCCAGCCCCCAGCGTGACGGTCCCCGCGTCCACAGCGACAGCCGGCCTGCGAGAATTCCCACTGCTCAATTGCAGGTCGCCGTGGTCTGGTCTCGTTTTACGGCTGGGCTCGAAACGATGCCACATATAGAGCAAGGTTTCTTGGTGCATGACCTCGTGCTCGAGGGCCGTAAACGCACCCTGGGCTCGGTAGCGAGCCGGGGGAGCCTTGCCCTCGATGGGGGCGTGCGCCAACGCGTTGAGTATCGTATCGTCGGCCTGGTCAGCAAAGGCTCGAACCGCGGCGCGGGTGGGCCAATCGTCAATTGCTGACTTCGCCGCGGCGGACTGGTCGCTGGGGTCGATACCCCGGGCGAACAACGTCTCGAGAGTCGGGTCGATCCCTGGGTGATTGAGGGCGCGCCTCAGAAAAGAGATCACACTGAATGCAGGAATATGCCCTTCATAGAACGCGACCGGGTGACGCAATGGAATTGGACGCTCGTAGTAGGTATCGTCGTCCAAAAGCTCAAACAGCGCCTGGCTGCGACGGCGGTTGTCGGTGTAAGCGCGCACTGCGGCGTTACGGTCGATTGTTGTCGAATCTGCGGTGCCCTCGGGGGCGCCCCGAATCTCCATGTCGGGTAGTGTACACGGGTCCGCTTCCGCGACAGAGGGTATGCTCGACGAGCATTTCCGGAGTTCGAATCGACTCGCTCGGCTGCTTGTGCCCGCTGTCGTCTTTGCGCCTCGCCGACATATGACCGACGCGCATGCTTCGCCGCACCTAGACCGCGATTACAGTCCCCTCGAGCCAGGCGACTCGAACTTCGGAAACGCTGGTATCGGGCCGTAACCGATAGTCGCGTAGTGAGGTCCGCGCCGCGACGCCCGGCTGGCCAGGCGCGACGAGGGCGCAGGTTGGCATCTGCCACCGAGACGCAACGCCGCCAGATGGCGCGTCCCGGTCAGAGATCGCTATACGATTCTCTGTTACAGTCCACAAGAGAGGCGTGTGCCGTGCGAAAGTGGCGGAACTGGCAGACGCGCCGGATTTAGGATCCGGTGGCCGAAAGGTCTTGGGGGTTCGACTCCCCCCTTTCGCACCAACCACACATAGCCATCGATTACGACAGTTGTCTTTACGATGAAGACGGAATTCAAAGACGTAAGCGAAATCCGGAAGGACCTCGTCATCGAAATACCCGCCGCGGTCGTGGACGCGGAGGTCGAAAAACGCTCGCACAGCTACCGGAAAAAAGCCAAACTGCCGGGTTTTCGGCCGGGTAAGGCCCCGCTCAAGCTCGTGCGCCAACGGCTCGGAGATCAGATCCTCCAGGACGTTGCCGACGACCTCATACCAAAGGCCGTGAACGACGCGGTGCGCGAGCGAGGTGTCGAGCCCATCGCGAGACCCTCTATCCGCGACGTCTCCGTCGCCGCGGGGGCGCCCCTGACTTTCACGGCCATGCTCGAGACCCTGCCCACCGTTGACCCTGGGCAATATACGGGCCTGACCCTTCGCCGAACACCGGCGGACATCGGAGACGAGGCGGTGGAGAACGCGCTCGAGGAGATTCGTCAACGGGCCGCTCACCTAGAGCCCGTGAAGGGCCGCAGCATTGCGCAGGGCGATGTCGTGACGCTCGACCTCGACCGGCGACCGGATGGCGCCGAGATGGGCTCGACGCCAGACAAAACAGCGGCCAACGCCGACCGTCACGAGAACGTCGACATCGAGATCGGAGGCGCCTCCAACCCGCCCGGTTTCGACGAGCAGCTGCTGGGTCTCGAGGTTGATACGACGCGGGAGTTTACGCTGACCTACCCGGAAGACCACGAAGCGCCCGGGTTGGCCGGGACCACAGTCGCATATAGCGTGACTATCAACGCCATTAAAGAACGGGTCGTGCCGCCTCTCGATGATGCTCTCGCAAAAAGTGTCGGCGACGTCGAGAGCCTCGAAGTCCTCACCGCCAGAGTGCGCGAAGATCTCGAGCGTCGGTCGGCAGAAGACGCCAACACGAGAATGCGCAGCGACCTCCTCAAGCAGCTGGCCAGTCGACTCGTAGGGGAAGTGCCTGAAACTCTCATCGTGCAAGAGACAAACCGACGGGTCGAACATTTCGCCAGCCAGCTCGTCTCGCAAGGAATCGACCCGCGTGAAGCCCGTGTGGATTGGGAGGCGTTTCACGCGGAGCAGCGGGAGCCAGCCATTGCGACGGTTCGCAGTACGCTTGTACTTGATGAGATCTCACAAAAAGAATCAATTACCGCGACGCCTTCCGAGATTGACCGAGAACTCGAACGACAAGCCGAGCGCACTGGACGTACGGTCCCGGCGACACGCGCCCTGCTCGAAAAGGACGGGGGACTCGGTCGACTAGCGCTGGGGCTCCAACGAGAAAGCACGATCGACTTCCTCATGAGCGAAGCAACCGTCGTGGACGTCTAACCCCAGCAACCGAGACACTACGCCAGCCAATCCAAGAATAGATGTCTGAAGCCATGCCTGACTCACAGATGCAACTGGTCCCGATGGTGGTCGAGCAGACGAACCGAGGCGAACGCGCCTACGACATCTACTCGCGCCTGCTCAAAGACAGCATCATCTTCATTGGTGCGCCGATCGACGACGGGCTCGCGAACTTGGTCATCGCGCAAATGCTGTTTCTCGAGGCCGAAGACGCCGACCGCGACATCCAGCTCTATATCAACAGTCCGGGCGGTTCGATCTCGGCCGGTTTCGCCATCTACGACACCATGCAGTTCATCCGCCCCGATGTCCAGACTATCTGTATCGGCCAGGCGGCGTCGATGGCGGCCGTGCTGTTGAGCGCCGGCCAAAAGAAAAAACGATTCTCGCTACCCAACTCGCGTATCGTTATCCACCAGCCCCTCATGTCAGGACTGGCCGGTCAAGCGACGGACATTGACATTCACGCCAAAGAAATTCTTCGGATTCGGACCCGGATCAACGAAATATTGGCGGAACACAGTGGCCAGTCATTGGACCGGATCACGGAAGATACCGAACGAGACTACATCATGAGCGCGGAGCAAGCGCTCGAATACGGTATCATTGACGACGTCATCAGAAAACGCGCTTAGCCCCATTTCCCATGGCCAAAAAGAGCGGCGACGGCGAGATCCTTCGGTGTTCGTTCTGCAACAAAGACCAGAATGACGTCCGCAAACTGATTGCGGGTCCTACGGTCTTTATCTGCGACGAATGTGTCGATGTTTGCAACGACATCATTGCTGACGACAGCCGCTCTGATACAAACAGCAGCCCCCGCTCGTCGCTCCCTGTCCCTCAAGAAATAAAGAAACTGCTGGACCAGTACGTCGTTGGTCAGGACCTGACAAAGAAGAAGCTCGCGGTCGCGGTATACAACCACTACAAGCGAATAGAGATCCAGAAACAGTCCCGGAGCCGACAGGACACCGAGCTAACGAAATCGAACATTATGCTCATCGGTCCCACGGGAACCGGCAAGACATTGCTCGCGCAGACCCTAGCGCGTCTGCTCGCCGTGCCGTTCACGATCGTGGACGCCACCACGCTGACCGAAGCGGGCTACGTTGGGGAGGACGTCGAGAACATCATTCTCAAGCTCCTCCAGGCGGCGGGCGGCGACATTGAAAAATGTCAGCAAGGGATCATCTACATCGACGAGATCGACAAGATCTGCCGGAAAGACGAGAATCCGTCGATCACCCGTGACGTGTCTGGCGAGGGCGTCCAGCAAGCGTTGCTGAAGATTCTCGAGGGCACGGTGGCCAACGTCCCCCCCCAAGGCGGTCGCAAACACCCGCACCAAGAGTTTTTTCAAATCGACACGACCAACGTGTTGTTTATCTGTGGTGGCGCCTTCGTGGGGCTGGACAAAATGATCGAGCGGCGGCGCGGTCGGAAGACACTGGGATTCAACGCCGACATCCAATCGTCTCACAACCGGAGCGTCGGCTCGTTGCTCGCGAAAATCGAGCCAGAAGACCTGATCCAGTATGGGCTCATCCCCGAGTTTGTCGGTCGGCTGCCGGTGATTGGCACGTTGCACGAACTCGACAAGGCCGCGCTCGTCCAGATTCTCACGACCCCACGTAACGCGATTACGCGGCAGTATCAGAAGCTGTTCGAGTATGAGAATGTCAAACTTCGGTTCACTGACGACGGCGTCGAAGCAATTGCCGAAGCCGCGCTCGAACGCAAGATCGGTGCCCGTGGTCTGCGGATGATTATCGAAGATCTCATGCTGGATCTGATGTATACGCTGCCGGGGCAGAAGAAGATCAAAGAGTGCGTCATCACGCGCGAAACCGTCTTGGCAAAAGACAAACCAATCACGCTCGTTGAAAAGGCAGGGTAGTGGAAGTTTACGAAACGCTTGCGATCGTTCCGCTTCGAGACGTCGTCGTCTTTCCTCACATGATGATGCCGTTTGTCATTGGCCGGCCGTCATCTACGCGGGCGCTCGAACACGCGCTCGTCAAAGACAAACGGATCTTTCTGGCGGCCCAGAAGGATGCGGTGAATGATGACCCGCGTCCCGAAGACATCTACACCATGGGTTGCGTGGCGAACATCGTCCAGAGCCTCAAATTGCCGGACGGCAATGTGAAGGTCTTGGTGGAGGGAGTCGAACGCGCCCGGGCGATCGAGTGGAAGGAGGACAAAGGCTTCTTTCGTGTCGTCGCCAAAGTCCAGACAAAACCCGACCCGAGTGGTGACATCGAAGGCGCGATGACCCGTGTCGTCTCTTTGTTCGAACAATACGTCAAATTGTCGAACACGCTGCAATATGACGCGATGATCGCAGCCGTCCGCGTTGACGACCCCAGCAAGCTCGCCGACACAATCGCCGCGCATCTGGCGGTGGGGATCGAAGAGAAGCAGAACTTGCTCGAGATCATCTCACCGCTCGAGCGACTGGTGCAAATTGCCAGCCTCCTCGAGAAGGAGGTAGACAAACTCCAGGTAGACCGCCGGGTCCAGGGTCGCGTCAAGAAGCAGATGGAGAAGGCGCAAAAGGAGTACTACCTCAACGAGAAGATGAAAGCGATTCAGAAGGAACTGGGTCGCAAAGAGGATCGAGGCAACGAAACCGACGACCTGCGCAAGAAGATCGAAGAAGCCAAAATGCCTCGCGATGTCGAGGAAAAGGCCGTGCAGGAACTGAAGCGACTGGAAGCGATGCCGCCGATGTCGGCGGAGGCGACCGTCTCTCGCAACTATCTGGACTGGCTGATTGCCGTTCCCTGGTTCAAGAAAACCCGGGAGAGCCGCAACCTCAAGCGCGCAGCCACTATTCTCAACGAAGACCACTACGGGCTCGACAAGATCAAAGATCGGATTTTGGAGTTTCTCGCGGTTCGCAGCTTGGTGCGCAAGCCAAAAGGGACGATCTTGACGTTGACGGGACCTCCGGGAGTCGGCAAGACGTCGTTGGCGAAGTCCATCGCCCGAGCGACCAACCGCAAATTCGTGCGGCTCTCGCTGGGTGGGGTGCGGGACGAGGCCGAGATCCGCGGTCACCGACGCACCTACATCGGAGCGTTTCCGGGTCAGCTCATCCAGATGATGAAAAAGGCCGGAACGATGAACCCGGTCTTCCTGCTCGACGAAGTCGACAAGATGTCGATGGACTTCCGGGGCGATCCCTCGGCGGCACTGCTCGAGGTGCTCGACCCCGAGCAGAACCATACGTTTCTCGATCACTACCTGGACGTCGAATATGACCTGTCCAACGTGATGTTTGTCTGCACGGCAAACGTACTCCACACCGTGCCGCAGGCGCTCCGAGACCGTATGGAGGTGCTGCAACTCGCCGGTTACACGGAGCTCGAGAAGATCGAGATCGCAAAGCGATTCCTCGTGCAAAAGACGCGGACCGCGACCGGGCTGACAAAAAAGAATGTCACCTTCTCGGACGACGCCTATGAAACGGTCATCCGACGGTATACACGCGAAGCGGGTGTTCGCAGCCTCGAGCGCGAGATCTCGTCGCTGTGTCGGAAAGTAGCCCGCAAGGTCGTCATGGAGGGAAAGACGTTCTCCGCGGAGGTGACCTCCGACAAGATCACCGAATATTTGGGCGTGCCCCGATACCGGCCGATGATGGCCGAGAAAGAAAACGAAGTGGGGATCGCTACCGGTTTGGCCTGGACCGAGGCCGGCGGCGAACTGTTGGTCACAGAAGCCACGTTGATGCCGGGTAAAGGGAAGCTGACGTTGACCGGCAAGTTGGGCGACGTGATGCAGGAATCCGCCCATGCCGCCATGAGCTATGTGCGGTCGAGAGCCGGTATTTTGGGTATCCCCAAGAACTTCAACGGAAAGACCGACGTGCATATCCACGTGCCGGAGGGCGCTATCCCCAAGGATGGACCATCCGCCGGTATCACGATTACGACGACACTGGTCTCGGCGCTCACTGGGATCAAGACTCGGCGCGACGTCGCCATGACTGGGGAGATCACGCTTCGGGGCAAAGTGCTCCCGATTGGCGGGGTGAAAGAGAAGGTTCTGGCCGCCCATCGGGCCGGGCTCAAGACCATCATCTTGCCCCGAGACAACGAAAAGGACCTGGCCGACATCCCAAAGAATGTCCTGGACGGACTCGAGCTCTACTTAGTCGATACGATCGACGAAGTGCTAAAGACCGCGCTCACGGAACCGACTCGTCCGATTCTGTCGAATGACGAAGAGGCCGATCCGGTCCCGGCGGAGCGCATCACCCACTAATGTTGAGGCAGAGGAGTCG
>CAUZIB010000025.1:0-54665 GCA_963579735.1 Vicinamibacteria bacterium | reverse complement strand
TCTCTCGGGGCTCGGTCGTCCTCGGGAAGCTCGGCGCACGGGTCGCGCTAGGAATGGTCTAAATCGGCTTTGCCATGACGGCAGGAACCGTACTGTTTGGTATGGATTGGGGACCGTCGGTGCCCATAGTGCTTGCGGTTCTCGGCGCCTGGGCGACATTCAACGCCGCACTGGCCATCGTGCTCGGAAACGTGGCTCGCACTGCGGGCCGGAGCTCCGGGATCGGTGTCATGACAACGATGATGCTCGCGGCCCTGGGCGGTGCCTGGTGGCCGATCGAGATCACGCCCGCGTGGATGCAGCAACTTGGAAGTCTTCTGCCGACCGGCTGGGCGATGAACGCCATCCACAGACTTGTCAACTTTGTCGACCCGTCGCTCGCTGCCGTTCCCCATTTGGCAGCCATGCTCGGAGGAGCACTCGTTCTTGGGTGGATTGGCGCGGTCACGTTCCGGTGTACGACAGTCGCGACTAGTGCACCGCTCGCGGGCTGTCGCAGCGCGAGACCGGCGGCGGCACGAAACATGCTACGATTTGATTCCCATGCCCACCCGACGCGCGACAAAGCCGGACTCGGACCGGTTGCCGTCAGGGCCACGGCATCGTGCTCCGTTGACCAAAAGCGCCCCGCCTGTGCGGGGCTTTTTTTTGCCCAGAACCTGATTCATGCTGCCCAACCTTGAACTGCTCATACGCCTCCAAAAACTCGAGACCTCGGCTGCCGAGGCACAAGGGCGGATCGACGAGGTGCCGACGAAAAGAGACGCGCTCGAACAGCGCATCGCCGAGTGCAAGACGGCAGTCGAGACCGCCCAGGCCGAACTTGCCGAGCATCGCACGGCGCGCGCAGCTGTGGAGAAAGAAGTGGCCGAGGTCCAAAGCCGCTTGAGCCGCTTCAAAGACCAGCTCATGGCGGTAAAAACCAACAAGGAATACCACGCCGTACAGTCGGAGATCGCCGGGGCCGAGCGGGATATTCGGGACAAGGAAGACCGCCTGCTCGAGCGGATGATGGAGGCCGACGATCTCGCTCAGCAGATGACGGTAGCGGAGCAATTGTTGCTCGCCGAAGAAAAGACGGTCAGCGAGGAACGCGGGAGCCTTGAAGCCGAACAAGCTGACCTTATCCAGAAAATCGCCAAGGTCGACAGCGAGCGAAACGAGTTGGGTCGTGAGATCTCACCGGACATCCGCGACCTGTTCGACCTCCTCGCACGCGGGCGAAAGGGGTCAGCAGTAGCGGAAGCGCGCCAGGGATTGTGCACGTCCTGTCGGGTGCACCTTCGTCCCCAACTCTTCAATCAGCTGCGATCCAATGCGAAGATCATCCAGTGCGAAAGCTGTCAGCGCATCTTGTATTTCGTGGAAAATAGCCCAGCGGAAGCGGCACCAACCAACCCGACGGCGCCATCCGACGCGTGACTCAAGGCGTCGCCAGCGACACCCTTGCGATTTGCAGCCGCCGTGGTGACGACGCCAATCGACGACCTCCCGCCGGGCTCGGTGCTGTCCCTCGGCGTGGACTTCGAGTCGATTAGCCGGGTCAATGCGCTGCTATCGCGGTATGGGGACCGGTTCTTGAGCCGCGTGTTCACCGCCCACGAGATCGAGTACAGCCTACGCCGCAAGTTTCCGGCTCAACACCTCGCCGGTCGGTTCTGCGCCAAAGAGGCGGCCATGAAAGCGCTCGGCACCGGTCGGGCCCTCGGTGTCTTATGGAAGAACGTCGAGGTCGTTCGTCCGTCGGGTCCTCCCCAGCTCAGATTGCATGGCGGTGCTGCCCGACGAGCAGCCGCACTTGGAGCGGGTCGGGCGCTCGTGTCGATTACTCACGCCGCCGATTTCGCGTCGGCACAAGTGCTGTTGCTCAAAGCCTAGCAGCCCGTGGTGAGGGCGACTCACGATTTCGCCTGACGCCGAAGGAATGCCGGCGTGTCGAGCTCACTATCGAGTTCGAGCGGTTCATCCGCACTCCCAGACCCCGAACCGGACGGCCGTGTGAGATCAAGAATGGGTCGGCGAGCGATCGGGACACCTCCACCCACCGCCTCAGGTAAGACCGCGGCGTGTTCAGTCGGTATCTGGTTCCCGGCTTCGGCGGGCGTCTCGCGTCGGTCTTGCCACTCTGTGTAGCTCGTGAGATCGACCGGCGTTTCGGACGTCGAGGGATGTGAGCGACCCTGATCCGACTCTTCCCCGAACCCCGTGGCGATGACGGTGATCTTGACGTGACCAGTCATCGCCTCGTCAATCACAGCGCCAAAGATGATGTTTGCCTCGGCGTGGGCAGCCTCCTGAATGATCGCGGTCGCTTCGCTCACTTCAAGCATCGACAGGTCCGGACCACCCGTCACATTCACAATGACGCCACGCGCTCCCTGGACCGAGGTCTCCTCGAGCAGCGGGCTGGATACCGCCTTTGTCGCAGCCTCGACCGCTCGGTTTTCTCCCTCGCCCACACCGGTGCCCATGATGGCGATACCCATCCCCGACATGATGGTCGTCACATCGGCAAAGTCCAGGTTGATCAAACCCGGCACCAAGATGAGATCCGAGATGCCCTGGATTGCCTGATGCAGTACATCGTCGGCTTTGGTGAATGCCGCCGACAAACTCGTTGACCGTTCGATCGTTGCCAGCAAACGCTCGTTGGGAATCGTGATCACGGTATCCACGCAGCGTCGTAGCTCTTCGAGCCCTTGCTCGGCTTGGAGCGCCCTCCGCTTTCCTTCAAACGCGAATGGCTTCGTAACCACCGCGACGGTGAGGGCGCCCAGCTCGCTGGCGAGATTTGCGATCACGGGTGTGGCACCGGTCCCGGTGCCGCCTCCAAGGCCGGTCGTGACAAACACCATGTCGGCCCCGTCAAGGGCCCCAATCAGCTGCTCGGTATCTTCGAGCGCAGCTTGACGGCCGATACTGGGGTCGGCGCCTGCGCCCAGCCCTTTTGTGAGCTTCGCGCCAAGCTGGAGACGCACTGGTGCCACGCTTTGGGCCAAAGCCTGCGCATCCGTGTTGGCGACGATAAAATCGATCGAATAGGCGTTGGCGGCCACCATGCGGTTGACCGCGTTGCTACCGCCCCCACCGACCCCGACTACCTTAATGCGGGCACCGGGCTTGAAATCGTTGGCCATCTCCAGGCGATTCTCGGCCGGGCCGGGGTGCTCGGTCTCTCGTTGCCTGTCTCCGGATTGAGTCATCGTGTGGATCCTCCTCGATACGACATTTAGAAAAATTCCTTAAACAAGCCGCGCAGCCGCCCCGCAACGCGGCCAAAAGTTCCGACTGCGTCGGGGCGGTTCTGTTCCAGGAGTTGTGCGCGACGCGCGTACATGACCGACCCTACCGATGTGGCAAACGCCGGGTTGTTGACGTAATCGGTCAACCCACCTACGCCCACTGGACATCCGCGTCGCATCGGCAGGTCAAAAATCTGGTCGGCAATTTCAGGCATCCCGTCGAGGATGGAGCCGCCGCCCGTAAGTACGATGCCGGAATTGAGCGAGCGTTCGTAGCCGGCTCGACGAAACTCGTCGCACAACTGGTGAAAAATCTCTTCCGCCCGCGGCTGTAGCACCTCCGAGAGAATCCGGCGCGACATGACCCGCGGCTGACGGCCTCCCACACTGGCCACTTCGATCGTTTCTTCCTCGTCCACCAGCGCCGCCAATGCGCATCCTGACCGCCGCTTCGTTTTCTCCGCATCCGGAATGGGGGTGCGCAGCCCCACCGCGATGTCGTTTGTAAAGTGGTCACCACCCAGTGCCACCACACCGGTATGCCAGAGGCTGCCCTTTTCAAAGATGGCAAAGTCGGTAGTCCCACCGCCGATATCGACCAGTGCTACGCCCAACTCTTTCTCGTCGGCGGTCAGCACCGCCTCGGCGGCAGCGAGCTGCTCGAGCACCGTGTCGGCCACTCTCACTCCGGCTCGGTTGACGCACGCGATGATGTTCTGGGTCGTCGAGACGCTGTTGGTCACAACGTGGACATTGACCTCGAGTCGAGCCCCCGTCATCCCAATGGGCGCTCCGATACCGTCCTGCTCGTCGACGACAAAGTCCTGCGGCAGCACGTGGATGATCTCTCGCCCATTGGGGAGCGCCACCGCCTTGGCGGCGTCGATCGCCCGGCGGACATCTTGCCGTGTAATCTCCCGGTTGCGGCCCGCCACGGCCACCACACCGCGACTGTTGAACGCTTTCACATGGGCGCCAGACAGGCCGAGATGCACCGAGTCAATCTCCACACCCGCCGTGAGCTCGGCGTCTTCGATCGCTTTCTTGATCGACTCGACCGCGGCCTCGAGGTTGACGACCACGCCGCGACGAATCCCGTGTGAGTCAGCCAACCCGATCCCAACGATGTCGACGCCCTCACTGTCGTCGATCGCCTCCCCTACGATGGCGGCAATCTTTGACGTCCCCACGTCGAGTCCGACCAGATACCGCTCCCTACGCGTCACGTATCCTCCGCTCTAGCAGTCGGTCCGCCCACTACTGGATCCTCAGGGTTCTCGCCACGCTCGACCTTGCCCTACCGCTGGTCCGGTCGGTCGAATCGGTGGCACGCATTACGACGCGGTGCTCAAAACGCATATCGACATAGTCGACGGCCGCCACGCGCTCGCGCAGCATCGGTGCGAGTTCCACGTATCGACGAAGTCGTTGGTCAAATTGCTCGTGACCCAAGTGCACCAACGTCGAGTCGTCACTGAGCATTACGACGGCGTCATACGGATCGGTCACTCGGATCTGTGACACCAGCGCCAGGACGTCGGGGGCGGTCGCCAACGAGCGCAGGAGATCGGAGACCAGCTCGAGACGACGAGTGTCATCCGCCAACACACCATCGCCCATCCCGGACAAGCCGTCGACGATGGGCAGGCCGATTCCGGGAATCCCTGGTCCCAGCTGATCGATGACCTCACCCGCCTCGTCGATCAAATACAGACGCGAGCCAAACCGCGCGACGGCCGCGGGGACTCGCTCTACCACTCGAATTTCTAAGGTCGACGGCAGCAGGCGACGAAGGGTTACCGTGTCGATCCACCCTGACGAGTGCAAGAGCTCCCGATAGCGGTCAAGGTCGAGGGTGAGGATGTTCTGACCGCGAAGCGTTCCCATCATGGCCACCACTTCACCCCCAGACAAACGCCTATTCCCCTGCACGATGACGGTATCGACCTGGAGAAACTCCGCTGTCGACACCTGGCCGGCCAGTTGGAACACGCCTACGGACGCCAAGGCCACCATGAGCGTGCGACCGACGAAGCGACGACGGGCCGCCGCTTGGCGACGCCGGCGCGACGGGGTGACATGCACCCGTCTGAAACGCCGGTCCGGCGACGTGTGAACGGCGCTCACGGTCGCGTCCTTTCGAGATCCGCCATCTTCACCGCGGTCCCCTCGCCCGTAGTGCCGCGGTGATCCGCGCTGGAATCGATCCAATCGACCCAGCCCCTAAAGTCACGATGAGATCCCCGGGACGCGCATCGCTGACGACGAGCTCAACGACGTCGGCCAGAGACGTCACCTGGACCGGCAGGGATCGCGCCCCGTCGCGCGCGGCTCGCTCTTCCACCGCCCGGGCCAGCGCTTCTGACGTGGCACCCGGAAGCGGCGGCTCGCTCGCCGCATACACTTCGGTCAAGATCAACTCGTCGGCCAGCGACAAGGCTTCCGCGAACCTGTCGAGGAGCCTCAGGGTGCGCGTGTAGCGGTGGGGCTGGAACACGACGCGTAGTCGGGTCGGGTTTTGCAGACGAGCGGTCTCAAGCACCGCCACGACCTCGGTGGGGTGGTGCGCATAGTCGTCGACCACGACGACGTTGTCCACCATGCCGTATTGCTGGAACCGTCGTTCTGCGCCTGCGAACGTGGCAAGCGCAGTCGCCACTTTGTCTGGAGCAATGCCCAGCTCGACCGCCACTGCGAACGTCGCGAGCGCGTTCAAGACATTGTGCCGGCCGGGGACGGCGAGCGTCACAGCGAGCTCTCGCGCGGCGTCCACCGGCGGACCGGTCGTCGCCCAGCCCTGTGTCTGGCTAGAAATGGTCACGGCAAAGGAGGATCCAGTGGAGTCGAGTCGCAACGACGATGCTCTGACGTCGGCTGCTGGCGGGTTGATCCCATAAGTCACGACGCGTCGCAGAATCTTCGACAGGATGCGACGGACCCGTGGATCGTCAGCGCACGCCACCACGCACCCGTGCTCGACACCGCGGCCGGCGAACTCGAGAAACGCCGCATCCAGATCGTCCATGCCGGCGTACGCCTCGAGATGCTCGTCATCGATGTTCGTGATGACAGCAATGTCTGGAGCGAGCAACAGAAAGGACCGATCACTCTCATCGGCTTCGACCACCATGAAGGGCCCACTGCCCAAACGGGCATTGCTCCCAAAGACCTCCAGACGGCCCCCGATCGCCGCCGTTGGGTCGAGACCCGCCGCTTCGAGCACCACCGCGACCATCGACGACGTCGTCGTCTTTCCGTGCGAGCCCGCTACCGCCACCGTTCGCCGGGTCGCGGTGAGCTCGGCCAACATCGCCCCCCGGGAGATCACAGGGATCCCTCGCTGTATGGCAGCCACCCGCTCCGGATTGTCCGAGGGCACGGCCGTTGACGTCACAACCACGTCCGCCGCCCCAATATTGGCGACGTCGTGACCTTCGGCAACCCGCACTCCCAGACTCTGCAACCGGTCGGTGGCTGCCGACCGAGTCCGGTCACTACCCGTAACCTCGTGGCCCAGATTCACGAGCAGCTCCGCGATCCCGCTCATACCGATACCGCCCACGCCTACTAGGTGCACCCGGGTTGAGCATGTCAACACGCGCCCCGGCTCAGCCGGCCGCACGGAGTCGACTCGCTGTCCCGCCAACTCGTCAATACGGTCGGCGATTACGACGGTGGCATCCGGTCTGCCCAGCCGTCGACTGGCGACGGCCATGGACAGTCGTCGGGTATCGTCCTCTGCCAACGCGCGCACCGTGTCGACAAGCGTGGAAGCGGTCAACTCCCTCGGGTCGATCACATCCGCCGCTCCAGCGTCGCGTACTACCGCCGCGTTTCGTCGTTGATGGTCATGCGTCGCGTGCGGATACGGGACCAAGATTGCCGGTCGACCGCTCGCAGCAAGCTCAGCCAATGTGGTTGCTCCAGCTCGACAGAACACCAGGTCCGCGCTCGCCATAAGCTCGTCCATACGATCGAAAAACGGCTCGACCCTGGCCGCCAGGCTCGCCTGGTGATAGCCGTCCCGCACGTGGTCCAGATCGGCCTCGCCCGATTGATGCGTCACCCGCATCGTTCGAGACAGCGCCGCCAGCCGCGGCGCTGCGTCGACCATGGCAACATTGAGCGAATGCGCTCCCTGCGAACCACCGAGCACCAAGAGATGAAGTTCCGTCAAGCCGGGTTTGATGTCTGGGGCGTCGAAGAATCCGGACCTCACGGGATTGCCGCTGACAAACCCGCGCCGCCCAAACGCTGGCAGCGACGCATCGTATGACACCGCCGCGGCCGTCACGATGGGGGTGAGCAAACGATTGGTGACCCCGGGCACGACATTCTGTTCGAGGAGCATCGTGGGTAGCCGTAGCAGTCCGGCCAAGAGGACAAGCGGCCCCGAGCTGTATCCGCCGAGACCCACGACAACTCGTGGGTGGTATCGCCGAAGCAATCGCCACGCATCGAACAGGCTCGCGGGCAGGGTCACCAACCCCCTGGCCACCGCGGTCACCGATTTTCCGACCAGACCGACTGACCGCACACGCTCGAAAGGAAAACCCTCTCGCGACAGCACTCGGACCTCGAGTGCGCGACCTGACCCGACAAAGACCACACGCCATGAAGGGTGACGACGGGTCACTTCGCGCGCCACGGCGATCCCGGGAAACAGGTGTCCACCCGTGCCTCCGCCGGCGAACAACACACACCCGTGGGTCTGCTCCGACGCCGCGGTGGCGTCCGACACTCGGGCTGTCGACGATGTGTGGCCCATTCGCCCTCATACCTCAGCCGAAGCGTGTTGCGAAATATTGAGCAACACGCCCATCCCCAGGAGACTGACCAGCATCGACGAACCGCCGGCGCTTACAAACGGCAACGGGATGCCTTTTGTGGGCACGAGACTCAACACCACGCTGATGTTCAGATAAGCCTGCAGCGCCACCATCATCGTCAGACCCAGTGCCAGGAACGCTCCAAACTTGTCTGGAGCCAGTGCCGAAACTCTGAGACCACGCCACGTGATGACGCAGAAACATCCAAGGACCACCGTTGCTCCCACAATCCCGGTTTCCTCGGCAATCACCGCGTAGATGAAATCAGTGAAGGGGTAGGGTAAGAAGAACAGCTTCTGGACGCCGCCCATAATGCCGTGACCAAACACGCCACCGGTGCCGACCGCGATCAGCGACTGAATGATCTGGAATCCCGAACCCAACGGATCGCTCCAGGGGTCGAGGAACGACAGGATCCGCTGCCGTCGATACGGGGCACTCGCGAGCACCAGATACAAGAGCGGTCCCAACGTCAACGCGAGCCCGAACACATAGCGATAGCTGAGGCCCGCGGCAAAGACCATCGTGCCGACAACGGCCAAGAGCGTCAGCGCAGTCCCAAAGTCCGGTTCGATGATGATCAGGCCAGCCGCCAGACCGGCGACCATCGCGATCGGCAAGAGTGAGTACGACACCTCGTCTATCCGATCCATCCGACGTTCGAGCACCGCGGCCGTAAAAATGATGACCGCGAGCTTTGTGAGCTCCGAGGGCTGGACCCCAATCCCGCCGATCGCGAACCAGCGTCGAGTGCCATTGATTTCAGGGGCCAGCACAAACACTGCGATCAAGCCGAGCGCACACACCGCGAGCCCGCTCCAGATCACGACCGGTTCCTTGAGACGCCGGTAGTCGATGCGCATCGCGCCCAAGAGCAGACAGAGCCCAAGGATGACCCACGCCACTTGTCGATAGAAGAAGTAATACGGCGTCGACTGCTGCTCCATGGCAATCACCGCGGACGCGCTATACACCATGACCACACTGGTGCAGACCAGCAGCAAGACCGACAGAAACATCAGCTTGTCCGACTTCAGCTTTCGCGCCATACTCCACGTCCCATGACTGCTCGCGAGACTGGTTGTGAGGACCTCGTGGCCCACCACCTCCAGAGATTTTCCGACCCGGGTCCTAATGTTTGCGCCCACTCAGCCCGAAAAGACACGCGGTGAGTGTTCAGCAGTCATCAGCCAGCGCCGAAGGTGAAGACGCGAGCCTCGCAGGCCGGGGTAGCCTGCGGTCCCAGCGGCCGGCTCTCCACCGTTTCAGTTCCGGCTGATGACTGCTGACAACTCACTGCGTCGGTTGTGACGACGCTCTAGTTCGCGGCCCTCCCTACCCGCTGAACGGCGTCTCCAAAGGCCTTGCCCCGGTCGGCGTAGTTGCGAAACATGTCAAAGCTGGCGCAGGCGGGCGCGAGCAGCACCACGCCGGCGGGAGACGCGGTTGCAAACGCAGACTGCACCGCCTCGTCCATCGTCTCGGCCTCGAGCACCGTGACCACTCCCTGAAAGGCTTCGACAAACTCCGGTCTGGACTCACCAATCGCGACCACCGCGTGCGCGTGTGTCGCCACGGTGCTGGCCAAGGCGCGCAGGTCGCCGCCTTTGAACTGCCCACCCATGATGACGACGACGTGGTCGCCGACGCTCTCGATCGCCCGCTGCGCTGCGATGACGTTTGTGGCCTTCGAATCGTTGACGAATCGGACGCCACCTACTTTTCCGACCAGCTGCAGGGCGTGCTCGAGACCGGAAAACGACTCGAGCCCACGACGCATGTTGTCGGGTGCGACGTCGGCGAGGGTACTCACGGCCGCGGCCGCCAACACGTCGCTGAGCAGGTGGCGCCCGGGTATCTCGACCTTGATCGACGCCAGGGGAAAGAGTGGTCGTTCGCCGTCTCGCGAGCGATGAACGACCATGTCATCGCTGACGACCACCGCCCCGGCGCCCGCGTTGAGTTCCTCACGCGCGTGACGGTCGTCATCCTCAGTCGCAAACAGCATCCGACGTGCACGCCCCTCGCGCGCCAACTCCAAGACCTGAGGGTCATCAGCGTTAATGACCATCGAGTCCGACTCCGTCTGATTCGCAAAAATTCGAGCCTTGGCATCCGCATACTCGAGAAAGCTACGATGCCGATCGAGATGGTCGGTCGATAGATTCAGGAAGACGGCGATCGACGGGCGGAATGTTTCGGTCAGCTCCAGCTGAAAGCTGCTCGTCTCGACGACGTGGACGACCTCCGGTGTCGACCGTTCGACCTGCCCACTCAGTGCCTCACCGATGTTGCCGCCAACCAACACCTTGCGACCATCCGACTCCAGCATCCGTCCGGTCACTACCGCGGTCGTCGACTTGCCTTTTGTCCCGGTAATGGCGACCAGGGACCCCCGCAACCAGCGCGAGGCCAGCTCCACCTCGCTAATCACCGATATCCCGCGTCGGCGGGCGCGCTCGAGGACCGGTAAGCGGGGAGGAACACCCGGACTGAGCACGACGAGGTTGGCCGTCTCCAGCGTGGCATCCCGATGCCCGCCGAGTTCGAGCGTGACGTCAAGCCCGACAAGCGATCCCACGGCCCGTCTCACATCCGCGGTATCCCGCATATCCGTCAGCACGACCCGGCCGCCGCGACTCGCAAGCAGTCGGGCGGCGGCGATACCGCTGCGTGCGGCCCCCACCACCACAACCCGCGTGTCACGGACGGAAAAGTCTGTTGTCTCGTCGCGCATGACTACAACCGCGTCACCG
The DNA here is from genome assembly GCA_963579735.1 of Vicinamibacteria bacterium. GTDB lineage: Bacteria > Acidobacteriota > Vicinamibacteria > Vicinamibacterales > UBA8438 > CAUZIB01. Next base: position 43,838 of record CAUZIB010000025.1, on the reverse strand, counting down.
AAGCTTGAGCGTCGTGAGGCTAAACAACGCAAACACGATCGCCACGATCAAGAAACGTGCGATGACCTTTGGCTCGCTCCACCCGATCAGCTCGCAGTGATGATGCAAAGGCGCCATCTTGAACACGCGTTGTCCGGTCAGCTTGAATGACCCGACCTGAATGATCACGGAGAGCACTTCGAAGACGAAGACGGCGCCCACAATCGGCAGGAGCAACTCCTGTTTGATGAGGATCGCCACCGTGCCCAACGCGCCGCCGAGAGCCTGAGAGCCGACATCGCCCATAAACACTTCGGCGGGATAGGAGTTGTACCAAAGGAATCCCAGACCCGCGCCGACAAGCGATCCACAGAAGACCGTCAACTCCGCCGCTGGCGAGAAACTGACCAGCAGGAGATAGGCGGCAAACACCGCGTGGCCGGTCACATAGGCCAAGGCGGTAAACGCCACCGCGGACACGGTAAAAACGCTGATCGCCAGACCGTCGAGGCCGTCGGTGATGTTGACCGCGTTCGAAGCACTGACCAAGACCAAGACCGCGAACGGGACATACCACCAGCCCAGGTCGGGGGTCAGTTCCTTGAAGAACGGAAAGATGAGCTGCGTGTTGTACAAACCCTTTCGACTGAGCGCGATCAGCGCAACACCAACAAGAATGGCAACCACGGTCTGCCAGAAGAACTTGTAGTGCGACCGCAATCCGTGATGGGTTTGACGCGCGATCTTGAGGTAGTCGTCGGCAAAACCGATGGCACCGAACCCCAGCGTCGAGAGCACGGCCACCCACACGTAGGAGTTCCGCAGGTCGACCCAGAGCAACGTCGGACCAATGGCGGCTCCGAGAATGAGCAGCCCGCCCATGGTCGGCGTGCCAGCCTTGTGACCGTGGCTCTCCGGTCCGTCGTCGCGGACGACCTGGCCCACTTGAAACCTTCGGAGCAAGCGGATGACTTTGGGACCGAGCACGAGCGTGAAGACAAGAGAGGTCAGACTCGCGGCCGCCGTTCGAAACGTGATGTATTGCGTCACGTTGAACAGAGAAATCTCCGTGTGCAGCGGGTAGAGCAAGTGATACAGCATCAACCAGGCTCCACCACCAGGCGGTCGACGATGCGGTCCATTCGAGTCCCGCGTGATCCCTTGACCAACACGATGTCAATAGCACCGAAGAGCCTGTCGACGGCTTCCGCGACTCGACCGCTTGATTCGTAGACGTGAATGGCCTCTCGGGACAGACCCGCGGCGAGCGCACCCTCCGCCAGGGCGCTGGCCATCGGCCCGCCTACTACCACGAGAGCGTCGAATCCGGACGATGCGACCACACGGCCGCACCGACGATGGAGGACATCCGCGCGTTCACCGAGTTCCAGCATCTCGCCCAAACAGGCGACGAGACGTCCACCCTTTGGGCGGGACACCTGACCGATGGTGCGCAGGGCGTGCGTGAGCGCCATCGGGTTCGAGTTGTAGCTGTCATCCACGACAACCCGCGCGCCGCTACGAAGAACCTCGCCCCGCCGCCGTTGCGGTCGTACCGCCGCCAGACGCGACAGCGCATTGTCAAGCGACACGTCAAAGCCTTCGGCGACCGCCACCGCGGCGAGCATGTTCGAGACCGCCACTTCACCCAGCAGCGGTGTCTTCAACGCACTAGTGGCGGCGGGCGCTCGAGACGTGCGCACCGTCGCCGCCATCCCGTCCAGTCCAAGATTCCTGACCTCGGTCGCCCGCACGTCAGCGTCCGGACTCAGGCCGAAGGTCGCGACCTGACCAGGAAAGTCGGTTATTCGGCTCATGACGCGCGGGTCGTCAGCGTTCGCCACGAGCATGGTCGTGGTCGTTGCGCCGGTCAGAATCTCGGCCTTCGCATCGGCAATCGCATCGATAGAATCAAAGAACTCGGCGTGTACCTCGGCAACATTGGTCCAGACGCGGTGCTCTGGCTCGGCCAGACTCACAAGTGTCTCGATCTCGCCCGCGTGGTTCATCCCCAGCTCGAGCACCGCGACCTCTGGTCGCCGGCGCAACTCGAGCAGCGACAGCGGCAGGCCGATGTGGTTGTTCAAGTTCCCCTCGGTCCTAAACACGTCGTATGACTCCGTCAGTGCCGCCGCAGTCAGCTCTTTGGTCGTAGTCTTTCCGGCACTGCCGGTGATCGCTATCACTTGCGTATCGGACGCCTGGCGGACAAACCGCCCGAACTGCTGCAACGCTCGGATCGTGTCGTCGACACGAATCGCAACCGCGTCCATCGCGCCGAACCTCAACTCCGGCGGGTCGTTCAACACCGACAGATCGCTGACCACGACACCACGAGCACCTTGCCTGAGCGCATCCTGGACAAACGTGTGACCATCGAACCGGTCGCCCGAAATCGCCACAAAGAGCTCTCCGGGTCCGACCCGACGACTGTCGATGGAAACGCCGGCAAACACGGTTTCGGGTCGACCCGAAACCAACTGCCCACCGGCCGCGGCGACAAGATCGCCCGTTCGAAGCGCCACCGGTTCGCGATGCGTCATCTGTCTTGACCACGATGTTTCATCCCACCCGCGACGCCGAGCGGCGACCTGCCAAGGCCTGACGCGCGACTCGTGCGTCGTCAAACGGCACCACGCGAGAACCCGTGACTTGGTGCTGCTCGTGCCCTTTCCCCGCGACCACAACCAAGTCGCCCGCGTGAGCCCCTCGAATCGCGCGGGTGATGGCTTCTTCCCGGTCGAGGACCGTGCTCCATTCGGCCTCGCCGCCCCGGAGACCGGCCTCAATGTCCTGCGCAATGTCGGCGGCGTCCTCCGAGCGCGGATTGTCCGATGTCACGATCACCTGGTCGCTCAGTCGCGATGCCACCGTGCCCATCAATGGCCGCTTTGTCCGGTCGCGGTCGCCGCCACACCCAAAGACGGTGACCAACCGGCCCCGAGTCAGCGGTCGCGCTGCCGCAAGCAACCCCTTCAGGGCGTCGTCGGTATGAGCGAAGTCGACGAGCACGGTGACGTCGTCCCCCAGCTGCGACACGACGTCCATGCGTCCCGGCACCCGGTCGACCGATGCCAGGCCGTCTTCGATGGATTCGAACGGCAGGGACAGCGCCGCACCGGTCGCGGCGGCCGCCAGCAAGTTGTACGCGTTCGCGCGTCCGAGCAGAGGCGAACGTAGGTGGAGACGCCCGCGGGGTGTGATGGTATCCAGCTCAATGCCATCAGCCGTGAGGCGCACGCGGGCTGGTCTGATGTCGGCCGGCCCGTCGAGCCGATACGTCATCGGTCGTTTCACCTGCGAGGCGAGTTGGCGTCCGTACTCGTCGTCGACGTTGACCACCGCGGGGGCAGTCTCATCAAGCCCGTCAAACAGCCGCTTCTTCGCCGCAAAATAGCGGCTCATGTCGCCGTGAAAATCCAGATGGTCTCGGGTGAGGTTCGAGAAGACGCCTGCCGCGAATCTAATGCGATCGGTGCGATGTAGTGCCAACGCGTGCGAGGACACTTCGAGAACACACGCCTGCGAACCGGCGTCTACCATCGCGCGAAGCATCACCTGAAGCTCGCTGGCCTCCGGCGTCGTGTGCGGGGCCACGCGTTCTTTGTCTCCTACTCGGTATGTGATCGACCCCACCCGTCCACACCGCATGCCCGCGTGCTCGAGCATGGCTTCGATGAGATAGGTCGTCGTCGTTTTTCCGTTCGTACCGGTCACCCCCACCACCATCAACTCGTGGCTCGGGTCACCCTGGAGCGACGCCGCGAGGTGCGCCAGGGCCACCCGCGCGTCGGCCACTTGAATCCACGGCACCGTGCAATCTGCCGGGGCGGCGGACTCAGAGACCACCGCCCCGGCTCCGCTTGCGATCGCGTCCGGAGCAAACACGGCACCGTCATGCTGCTCGCCGCTGATGGCGACAAAGAGATCACCGGCCGACACGCGCCGGGAGTCGTGGGTCACCCCCGCCACGGTAATCGCCAAGCCCTCCGGTGACTGGCTTGCACGGTCTAGGCCGGCCAGCGCACAGAGTCGACCGAGCGCCAGTGCACGCAGTATCGTCACTGCCCCTCTCCGATCGTGGGCCAATCTCGATCGGGCCGGCGAACCCGGGTCAGCACCAGTGTTACGGATTCGCCGGGGGCAACTTCTGCATCCGGTACGGGTGCCTGGTCCGTCACAAATCCATCGCCGTCCAGTCGAGGCACGAGCCGGAACGGCGACAGCGCTGCCACCGCTTCCCGCGCACTCAACCCTCGCAGGTCTGGCATCCGCCCCTCCCGCGCTTCGACCTGGACGGCGGCGGCCGGAACGGTCGCGCTGGTCGAAACCCGGGACACGACCCGGGGAGGCGTGGCCACGTGAAAGATCGCCGGCTCGGGGTGGACAGCCGATGCGACGGCCCGATACCGAAGCGCCGACTCCGCGATCCGCTGAAAGATGGGCGCTGCGACTGACCCACCCGTAAAAGGGCGACCCGACGGCGTATCAACCATCACCAGAATGGTGATCTCGGGCCGGTCAGCCGGGACAAAGCCAGCAAAGGAGGCGACGTGGTCGGTGTCCGAATAACGCCCCCCCACGATCTTTTCCGTGGTCCCCGTCTTCCCCGCCACTCGAAAACCTGGGATCCGTGCCCGTTTTGCCGTGCCGTTCTCGACGACGCCCACCATAATGTCGGTGAGCTCGGCGGCGGTTTCTTTGCTGATCGACCGTCGAACGACCCGCGGCGATCTCTCGATACGTTCACCGTTTCGGATCACCGCCCTCACCAGACGCGGCTCGACGAGCTCTCCCCCGTTGGCGACCGCGCTAAAAGCGGCAGCCATCTGGACCGGCGTCACCGATACTGCGTAGCCCATCGACACCGACGCAACTTCTCGGGCCTTTTCGAGCACCGATGGCGGGTGCACGATTCCCCGGCTTTGTCCCGGAAGATCACGAGCCAGCGCTTGTCCGAAGCCGAAGCGCCGTGTGTAACGACTCAAGCGCTCGCCGCCGACCCGAAGACCGATCTGGATCGCGCCGACATTGCTCGACTTCATGATGACTTCGTCGAACGAGAGCGGCTGCGAGTAGACGTACATATCGGACACGGTCGATCGACCGAAGCGCATTCGACCAGCGCTCACGTCAAACAGCTCGGTCCGACTGACCAGCCCTTCGTCGAGCGCCGCGGCGGCCGTCACGATCTTGAAGGTCGACCCCGGTTCGTAGACGTCTTGAATGGCCCGGTTTCGACGCGACGACGCCTCCGAGTCGGCAAAAGCATTGGGATTGAAGGTTGGCCAGCTGGCCATTGCGAGAACGTCCCCGGAGTATGGGTCCATGACCACCGCCGTCCCGGCCACCGCCCGCCGCTCCCGTACGCCGCGCTCGAGCTCCCGCTCTGTCACGTATTGAAGATAGGTGTCGATCGTCAGCTCGAGGCTTGCGCCGGTCGTGGGCAACCGTTCGAGTCGGCTAAACGCTCGACGCCTCGCGTCGGTCTGCACGATGATTCGCCCGGGCCGTCCGCCAATCTCCGAGTCATAGCTCGACTCGATGCCCGCTAAGCCCTGATTGTCGATTCCGACGTAGCCAAGGACGTGGGCGGCCAGTGTGCCGTTTGGGTAGTAGCGCCGATTCTCCGGGACAAAACCGATCCCGGTGAGATCGAGATCGGAGACCCGCTGGGCCACGTGTGGCGAAACCTGGCGACTGACAAACGCGAACGGCCCAGACCCGGCAAGCCGTCGTTCGATGACCGCGTGCTGTCGGTCGTCGCACTCGAGCACCTCGCACAACTTGTTCGTAGTCTCGGTCGCATCGGTGACGTCGTGGGGAACAGCGTAGATTGAGTCACCACCGACGCTGTAGGCCAGTATCCGACCGTTCCGATCGAGAATCTCACCCCGCTTGGGATGTGCGTCAATGCTCCGACTCTGCTGTCCGTCGGCCCGGGCAGTGAACTCTTCGTGGCTCATCACCTGCAAGAAAAAAAGCCGAGCCTCGATACCTAGCGCCCAGAGTGCGAAGACCAGCCCCGCGACCCGCAACCGCTGCCGGGTCACCTGTCGCCACGTTCGCGTGCGGGTCGGGCGTGCTCGGCGGTCGCCCTGCCCGGGCGCACCTCTCTCTCGGCCAAACGCCCACGGCCAACCACGCCGCTTACGGGTGCTGTGAAACATCGGCAACGAGCTCACCAGTAGCCTTTCTCTGGGTTTCTCCCCGTCGTGCCATGATCCCCGGGTCAGCGCCGATCGGAGAGACCCGCTCGATCACGATGGTCTCGCTCACCGGCGGGGTGACCATGCCTAGCTGGTCCCTCGCAATCTGCTCTATGCGTCGTGGCGCTTTGAGCGTCGCTATCTCCAGCCGTAGGTGCCGATTCACCTCAAGCTCGCGGGCACGGTCCTGCTGCATTTGCTCGATGCGATACCCGTTCTGCAGGAGCTCGAAGTGTTGCCACGCTGAAAACAAGAGAACGATCACCAGAAACACTCCAATCCCGACCGACCGCCAAAGCTCGCGTTGTCGCGCGCTGTCGACCTCGCGAACGATCGGGTTGTTCTGCACGTCCTTCTTGATCTCGCGCTCGAAATCGAAGCCCGCCATCGCTCTTCCTTGCGTCTCCTACGCCAATCGCTCCGCGGCCCGGAGCTTCGCGCTCCGCGCACGGGGGTTGTGTGCTGTCTCGGTCTCGCTCGGTCGGAGCGGACGCTTTGTGAGCACCCGCACGATGGCGGCCGCGTCTCCCCCCCGACCACTCAATTCGCGGAATACGGTTTTCACGATACGGTCTTCGAGGGAGTGGAACGACAGCACCACGACTCGCGCACCCGAGCGAAGTCGCTGCACGACCGCCCGGAGAAATCGTTCAACACCCGCCAGCTCGTCATTGACCCAGATCCGAAGGGCCTGAAACGTGCGGGTCGCAGGGTCGATCCGCGTGTGTCCCCGGCGGGGCACTCCACGGCGGATGAGCGTAGCGAGCTGACCGGTCGTCGTGATGGGTTCCCGGATTCGATGTTCCACAATGCCCCGGGCGATCCGACGCGAGTGCCGTTCCTCGCCATACTGAAAAATGATGTCGGCGAGCTCCCGCTCCGATACATCCCGCAGCAGGTCAGCTGCGGTCGCGCCGCGAGACTGGTCCATCCGCATGTCCAGGGGTTCGTCGCGACGAAAACTAAAACCGCGCGCCTCTCCCTCGAGCTGTAGCGACGACAACCCCAGGTCCGCCACCGCCCCATCAATCGTGTCGATGTCGCGAGCGTTCAGCACCTCATCAAGCCGGCGATAGTCCGTATGCACCAGCTCGACGCGGTCCGACCACGCACTCAAGGTAGAGGCCGCCAGCGTCAGCGCATCACGGTCCCTATCCAGCCCAATGACACGCCCCGCGCCCGCGTCCAGCAACGCGCGCGAGTGCCCGCCGCCGCCGACGGTGCAATCAAGCAGGCAACTCTCTGGCGTTGGCTCCAGCCACCCTACGACTTCGGTCGTCATAACCGGTTCGTGGGTCGTCAAATCCCAAACTCCGAGAGCGCGAGCGCGTCCTCGTCGGTGAACGGGTCACGTTTCAGGCGGTCCAGGAACATCTTGTGGTTCCACACTTCGAGGTGGTCGTATTGGCCGAACACGTCGACCTCCCCCACCATGCGCGCCGACTCCCGGACGCGTCCGTGGACGAGGACACGTCCCTGCCGGTCGAACTCCGCCGGTTGACCGTAGAAATTGACTTGGTTGGAGAATCGTTTTCGCGACGGGTGGGTGAACGGAACGGCTGCCAGCTTCGTCTCGAGTCCAACCCAGACCGGCATCGGATAGATCCGGACCGACTCGCCAGTCACGCTGGTGACAAACATCGATGCGCCATACTTGGCTTCGATGAGTGTCCGGAACGCAGTCGGGATCTTGAGGCGTCCCTTGTCGTCAATCTTGGCGGAAAAGTTTCCCCGTAACACCCATCTGCTCCATCACAGACCACTCTGGTCCACCGCCATCGTAGGCGTCGCTGCAGATCGTTGTCAACGAGAAAACGCGCAAAGGTGTGAAGAGCTGAAACCATGGGCCGGAAACGCGAGGAAAACTGCGTGAGACCGTCGTCCAGTTTGCGTGACGTCGGCGGGCCTGCGTGGCACGCAGTCGCCAAGAAACGCCGTCGTCACACCAGCGCGGTGGGCGTCGTACGGTAGGATTGCCGCCCGTATGCTTCGCGCCGGACTAATCGGTCTCCCCTCCACTGGCAAGTCGACTCTCTTTCACCTCCTCACCCGGGGGCCTACCGGAGGGGATTCGGGAAAACCAGGCAAATTTGGCAAGGCCGACGCGTCGATTGGTGTCGCTTCGGTCCCAGATGAGCGGCTCGATCGGCTCACCGCTCTTTTCGAACCGAAGAAACACGTTCGAGCAACCGTCAACTTCGCAGATGTGGCGGGTGGGCAATCGGCTCACTCGCTCGTCGATCTCGCTGCGTTTCGAGAGGCCGACGCATTGCTGCACATCGTCCGGGCGTTCGAGGCCCCAGATATCCCCCACGTGGCGGAGACGATTGACCCGGCCAGAGATGTTCAGACGGTCGAGGACGAGCTGATCCTCGCCGACCTCGCAGTCGCCGAGAAACGACTGGAGCGAATCGCACGGGATCGAAGAAAAGGTATCGCCAAGCATGTCGAGCAAGAGGCTGAGCTCCTCGAGCGCTGCCGAGCACGGCTGGAAGAAGGGCAGGCGATTCGCGGATTGGAATTCGACCCGACGGCAAAGAAAACCCTCAACGGATTCCAGTTCCTCTCGGCAAAACCACTGCTGCTCGTCCTCAACGTCGACGAAACCGGTATCCGGGACCCGGAGGGTGCGGTTCAGGCCGCCCATCTCGGAGAGCTGCTCGAACAGCCAAACACCCTCGCGATGGCGGTCTGCGCCGAGATGGAGCTTGAGATCGCCGAACTCGACGCCGAAGATGCCGAGGTGTTCTTGGCCGATCTCGGACTTGACGAACCCGGTCTGAACCGCGTCGCGAGAGCCGCGTACCGGCTGCTTGGATATATCTCGTTCTTTACGGTTGGCAAAGACGAGTGTCGCGCCTGGTCAATCCCCGCCGGGACACCCGCGCGGTCGGCCGCAGGCGAAATCCATTCTGACATCGAGCGCGGTTTTATTCGGGCTGAAGTCGTTCATTGCGATCCGCTCCTCGAACGAGGTTCGCAGGCGGCCTGTCGCGACCATGGTGAGGTGCGTCTGGAGGGTAAGGAGTACGAGATCCGAGACGGCGACGTCATCAACTTTCGTTTCGCGACCTAGTATCGAGCGTGCGGGCCCCGCTTTGGGGGAGACGCGCGCGACCCGGGCGGAAACTCGGGGGCCGGCATATACTCGGGTTATGGGCATACGGGGTCTCTGCCACACGCTGGTTGCCGGTCTCATCGTTGGGAACAGTCTGGCGGCGAACGCCCAAGAGCAACTCGAGCTGTCCTTCGATGCCGGTCAGGTGACGTTGGTGGCGAAGGGCGTATCGCTGGACAGGATTCTGGACGCGTGGTCGGTCGCCGGGGAGACCCGTTTCGTCGACGCGGATGGCCTACCTCGCGAACGTCTTGACCTGCAGCTCGTCGACGTGCCCGAGATAGACGCGCTGCGAATCCTATTGCGCGGGGTCAAGGGTTATGTGGCAGCGCCACGAGCTGACCGTCCCATCGGGCGGTCGCGTTTTGACCAAGTCATCTTGATGACGTCCAGCCCAAATGCGACGAGAGCCGCCAGAGCACCCAGCCGACCCCGACAGCCCTACCCCTCCGCGTCGAGACGGACACCGGCTCCGCGCCCACGCCGCGGAACGACCGGCGCCAGCGAAAACGGTGGCAGCCGGCTCAGCGAACGGGACGCACTCAATGCTCTTCGGGATTTGCTGCCACAACCGGCGGATGCCACCAGTCCGGGCAACCCCGCCACGCGGGTGCGGATGTCGCTGGGGCCTTGGGGAGCGGCCCAAACTACGCCTCGCCCGGGTATGGTCGTCGATGTCCCAGACGACGCGGCACCGGTCTTTGTTCGACCTCGACCGGTTCGCCCCCAGCGAGACGACCCCTAGTCCGCTGCAACCGTTGAAGAGCACGGACACCGGGGGACGAGCCGAGTGTCACCCCTGCTCGTTCCAGTCGAAGCGCGGGTGGGCCCCGTGTCCTTCGTGGGCAAGCAGCGCTCGTTTTGTCGCGAGGCCGCCAGTGAACCCGCCGATTCCATTTCCCGCCACCACACGATGGCACGGCACCACGATTGGCACAGGATTCCGTCCCAGCGCCCCACCCACGGCCCGACTCGCGGCGGGCGAGCCAATCAGCTGGGCAATGTCGCCATACCGAAGCAGGGTTCCAAACTGGATCTGTCCGGTGGCAGTCAGCACGCGGGACGTAAAATCGCTCACGCTGCGAAGGTCGGTCGCCAGCGAAAAGCCCCGGCGCCGTCCCGAAAAGTAGTCGTCGAGCTGAGACAGGGCCGGTTCAACTGCGCTCTCGTCACGATAAAACTCGGGCGCACGCGTCGCGAGACGGCGGCGATATACCAACTCGGTTGACGCATCAAACGTCACACCGCACACCCCTCGGTCAGACACCGCGACGAAGACCGAACCGATGGGTGTGTCTAACCAGTCATATCGGACGGGTGGACACCCCTCTGCTCCAAACCTCTGCCGGAGCGCTTCACGGGCGCTCAATACGGCCTCATCCAGCTCGCCGTCCGAATCTTCCCCCCTCTCCAACACCATGCGTACGCGTTCCCAGGCCCCTCTGCAGTTCGCGCATCCATCCAGGTGCGACCGCACCGTGGACGAAGAAGGAAAACGGGCCTCGGTCACATCGCCAGCGAGCACAGACTCCAGCCGCGTCGCAATTTCCGTACAGGTCATGTTGTCTTCTCCTTGCCCACGAGCTCTCGTCTGAGTCGTCGTGCCGCCTGCGATACATTGGCCCTGGCCGTCGCCTCGGTACCACCCATGGCCTTGGCAACTTCTCCATAGCTCCAGCCACACAGGCGCCGTTGGACAAATGCGACCCGCTGTCGATGGGGCAGCCCGAGGATAGCCGTCCGATACATTCGACCAAGCGCCTTCCGGTCCGCGCGGTCGGCCGACAACAACGCCCGCCCCGGCAGCTGGTCCGTAAGGGACATCTCGGGGTGACGCCGCTGGGACCGTCGGTGGTTGAAAAACACGTTGGTCGCAATGCGATAGACCCACGCCCGACTGTTGGCATCTGCGCCAAGTCGACCGAACGCGCGAAACGCCCGCAAGAACGTTTCCTGAAACAGGTCCTCGGCGTCTACGACGCTCCGGGGCAACCGCCGGAGATAACGCAGCACACCCGCCTGATACGCGTCGATCACTTCACCAAAGGTGTCATGAACCATTCGTCACCCGCCGACTTCCACTAGATGACATAACACCACCAGCCGTCATTCGTGAAAGCGCGAACCATGTGGTCGGTTTCGTATAGTGTCCAGTCCATGGCGGGGACCGAGCCCACCGCGTCCGGGCGGACCGGAAATAGAACATCGACCGCACACCTGGCCAAATCGGCAGGCATTATCGGCGCCGCCACACTCACGAGCCGACTCTTGGGACTGGTACGCGACACGGCGCTCGCGTTTCTGTTCGGGGCCGGCAACGCCATGGATGCATTCAACGTGGCGTTTCGAATTCCGAACCTGATGCGCGACCTCTTTGCCGAGGGCGCCGTGAGCGCGGCATTCGTACCTACCTTTACAAAGCGCCTCACATTGCACGGAAAAGCAGCGGCGTGGCACATCGGCAACCAGCTCGTGAACGCGTTGCTCATCGTCACCGGCACGCTCGTGGTCTTGGGAATCGTCTTCGCTGACCCGCTCACGCGACTCCTGGCCGGAGACTACGCGGAGGTGCCCGGCAAACTCGAGCTCACGGTCTCGCTGACACGCATCATGTTGCCGTTTTTAACCCTTGTCGCGCTAGCGGCCGCGATGATGGGAATGCTCAATTCGCTCGAGCGCTTCTTTACGCCGGCCCTGTCACCCGCGATGTTCAACGTCGGGGTAATCGGGAGCGCCATCCTGCTGGTCCCGATCATGCCTCGATTCGGGCTCCAACCAATCACCGGCATCGCCATCGGCGCCATCGTCGGGGGGGTGGGCCAAATCGCGCTCCAGCTCCGGCCGCTCTACCGGGAAGGGTATCGATATCGGCTGGGTGTGAACCCGTCGGACCCCGGCCTTCGCGAGATGTTGAGCTTGATCGGTCCAGGCACACTCGCCGGAGCTGCGGCTCAGATTAACCTCCTGGTCAACATGGTGTTGGCCACTGGCGAGGGCACCGGCGCCGTCTCGTGGTTGAGCTACGCCTTTCGCGTCATGTATCTCCCGATTGGGATCTTCGGCGTGTCGATCGCAACCGCCACCTTGCCTGTGGTATCCCGTCACGCCGCGCAGGAGCAGCTGAGTGACATCCGTCAGACGGTGTCGAATGCGCTCCGTCTGTTGCTCATTCTCAACATACCGGCGCTGGTCGGGCTCATGGTGCTGGCCGAGCCTATTGTCGGTCTCATCTTCGAGCGCGGCAGCTTCACGTCCGACGACACGCTGTCGACCGCCGCGGCCCTATGGTTCTACGCCCCAGGGCTCCTTGGATACTCGACCGTCCGAATCGCCGTACCTTGCTTTTACGCGTTAGGGAGCAGTGTCACCCCAACCGCAGTCAGCATCTTCTCGGTCGTGTTCAACATTGTTCTCAACCTCATTTTGGTTCGGATCATGGGCTTCCGCGGACTGGCCCTCGGCGCCTCTATTGCGGTCATGGCGAACGCCGCGATTCTTCTGTTTCTTCTTCGGCGACGGATCGGTGGGCTGGACCTCGGACGAGTACTGGGCACCGGGCTCCGGATTTCGTTCGCGGCCTCGATCATGGGTGTCACGGTCGTCGCCGGCCATACCTGGCTGAGCGATATCGCTCCGGGCACGTCACTCATGGCGCGTCTCGGGCAGGTATTTGGAAGCATCGCGCTCGGTCTTGGCGCACTGGCGGTGGGGGCAAAAGCGGTGGGGCTGCACGAACTCACCGAAGTGGGACGCCGATTGATCGCTCGCGTTGCCGCCGTGTCGTCACGCTGATGGAGTGCCTTCGTCTTGCCTTGACAATGTCCGGAGCGCGGCACCCGGTCGGCAAGACGCGACGAGGGAGTTTATCGGGCATACATGACCGACGAGACGGCGGAGCGGGAATATCAAGGCGACCGGCGTGATCGGATTTTGGCCGGGACCACCAAGGCGCACGTGGTACGATTGTCCGTCCATCCTCATTCTCGGCATCTCACCCTTCAATGCAACACTCACCACATAGAGGTCTAGCGTTCAACCAGTTCGGCCCCGGGACGATCACCCCAGTGGTCAAGGCGTTGCTCTATGCCAACATCGCGGTATTCCTGGTCACTGAGCTGGCCCCGCGCGGGATTGCGCGGCAGTTTATCCTTTTTTTCGGTTTTACCCCGGCCGCCACTCTCGAGGGCCTGCGAATCTGGCAGCCGTTTACCTACATGTTCCTGCACGGTGGGGTATTTCACATTCTGTTCAACATGCTGGTGCTCTGGATGTTTGGGGTCCAGCTCGAACGAGTATGGGGGTCGCGCTTCTTTCTCAAGTACTACACAGTCGCGGGCGTCGGTGCCGCACTCATCACGCTCGCCGCCTGCTGGCTGCCGTTCACGTTCGCGGAAACCACATACATCACGCCAACGATCGGCGCGTCCGGTGCCGTCTACGGTCTACTTCTGGCCTTCGCGATCTATTACCCACACACGCCGATTCTGGTGTTCCTACTCTTCCCCGTCCCGGCGAAATACTTCGTGATGATTCTCGGAGCGATCGCTTTTATCTCGGCACCCCGAGGCGACGGCATCGGACACGTGACGCACCTGGGCGGCCTCGCAGCCGGCTACTGGTATCTGCGTTCGTGGCGAGGGACCGCACGCGGCCGGTTGGGCGCAGGACGGCTGGGTGTGATGGCCGATATCAAGTATCGCTATGTAAAGTGGAAAATGGGACGCCTGCGCAAGAAGTTTGCTGTGTATCCAGGGAAGAAGCGGAATTGGGACGACACTATTCACTAGTGGACTGTCGCAGAGAAAAGTCACGTGTGCAGCGAGCGCCGATTTTCCGCACCTGTGCGTACGCCGGTGCTATCGCTCTGAACGAATCACCAGCTGAAACGTGTCATCGAGCGCGACGGCTTGATGTCTGACCCCTGAAGGCACCGACCATACCTCTCCTTCGCTCACTGTGACTGTGCGGCCACCCGCCGAACACAGAAGCGCTCCCTCCAGCACGTATACCATCTGGTCTCCCTCGTGACGATGAAGAGGCACTTGCGCCCCGCGTTTCAGATACAGCTGGACCAGTGACAGCTGACCACCATCGACCTCCTTCCGAGAGACCATTTCTGTCACCTTGTCAAGCGGAACTTCGTCCCACCGCTCCACGGCACGTTGTGTCACCTAACCCTCCCGACATGTACGACGTATTGTCCTTTGTTTTGTTAGACTTACGGACTCTTCAGTAAGCCGGATCGCGTGATATAATCGCGGGTCGTGCACGGCTTTCTTTGTGCTCCGCTTGCATTCCGGTGGCCACAGACCTCGACATTCGTCCAGAGCTGCATTCCGGCTAACCGCGTGATTCACCGCTCGCATATGCTAAATATTCTCTCTCTTCGCGTCTGGCCAACCCCGGACACCGCCCACCGCGGTGCCCAGGACGACCTCGCGCGGAACATACCCGTCATCTGGGGTCTTTCTTGCAAGGATTCTGCACGATGAAGGCAACTGCGATCAGTAGTAGGGCGGCCGCCTCGGCCACTGCGACACAACGGGGACCCCACGCCGGGTTGTCCCGAGACGAGTGGCACAGGTTTTATCGCACGATGCTGTTGTCGCGGCGGCTCGACGACAAGGAGATCCAGCTCAAGAACCAGAGCCAAAGCTTTTTCCAGATCAGCGGGGCAGGACACGAGGCGATACAGGTTGCCGCGGGCACTGTGCTCAAGGCCGGCTATGACTGGTTTTTTCCATACTATCGGGACCGGGCACTATGTTTGACGCTCGGCGTCTCGGCCTACGAGATGCTCCTGGCTGCGGTCGGCGCCGCCGCGGACGTAACTTCCGGCGGGCGCCAGATGCCCAATCACTGGAGCTCCCCCAGGCTACACATTGTGTCGCCGTCGAGTGCTACGACGACCCAGTGTCTTCATGCGGTCGGCGGAGCCGAAGCCGGCATCTTCTATCAGCGCAACCCTGCGCTTGGCGGTCGATCCCGACCCGACGAAGTGTCATACGTCTCTCTCGGTGACGGGTCAACGAGCGGCGGGGAGTTTTGGGAATCGCTCAACACAGCCTGCGCAGAGCGGCTGCCGGTCATTTATCTCGTTGAGGACAACGGCTACGCGATCTCGGTAGGCGTCGACCAGCAAACACCAGGGGGCGATATCTCCCGTCTCGTCGAGTCGTTTCCGGGGCTCAAGGTTATCCGGGTGGACGGGACGGATGCCTCGGCGAGCCTCAGCGCGATGCGGTCGGCGGAGGACTACGCCCGGTCGGGGTTGGGACCAGTACTGGTGAAGGCGACAGTCGTGCGGCCGTATTCCCACTCGATGTCGGACGACGAACGGCAGTACAAGAGCGAGTCCGAACGAGAGGAGGAAGCGACCCGCGACCCGCTGCTTCGGTGCGAGCAGATGCTGCGGCTCGAATCGTTGGCGAGCAGCGAGGAACTGTCGCAGATCGCGGACCTGGTCGCGCGGGAGATACAGGAGGCCGCAGACCACGCGCTCGCCGCGGACCCGCCCGACCCCTCCACCGCGACGCTATATGTGTATTCGCCAACAGTCGACCCTGCGTCGGATGTCTTCGATGCGACGCCGGAACCCACCGGCAACCCGGGCACAATGGTCGCGGCCATCAACCGGACACTCCACGACGAATTGGCGGCCAACCCACGGATTGTGCTGTTTGGCGAGGACGTCGCGGATACTCGTCCCGAGCTTCTGTCAGAGGTCACCGGAAAGGGCGGCGTCTTCAAAGCGACCCTGGGACTTCAACGAGAGTTCGGCGAAGACAGAGTCTTCAACTCACCGCTGGCCGAGGCCAATATCGTCGGGCGTGCGGTCGGGATGGCGTTGCGCGGAATAAAGCCCATCGTCGAGATCCAGTTCTTTGACTACATCTGGCCGGCGATGATGCAGATCCGAGATGAACTGACCATGCTCCGGTATCGGTCAAACAACACCTTCGCGTGCCCCGTCGTGATACGCGCACCAATCGGGGGGTATCTGAGGGGCGGCGCGCTCTATCACTCCCAGTCGGGGGAAAGCATCTTTGCGCACTGCCCGGGCCTGCGCGTGGTCTATCCGTCGAACGCGCAGGATGCGGCCGGTCTGCTTCGCACGTCCATCCGATGCGAAGACCCAGTGCTCTTTCTCGAACACAAACACCTCTATCGGCAAACATACAATAAGGGAGCGTATCCAGGCCCCGCCTATACGCTCCCGTTCGCGCGCAGCGCGGTCCGACGGCCAGGAAAAGACCTAGTGGTCATCACCTGGGGCGCGCTCGTCCAGAGGTCGCTCGTCGCGGCCGAGCAAGCATCAAAAAACGGAATCGACGCGATGGTGGTCGACCTCCGGACCATCGCGCCCTTTGACTGGGATGGCATCGCGGAAGCCGTGTCGGCGACCAGTCGGGTGATCATCGCGCATGAAGACCAGGTGACTTGCGGTTTTGGCGCCGAGATTGCCGCGCGGATTGCCAGCGACCTATTCGAACACCTCGACGCCCCTGTCAGCCGGGTGGGCGCTCTCGATTGCCCCGTGGCATACAGTCCGGTGCTGGAAGAGGAAATCTTGCCGCAGTCATCCGATATCTTAGAGGCCATCCGGAAGACCGCAGCGTACTAGTGTCGCGTGCTTTCTTGCCCACCCCAACATTTCATATCGTTCTGGGCGAAATCGCGCGGATTGCGTCGGTGGCCGTCGTCGCTCTCCTGCTGCCACTAGGGCTCGTCACCGTAGCGGCGGCCCAAGACGCTGGCAACATCGAGACACTGCGAGCGGTCGCGAGCCTCCCCCCAGGGACGGTGGGGCTGTTTCGCGAGCCCACGGCCTGCCAGCGGACCGCGGACGGTCACACGTATGTCTTTGACCGGCGGGCACATGCCGTCTACCGAGTTGTCCCCGACGGCCACGCCAGCCAGATCGTCCAGATCGGCCCCGAACCCGGCCGGCTGCTCCTGGCCAGCTCGTTCCATCTCGGTCCAAACGGCCGATTCGTCGTGGCCGACGCGCCCCGCGGACGCGAACGGGTGCAGATCTTTGGAGGTGACGGGACCCGTCTTGGCGGGTTCACCCTCCCCGGCCGTGCCACTCCGCGGGTACGCCTTGGTTCCTTGGTGCTCAACGGCATCGGGTCGCTCCAGTTTACGGGCCGAACAATCCTCATGAACCAACCCGAGCTCGGTGGGCTCGTCAGTGAATTCACCCTTGCCGGGCACCCGTTTCGAACATTCGGCGTATTTCGTCGAGGTCCCGACGACACCGACCGAGAGGTTTCCCTGGCTCTCAATAGCGGTATTCCACTCGTCAACCCGACCGGAGGCTACTTCTTCGTCTTCCAGACCGGTGAACCAAGCTTCCGCAAATATGATGCCCAGGGCGCGCTCATCTACCACCGCAGCATCCACGGTCGCGAGCTTGATCCAATCGTCGCCGCGCTCCCGACCACGTGGCCCCGGCGGACCGATGAAGAGGGGCGCCAGCTACCGGTCGTCCCGACCACCGTCCGCACCGCTGGGGTGGACGCTGGCGGCAATCTTTGGGTCGCCCTGACGACGCCCTTCATCTACGTGTATTCACCCGACGGCGAAAAAATCCGCACGGTCAGACTACGCGGCGCCAGGGCTCTTCAACCGAATAGCCTGTGGTTCTCCCCCGCCAACCGCCTCCTGGTCACACCCGGCTGCTACGAATTCGACGCCCGGTAGTCCGGAGAGGCAGGCGCCGTGCACTAGCACTGGAGCTGCGTGTGAAAGATGGTGACCGCGGCCCCGGACAGCCACACTCGATCTCCATCCACACGCACGCCGACGACCCCGCCACGGCGAGAGGCTTGATACCCGGTCATCGCATCGCGGGCGTAAACCAGCGGAGGTCGTAGTCGTTGTCGGACCTCTGGACAAGAAACGCGGTTTCCGCCAAATTCATTTCCGCGGCCACGTTGCGCATCCAGTGTTCGTCACGCGGCTCGGACAGGAGACAGACCGCGGCAGGGTTTCCGGAGAAGGGCTTGTCGGCGAAAGCGTCGACGTGCGTCAGGTCCACTGGGCTCACAACAGTCATACGGTCTCTCACCTTACTGTCACGAGATTTCCTCCACTCGTCAACCTGCTAATGTTCCGGAACATTAGACCAGCGTTACCGAAGTTCGCGTCGCAGGGCTCGAAGCGGTCGTGTTCGCTGTCTAAACGCGGCGAGGCGGAACAGCGCGTGGCTCGTCACCGTCCAGCCGTTCCGGTGCATTCGACTAGCGCCGCGAGCGGATACCGACTGTTGCCGGGCAAGAGCTGCGTTTGCTATCATTGACTGTTTGGTCAGCCTCTGGGAAGACGGTCAAACGTGCCCCTTTTGGAACGACGCCCAGGCAGTCCTTGCAACCTGCTCTCAGGACCCGATTATCCATGCGTCCGGTGAGGGGTCAAGCCCGATGAGCGCAACCGGTATGGCGCGTTCGCTGCGATACATGCAGGAGAATATGCGTCGGGCCGGGCCGGCGGCATCAGCCAGCTATACGCTACTCGGCGCCATTTTGTTGCTGGGTGGAGTCGGATTCGCTGTCGACCGGTGGCAGGATACGACGCCGTGGTTTCTGTTGCTGGGTTTACTAGTGGGGCTTGTCGTGGGTTTTTACGAGCTCGCTAAAGCGGTGTGGAAGCGCTAGGGCCGCTTCGGTAGCAGGCAACGATAGAAGAACCGTTTGGCATCGGGACATTCGCTGGCAGAGGCAGATGAAAACCGCAGGAGTCATGACCGGGGCGTGTCTGTTCACCTGGCTGGTGATGGCGACGTTGGTCACCCCTGACGCGGCGGTCGAGCTTTTGCTGGGGATGACGGCCCCGCTCGGGGTGGCCGTCACCACAATGATCCTGATCGAGCGGACATATCGTCAGGATCCGAATCGGGTAACCCCGCTCATGATCAAGGCGTTTGGCACAAAAATGGTGCTGTTTGGGGCCTATGTGGCGGTCGTGGTCAGCGCCGCCTCCATCGACCCGATACCGTTTGTCGTAAGCTTCACCAGCTATTTCATCGCACTTCATATGACCGAGGCCCTGTGGCTTCGGTCGCTATTCGCAGCCGCGCGCACTCCAGAGTCATGAGTCAGCCACACGACGAGATCGCCGAAATTGCCTCGGGGGCCGAGCAGGTCGCCGAACACGTCGAAGAAGGATTCGACGCCGGCGAGGTGATCATCGGTCACGTCGCAAATGGTGGATTCGACCACCCGGTCGTCCACCTTCCTCACATTCTTGGCATCGATTTCTCGGTGACCAAGCACGTCTTCATGTTGTGGTTTGTGGCGGCAATCGTCGCGGTGGGTGTCATCCTGACCGTCCGACGGTATTTGAAGCAAGACCGCCTCGTTCCGTCGGGTTTTATGACGGCGCTCGAATACGCGGTGCAGTTCATCCAGGAATCCATCGTATTGCCGAATGTCGGCGCGAAGTGGGTGGCGGTGTGGACACCGCTGATTGTCACGCTCTTCGTGTATATCCTCGGGCTAAACACCATCGGTCTTATCCCGGTCTTCGACGTGCTCGGGCTGTTCGACTACGTCGTGCTTCAGACCGCCGAGCATTCCATCATCAAGAACATCGTCCACGGCGGAACGACAGCGACCGCGAACTACAACGTGACGGCCGCGTTGGCCACGATCACGTTTATGTCGGTCATCATCGCTGGCTCACGGGCGCACGGTTTTGTCAAACACTGGATCAACCTGGTGCCGAGCGGTTTGGCGTGGCCGCTCTACATTCTCCTGATCCCCATCGAAGTCATGGGGATGCTTGTGAAACCATTCGCGTTGACGATGCGGCTCGCGGCGAACATGACGGGTGGCCATATCGCGATACTCGCGATTCTGTCATTCGTGTTCTTGTTCAGCGAGATGGCCTCGAACCCCATGGCCGGCATCGGGGTTGGCATCCTGGTCTCTGTGCCCATGGCCACGGGAATCCTGGCACTCGAGATCATCGTCGTGCTCGTGCAGGCCTACGTTTTCGCGCTGCTCTCGGCGGTCTTCATCGGCATGGCCATCAACGTGCATCACTAGAGCGGTCTGTCAAACAGAAGCGTTTCGGACATACGACAACTACAGAACGGAGAGGTACCTGAATGGAAGTCTTGCACTACTTCGGCGCGGCAATCGCCCTAGGATTGATCGTGATCGGGGCCGGTTCGGGAATCGGCAAACTCGCCGCAGCCACAGCTGATGGCGTCGCCCGCCAGCCCGCGGCCGCTGACAAAATCACCGGCGCGACAAACCTCCCGCTCTTCCTGCTGGAAGGCGTGGCGATCCTGGCCGAGGTCTTTGTACTGCTTATCGTGCTACTAAACTAGCTCGGCGCTACAGTGCGGAGCAACAGCTATGAACCCACTAGTACAGCCTGATCCTGGCCTGTTCATCTGGACCATCGTTACGTTTCTGGTATTGCTGTACTTGCTGAGCCGGTTTGCCTGGAAACCTCTGCTCCAGGCGCTGGAAGAGCGTCAAACCAGCATCCGGCAATCACTGGACGACGCCGAAAAGGCCAAGCAGGAGCTCGCGCAAGTGCAGGCCGAGTCGAACCGGATCGTCCAGCAAGCGCGGTCAGACGCGGACGCGATCATCGCCAACAGCCGCGCGGACGCTGCTCGTTTGCAAGAAGAGCTGGCGAAAAAAGCGCGGGAACAAGCCAACGGGATCATCGAGAACGCCCAGAAAGAGATCCAGCAGCAGACCGATAGCTCCTTGGCCCAGATCCGCGAAGAAGCCGTCGATCTCTCGCTGATGATCGCCTCAAAGCTGATTCAGCGAAACATCTCGCGCGAAGACAACGACCAGCTGATCGCGGAAGCCCTCAAACAGATTCAATAGCCACTGCCGGTATTAGCGGCGGTGGCTATCGTGGCCAGCCCAGAATTCCTCGGCGCGGCGGCGCGCGTCGAGGGGCCCACTCGGGTTCCGAGTCCACGGCCCCTTGTCTATCCACTATCCGTGTGGCTGCACACACAGACGTTGTGCGCCCGCAGTGCACTACCGCCGGGGGTCGACGACAAACCCATCTCGGTTTGGCATTGGGACGTCGGCAAGCGTGGCGTTATCGAGTCGGTCCTGCTCTCCGACAATATCGTTCAGATAGAGGACGTAGGCGACTGCGCCATAGACCTCGTCGGTGGTCAGATATCCAGGCTGGTCAAACGGCATCGCCCGGTTTATGTAATCCCACAAGGTCGTGGCGGTTGGCCAGTAGCTCCCGACCGTTTTTTGCGCAGCACTGGTCGCCAATGTGCCGCGGCCACCGACCAGCCGCGCGTCCGGCCCTTCCGTTCCGCCGACACCATGACAGCGGGCGCAGCGACGCTCGTAGACCGCCTTCCCTTCTGCCGCGGTGGCGCCACCCACGGGGAGTCCCTCGCCGTCCGGTCCAATGATGATTCCCCAGTTGTCGATCTCGGATGTATCGGCAGGACGACCAAAGTCGCTCTGGACAGCGTGGACCACGCCTACAGACACAAAAGACGCGACGGCGACAACGGCTACGAACGCGAAACGTCTAGACATCAACATTCTCCACCGCCCCGTTTGATCGGACTCTCCAGGCCTGTACTCCGTTGTAGTGGTAGTTTGTCCGCGTGCCCCGTGCCGCGATGAGCGCCGTGCGGCTGGGCTGAACATACCCGGTCTCATCAATACATCGGGACGCGAGCGTGGTCTCCGACCCATCCCAGGTCCAGTCACACCGGAAGCGAGTATGCGCGATCGAGAGCACCGGGGTTTGCAGTGTAGCCTCCGCCCAGGAGGCGCCCGCATCGGTCGTCACCTCAACGCGAGCTATCTTGCCGCGACCCGACCACGCCAATCCGGTGATCTGGTGGAAGCCCGGTTGCTCCAAGCGCTGGCCACCAGACGGCCGGGTAATGATCGACTTGGGCTCCATGTCAAAAGTGAACTGGCGCGCCGTCCCGTCCGGCATGAGGTCCGTATACTTCGAGGTCTCTTCACGGGTCTGATATGGCTGGTCGACGACGTGGATACGCCGCAGCCACTTGACGCTAATATTGCCTTCCCAGCCTGGTATGACCAGACGTATCGGATAGCCTTGGGCCGGACGTAGCGCCTCACCGTTCTGCGCGAACGCCACCAGGGCGTCATCCATCGATTTGTCGAGCGGTATGCTCCGCGTCAATCGACACGCATCCGCCCCCTCGCCCACAAGCCAGGCGGCTTCGGACTTGACTCCGGCCTCGTCCAACAACGCGGAGAGCGGCACTCCCGTCCACTCGCTACAACTTGTCATCCCACACAACGCCTGCGCGTCGGCCTCGGGTTGAGCGGCCGCCCAGTGCGCGCGACCGTTCCCCGAACACTCGATGAAATAGGTTCGAGTGATCGCCGGCATGCGCTCAAGGGCGCTCATGCTGAAGACAAGGGGCCGGTCGACCAAGCCATCGATCAATAACTCATGAGTCGAAGGGTCTATCTCGGGGATGCCCGCGTGATGACGCTCAAAATGGAGATCCGATGGCGTGATCGTACCGCGCAGGTCCTGGAGTGGCGTCCGGCTCGACGAGGCCTGTCCAAATCTGGAGTTTCCGTACCGGCGAGCGGCAGTCGCAAAGGGTGAGCGCTCGCCAAGGGCGCCGACTTCGCCACCGAGCACACGCGTCCCTTCACGCCGTTGCGCGGCGGCCGACGCGGGGAGAAGCGCGGCGCCAGCGGTTCCAACCATCGCCCGATTCGCCAACTTCAGAAAGCCGCGACGGCTGTGGCCGCTCGCCAATCGAATATCGTCCGACATCTTGCGTGTCCTCCCGACCAGGCCTACGGAGTCGTGGCCCCAAGTGTTCTCAGTAGCGCGGCCGTCATCGGTGCCGCTGCTGTGTTGCCGCTTCGCGCCCGCGCCACGATAGCGAGCGCTGTTTGCCCCCGACTGTTTCTCGCGTCGATGAGTGCGCCGTTCCGCACCAAGAACTCCACCACCGGGTCAAAGCCCTTGTCGACGGCGTGGTGCAATGCCGTATTCCCGTCGGCATCGACCGCCGCTACCACATCGGCGTCCACAGCTACGCCAAGCTCCGCCGCGAGCGTCACTGCGGCCAATGCCGCCGCGCCATCGAAATGCTCGGCTCGAAACACGGGGTGTTTTGCAATCGCGCGGTCACGCCGATCCCACACGCCGTATCGCCAGCTGGCGCCGGCGGCCAACATCAATGGGGTCCAACCATTCTTGAGCGGAAGGGTCGGGTCACCACCCGCCCCGGCCAACACCGCCATGATGTCGACCTCGGCAAACTTCGCGGCAAGGGCCAACGGCGTGGCTCCGAGCAAATGTTCGCCGAGCATCAAGACCTGCCCGTTGCGGGTCACCTTGGTGGCCAGCGTCACTTGCGCGTTTGGCCGTCCTCCAAGCTGGAGCAACATCTCCACCGTCGGGAGATCACCAGTGAGCACGGCGGCGTGGAGCGGCGTGTAGCCGGCCGCGGAAGCATTCGGGTTGGCGTCGCGCTCGAGCAGCAACCGCGCCAAGTCGCGATGACCACTATGCACGGCGATAAGCAACGCACTGGCGCCATCGGGCCCGACATCGTTGGCGTCCGCACCGGCCGCCAGTAAGTAATGAGCCGACTCGACCTCGCCCCATCGTGCCGCAAACAGCAGCGGCGTAAACCCACCGGCGTCGGTCTCTTCGGCGTCGGTGCCATAGCTTCGACCCAGCTCGCCATACTTCAACTCTGACTGCAACCGGCGGCTGATGACCTGACGTCTCACCCGCGAGCGGGCCGCCACATCAGCGCCCTGCTCGAGGAGCAACCGCACCACCTCTGGATGCCCTTGCGCGACCGCCCACATGAGAGCCGTCTGATTGTCGGCGGTCTCACGCCCGTTGACATTTGCTCCGGCGGACAGCAGCGCGCGCACTGCGAGCGCGCTCCCGGTCCGAGCGCAGGTCATCAGAACCGTCTCGCCCGTTGTCACCGCAGCATCCGCATCGGCCCCAGCGGCAAGGAGAACCTCCACCATGGCACCGTGGGCGTTGTCGCACGCCAACGACAGGGGCGTGACCCCATGATCGTTGGCCGCTCCCGTGTCGGCGCCGGCGCTCACCAAGAGCGCGGTCGCGGCGAGGTCATCGTGATAGACCGCCCAGTGCAGTGCCGTGGCGCCGTCAGCTTGCCGTTGACTAACGCCTATGTCCCGGTCGACGCCGACCAACTCCGCCAGCAGAAGGCGGACAGCATCGACATCATGATGCCTCACCGCGTCCACGAGCCGGGTGTCGGGAGCCTGCGCCAACACCGCGGACGAGCCGGGGAGGGCCAGCATCATCAGTGTCGCTAGCGACACCAACAATAGGCCGGTCACACGTGTCGGCACACCCACGGTGGGCCCCACTCGCCGGCGCCACCGCTCCCGACGGTAACCTGCCGCGCGCATCGTATGTCCACTCGTGGACTGTCGCGGAGAAGCGTCAAGCGTGCTCTCGGTGCGACACCGCGCCGGCCAGGTGCGACGAGGGAGCATCGCGGGTCTGTGCGAGCAACGAGCAAATCCGCCGTCGCGGTGTCCCGGCCGGGGCATGCTGAACATCGCTGTACGACCGTGCACTAGATGCCCGTCAGCCGCTCGACGCCGTGACCAGACGACAGGTCGGGCAATGCGCCCGTGCTGTCGCCAAAGCGGTCGACATCGACCCCCAGCTTGTCGAGCAGCGTCACATGGAGGTTCGCCAGCGGCGTCTGGGCTGGACCGGGATACTCGATATGACGGCCGCCCTTGAGTTGACCCGCTCCACCGCCGACAAGCACGATCGGCAAGTTATAAGGCGAATGCGCGTTGCTATCGCTCATCCCCGCTCCGTAGAGCAAGATCATCTGGTCCAGCAACGACCCATCGCCGTCCGGCGTCAACCGGAGCTTCTCGAGAAATGCCGCGAACAGGCTGAGGTGATAGGTATTGATCGCCGTGAGTTTTTCGAGTGACGCGGGCACGTTCCGATGATGCGACAGTGGGTGATGTGCATCCGGGACGTCTATCTCCGGATACGTGCGACCGCTCAGCTCGTGACCGGCCATGAACGTGGTTACCCGCGTGCGATCAGTCTGATGTGCGAGTAGCTGCAGGTCATACATCAGGCTCGCGTGCTCGGCAAAGCCGGCCGGGACGCCGAGCGGACGCTCCATGAGGGGCACATCCCGAACCCCCTGCGTTTCGGCAATCTCGATCCGCCGCTCTACGTCACGCACCGCATCGAGATACGCACCGAGCTTGAGCCGGTCGCTGGGACCGAGACTCCCTCGCAACCGCGTGACATCCTCGCTTACCGAATCGAGGATGCTTCGCTGCTCGCGCGCCCGGGTCTGACGGGCGGCCGGGTCGGTGGTGTCATTGTCGCCAAAGAGACGTTCAAAGACCGCCCGTGGATTGTGCTCCATCGGCAGCGGTGTCGACCCGCTGGACCAGGAAATCGTGTACGAGAAGGCGCAACCATAGCCACCGCTGTCACACGAGCCCGCGAAGTTTGCCCCTTCGAGACCGAGCTCGAGCGACGCGAGCGGGGTATGCCGACCCAATTCTCGAGCCGCCATCTGATCCATGGAGATGGGTTCGCGTTCATCCCACATACCCGGATGCACCGCCGTCAAGAATTTGGTCGCGGCGCGCGAGTGCGTGCCCCCGCGCAACCCTGGCGGTGGAGTACTGTTGAGCCCGCTCAGCACGAGCAACTGGTCTCGGTAGGGAGCCAGCGGCTGCAGAATCGGCGTCAGCTCAAATCCTGCGCCGTGCGTGCCCGGCGTCCAGTTCTGCATCACAATCCCGTTTGGGACATAGACCGCACCGAAGCGAGGCGTAGCAGCGGCCGCGGTGCGGCCAAGCGCTGTGACCGCGGGCACCATGCCGTCCAGCAATGGCAACGCCAGAGAGGCACCGAGCCCCCTCAAGACTGTGCGACGGGGAATCGCTTTCTTTGTAATCATCATGATTCCGTCCTCCTCATCTGGAACGGCGTGCTTTTTATAATCTCGATCAGAATAGACGACCATCGATAGTCATCGGACGACGCGGCGGTGACCACCTGTCGGATGGCCGGCCAGTCATAGTATTCAATGCTGCGACCAAGCGCGTAGGTCATCAACTTCTCGATCATGGTGCGAACAAAACTGTCCTCGTAGCCCACAAGCGCGTCTCTCAGGGCTCCGAGACCATTCACGCGTGTGCCGTCAGTCAGCACACCGGTGGCGTCAACCGGTGTCCCCCCGTCGCTCTGGGTGCGCCATCGTCCCACCGCGTCGTAGTGCTCGAGGGCAAACCCCAACGGGTCGATCACCCGGTGACACGACGCGCACGCAGGGTTGGCGCGATGCTGCTCCAGCCGCGCCCGCACCGAGCGCGGCTCGGCCCCGCCGTGATTGTCCTCCAAATCCGGAACATCGGGCGGCGGCGGGGGCGGCGGCATACCCAGAATATTGTCGAGCACCCACTTGCCACGAAGGACGGGGGACGTCCGGGTTGGATACGAGGTCAAGGTCAAGACACTGGCCTGTCCGAGCAAACCGCCCCGCTGCCGCTCGGCGTCGCCACGAAAGGTGACCCGTCGGAACCGCTCGCCATAGACGTTCTCGATGCCGTAGTGCCGCGCCAATCGTTCATTGAGGAATGTGTAGTTGGCCGTCAACAACTCCGGCAGACCGCGATCGTCCCGCAGTTGGCTCTCGAGAAACAGGACCGTCTCCTGCTCCATGGCCGCCCGGAGGTTCTCGTCAAAATCGTAGAACACGTCACCGTCCGGAGCCACGCCTCGGACCCGGCGCAGGTGCAGCCACTGACTGGCAAACTCCTCTACGAGCGCCGACGCGCGCGGGCTCGCGAGCATCCGGACAACCTGCCGCTCGAGCTCGCCGGCGTTACTCAGGCGGCCGTCTTCCGCCACGCTGAGCAGCTCGTCATCGGGAATATCGCTCCACAGAAACAACGACAGCCGGGTTGCAAGCTCCAAGTCGTCGAGCCGATACGCGGTGCCAGGCACGGCGTCCACGGGATCGCGCTCGACCCGAAACAAGAACTCCGGGGAGACGAGCAATCGCTCGAGCGCCTTCTGAATGCCGCGTTCGAAGCGTTCTGGGCTCAATGCCCCCGGTGAAACTCCGCCCGACTCAGACGTCGATTGCCCGGAGTCGTAGAAACTCATCAACACGTCGACGTCACCGTTGGTGACAGGGCGCCGATAGGCGCGACGAGCGAGCGCCGACAGAATGTCACGGGCACACGATTCGGCAGACACCGCATCCGCCGACGTCTGCGTCGACGGGTAGCACTGGAAGATCCTTCGACGGCTGGCGGTGTCACCCGGACCAGTGGCGTCGCGCGGACCCGTGACCTCTACCCGTTCCACCGCGGCATTGCCGTCATAAAACCCCAGACCGCTCAGCGAAAATCCAGAGAGCCGTCGTTCGAGGATCCCCGTGGGCTCGGTCCGAGCCTGTACAAACGACACGCTCAGAACGCGCTTTCCGGCTCGTGCGGGGAAACTGACGACCAGACCCGCATCGGCCTGCCTCGACACATACTCTTCCCAGGCAGGGTCGCCCCGGATCGTGCCAAAGAATGTGTAGGCCGACGGGTACCCCAAACGATCGGCGCCGCCCACAGTAAACCGTTTGATAACGGCACCATCGAGTCGGATCTCGATGTCTTGCGGCGTGCCCATCCCGACGACATAGTCGTAAATCATCCGCCGGAGACGCACCTTGACCTCGTACTCTCCGTCGAGCGGAAAGTAGTGGTGGATCGCCAGACCGCCCCGCGACCCGAACGGCATGTCTTCGCCCGCCCGGTCGTCCTGATACCGCAAACGCTGCGTGCTGTACGTAGCCGACGCGAAACTCGGACCGATGGTCGGGTCGCCGACCACCAGCCGGCTGACCCGATTCGCGACAGACAGGTATCGGTCAAACAAGGCGGGCGAGACGGACAGAACATCCGCGTTCGTGCCAAAACCTTGCTCGTCCAGATCGTCGGCCGGAAACAGCAGCCAGCGCTCGTCGATGTCCAAATCGAACAAGCTCCGGATCGCGTGGCGGTATTCGGCGGTGGTCAAGCGTCGGACCGCGGGTCGCCCCGGGTTTGGGTGGGCGGCTGCGGTTTGGTCGAGGGAGGTTTCCACCCAGGTCACGAAGCTATTGGCGACGGCCGCCGCCGGACTTGGACGACCGGGCGGTGGCATCATACGGAGTCGCATCTTCCGCACGACCCTCTCCCAGAGGTCAGGGTGAGCGCCGATAGGGTCAGGGCCGCCGCTGTTCTCGAAATCGACGGCCTCAAACGAGAACGGCACCATCTCCCGCTCCCACTGGGCGTCGTTGTGGCAGGTGATGCAGTAGTCGTCCAGCATCGCCTGAGCTTCGGCTCTCTGCGATCCCAAAGCGCGTGGCTCAGATTCTGCCGGAACCCGTGGTTCTGAGCCTAGAGGCGCGGCCGGTTCCAGCTGCCCCGCGGATAGCGCAACGCCAACCGTGCCGAGCCAGACCACGACCACGACCACGACCACGACCAATACTTTCATCCACTCAGCAATTTTGTGAGTCTTCACTCGCTCCACTCTGATTACCGGCGATTCTCCGTCCTCAACCGTTGCAACAGCTCGACCGTGCTATCTCCCCGGCGGCTCTCGGTGGCACGGTCGAGCGGGGTTTTTCCGTTGGCGTTGACCGCATCCAACTGCGCCCCTTGACCTACAAGATAGCTGACAACGCTCGCGTAACCACTGGCTGCGGCGGCATGTAGCGCCGTATCACCGGCCAGGTTCGTCGTGTGAATATCGATACCATAGCCGACCGCGCGTTTGACGGCGTCGAGTGTCACCGCTTCTCGTAAGACTGGGTCCGGTTCGCGTCGCGTGCTCCGCACCGGTGCACTCTCAGCGATGCGATCCAACCGGTCGACCGCCACCAACGGTGACCGACCACCCAGCCCCACCGCCGCCATCAATGCCGTAACGTCCCCTTCCTGCACCTGCACCCGGTCGTCACGCACGGAGAGGCTGCCCGGCCAATATGTCGGACGGTGCACCGCCAACGGATCTGCGCCATGCTCCGCCAGCACCGTCATGATTGAGGGTGCGCTGAATCGTGCGGCCAGCCAAAACGGCATGGCCCCCACCCACGAAGGATGAAGATAGAAGTCCACCGCGTCGCGGCGAACCGGTGTTGACTTCTCGATTGGCCGATTCGGGTCGGCGCCGTACGTAAGGAGCGAGGCCACGAGAGCCTCATCTTTGTGAAGAATCGCGGTGTGGAGGGCGGTATACCCGGCCCCGGCCGCGTTGGCGTTGGCCCCGCGCGACAGCAAAAACGCCGCCACGGCGCCATGACCACTGTGGGCGGCGGTGACGGTCGCACTCGTGCCCGATGGGGTCTCATCATTGACATCCGCGCCAGCCGCGACCAGGAGCCGCGCCGAGCGAACGTCGCCCACGCGCGCCGCAAACTGGAGCGCAGTGTATCCGCCACGCTCGATCTCGGTCACATACTCGGGGTTCCACGGCTCTGGTGTGGTCTTGACGACCTCGGTTCTCACATCTGACCTGGCATGCACGTCAGCCCCGCCAGCCAACAGCGCGTCCACCACCTCGTGGTGACGCTGGGCGACGGCCCACATCAGCGCCGTCTGACCCCGGGCGCCACGGGCATCCACGTCAGCCCCGCTCGCGACGAGCCGCCTCACGCCCTCCGCGCTACCGCTCCGGGCCGCCGTCATCAGCACGGTCTCGCCGGAAGGTAGCGCCGCGTCAGGATTGGCTCCCGCGGCCAACAGCAGGGCGATCATGGGCTCGCTGCCGTGCTCGGCCGCCGTCCAGAGCGGCGTCACGCCCAGGTCATTCGCGACGCTCACATCGGCGCCGGCCGCGATGAGCCGCTCAGCGATATCTCGTGCGTCCCAGTAGCCGGTCCAGTGAAGCGCGGTCGTGCCATCGCCCTGCGCAGCCGCCACGTCGACACCTGTCTCCACCAGCTGGTGGACAGCCGCCCATTCGGCGTTCTTCGCGGCGTCAGCCACTGCCTGGGCGCCGGCATCGGCGGCCACGAGTGACGCCAGACACAGCACCACGACACCTATTGTGCGAGCGCGTCGAATCTCCATAGCCTTTGACCTGTTTCGTCGCCTTGTGCAAGAGCTGCCTCAGACGCCAGACAATGTATCCACTCTGGTCGGGCCTTCGAGCGGTAACTGTCCTGTGCTGTTCCCGATGGCGTCGAGCGGCATCTCGAGCTTGTCCATCAATGTCATCAGCAGGTTCGCGTTCGTGATGTCGCCGCCATATTTCAGGTGGCGACCACCCTTGAGCCGACCCGCGCCGCCCCCAACCAGCAGGAGCGGCAAGTTTCGTCCCGAGTGGACGGTACTGTTTGAAATGCCGGCACCATACAGGACGGTCATGTGATCCAATAGTGATCCGTCTCCATCCGCCGTCGCCCGCAGCCGTTCGAAATACTTGGACACAAGCTCGACGTGATAGCGGTTGATCTTGGACATGAGCTCTATCCGCTCAGGGTCGTTCTCGTGGTGCGACAGTGGGTGATGCGCGTCCGACACGCCGACCTGCGGATAAGAACGTGCGCTCTGCTCGCGACCCAGCATGAACGTCACCACGCGGGTGAGGTCAGTCTGGAGCGCCAAGAACTGCAAGTCGAACATCAGCTGAAGATGTTCTTCGAACTGACGTGGCGGCGGCCCCTGCGGCTGCTCCACAAACGTCGGTTCGACATCGCGCTGCGCTTCGGCGTTCTGAATTCGTCGTTCAACGTCGCGCACGGCCTCCGTGTACTCATCTATTTTTGCGCGGTCGCTCGGTCCGATCCGCCCTCTGAGCCCGGTTAGTTTCTCAGACACAGAATCAAGGATGCTCTGTTTCTCGCGTCGTCGGGCCCGACGGGCTTCCGGCGCAGCGGACCCGCTGTCACCAAACAGACGTTCAAACACCGCGCGAGGATTGTTCTCCATCGGGAGCGGTTGCGTGGGGCTCCGCCAGGAGATCGTCTGGGTATACGCGCAGCTCAAACCCGCGGTGCATTGACCGGCGTTCGCGGCTTTGTCCATCGACACTTCGAGCGACCCGAGGGGCGTCTCTTTCCCGAGCTCTCGCGCCAGCAACTGGTCGATCGACGTGCTGGCAAAGACGTCCGTTTCGTTTTTCCCTCCGGTGGCCGTGCCGGTAAGAAACGACGCCGAGGCCCCAGCGTGAACGTAACTCCACGACGACCGAAGCCCCGACAGCACGAGCAGCTGGTCTTTGAACGGGGCCAGCGGTTCGAGAATGGGCGTCAACTCGAATCCCGCTCCCTCCGCGGCGGGTGTCCAATAGGGCATCGCCATCCCGTTGGGTGCGTAGATGGCCTGAAACCGAT
This sequence comes from Vicinamibacteria bacterium, assembly GCA_963579735.1. Lineage (GTDB taxonomy): Bacteria > Acidobacteriota > Vicinamibacteria > Vicinamibacterales > UBA8438 > CAUZIB01. Next base: position 12,148 of record CAUZIB010000025.1, on the reverse strand, counting down.
GGACCGGGCGCGCGGCGCCGCGAGCAATCGCGGAGAACGCCGGCACCATCGCGTCAAGAAGCGGAAGGGCCAAGGTCGCGCCGAAACCTCGCAAGACGGTTCGTCGTGGCAATGCTCGCTTGGTGATCGTCATGTCGTCAATCCCTCTGCCGGTCACTCATCATGGTAGCGATTCGCACGCTAGCCGGTAGTCCGTCGTTCTTGGTCACTCCGCGTTCGGTTCGACGGGAGTCCCGGCCGTCCGCATCAGAAAGGCAGGGCTCTTGACAACGCCCACGATGAGAGCCGACCAGCGGAACTCACTAGCCGCCGCGTCGTCGACGATAGCCCGGACCGCTGGTTGGTCGTGATAGTCGAGCCCGCGTCCTATCGCGTAGGCGAGAAGCCTCTCCGTCACGGTGCGAACAAAACGGTCGGGACGTTCCAGCAAGAACGCCCGCAACCCTGCCAAACCCTCGATCCGGGTACCGTTCGGCATGACGGACGTGGCGTCGATCGGGTTACCCAGCTCGTCAACCGTCCGCCAGGCGCCAAGCCCATCGAAGTTCTCGAGGGCAAACCCGGGCGGATCGATCATCGCGTGACAGCTGGCACACCGCGGACTGCTGCGGTGTTGTTCGAGACGTTCGCGCACGGAGGTGGGGCGTCCACCTTCTCCCCGATCCGGTAGCGCCGGGACATCGGGCGGCGGTGACGGCGGCGGCGCTCCCAGCAGCGTGTCCAGCAACCATTTACCTCGCAGTACCGGGGAGGTGCGGGTCGGGTACGACGTCAGAGCCAGCAGCCCGCCGTGCCCCAGCAAACCGCCGCGCTGGTTCAGATCGGGCACGTTCACCCGTCGGAACCGGCTGCCATAGATACCCTGCATCCCATAGTGCCGCGCCAGGCGTTCATTGACAAAGGTATAGTCCGCGCGCAGCAACTCCAAGACGCTGCGGTCTTCGCGCAATGTGCTCTCAAGAAATAGCTGCGTTTCCGTCCCAAACGCCTCTACCAAATTGTCGTCAAAATCCGGGAACGGAATGGGGTCACCGCGCACCTCATCCAGGTTCCGTAGGTGCAGCCACTGCGCGGCGAAGTCGTCCACCAGCACGCGTGCCCGCGGATCAGCCAGCATCCGGCGCACGTGCTGCTCGAGCACCACCGGCTCCGTCAGGGTGCCATCCTCGGCCGCGGACAGCAACGGTTCGTCCGGAATGCTGTTCCATAAGAAGAAGGACAGACGTGAAGCGACCGCCAAATCGCCCAGCGGATACACCGTGTCGGGAATCGCGCTGTCAGGGTCGCGCTCGATCCGAAGAAGAAAGTCGGGGTCGACCAGCAGACGCTCGAGGGCGAGCTGGATACCGGCGTCAAAGGTTCCGCCTGTCTCACGGCCCATCCCGAAGAAATCGAGAAGCGTGGCAAGGTCTTCGTCTGTGACCGGTCGACGATACGCACGCCGAGCGAGACCAGACAAGATTCGTCGGGCACACGTCCTGGCGGAGAGGGATGAGCTATCCGATGGACGGCACAGAAAAATCCGCCGGCGGCTCGGCGTCTCGCCTGCCCCCGTCATCTCATAGGGGCCACCGATGGACAACGAGTCCACCGCCGCCAGCCCGTGATAGCTCTCGTCGTTGGACAAGACTTCTCCGGCTTGCTGGGGCTGCAAAATGCCGTCGGGCTCCCAGAGACTTCGCACAAAGGACACGCTCACCAAGTGCGGACCAGCCGTGACCGACAACCGCACGTCTAGGCCGTCATCTGCCGTGAGCACATAAGCTTCCCACGCAGGGTCGCCGGGCTCGGCGATCGTGAAGGTGGTCGGCGCAGCTCTCGCCTTGGTGCCGCCACCGACCGTAAACCGATGCCGGCGCTCACCATCGATTCGAACATCAAGCAGCTGGTCGGTCCCCATCCCGAGGATGTAGTCCTGCCAATTCGTGCGCAGATCGACCTTGAAGAGATACTCGCCGTCAACCGGGAAGTTGTAAGACACCGCTACCCCACCGCGAGAGCCTAGAGGCAAGTCTTCGTGCTGCCGGTCGTCTTGTTTTAACAACAGCGGCACGTCGAACGTTTCGAACGCCGGTCCCACTGGAGCAAGACCGGTGGCCAGCCGGCTAATCTTCCGGGCCGCGGACAGATAACGTTCGAGCTGAGAGGTCGAAATGGAGAGGACATCCGCGTTGTTGTCGAACCCAGTGTCCGACGTCTCGTCTCCCGGCAGAAGCGCCGTCACGTCTATGTCGAGACGAAGGAGGTCGCGGACCGCGTTGTGATACTCCGTGCGGTTGAGGCGGTGCACGGTGCTCGTGCGACCAGGATTCGGCGTCTCGGCGGCGACCCGGTCAATCTCCGTTTCCAGCCAACCCGCGACGGCGTCATAGGTCGCCTCGTCAGGTCGAGGTCTCGATGCCGGCGGCATCGTGCCGTTTCTGAGCTTGCGAATGACCCGTTCCCAGATGTCGGGGTCGCGGCCGGGATTCCCCACGTCCGGCCCATCCAACGCCAGCCCGGCGGTAAGAAGGGTGTCGTTGTGGCAGGAAACGCAGTATTGGTCAAGAACCGCCCGGACGTCAGCGCCAGAGCCCACCGTCGGGGCAGCTGCTACCTCACGTGATTGGGCGGCTGCGGTATCCTGCGCGACGCTGCCGATGACCGCGACCAGCACGAGGGCAACAATCGACAGTGAAGCAGCGAGCCAACGACCCAAGCGTAGGTGCACCATCAATTTGCAAGTCGTCCAGAGGAGACTAGACTAGGAGTGTAGTGCTCGCTCGGACGTTTCCGCAACAGTATCCGGGCCCCGCTCCGTGTCGAGGGACCGGGCGACCGGCTTGGTGCGCGCGCGGTGCGACGATGAGCCGGGATCCAGACCGTGTCGCGCGGGTCTCTTATGAGGTCGATGCCGCTGCGCCGGAGGAAGCTGGCCCGCGAAACTCGGAATGTACTTGCAGCCAGCCGGGGAGCGTACAAAGTGTTCGTGAAATCAGCTCGGCGGGCGCGAATCGCCAGAAAGACGCGGCTCGACGTAGGAGCCGGCTCGTGTCAGGAGCGGAAAGAAGGACAGATGAACTCAATAACGAAAGTGTTGGTCGCTGGGACCTTTGTCGCGGGGGTCAGTCTCGGGTGGGCTGCCGCCAAGGTTGATGAAGCGGTGGTTTTGGCTCAGACACCCAGCCCCGTCATGATGCAACGGATCTACACCGGAACCGATGGTCTATCCCATGTCGAGCAGGTCGAGCTCAATGCGCAGTCCGTGCTAGAGCAGGTCACCGGCGCGGTCGTGCGTGTGTCGCAACCGGGTTCCTTCAGCGATTGGCATGTCGGCCCTACGCGCCGATACATCATCAATCTCACAGGTGGCGGGCAGCTTGAAGTTGCCGAAGGCAAAGTCGATCTGCCCCCAGGCACTATCGAGTTCATCGATGACTTGACCGGCAAGGGGCACACGACGGCGCACGTCGGGCAGGAACCTCGTGTGTCGATTCATTTTGAGTTTGTGGACCAGCAGCAGATTATCGGGCCGATCGGTCAGCAGTAACAGAAGCCATACGCATTTCTTGCACGTCGGTCCTCCCTGTCCGGGACCGTCCTCGAGTCTCCATCTGTTTGGCCAGAAGTATGATTAGAGTATGAAACTGAAGACATCTGTCACACTCGAGAAAGAGGTAGTGGCGGCGGTCGAGCGATCCGCACGCGATGGAGAAAGCCGGTCAGAGACAATCGAGCGGCTATTGCGCCTGAGCCTCGCCGCGGAGGCACGAGCCAAACGGGACCGGCGGGACCGGGAGTTGATAAACGCGCACGCCGAGGAACTGAACGCAGAGGCGATTGACGTGCTTGCCTACCAGGTGGATGTGTGACGCGAGGTGACCTCTATCGGGTCGCCCGGCCACCCGGGAACGACCCGAAGCGATTCCGCGTCTTCGCCGTGGTCAGCCGGTAAGCGTTGATCGACTCTCGGTTCTCGACCGTCATCTGCGCGCCGGTGTACTCGGCACGGCACGGCCTGTCGACACAGGTTGACGTCGGGCCGGACGAGGTGCTCCGGCACGAGAGCAGCGTGCACTGCGACGAATTGGTGAGCCTCCCGAAGCCACGGTTGACTCGTTTCGTCGGACGACTCGACGTCGAGAAACTCCGCGCGCTCGACGAATCGCTGATGACCGCGCTGGGCGTCGTCTACGACTGACTACGCCCCCTCGAGGCGTCTGCTCGAGTGTTTTTCACCGACCGGTGCCGTGGCGCTCGTTTATCGAAGCCACACACCCCATGCAGGAACCTGCGCGTCGCGCTAGGTGTTCCCGAGGAGTCGTCTGACCAGCTCGACATGTTTTCGGCATGCCGATCGCGCCATACATTTCGACCGCCTCGTCGAGCAGTGTCCTGGCCTTCTCCTCGTCGCCAGGCTGGTCGCGGTCGAGGAGCATCCAGGCATACCAGCGACGCACGTCGGGCTGCGCGACCCGGTGCGGCCGCGTGTGCGCCTGTCGAAGGGCGGTCTCGAAACAGCCGGAGCGTCAAGGCCGTTTCGATCGCCACGTCCGACCTCCGCTGTCCACCCCGCGTCCCTCCTCGGCGAGGTTCCCAGCCGACGATGGCTTCAGGCGCCAACCAGAGGGTCACATCGCCCCGGCGGACGAGCGCGCGATCAATAGGATGGCCAGTTGCGACCTTGTACCGTGTCTTGCTATTTGGGATGCACCTTCGACGTCATTGTGGCGCCGTTTCCCCGAGAGCAAGAGTCGGATTCGGCTCCCGTTCGATTGAACGGCGATTCCTGCACCAGCGCCCAAGAAACGCACGCGACCGAGCCGGCCCACCCGTTGCGCGAGCCGGTTCTCGAACTCCTTCTGGAACGTGCTCACCCAGTTCGTGAGGTTGTCGACATGCGAATCGCTGATAAAGAATGTCGCAGTCGAAGCTGGGTATGTAAGCACTGGCCTCAGTTGGCATAGATGCCCCGAGCAGTATTCTAGGAGCCAAGGTAAGATGCAACGCTCGCGGGGCGAACGGTAGGCGCGATCTGGTCGCCTTGACCTCCTGTGACCAACCCCTTCTAATACCGCCTACCACCTACGTGCACCGTGGCTCTACGTCATGAGACTACCGACCAACGAACTGGCCTACATGTTCGGCGAAGGCGAGATGCGACGGAACATCGTCGCGCTACTTCGCTACGGTCTGTTCCTCGCGGCCGTCGTGCTGCTCTTTGCCGCCGTCTTCCAGCTGATCATGGTCGAGGTGGAAGGACATTCGTACTCCTGGATAACGGCGATCTACTGGACGCTGGTGACCATGAGCACCCTGGGGTTCGGCGATGTCACGTTCTCGACCGATCTGGGTCGGCTCTTCAGCCTCCTCGTGTTGGTCTCTGGCATCGTGCTCTTGCTGGTCGTCCTGCCGTTTATGTTTATCCGTTTCTTCTATGCCCCGTGGCTGGAGGCCCAACTTCGAACGCGGGCGCCGCGGCGTCTCGCCTCCGCTGTCAAAGACCACGTCGTCATCGCGCGCTACGACGCTATTGCGACCGACCTCATCGCGCGCCTCAGTCAGGAGGGGATCCCGTACTTCGTCATCGAGCCAGACGCCCTACGCGCGGGGCAGCTGCTGAGCGACGGCGTCTCAGTCGTCACCGGCGACATCGACAGCCGTACGACCTACGAAAGCCTGAGGATCGACAAGGCTCGACTGCTGCTCGCGAATTGCGAGGACACCACAAACACGAACATCACGTTGACGGTGCGCGAAGTATCAGCCAGCGTTCCGATCCTGAGCGTCGTCGAGCACCTTGACTCCACCGACATCCTGGAGCTGAGCGGGTGCACGCATGTTCTCCCGCTGAAGACGCGACTGGGAGAACACCTGGCGAACCGGGTGAGCGCCGGGTTGGGCTCGACCGACGTCGTGGGGAGTCTGAAGGGCCTGCACATCGCGGAGTTCTCGGCGCAAGGCACTCCGCTCGCAGGCCTGACGGTGCGCGAGACCCGCTTGCGCGAGCAGACCGGGCTCAACCTGGTCGGTATCTGGCATCGCGGACGGCTTCGCCCGGCCTTCCCAGACACTCAGATCACCACGAGCAGCATCGTCGTGGTTGTCGGCACCGCTGACCAACTCTCGACCCTGGACGACATGATCGAGATGGCCTCTCATCCAGGAGCCCCCATCCTGATCGTGGGCGCCGGAGCCGTCGGCAGCGCCGCCACCCGCGCCCTGCGCCGCCGAGGCGTGCCGGTTCACGTCCTCGACCGCGACGCGGGCCCAGTCGACCGGCTCAGAAGCGTCGTGGACGACGTCTTCGTAGGGGACGCCAACGACCGCGAAGTCCTGATCAGCGCCGGGCTGATGGAGGCGCCCTCCGTGCTCCTCACCACGAACGACGACGCGATGAACGTCTACCTGACGGTGTACTGCCGGCGTCTCAATCCTGGCCTCCGCATCGTCAGCCGGATCACCCACGAACGGAATCTGGAGGCGATCCACAGGGCGGGCGCGGACTTCGTGCTCGGCTATGCGTCACTCGGCGCCGAGGCCGTGATCTCGTTCCTCGAAGGCCACGAGGTGGTGATCTTGGGAGAAGGTGTCGACCTGTTCTCGGCGCGCCTCCCCGTATCGCTCGAGGGCCACACGCTCGCCGACACGGGCATCGGCTCTCGGACCGGCCTCAGCGTGGTCGCCGTGCAACAGCACGGCGAGATCGTGACTCACCTCCACGCCGACATGCGCCTCGAGCCCGGAGCCGAGCTCATCATGATGGGCGACGTCACCCAGCGACGCAGCTTCACGGACGCGTTCGGGTAGATTGTCCCCGGGTGGTGTTCGCAGCCAATGGCCCCGCGGAGGGAGAAGGCGACCATCCTTCTATGCCGCGGTCGTCCGTCCCCGGCCAGCCCTGACTATTTGCTGTCTAACACCCGGTTCCACTCGTCGACATTGGTTTTCTGGGCCTCTAGCAATGCGGCGGTGTCGCCCTCGATAGTAACTGTCGTCATAACGTCGGTCTGCGCGATCGCATCGACGACATCCTGCCCGGTCGATACCTTACCAAAGACAGTGTGCTTTCCATCCAGATGCGGCGTGGGGCCGTGGGTAATAAAGAACTGGCTCCCATTGGTGCCGGGACCGGCGTTCGCCATCGAGAGCACGCCCGCGGAATCGTGCTGTCGCAGAGGGCTGAATTCGTCGCCAAAATTGTAGCCGGGACCGCCCCTCCCAGTGCCTGTCGGGTCGCCGCCTTGGACCATAAAGTCGGCGATGACGCGATGGAACTTCAACCCGTCATAGTAGCCACGGCCCATCAGGTTGACGAAGTTTGCCACCGTCATCGGGGCCTCCTCCGCAAACAGCGCCACTTTGATAACGCCTTTGGTCGTCGTAAAGACGGCGGTCAGTCCTGCATCTGACATTGCAATGTGTCCTCTCGTGCGTGCTGCGCTCACGCAGCGTCAAAGTAAATCTGTTGCTCGGTCTCTCGAGTGACAGTGGGGCCGGGGCGGGTGTATCGATCACAAACCCGAGGCCGATCGGATCCTGAGATTATCTCAGTACGGAGCGGTCGTGTCCCCGCGGCATCCCAGTGGCGCCGTCGCGGAAACCGATCGAGACCAAGAGCGCCCCTCGGGAGGCAGAGGACCGAGACAACTGATGATGCCGGTATCATGGGGCCGTGGCCGAGCCAGACTCGTTCGACCGGTTCAAGAAACAGTACGCGTTGCGCCGTGGCGAGGTCGCGCGACGCGTCGAACGCTCCGTCCTCGGTCACGAAGTCGGCCTGAACGGCTTCACCACATTCGGGCAAGCTGAAACGCTGTGCGACGTCTTGCCTTTGAGCGAGGCCAGCCGTGTGCTCGAAGTTGGCTGCGGTCATGGATGGCCGGGATTTCAGGTCGCGCAGCACCACGCCTGCAACCTCGTCGGCATCGATGTACCGATCGACGCGCTACGCGAGGCGCGGGCGAATCTGAGCACTCGGGAGCTAAATGGTCGTGCAGCATTCGTCGCCGCGAACGGTCGCGCGCTGCCGTTTCCGTCGGGCGTCTTCGACGCCATTGTCCACGCGGATACATTTTGTTGAATCCCGGACAAGCTCTCCGTGTTGAGAGAATGCCGCCGCGTCCTCGCGCCTGGCGGGTACCTCGCCGGGTTTGTAATTCATACGCCGGCGGGCCTCAACGCATCTGAGCGGCAGCGAGCAACCGAACTCGGACCAGACGATGTAGTCGGAGCCGGCGTACCCGAAGACCTCGCCAAAGAGGCCGGATTTTCGAATGTGAGCCGGGAGAACGTCACCGACGTATTCAAAGCCACTGTCGAAGCGATGCTACGAGCCGCCAAACGGTGCGAAGCCGAGCTACGGGCCGAGCAAGGCGACGAGGAGTACTCGGCTGGCCGCGAGCGGGGGGAGGCAAAATTGATTGGCATCCGCGAAGGGCTGCTCCTCAGGTCTCTGGTCACGGCTATCAAGCGCTGAACCTGAGAGCAACACAGCCGGAGTCGAGATTGGCCCGTGCTCGACGACATCGCGAAGACGTCGTGACCCGCCAAACGAGTGGCCTTTGGGCAAGTCACCGGATCGGCGATACGTGACCAATCGGCTCGTCATTCGCCAATCCCTCTGCCGTCCAGCCGAACAGACCACAGTCCGTCGGGGTGCCTTGACAACACGAGATATCTCAAAGAAAGTTCGAGTTCACATGGTCAGCCTCTACAGTAGATTCGTTGTCGTTACCTCGATCGTGGGCCTCAGCGGAGTCGTGTCCGCGCAGACCCCCGAGAGCCGACGCGATTATTCGGCGGAAAACTGGCTGTTCGCTGGCGGGGACCAGTCCAGCTCACGTTATACGACCCTCACCGAGATCTCGACCGACACCATCGACCGGCTCGGCGGAGTCTGGGCGACCCGGCTCGAGGGCGGCGGGTCATCTCGTTCGACCCCGGCCGTCAAGGACGGCGTCCTCTACCTGACCGCCGGGGCCAGTGTGCTGGCGATTGACGGACGGTCCGGCGAGACGGTCTGGCGGTGGCAGTCGGACGACCCCGGGGCGCAGAGAGTGCCCTCGTGGCAAGGGGTCGGGCTGGGCGACGACCTCGTCTTCGTGGGCCTCCGGAGCGCGGAGGTGGCGGCGCTCCGCCAAGACACGGGTGAGCTGGTGTGGGCAACGTCGGCGGGGAGTGTTCCACGGCAGGAAGGCGAGACGGTCACCACGGCGCCGATACATGCGGCGGGGACGGTCTTTGTCGGCGTCGCCAACGGCGATAGCGGCGGGCAGGGGCGAGTCGTGGCCCTTGATGCGTCGACCGGCCAGATCGACTGGACATTCTTTGTGGTGCCCCGTCCCGGTGAGTTCGGTCACGACAGCTGGCCACAAGACTCGGAGGTGTGGAGGGTCGGTGGCGGCGGCGTCTGGCTCGTGGGGACAGTCGACCCCGAGCTGGGTATGGTGTATTTCTCCACCGGCAACCCGGTCCCGATGTTCGGGGGCGAGGTTCGCGAAGGTGACAACCTCTTTACTGCCGCAGTGCTGGCCCTCGACATGAAGACGGGCGAGCGCAAGTGGCACTATCAGGTCGTTCGTCACGACATCTGGGACGCGGATATCGCGACACCGATGCTGCTCTACGACGTGGCAGTCGACGGGCAGCCGCGCAAGGCTCTGGCGGCGATGCGAGCCGACGGTCTCCTCTTCTTGTTCGATCGGGAGACCGGGGAGCCGCTGATCCCAATAGAGGAGCGCCCCGTACCGCAGGACGCGCGTTTGAAGACGGCAGCGACCCAGCCGTTCCCAGTGGGCGCCGAGAGCATCCTGCCCGACTGCTCATTTTGGCGCGACCGAGTTCCACCGCCATTCGAGCTGAGCTGCAGCGCCTTCACGCCACCGTCCGTCGATCAGCAGTCCGTCGTCGCCCTCGGCGCACCCATTCCGATGGTGCGGGTCACGCCCATGTCGTTCAGCCCGCAGACCGGATACATCTATGCGCAAGGACGAGGTCACGTCGGACGGGCCAAGCGCTTCGAAGACCCGTGGATCTCGGACAATCGTCCCGGAGGTTACTTGAGGCTTGGGCTTCCCGAATCCACTGGCGTCCTGGCGGCGGTTGACCCCCAGACCAACACCGTGGCCTGGAAACAAGAGCTGCCGGGTGGACGGCTCGCAACCAGCGGCCCCCTCGCGACGGCCGGCGGCCTCGTGTTTTGGGGCTCCGCCGATGGCCAGGTCGACGCGTATGACGCGCAGACGGGCGAGCGGGTATGGGCGTTTCAAACCACCCCGGCTGGGGCGCGGATGCGTCCCGGACCAGCCGCGAGTTATGCCATCGACGGCAAGCAGTTCATCGCGATCCCCATGGGTAACGAGCTCTGGGCCTTTGGTCTAGACGGTGCGGTGGCTCCGCGAAGCGTACCGTCGGAGGAGCCGCTGTCGGACCTGGTGCGCTGGGTGGGTCCAGCGCCCCGCGAGACCGACGAGATCGAACTAGCGACGCTGCGCGAGAATCCCTCGTGGTCGTTGGGCGGCACACGGAGCGCGATTGACGAGCACGCGTTCAATCCTCAGCGGGCTCAGGTCGTCACTGGCGCACGCGTGCAGTTCACAAACAATGGTGAGATTGCGCACACCGTTGTAGCTCGAGACGGCCGCTGGACCACGGGCACCCTCGCCCCCGCGATGTCGACCTATCTCACCTTTGACGAGCCGGGGACATTCCGCTTCCACTGTGAGGAACACCCCTGGGCGCTGGGGGAGATAACCGTCGAGCCGGGCGGAGACGGCTCACGAGAGTGACGAGTGGATAGCTGGGTCAACAGCTCTTGGAGGCGTATACATCAGTGCTAGACGACTAGTGAACTAGTGGACCACCGGTTCGGCGAGGCAGCGGGCTCCCCGGCGGCCCTTGTTCGCTGGCAGCCTACCACACGCGTTCCGTCATCCTGCGCGGCGGTGGCCCCTAGAGGATCAATGCAGCAATACCTCGAGCTCATGCATCGGGTTCTCGACCAGGGCGTCCGCAAAGAGGATCGCACGGGGACCGGTACGCTCAGCGTGTTTGGCCATCAGATGCGCTTTGATCTGTCCCAGGGCTTCCCGGTCCTCACGACAAAGAAACTGCATCTGCGGTCGATCATCCACGAGCTGCTGTGGTTCATTCGTGGTGACACAAACGCGCGGAGCCTGCAGGCCGAGGGTGTCTCAATTTGGGACGCATGGGCCGACGAGCAGGGCGAGCTTGGCCCCGTCTACGGCCATCAGTGGCGTTCGTGGTCAACCCCGGACGGCGGGAAAATCGACCAATTAGCGGACGTGGTCCAGCACATACGCAGCAACCCGGACTCGCGGCGACTGGTCGTCACGGCCTGGAATCCCGCGGATGTCCCGAACATGGCGCTGCCACCCTGCCACATGATGTTCCAGTTCTATGTCGCCGAAGGACGGCTCTCGTGCCAGATGATGCAGCGGAGCGCCGACATCTTCCTTGGTGTGCCCTTCAACATCGCCTCCTACGCGCTCTTGACGATGATGGTCGCCCAGAGCTGCGATCTCACCCCCGGCGACTTCGTGCATACGTTTGGGGACGCGCATCTCTACTCGAATCATCTCGAGCAAGCACGCACCCAGCTCCAGCGTCAGCCGCGCCCCTTACCACGCATGCACATCGACCCGACTGTGAAGTCGCTGTTTGATTTTCGTTACGGGCACTTCGCGCTCGAGGGCTATGACCCGCATCCACCTATTGCCGCGCCCATTGCTGTTTGAGACCTCACGGCCACGCTAACCACGTGTCACGATCTTCGGGTGGCTTTACGGTTTCGATGCCTGGGCCGTGTCGCAAGGCACGATAGTTCAGCGACCATTCTGGACGCCATGAACGCCGCGGGAGACCGAAGGAACGCCGTGGGCACCGGCCCCGTCACACAGGGTATGGGCCTTCGACAATATCGTCCCGTTATCTTGTGCGCCATTGCACTCACTGGCGCGACCGCTACTGGCGCGAATGAGCTGGACTCGGCCGAGCTTGTCGGGTTGGCATACATGATGCCGGTGACGGTGACGGTGGAGCGAACCTGGCGCGGCACAGCGGGGGCGATGGTCTGGTGGATCGACGACATCATCTACGACGAGCAGACCCGGCTCGCCGAACGGCGCTGGCCGGTGGACCTGGACGC
>CAUZIB010000024.1:0-55306 GCA_963579735.1 Vicinamibacteria bacterium | reverse complement strand
CGCGGCGTCGAGCCGCGTCCAGCGTTCGACGAGATGCAAGTTCTCACGCGACCCTTGATAGTCTGTCTTTTTACTGAAATTCGTGGTGTCGACGACAAGGGTGTCACCCTCCCAACGCGCGCGCGAGTCGCCCCACCACTGGCGCACGTGGGACGGAAGATGAGGCCGATCGGTCACCGGGATGACCCGCTGCCATCCCTGCCCTTGGCCCGTGTCATAGAAAATCGAGACCGTGCCTGGGGACTGCACAATCCGCAGGAAGAAACCCGCCGCCCCCCCAAAGTCTGGCAGCCGAGCCGCCATGCACCGTTCGCCCAGACCGCGGTCTTCTGGTCCATCGGAGCGATTGAACGAGCCACCGGCAGCAGCGCCAGTCGCCGGATAAAACGGGGGCGGCTCGGCTCTTCTCGGTGACGGAGGTGCAAACTCGCCGCCGGCGCAGGCGGGTAAGCCGTTCCGACACACCTCTGTCGCCTGCAGGAGAGCAAGTTGATAGTCACGGATCGCGTCTCTCCGCGCTTGGGCTTCCGGTGTGAGAGGCGGGATTCGTCCATCGGGCGGGTCGACGATCAGAGACGTCCGCTCGCCCATGTGCTTGTGACTCAGAAAGATCGCGGCGCTATACGCACCGCCCACGTCCTGCTCGCTCCCCCGCTCCGAGCGCCGCTGGTCGGACCCGATGATGCGAGCCCGTTCCGTATCCAGCTCCGCTCGTTCTTCATCCGAGAGAAACTCCTGACCGGCGAATCGGGCGGGCCGCTCGAGCGGGGTCTCGTATTCAGTGGTCCAAATGCCCTGCAGGTCCGGCTCTCCCCACGGGGTCGGGGACGCGGGAGCCGTGTCCCGCTCGCCTCGCGCGGGTGGGGCCTGACCCGCGACTGACACCGGCCCCAGCTTCAGGAGCCCGGTCACGCCGATGAGCACCACCAGCACACCAGTCAACTCGAGCAATCGTCGCTTCATCTTCGCCCCCTACCTTCCATCCCACTCATCGACCGCTGGCGCTGCGGCGAACGGTGCCGGTGGGATTGTCAGCGCGTGGAACCGACTGAACCGGTTGAATACGCGTTTAGGTTACGCCCAGTCTTGCCAAAGTCAAAGACCGCAACTATCGTTCGGCATCTCGACCATACAGAGTCCCCGACAGAGCCTCGAAGAAGGACTCAGGTTTTCGTCACGAGAAAGGCAGCGGATGCGCCGACCTAGAAGCGTCAAGTCTCTCCTCACGTGCACCGTCTTCGTTTTCGCCGTCACGACCGACGCGCCGGGCGTCGCCCCACTGCACGCCGCCGGGAACGGGCAGAACGAAGACGCACTTCCTCGGGACATACAGCCGGATTCGCGTAACCGCCTCACAGCCCGCCCGTCGTCTGCCGACGGGGCCACGGGTGCGGCCGCGATCCGACGCTCCGGGTCAGGTTCGAACGCCCGTTGGGAATCGCCTCTTGGACGCCCCTTGATGGAACTCGCCATCCTCATCACGGCCCGGGAACATGACCAGCCGTATGAGTGGTCTCTGCACGAAATGGAAGCCATCGCCGTGGGCCTCGACCCGGCGGTGATCGACATTGTCAGACAACGCGGCGCCCTGACCGGACTTGGCGAGCGCGAGCGGGTTGTTATCCAGATGGGTCGTGAGATCTTTGGCGAACACCATCTGAGTGCCGACACTTATCGAGACGCGCGAGACCTCCTGGGTGAAAGCAATCTGGTCGACGTTATCGACCTCATGGCGCGGTATGCGGGGACCGCCGCCAGACTCTCGGCGTTCAATCAGCACATGCCACCCGGCTGGCCGCAGTTTCTCCCTTTGCCGTTCACACCCTCAGACGACATCGACCCGGCGACGCGGAGTCGTCTTCCGTTGAACATGCCGGTAGCCACATCCAACGGCCCCGCCCTCCGGCCCGAGATTGCCAGCCTCTATGGCCGAACCTTGTCGCCTCAGGGGACCGGACCGGGTCATATTCGACGTCACGGTGCGGGCCGTGCGGCGCTCGAAGCGAGCGTGACGTCAACCCTGATCGACGTGGCCATTCTCGTGACCGCCCGCGAATATGACGTGCAATACAGCTGGACGCTTGCCGAGCTCGCCGCACTCGAAAGAGGTCTCGACCCGACGGTCATCGACATCGTCCGCGAGAGGAGCCCGGTCACCGGACTGACGGACGAAGAGGCCGGCCTCATCACATTTGGCCGCGAACTCTTTGGTTCCCACGCCGTGAGAGCCGACACCTATGCAGATGCGGTTCTTCTCTTTGGGACGACCAGCCTCGTCGACCTCGTCGACGTGATGGCAGAGCACGTATCCGACGCGACGCTGCTGATCGCATTTGACCAGCATCTCCCGGCCGGGCAGCAACCACTCCTTCCGTGACAGAGCGACGCTCGTCGCCCCTCCACCCGCGCCGACCACCATCGTCGACGCGGAACCCACGCTCGTGGACTGTCGCGACTCAGCCCGCTACACCGACTTCGGTGTAAACGCGAGAAACCGTCGCGGGTTGTCGACCAGGATCTTCTGAATCGTCTCTTCGGGCACGCCGGCGTAACGCAGTTTTGGCGCAAAGATGGTGACGGTTGACGAATAGCCGGCGCCGCCGTTTGCTTTGAGCTCTGCTTCTCGGGCGAAATCCGCGGACAGAAGCACGTGATCCTCAAAGCCGGCATCGATGACTGCCACGACCATCTCGACTTTTTTTGCGTCGCCCTGTGTAATCTGATGCCCCACGGTGTCAAACCCGAGATATGCGCCCCGCCTGGCGAGCGCTTTGTGGGTCTCGGCGCGGGGGTCGTCAGTGATGTCGGCGAGGTGTCCGATGCAGGCAAGATTGAGGTCCACCCCCATCGACTCGATGATGTCGAGCTGTTCAACCGCGCACGTGCGGCAGCCTTCGTGGGGGGTGTGGGTAAAAAGCGGCAACCCCGTCTGGAGATGAACCTGGCACGAGGCGCGAAGCACCTTTCGCTCGTCCGGATGCATCGTGAGCGACGAACCGATCTCGCCGATGGCGCCCCACCGCTCGGCGCTGGCCTCGCGGAGAAAGTCCGCGGCGACTTCGTCTTCGGTCTTCTGGGCGATGTCTGGCGGGTACCGCGGTTGGGTCCACAGACCACCGCCCATCACGATATGCATGCCACTTCGCTCGGCGAGCTCTCGCAAGCGATCGAAGTTCTGGCCAAGATCGCGTGTCCCCCCGTTGACGATGCAGCTCACACCTTCCTGCGCCGTAGCCTTCACCTCGTCGACCATCAGATCGAGGTCGGCCGTAAACGGTGGGCGGGCATCTTCTGGTGGCGTGACCCAGGGAGGAAGCGGGTCGGAGATCGACAGGTGCTCGTGAAAGAGCGTCGCGCCATCGGCGAGCACGTCAGGTGAGATGTCGTCCAGCACCGTACGGATGATCGCGCCGTCGGGAAATGTCACGCGATTCGCGCCGGCTTGAACACCTACTGCAGCGGTCACAGTCCCAGGTCCCAGTTTCGAGGCGGCCGCCAGCCCGAACCCCGCTGCCCCCGCTCGACCGAGAAGCCGTATCGCGTCACGACGGGTCACTGGCGCGCTTGATCTGTCTGTCATCTATTCACTCCTTCTTGACCCAGCTCATGCGCAGCGGGTCAGCGGCAGTATGGACCCAGAAACACCCCGGTGTCCGGGCCCACGTTTCTCAATTCTCTGGGAGCGCAAACACATGCATGGCGGAACCGGCCGCTGGTCGTCGTGCGATATCAGGAAAGACCTGCCGCGCATTGTTCCAAGAAAGAAACCAGCCTGGACCGGACGGCACGGCAAGATACTGACGCCCATCGACGGCATAGGTAATCGGGAAGCCATCAGCCGAGGTTGGAGTCCGCGTCCGCCACAGCTCAGTACCATCTCGCGCATCGAATGCATACATATGACGGTCTAGGTTGCCGACAAATACGAGCCCGCCGGCCGTCGTCAGCGCGGATGTGCCGTATTGCAAACGGCTCCGCTTTCGCCACAGGACTGCGCCGGTATTGCTGTCCATGGCCACAAATTCGCCTAGGTGCTCGGGACTCTCTGGGTGAACAAGAAACTTGCGGTCAGAAGGTCCGACGCCACCGCCGCCAATCGCGGGCGGGTCGGGCAACGCTTCGAACACGGAGTGTGCGCACCCTGGGGTCAGCGGAATATAGAACGCCTGGGTGTCAGGGTGATAGGCCATGGCCCACAGGTTTTTCAACCCACCTGGTCCCGGACAGTAGTCCACCGGAACACCGAGTTCCGGCACGCGCTCGGGACGCAAGATGCCTTGTCCCGTCGTGGGGTGGAGGTCAACGATGTTCTGGTAACCGAGGTCGAATCCGTTGCGGAACATACCCGTCTCGGGGTCGAGCTCCCAGAGGACACCAATTTTTCCCATCTTGAACAGCGACCGGCCGGCGCCCTTGTCGACAAGGACGAGCTCGAACACCTCATCGAGATCATGGGTCTCGGCCGGGATATGCTGAAAATACCAGCGAATGGCTCCGGTCTCGGGGTCGATCGCCAGCGTAGAGTTGCTATACAAGGCCGCGCCTTCCGTGCGGCGCTGGGCGCTCGCCCACGGCTTTGGCTGGGCGGTCGACCAGTAGATCAGATCGGTCTCGGCATCGTAGCTTCCTGGTATCCACGCGTCGCTTCCCGCGCGAAAGGTCAACGGCAGGTCGCCCCACGTGTCGCCCCCCGGTTCTCCCGGCCGAGCAACAGTCGACGTGCGCCAGAGCTCGGCGCCGGTCTCGGCGTCGTGGGCGGAGATAAAACACACATCATCCTTGTATCGTTCGCACCCGGTCATCCCGGCCACCACTCGTCCCTTGACCACAATCGGACCGCTGGAATAACGGAATCCGAGCGTGTTGTCGGCGACCTCGTGGTCCCAGACCTGCTCTCCGGTGCGGGCGTCGAGTGCGATGAGATGCGCGTTGCTGGTACCGGCGAATATCTTGGTGCCGTAGAGCGCGATGTTCCGGCGGGCCAACCCGGGCTGTTGGGTCACCGGCAATTCTCGGTCGGCGGCCCGCGGCCTGCGTCGCACGTGCTCCCAGATGAGCTCCCCCGTGGTGGCATCAAGCGCCTGAACACCGGTCCGACTCGGGATATACATCACACCATCGTGCACGAGCGGCGTCACCTCGTCGGTTCCGGGCGGCGTCGCCCAGGACCAGACGAGCTGGAGGGCGCCGACATTGTCACGGGTGATCTGGTCGAGCGGGCTATACCCTTGGCCGTCCAACGTCCGACGCCAATTGATCCAGTCTCCAGGTTCTGGGTTCAGGAGCTCTGTGTCGGTGATCGGTTCAAAGTCTTGAACCTGGCCGCTCACCGTTACGGACGACAAAACCGCCATCAGCCACCCGAGTGTCCATTGCGATCGATACCAATTCACGGAAGCTCCTTTTCGGCCGCGTCGTCGAACCGTCAACCGAGAAACTCGTGGGTCCAAAACACCGGCGCTGTCGTATCAGTGACGCGACTCGTTCTTGAAGTCGTCGGTCGCGATCAGTGCGTGAATGCCCTGGGTTCGTCCACGACCTCGGTCACCATCATATCCATAGCCGCAGAACACAAGAGGATGTGCGTCTCACGGCTCAGACGCTTCGACTCCACGAGAGCGCCGAACATTTTGTCGGCGGCGATGCGAGCCGCCGGTCCAGATCCGGCGCGAAACCGTTCCCGGGTGGCGGTCTCCAGTCTCGTCACGTCCCCCGATTGGAATACGGAGCACCTGCGATGGCGCCCTTCGCCTAGACGGTGACTACGACCGATGCACCACATGGTCAAAGCGTCGAAGCAAGAGGGAGAGGAGAAGCAGTTGAGAGAGCAACCCCGCAGCAACCGCGAGCCATAGTCCGCTCTCTCTTGCGTCAACCATCCAGAAGACCTTCGCCGGCCAGTACAGCGGGTCAAGACCAAACGCCCATTGCCATGGCGGCGACACGAAATACGCAAACATTGGGGGCCATGCCAACACGCCGAGGCCTTTCATCAGCGCAAACCCCTGGACCTTGTTGGCGGCGTACGTCGCCACAAAGACGGCATAGAGCGGAGCGGCGGGCGCGGCACACAACGCAACGAGTAGCACTGAGACCAGTCCCATTGACACGAGACCGGCCAACGGAATCAGCAGCATGGTCATCACGACACTCAGCAGCATCGGTACCGTCGCGCGGTAAGACGAGATAGCCATTGACCGTCAACGGCGTGACTTGCAGCGCCATCAGCGTCCGGTCGTCCCGCTCGTCGAGCAGCAAGAACCCGATCACGCACCCCATCAGAGCGGGTGTGACCAGCGCCAGAAAGCTCGCGATCAGAGGGTAATACGGCGTCAGCTCGAACCCATACTGGGTGGCCAGCCAAGCGGTCAACGGTGGGACGCCCCACCGCGCCGCCGCGCCGAGGACGACCGGATACAGTACCAACCACCGTAGCATTGCGTCACGGCGCACGCTCTTGATGTCGATGAGGCCGAGGGACCGCACAACCTGGCTCGGCGTGAGCATCAGCCGCCCGCCACGAGAAAACGCGCAAACGCCCGCTGTCCCAAACGAAAGAGGACGGCGATCCACACCACGGCAGATGTCAACGCGTAGACCCACTCTCGCGCGTCGATCGGCTGGAACGCTCCCTTCAACAGGACCAGCGGCGCCTGGAACGGATGTAGATACATGACCACGGGCTCCCAGACGCCGACGTAGTGCAGGATCGGAAGCGATACCACTACCACCAGCAGCACCGACGGAAACATGTATTCGTTAATGGAATCGTAGCGCGCGACTGCGATAAACCCGACAAGGCTGTAGAGGGTTCCCGCAACCACCACCCCGCTCACGAAGGCCACGAGACCAACGCCGGCGCCATACGCGGACCAGGCGATCACCAAGTGTTCGGCGAGGGAGAGCGCTGCGAGCCTGACGATCTTCGAGACCACATACTCCCAGGCCGTAAGCGGTGTTACGACCTGCGCCTCGAGTGTCCCCTCCGCCTTCTCGAGTAGGACCAACCCGGCCATGAAATAGAAGCTGACCGCCGTCAGATTTCCGAATACGACCACCGGCAGCACATAGCCCCAGTCGACCTCTGGCAATTGGGTCAGTACGACAAACCAGCACAGCAGAAAAAAGACGACTGCGTAGTAAAAGCCGTTTCGAAATTGCACGCGCGCATCCACGCGTATCGTGGCGAATAACCGATTTACTGTAGCGCTCGACCCGTCAGTATGGTAGGGACATCTTCCAACGTGCCTTCCGACGGCGCGCCCGCTCCACGTCTCGTCGGCGCCGGCTCACCGGGAGCCGACACGAGGGCGGTGCCCCAGAGCTCTTCGCCGATGGTAGCGTGGTGCGCGAGGATTGCAACGAGACCGGCCAGCCTGAAGTCGACAGCTCTGAACGGAGAGGTTGGCGCCGATGAGGCGACAGCGTCGTCGTCGGGAGAGGAACGCGTCGTGGACCCCGACACGGTCTCACGGTCCGCCCAACGTCACCGAAAACCCGCTTCGGAACGTGCGGGACAGTGCAGGAAACCCGGCGGTCGCCGTGTATGTCTCGTCGAGGAGATTTTCGAGGCTGACATACCAGCGCAGCCGAGGATGCACCCGGTACGACCCACTCAGATCGACCTTCTGATAGCCGTCCAACAGATTTTGATTGGGCAGCAGCAGCGAGGGTCCAAAAAATGCATCGGACAGGAACGTACTATCGTCCGATTTTCCGACAAAGTAACCGGCCAAAGAAATCTGCCCCGGTCCCTTGACATAGGACAGCAGCAGGCTCCCCGAGTGCGCTGGTCGGCGAAACGGCCGCGCGCCAATCAGCGGCGAGAACTGTCCGATCACGATACCGGGGAACTCGGGGTTGACCGAGGGATTGAGCGCGCCATCCGAGAATGACTCCGACACTTCCGCGTCGAGAAACATGTACGAGACGACCGCCTGCAGGTCACCGGCTCTGACGTCGGCCGATGTCTCGAGACCCCGCGCGCGATAGGACGATGCGTTCACCGTCGCCCCAAACGGTACGGCCGCGGCCACGTCGGTCGGCACGCCAAGCTGCGGTAGGACGACACTACTCACGAACTCGACGAGGTCGCTGAACTCGTTGTCAAAATACGCCGCGCGGAGACGAACCCGCCCCTGCCCCAGCGCCTGCTCGATACCGACGTCGAGATTGCGACTCCGCTCTGGACCGATCTGCTCAACACCCGCGGTCGCGCTCGGGTCACCACCCCCCGATACATCCGCCAACAACGTAAACAACGACGACTGCTCGTCAAAGACACCGGGGGCCTTTATACCGCGTCCAGCGTTAAACGTGAGCTTCGTGTCGCCAAAGACGCCGACGTCGGTCCTGGTCGGCGGACGTAGATACAACGCCACCGAGAGACGCGGGGTCGTTGCATAGCCAAATAGATCATTGTGCTCAAACCCCACACCGCCGGTCAGGTAGACCCGATTCGTCAGACTGGCACTGGCTTCGACAAACGAACCCGCATTGGTCCGCTCGGTCGTCGCAGTCGTCCCGGACGTCCCCTCTTCGCGATCGAGGTGCACACCGGCCGCGATATCAAGCGCCGGGGTGAGTTGATAGTCGGCTGTTCCGGACACAAAGCGGCGGGTCGTCTTCGCATCAAAGATCGAAGGATACAGACCGCCAAAATCGAGTATCGCCCGGCCGGTCGTCTCATAGTTGTTGGCGCCGACGACCGTGACCTCCTCGCCAAGATAGTTCGCGCCAAATCCGAATGGGTCGAAAGGTTCTCCGGTCGGGGATGGGTTTTCAAAGCGGTAGGCGCGGTCGGTCGATGCGAACTGGAGATCGGTGCGCAGCCGGCTGGTGACCTGCGACCGAGCGGTCACACCAAAATGCGTGAGGTCGTTTGTCTGGGACGAATCGTCGGCGACCCCGTTGAAGAGCACTGCGCCGGGGGTTTCGGAATCGGTTTCAATCCGCCGCACGGTGAAGCTCACGTCTGTCGACGTCCCGAGCACCACCCCAAAACGGCCAGCGATGGTGTCGTTGTGAAACGCGTTGTTTGGCACTTCGTTGTCAGTGTCGAAGCGAGAGACATCGAGGAAGTAGTCAAAGCGGTTCACGACACCACCCAGAGACAGCTCGTTGCGCACGGTGCCAAAGCTACCTCCGTCGAGCGCGTAGGTCAGCTCCGGCGTGCGGGTCTGGCCGCGCCGCGTCGTCAGACTGATCACGCCGCCCAGCGCGTCCGCTCCATAGGCTACGCTGTTCGCTGTTCGGAGTACCTCGATCTGTTCGATCCCGACCGCACCCACGGTCTCCCAATCAAACGCCCCACCGATATCGTTGGCGGGAATGCCATCGATCAGGACCTTGTTGAAATCGGCAGCGCCGCCTCGTATGAACACGGAGGACGTCCCGCCGCGCCCGCCGGTCTGAGCCAGGCTGACCCCCGGGACCAGACGGAGCGCCTCGATAACGTCCGCTTTTGCCAGGCGCTCTAGGGTATTGCGCGAGACAACAGTTACCGGCGAGCCGCTTTGTGATTGCGGGAGTGCCGCCGCGGCCGCGGTCACCACGACATATTGTTCGATCGGGCCGATGCGGAGCATCAGCAAGACCGACGCCGTCGCGCCCGCCCCGACAAACACCGGTCCGGAGACAGACCGTTCGAAGCCGTCGGCGCGTCCCTCGATGTGATATCGCCCCGACGGCACATCGTCGAACTGGAATTCGCCCTCCGCGTCGGTGTCGGTCGTGTCTACCGCCACGCCGTATTGCAGCAGCGTGACGGTCGCCGTCAGCTGGGCGCCAATCTGATCGACGACCGACCCGTCCACTGCCCCGTCTTGTTGATGAGCGGAGACCGCGACACTCCCGACCATCGCGACGCAACAGAGTCGGGCGAGCAGCACTCCCCCGACCCCACCCCAGAGACGGCTGACGACGGAAGACCAACGTCCGTCGCGGACGCGACGCGTCGCGTAGGTTGAACGATGTGGAAAGCGGTGTCCCGTGTCGGCGCGCTCTACAGATGGCGCACCCAAGCGGTCTTGTGTGCCGTATGTCATATCAATGCGGCCGGTATCTTCAAAGCAGACTGTCCGGCAGCCCGTCGTAAAGGTCCGTGGCATTGGGGCCGGGCACGCCCGTGACTACTGGGTCGGGCCTGTGATCGTGTCGTTGCCCCTCGACCGACCAACGCGTCACCCGACCGGCCCCAAGGCGTCGGCCATGCGCCGACGTATGCGACTACAACCGTATCGCGTCGCCCGGGACGAGTTAGCATCAGTACCCAACTGGTCCGGCAAGTGCGCATGCTAGGTCAGAAGCGCCAGACGAACACCTTAAGAGTCTCTGAATTCCGCCATCAGACTCAAAGCTTCGGTATCCGAGCGTCCTAGCTCTTCACGTACGACGACACCCCGAGGTCCAAGCGGCCGAGACCCCGCGATCGCGATGCGGACAGAGTAAGGCGTGAAGACGGGGGGAAGCGAGAAGGGCGGCCTGGTGATGGCCGACGTGCCGGTCACCGTCGTCGGCCAGAGTTCTCCGTTGACGCCGTTCGCGGGTCTATTGCCTGCTGTAAATCCTCACCCCCTCGGTCGGCGACCGAGCAAGCCGGCGACGATCGCGGTTCTCGCACAAGCCTCTATGTGATATTCCAAGGGTGACTCAAACTGATGGTCAGGGCATGACGATCCCGGGACCGCTCCTCGAAGGTGAACATGCTCGGACAGTGACCATTGACAGCCTGAGGCGAATCGGCGTGGGAAGGGTACCGCAGACCAGCACGAGCGAAGCTTCTAGTTCGGCATAATAAACACCGCGGAAGACATCGAGTGGAGCGAACCATGCCGACATCACGAAGACTCCGGAGTCAGGGCAGACCGCAGGCGGGTCAAGCGCAGCGTCTAACTCGTGTCGTCCTCTTGGCGATCGCCATCGCGGCGAGCGCAGGATTGGCGACCGTGTCGGCAAAGGACTGGCCGCAGTGGCGCGGCACCGAGCGGCTTGGCCTGTGGACCGAGACCGGCATCTTAGAAGCGTTCCCAGACGAGGGGCTCACCGTAAAGTGGCGGGTGCCGGTCAACGGTGGGTACTCCGGTCCCGCGGTCGCCGGCGGCCGCGTGTTCGTGCTGGACTACGTCGAAACCGACGCCCGTGTGATGAACGGCACCGAGCGCCTGCTCGCCCTGAGCGAGGAGACCGGGGAGGTGCTCTGGAGCCACGAGTGGGCCACGACCTATCGGATGCTGATGTTCACCTACGCCACTGGCCCGCGCGCCACGCCGACGGTGGATGGTGACCGGGTGTATGTCACTGGCTCCACCGGCCGGATCTTCTGCCTCGACACCGCGACCGGCGACGTCATCTGGGAGAAGGATTCGGTGGAGGAGTACGACACGAGCATCCCGGTCTGGGGCACCTCGAGCGCGCCGCTGGTCGACGGCGACCGTGTGATCTTTCTAGTCGGCGCCGAGCCCGACGGGCTGGTGATGGCGTTCGACAAGTACAGCGGCGCCGAGGTCTGGCGAGCGCTGGAGAGCAGTACCGAGATGGGATACAACCAGCCGCTCATCATCGAGGAAGGCGGCGCGCGGCAGCTGATCGTGTGGCAGCCACGCGGGCTGTCTTCTCTGGACCCGGAGACGGGCGAGCTGTACTGGGAGGAGCCGTTCAGAGCGCGCGGTAGCCTGACCGTGGCTGACGCGGTCAAGAGCGGTCCCTATTTGTTGGTGTCCGGGTTCTACAGCGGGTCGCTGATGATGAGGCTCGACCGTGACCGCCCCGCGGCCACGGCGATGTGGCAAGGAGAGACCAATCGGGTCCTGGCAAACGGTGTCGAGGTGGCCGAGACCAATGGCCTCCACTCGATTATCACGACGCCGCTCATCATCGGCGACTACATCTACGGCATCGGTAGCCATGGCCAGGTACGCGGCCTACTGGCGGAGACGGGTGAACGGGTCTGGGAGGCCGAGGGGCTGACCACCCGAAACCGCTGGGGTTCTGCATACTTCGTCCAGCATGGAGATCGCTATTTCGTCTACAACGAGAACGGCGACCTCATCATCGCGCGATTCGATCCCGAGGGCTACGTGGAGCTCGACCGCACCAACCTGCTGAACCCTACCTCGAGGTCAGGTTTCGGCGGCTCGCGTTCCGGCAGCCGTTCGCGCGCCAGTCACGGGCAAAGCGACCGCCTGGTGGTCTGGGCGCATCCGGCGTTTGCCAATCGCCACGTCGTGCTCCGCAACGACGAGGAGATCATCCGGGTGTCGATGGACGCGAACGACTACTAGAGCGGTTTGCATGGCCTCGTCGGCGGGCTCGTGGCCTCGTACGGCACGACCCACGCCGGATGTGACCCGGTCGTCGGAGGCTGGCAGCCGACCGGTGCCTTAGTCGCGCGCCCCTCCCTTGAGAGCGACCAGCAGCTGGCGTATTGCCAAAACCCCTCCCGCGAACGTGCCCAAGATCGAGATAAAGGCGGTGCCCCCGGCGTCGAAGTCTGCCACCACTTCCCGGATCTCGGCCTGCGTCGACACAAGGAAGAGACCGATCGCGATCGCTACCGCGATGGGGAGCCACCGGAGGGCGCGCCAACGCCTACCTGTCGCCCCTTCGCTCTCCCACAACTCCACCTCGTATGCTCGAGGGTTCGAAGCAGTTCATTATTCCGATCTTCCAACGCAGTTACAGCTGGGGGCAGAGTCACTGTGAGCAGCTCTGGGACGACATTGTTCGCGTCGGTAAGAGCGCTGAGCTGAACAGCCACTTCATCGGCTCGGCCGTATACATCCCGGAAACCAATGTCGATGCCGCAATTCCCCGTTGGCTCGTCATCGACGGTCAACAGAGAATCACGACAATGACGTTCCTCTTGCTCGCTCTGAAACAGCGGCTTGAGGCCGAGGGTCTGGACGAACCAATCTCCTCCGCCGAAATCGAGGATTACTATCTCCGCAACCGGTATGGCAAGGCTGAAGCAGCGTATAGGATGCTTCTCACGCGTACCGACAAAGAAACGCTGATGCGATTGGTAGATGGCAAGGAGCCAGGCGATGGGGGCTCCTACCGGATCGTCGAGAATTTCAAGTTCTTTACTGAGAAGGTTAAGAGTGCGGATCTCGGGGATGTCTGGAAAGGCATCAAGAAGCTCATGATCGTGGACGTCTGCCTCCAGCAAGGCATCGACAATCCACAGATGATCTTCGAAAGCATGAACTCGACCGAGAAGGCCCTCACCCAGGCTGACCTAATTCGGAACTTCGTGCTGATGGGCTTGGAGCACGACCTCCAAACGAGGCTCTACGTCGACTACTGGCGTCCTATGGAGGTTGAGTTCGGGGCGGAGAACTACATCAATGAGTTCGACAACTTCATGCGTTACTACCTCGTCATCCATACTGGAAACGTTCGGATTCGGAAAGGCGATGTGTACGACGAGTTCAAGGCCTACTCGCGAACGCACGATGTCGAGGCGCTCCTCGAGTCCCTGAAAGGGTTTGCCAGCTACTACTGCCGGATTGCTCTGGGAACCGCGAAGGACACCGCGCTGGAATCGGCATTCCATGACATCCGGGAGCTCCGAGCGGACGTCTGTTACCCGATGCTCATGGAGGTCTACAAGGACTTCTCGGGGGCCCAGATCGACCGCGATGAACTTCTGTCCGTCGTGAGAATGGTCGAAAGCTACGTGTTCCGCCGTGCGGTCTGCGATATTCAGACAAACTCGTTGCGTCAGAGCTTCACCACATTCATGCGCCAGGTAAAGAAGGATCGCTACGTCGAAAGTACGATGGCAACCTTCCTGTCTCTGCCTTCATACCGGAGGTTTCCGGGCGACGATGAGTTCATCCGCCAGATCCAGCTTCGCAATCTTTATAAATTTAATCGCCGCTCCTACTGGCTGCGCCGCTTCGAGAACCACGGACGGAAGGAACATGTGCCGGTCCAAGACTACACGATCGAGCACATCATGCCCCAGAACGAGAACCTCGGTGACGGCTGGCGGCAATCGCTGGGTGAAGACGGGCATCGGGTTCACGAGCAGTACCTGCACACACTCGGAAACCTGACCCTTACTGGATACAACTCCGAGTACAGCGATCGCCCGTTTCACGAGAAACGCGACATGGAGGGGGGCTTCAAGGACAGTCCTCTGAGACTGAATCGAGGCCTCGGCACCTGCGACGTTTGGAATGAATCCGCCATTAGGACACGGGGGAAACTCTCGCGAAGGCTGCGGCAGGGATCTGGGAGGCGCCCCAGCTTTCGGAGGATGTTCTGCAGGCCTACAAGCCTGCGCCCTCAGAGCGCGCAGAGTACTCCCTCGCCGACCATCCGCATCTGCAGGGTGGCCTTCCCAAGGAACTGTTCGACGCATTTTGGACCCAGGGTCCTGGCGCTCGACGAATGCGTCACAGAAGAGTTCCTAAAGCTGTACGTGGCCTACAAGGCCGAAACGAACTTCGTCGACGTCGTTCCTCAGGCCAAGCGGCTCCGCTTGACTCTCAACCTCGACTTCCCCGAAATCGATGATACCCGAGGATTGTGCAGAGATGTCACCAACCTCGGGAGATGGGGCAACGGGACTGTTGAGGTGCCTTTAGAGAAAGCTGAGGACCTCACCTACGTCGTCGGGCTCGTTCGGCAGGCTCTCGAGAAGCAACTGGGCGAAGACCAGTAGACACCAACGAATTCGATCCTCGCGGTTAAGCCCACGATCAAGCCAGTTCGCTCTGATGCAGAGCCTTCTCGTCCCTGGAGACTGGCCGAGACCCAACAGGCGCTGAAAATCGACAAGTGTTACGCAACTGCAGCCGCGAACAAAGCAAACAGGTCACCCGGAAGCGGGTGGCACAGTCGCCAGGTAATCGCCATCGGCAGCTCGCCTTCGTGGCTCACGTAGGTTGCAGGCCCAAGGAACCAAAAGGCTCGCTCATCCTGCCGCTGCCGGGCGAACAGCATGATCGACGAGCCGCGCTCCTTATGCCGCTGGTACCGCAGCCCCGTTTCGCTATCGGCCCGAGTGACGGACTGGCTTTCCCAGTGAATCAGCGTGCGGCTGATGGCGTAATCCTTGTACCGGGTGGTTGGAGAGAACTGTCCGCTCGTCTTGTCGAGCGTGAACGCGAACAGGTCCGCCTTTGCTTCCGGCACCCAATAGCATCCGGTTTGCCACGCGGGCACCTTCGCCTTTGGCTGCGGTCGGAACGCGGCCAAGATCTCGAGTCTCGTGTATCGAGCGTGCACCTGAAGGGGCACGTCAGAGTGTTCGCGAAGCCCGTAGTGCTGGTGGTCGATCTGGTCTACCAGCACGCCGAAGAGCTCGACCAGCTCAGCGCGGACCTGAGGGTGCCCCAGTAAGAGATTCAGACCATCCGCCAGCGTCTCTTCCTTCGTTACGGCCTGGTCACAAAGCGAAGCGACGAGCATTCGTACCAGCCTCCCTGTCCAAGACGCTGGGTCATCCACAGCCGGAGGCGAAGTAGAGCTCAACAACTCTCGGTAGGCATCGAGACGCTCGATGTCATCGACGTGCAGCAACCTCCCACAGGCACGTCGAAGCGTTGTTTCGGAGGGCCCGCTTGCCTCCAGTTCGAGGCCGGCCAACTCCCTCAGATCCGACCAGCTTTTGGTTCCCGCGTAGACGTCTTCGAGCTCGAGCCCCGCGTCCTCGAGGTAGGCCGGGAGAGACCCGCGCCCCTCACCCACGAGGCGCCGAAGCTCCTCGGCCTTGGCGGCCCACCTGGAAGGCACAGCTCGCTTGATGCTTTCGAGCACGATCTCCCGCGCCCTGTGCTCGAGCTCCATGTGACAGCCTGCGGGCAGAAAAGGAAAGCCCCCTTCCACCTGGCGCTCAACGTGCTTTCGAGACCCTCCCAGAAGAGCCTGGAAGCGACGGTCGAAGCGGAACTCCCGCCGGTGCTGGCCAACAAAGTCGAGCACGAGGCAAGAGTGCTTGTTGTTGGCCTTGCGGAGGCCGCGCCCAAGCTGCTGCAGGAACAGCGTAGGACTGTCCGTCGGCCGAAGGAGTAGCAGCGTATCTACGTTGGGTAGATCGACTCCCTCATTGAAGAGATCGACGGAGAAGAGGACGTTGATCTTTCCGTCACGAAGCTGCTGAAGCGCTTCTCCCCTCTCGCTCTCGGGGCTGTCTCCCCAAACTGCTGTCGAAGCAACACCCAGCTGATTGAAGACCCGGGCCATGAACCGGGCGTGTTCGACGCTCACGCAGAACCCCAGGGCACGCATTGAACCCAGATCGTCGACGCGCTGAGAAAGCTGGTCGAGCACCAACCGTGCCCACACGTCGTCAGCCGTATAGACGTTCGTCAGCCCTTCGACGTCGTAGCCGCGCCCTCGCTTCCATGCGACTTGAGTGAGGTCGACTCCGTCATGCACGCCGTAGTAGATGAACGGAGACAGGCGATGCTGGTCGATCGCATCCCACAACCGAAGCTCAGCCGAGATCCGGCCGTCGAACCAATCAAGAATGGGAAGTCCGTCTGCCCGTTCGGGCGTTGCCGTCAGGCCCAAGAGTTCTCGTGGTCGAACATGATCGAGAAGCGTGCGATACGACTTGGCCGCAGCGTGATGAAACTCATCGACAACAACAACATCGAAGTGGTTCGGATCCACACTATCAAGGCCCGTACTGCTCAGGCTTTGTATCGATGCGAAGACGTGCTCCCACCGCGAGGGTCGCTTGCC
Source organism: Vicinamibacteria bacterium (assembly GCA_963579735.1). Classification (GTDB taxonomy): domain Bacteria; phylum Acidobacteriota; class Vicinamibacteria; order Vicinamibacterales; family UBA8438; genus CAUZIB01. The sequence goes on along the minus strand of CAUZIB010000024.1, from coordinate 38,608 downwards.
TCCGACCCAGAGCTCCCCGAAATCACGATCTCGAAGCGCATGACCGTATGTGGTCATGCTCTGCTCGAGTAGCTCGCCGCGATGAGCGACGAACAGCAGGCGACTTCGGTCGAGTCGACCACGAAGCCTCGCGTAGTCGATCGCCGCCATGACGGTCTTGCCCGTGCCCGTCGCGGCGACCAGCAGATTCCGATGCTGTCCGCGCGCGCGAGCGACTTCGATCTCTTCGAGCAGTCGCTCCTGAAAGGGCTCGAGCCGGATCTCGACCGGCGACAAAAGCGTTCGAGTCTGTGGGTCGGGGCGTCGGCTCCGTTCCTCGAACTCCGCTGAGACAAATGGCTCGAAATCGCCGCTCTCCCAGTACCCCTCAAATACTGCCGCGACTTTCTGAACGAGATCAGGATTGCGAGCCCCTGAAGCCCGCACGTTCCATTCGAGTCCGCTGATCTGAGCAGAGTAGGTGAGGTTCGACGAACCGACGTAGGCCGTAGAGAAGCCATCGGCGCGATGAAAGAGCCATGCTTTGGCATGGAGCCGCGTTGAGCTTGTGTCATACGAGACTCTGACGTCGGCTCCAAGGTTCTGGAGCTCCTCCAAAGCGCGTTGCTCAGTCGAGCCTGTATACGTGGTTGTGAGCACTCTCAGCGGCTGGCCGGACTCGCAATGGCGACGGAACGCTTCGAGGAAAGGCCGGATCCCCGTGCGACGGATGAAGGCCATGACGACGTCAATACGATGCGCCGAACCGATCTCGGTCTGGATCTGATGCCCAACGCGAGGTTCGCCTGGAGCATTCGTCAGTAGCGTCGTGTCCAATAGCGGAATGAGAGGGCTCTCAAGAGACTCCGTTGAACCGTCCGGCTGTCGGGCAAGTAGCGCGCGCAGCACGCTCTCTTGGCCGACGGGCGATTCGGATCGAAGGTCGTCCTGCCCCAGCTCTTGCGCCAACGTCTCGATCAGCGCACGAGCCAGCGCGAGCCCTCGTTCAACGCGATCCTTCTCCGGCAGGCTATCGACCGACCGCTCTACGAGCCTTGCCAGGTGCAGGGCCAGCCGGTCTCCCGCTTCGGCCTTCCGTAATGGCTCGCGGCTCGGAGTCAGTCCGGCCCCAACCTCAGACAGCTTCGCTTGAAGCGTCTCGCTGATTAGCTGCTCGTAGAGACCGCGCTCGAGTCGTGCCATGTGAGAAGGCTACCTAGGATCGACGGAGTAACGCTTTGGAGTCAGCTTTTGAGATATTGAGGATCTGCTCTCTCAGCGCTATGTCACGGTCACCCACCGGACGACTCGGCAGCGGTGAGCACGCGATTCTCGGTGACCCACGTCCAATCCGATCCTCATGTACATCAGCAGACTCGCCTAATACTGTCTACGATCTCCGTCGTGGATCAGAGCTCTGAGGGAAGCGGGAGGACGGTGGGGCGCGTGGTCCTCTTCGCCGGACTCGCCGGGGCGATGCTGTTCGTCGTGCGCACATTGCCTTTCGACGTGGCCGCCGGGGCTCTCCGATCATGGGCGGACACGGGTGGGACGATCGCAATGGTCGGGCTCGGCGCTGCCTACGTTGTGCTGGCCCTCTTATTCGTGCCGGGTGCCGCGTTGACGATGGTCACGGGCGCCGTCTTTGGAGTCGGTAGAGGTCTGGTCATCGTCATGATTGCCACCACCGTCGCGGATGCCGCCGCGTTCCTTTTGGGCCGATACATTGCGCGCGACGCAGTTTTACGGCTCATGGACCGCTACCCGCGGTTTAAGGTTGTCGACCGCGCGATCAGCCAGGGCGGATGGCGTATCGTCGCCCTGATCCGGCTCAATCCGACGATTCCATACAGCGCCAGCAACTATCTATTCGGGGTCACCGGCGTCCCGTTCCTTCCCTTTCTGATATCGAGCGGGATCTTCACGATTCCGGGAGCGTTCGCGTATCTCTATCTCGGATATGTCGGCGCGGAGACCCTCGGTGGGAGCAGCCGCAGCCCTGTCGAGTGGGCTCTGCTCGTTGTGGGTCTACTCGTGACAATCGTCGCCCTCGTCTACGTGACCGTTCTGGCGCGCCGCGAACTCGCGGAGTTGGAGTAACGACGAGCGAGTATATCGGGCATCACCCAGCGAAGAGCGACGCCGCCGGCGTGAGCGGCCTGGCCGGAGCATGGTCAGCTTTCTCAACGACAGTCCACTAGTGGCTGTATGCTCGTTCGAGGTCGCGCAAGTCTTCGGCAAACTTCCGCTCGGCCTTATTGACAGCCTTCCAGTGGAGGACAATGGTGGGCCGCTGCAACGCCGGGTGCGATGGGAACAGGAGAGTTGCCCGCGCTTTTGCCTCACCAGGTGCTCGGTACGAGTCGCCTTTCGGCGGCCCTCGAGCACTTACCTTCGCGAAGACCCTGCCGCTACGATTCCAGATCGAAGCGGTCCAGGGTCATCACCTTAGTCCATGCCTCAATGAAGTCATTCACGAACTCTTCCTCTGAGTCGTCTGCTGCATAGAACTCGGCAACTGCGCGCAGCTCAGAGTGAGAACCAAAAATCAGGTCGACAGGAGTAGCTGTCCACTCGAGCTCGCCAGTGGCGCGATCCCGACCCTCGTAAATTCCCTCGGTCGTGGAGGCACCGCGATAGGTGAACGTCAGGTCGTCGACGTCAATGATCGGTATGGGGTCGACTCGGTCCATCGATCGGGTCCTCGTGACGCCCACGCGCGCGTCGCCCGACGTGTTGACACTAGGCGAACATCCCGAGGGTCTTGAACTTGCCCAGGACCTGCTCCGACTTCGAAGACCCCAAGAACTCCTCGATGAGGGTGGCGTAGACCCGACGAAAGTCGATGGTGTGCTGAAGGTTGTCGCCGTGCACCAGCTCGGTAAGACTCGGCGGCGTGCTGTATTGACCACCCTTGACCCCACCGCCGATCACAAACGCCACGTTGGCAGTTCCATGGTCGGTGCCAAGGCTGGTGTTCTCTGGCACCCGCCGTCCGAACTCACTGTGGATGAGCATAACGACGTCATTTTGCTTTCCAAGACGCTTCATCTCTTCGTAGAAACCCCAGACCGCGTCCGAGCAATATTGCACTTGACGATTGTGCGGGCTCTCCTGATTCACGTGCGTGTCGAAGAGGCTATTACGGAGCCGCACGTAATACAGCCGAGCGGGAAAGTCGTTCTCGATCAGCGCCACCACCTTGTCCAGATCGAGCAAACGAACATCAGGATTGCGCGTGCTGTTGTAGTTGTCCCAGGCCTGGGTCACGAGAGCCGACGCATCGCGCGCGCTACGGTTGACGTCGAGTAAGAATTGATGGGCGTCGCCCCGAGCTTCTTGGCCAAGCCCCAGCTTCTCGACATACCGCTGTTCTTGGTGGAACGCGCTCCGGGTAAACGAATTTGGGTCAGCAAACACGACCGGGACGTGTTCCCGAGCTCTGACCGCCAACGTCTGGGTGGAGGAGATATTGACCAAATAGTTTGGCGTCCCGGTCGGGTCGAGGGCATCGGCCGCCCGCCCATACCAGCCGTACTGCTCACCACTGTTTGGGGCACCGGTGTGCCAGTAGGACGCCGAGGTGAAGTGCGAGAACGACGGTTGGTCGTACCCGGCCCCGTGGACCACCGCGAGGTTGCCTTCGTCCCACAGACGGTGCATCCCGACCATCGATTTCTGAAAGCCAAAGTGATCGTCGACCTTGAGCACATCGGACTCGCGGACGCCAATGTTCGGACGCTGTCGATACAGTGCGTCGTCGCCGTAGGGAACAAACGTACTGAGGCCGTCGTAGCCGCCGAACCACTCGAAGACCACGAGGATCTTCCCCTCGGTGGCTGCCATCGCTCTGGCAGTGGTTCCAAACAATGGCGGGACGGGACCAATCCCCCCGACCAACCCCAACCCGAGCCCCTGGGCGGCGATCTTGAGCGCCTGACGGCGAGAGACACCACTTGCGTCGCACAACTGCTTCGTTCGATTTGTCGTTTTCATGATCGTCCTGCTCGCCTTTCCAGGTCTCCGTGACTGTCCAATCTGTGACGGTCGAACTAATTGAGCTGGTATTCCGGTGAGCTCATAATGAGATGCGTCACCATGCGCAGCGGGTCTTCCATATATGTCTCGGCACGGGCGATGTCCGACGTCCCGAGCTCCTCATCAAGGAACGCCACCAGGCCCGCCCGAAAGTCGGGGGACACCGGCACCTGGAGAAACCGTCGCAACAAGTAGTCTACGGCTTCATCGGTATCCGCCGAACCGGCGTCCACAATCATCTCCGCTATATCCACCCGAGCGCCGCCGCGCGGCGTCGGTATCAGCTTGCGCACGGCCTGCTCCCAGCCACGATACGTGGAGATACGCGTATTGAAAAGCTCATCTCGCTCTTTGGCTGCCATATCGAACGCGGAACGCTCACCCGGATCGTCGAGACCGGCGGCCGCCGAGAAGTCATAGCCACTACGGAGCCGCTCGCCAACCACTCCGGTCCCGCGACGACCGAGAAAGTTTGGATCCCGAAATCCGATGACATCGGGGAAGAGATAGTCGAAGGCGACATTGCCACGTTCCTGGATGAGGGCCGGAGTCATCCACGACCTGCCTTGAGCCCACCCGGCCACCGATGGCGGGTTGAGTAGATGCTGGCCGAGCGCGATGGTCGTCGCGTTGAAATCAGGAACGCCTGGCACGTCGCGAGCTCCGAGTTGCTTCAGCATCGTGATCACATGCTCGACCGGCCCCTTGATGTGGGCGCCGTAGCTCGCGTCGCTATAGAAGTCACGTGACAGAAAGAAGGTCGTCAACAGCGGCCGCAACTCGTAGTCGTGGTCGCGCAGCGTCGCCCCAAGCTCTGCGGTGAGCTCTGGCGACACGTCATCGCGGACAAAAAAGCGGTAGAGCTTGGTCCCGATATACTCGGCCGTCGCGGGCTGCTCGAGAATGATATTGAGCACATCCACGCCGTCAAAGTTACCCGTCCGACCAAGAAACGACTTTTCCTCCTCGTCGTGAAGCCCGGTATGGACCACGAAGTCGAGGTTCTCGAAGTTCCATCCCGTGAAGGCGCGGGCCGCTTCGCGGACATCCTGCTCGCTGTAGTGACCCACTCCCATCGTGAAGAGTTCCATCACCTCGCGGGCAAAGTTCTCGTTGGCGGCACCTTTCACATTGACCCCGGCATCGAGGTAATAAAGCATCGCCGGGTTTTGGGCGACCGCGACCAGTAGGTCGCCAAAGTTGCCGGTCGCGTAACGTTCAAACAGGTCGATCTGCTGCAGCATCTTCCGATAATCGCGGACCTTGTTCTCAGCCGTCGCGAAGTGTCCGTGCCAGAAGAGCGCCATCTTCTCCTCGAGCGGACGGTCGGTGTCGAGCATTCGCTCGGCCCACCAGTAACCAACCCGACGGGTTTCGAGCAAGGTCGCGCGCAACCAGAAAAAGAAGCGGTCGGAGATAGGCTGGGCGTGGCGATTGACGTGATCCGGTTTTACCCGGATACCCATGCTCTCGCCGCGTCGCAGCCCTAAATCTGTGGCGGCCGGGCGGCTCGGAGGAAAATGCGTCAGCGTCTCATCCCAGAAACCCGAATGTGCAAACGGTTCCAACTCGTCGTTCGCGATGTCATCGTAGTACACGAGAGACCGGACCGCCTGGTCCGGTGTCATGTCCGCCAGTCGTTGGATCTCCTCGGGCGCACCGCCAAAACCGGCGCGACCTAGTAGATGGGCAGCGCGGTCGTAGCTCCAATCCTCGGCGGTGATTGGGGTCAAATCCCCAGCCCAATCCGCCGGTCCAGGAGACCAGCCGCCCAGGGTGGGCGACAGCGTGTATGCGGCGAGAGTACAGATCAGCGCGGCACCGGCCATCGCCATATACCTGGAGTGTCGTGTCGTCATGGTTGTGTCATCTTGATTGTCGTCTTGGGGGACGCACCATCCGTCATGGGACCACCATCATATTTAAACACCATCGACTGTGGCGGAGAAAGGTCCAGTTGCTCAGCGTCGGTCCCCTAGCGTTGATCACTTGACCGGCATCGAGTCAACGACTAACCTGCCGGAGCCGAGAGGAGAACCCATGCGAACCAGCTTGTTGAAACTTGCCCTCGTGTTGGCCGTTGCCGCCATGACGTCCGGAATACCGACCGCCCAAAGCTCCGGGGGTATGGAGGGCGTTGGTCCATCGTTCACGTATCTCGGACCACTGACGTTTGGCCCCGACGCCACGCTCTTTGCCGCCGACTCGCAGGAAGTGTTTATCTATGCGCTCGACCTCGGCGAATATGTCGGCGGCGGGACAGCGGGCACCCAGAATGTTCCCGCCCTGGACCAGAAGGTCGCCGCGTTGCTGGGAACTGACGCCAGTAATCTCATTGTCACGGACCTCGCCGTCTACCCGGAGACGCAGAACGCATTCATCTCACTGATGCGTGGGAGCGGGGCCGACGCCAGCCCGGTATTGCTCCGTGTCGATGGCGCAGGAGAGATTACCGTGATCCCGCTCGACGAGGTCCCGTATTCGCGGGTGCGACTGCCAAATGCCCCGGACGCGAACACGCCGCTCCTCCTCCAGGGAGGCCGAGAGTTTCCGGTCGCAAATTATCCGAGCGACCAGACCGAAGGCGGGGTGACCGGCGTGCAGACCATCACCGACCTCGCCTATACCGACGGACGCCTCTATGCAGCCGGGCTCTCCAACGAGGAGTTCGCGTCAAAACTCCGCTCGATCGCCTACCCCTTCACGACCGTGGACGAGGGAACGAGCGTCGAGATCTGGCACGCGCCGCACAACCAGTTCGAGACCCGCTCGCCGGTGTATAGCTTTGTCCCCTACTTGATCGACAACGAGCCACACCTTATCGCATCGTATCTGTGCACGCCGCTGGTCAAATTCCCAGTGTCGAGCCTGACGCCTGGCGCGGATGTGAGAGGGGTGACGATTGCGGAGTTTGGCAACGGAAATAGACCGCTCGACATGATCGTCTATCAGAAGGATGGCGAAGACTATCTGCTGATGTCGAACAACCGCCGCGGCGTAATGAAAATCCCGACCGCCGGGTTTGGCAGCGCACCCGCGATTACCGAAGCCGTCCCCGACGGCGACACCGCCGGGGTGGCGCATCAACTGGTCGAATCGATGACCGGGGTCGTGCAACTCGACCTGCTTGATGACACCCATGCGCTTGTCCTGGCCCGTTCAGAGCACAGCGGGCTTGATCTCGAAGCCGTGGCGCTCCCCTGACGCCGGGGCGGGTAGCATGGCCATGGGCTCCGGCAGCCTGGCCTGCCGGAAAAAAGAAGGCTTGGTGAAGCTCGGCCTGGTGTGGGCGCTCGCGGTCGTACCCGCCTGCGCCGCCCCCGCCGGGCAACACCCCGGCGCCGAACCAACCGCGTCCGTTCAGATTGCACTCCGAGCGCCGAGCACCGCGGTCAGCGCCCCAGCGGTCGAGGTTTCTGGATTACCACCGGCGGCACTTCGCGCCGTGCGTGACGCGGCGCTGACCCCGGAGGAGTGGTCCGGATGGTTTCGGGTCTCGGTGGCGTCGACGACAGAGGACGCCTGGACTCAGCCCGGTGTGCTCGGTAGCTACACGGTCACGGACGACACCATCCGCTTCAGTCCACTTTTCGGCTTCGACCCTGGTCGGTCCTACCTGGTGGTCTTTGACGCGTCGCGATTGCCCGCGCGAGTAGACCAAGGACACCACCGCTGGCCGGCGCGCGCGCTCCACGCGACGGTGGGAGAATCGGCGCCAGACCCCAGCCCAGTCACAACCGTCCTTCAGGTCTACCCATCGGCGGACGTGGTCCCCGAGAACCTCCTGAGGCTCTACATCCACTTCTCTGCCCCGATGGGACTTCGCGGGGGCCTCAACTACATCCACCTTCTAGACGCCGACGGCCGAGCGGTGGAGGACCCTTTTCTCCCCTTGGACGTCGCGTTGTGGAACGAAGACCGTACCCGATACACCCTGTTATTCGACCCCGGACGGGTCAAACGCGGCATCTTGCCCCACGAGGAGGTCGGACAACCGCTCTTCGAGGGGCGTATGTATACGCTGGTCATCGATGACGCTTGGGCCGATGCGAACGGACGCGCCCTTTTGGAGTCGTTCCGACGTGCGTTTCGTGTCGGTCCGGCAGACCACCACGCAATCGATCCGGCAGGATGGCATGTGTCCACGCCTGGGGCGGGCACGCGCGAACCGGTCGTCGTGTCACTCCCAAAGCCACTCGACTTCGCGCTCCTGCAGCGGGCCGTCGTGATATTGACCGCTGAGGACGATGTCCTCGACGGCGTGGTCACGATCGGGGAGACCGAGACCCGGTGGAGCTTCACACCGCAGGTTGTATGGGAAACCCAGCCATACCGAGTGGTCGCGCTACCGGTGCTCGAAGACCCCGCCGGCAATCGGGTTGGTCGCTCGTTCGAAACCACGTCATCCGAACCCCTCCCCGTCTCAGCGGCGACCCCGAGAGCAACGGCAAATCTGTCGTTCCTCCCGAGTCAGGCCACGCATTGAATCGCTGCGAGGCAACCGTCGCGGCCTGCCGCAGGCGCGCTTGGTTGGGTTGGAGACGCACCGCAGCAAACGGGACGTCATTGCCCACTATGCAGCTAGACGTCTAGGCGACGTCGACTCGAAGACGACAGACCGACAATGCGAATGCCCTCACGGGCGCGGCGCGCGTAGCGGCCGAAAAAAACTCCGCACGTCATCCGTCAACAGATCCGGCTGTTCCATTGCTGCAAAGTGCCCACCGCGCGGCATCTCCGTCCACTGCGTGATGTTGTATTGCGCCTCGGCCCACGGGCGCGGAGAAATAAATAACTCATACGGGAAAATCGCCGCGCCTGTCGGAACCTCCACCCGACCCAATTCCCGTGAGGTCGGGGCGTTGCGGCTTTCGTAGTAGAGCCGCGCCGATGACGTGGCAGTCTCTGTCACCCAGTAAATCATGATGTTGGTGAGGAGCTGGTCTCTCGTAAAGACCGACTCGGGGTCACCGTCGCAGTCACACCACGCGCGGAACTTCTCGACGATCCAGGCCGCCTGCCCCGCCGGCGAGTCGTTCAAGCCGTATCCGAGTGTCTGTGGTCTCGTCCCTTGGATTTGTGAGTACCCGCTCTCGGCAGTGTTGTAGAACGACTGGCGCGCCCGGGACCGCTCGAGCTCGGCTACCGGCACTCCGGCGGTCGGGTCATCGACGCCACGAGGCGGACCGGCGATCAGCATGTTGAGGTGTAGCCCAACCGCGTGCTCGGGGTGGTTGAACGCATGCCATCGGCTGACAATGGCCCCCCAGTCACCGCCTTGAATGCCATAGCGGTCGTATCCGAGCCGCTCCATCAGCGCCGCGTTCACCTCGGCAATTTGCTCCGGACCGAACCCGGCGCGGCGAGGCCTGTCGGAAAACCCATATCCCGGCATTGACGCGGCGACGACATGAAACGCATCCGCGGCCTCACCGCCATAGGCCACAGGGTCGGTCAGCGGGCCGATAATCTTTGTGAACTCGGCGATCGACCCGGGCCAGCCGTGCGTGATGACAAGAGGCAGCGCGTCCGGTTCGGGCGAGCGCTGGTGTATGAAGTGAATGTCGAGGTCACCGATTCGCGTCTTGAACTGGTCGAACTCGTTCAGGCGGCGCTCTTGCGCCCGCCAGTCAAAGCCTTCGCGCCAATACGTAATCAGCTCGTTCAAATAACCAAGCTCCGTCCCGTAGTCCCACCCCACGCCATCGAGCTGGTCCGGAAGACGGGTCCGCTCCAGCCGCGCGCGCAAGTCGTCGAGAACGTCGTCCGACACCGCGATCTCAAATGGCCGAACCGCCGTCGAGTCGTCCGATGTCTCTTGTGCGACCACTCCCAGCGGCAGCAGGGTGACCACTGTCGTCAGCGTTGCAATCCGATTCGTCATCTGACTCCTTTGCTTTCTTTCTCGCCGTGTTGCAGGACATTGCGGCTCAGGCAGCAGGTCGCGATACGCGATGCCTCGTCCGACGCCCGGTGATCTCATAGTGCGAAACGAAACGATACCTATTTTACGGTCGAGTGACCGCGGTCTCCATAGACCTCGGCAATGCGCGCCCCCCGTTGACATCTCATCGACCGGTTCGTAGTCTTCGACCGGACCTGAACAACCACCGCCCGCCGCGCCATCACAACGAAACGCGGAGCACCGGAAGGTCCGCCGCTCCGGTGGCGGTCCTCTGAGAGGAGAGCAGGTGAGAGCTACGAACATGCTTCTATCGACAATCGTCATGACGCTTGGCTCGGTCGCTCCGAGTACAGCGGCCTGCGAGCCAGTCGGCGAGATACAGTTCATTTGCGATCTGATCGGACCCGAAGATCTCGCCATCGTGCCGGGTGGTGAATGGGTCATTGCATCGGGAAACCAAGAGGGTGGCCGGCTTCATGCGGTCCATGTCACAGACAAGACCACGTCGGTGCTGTTCCCCACCGACACCCCGCGTGAAAGACTCGATCAGACAGCCTATCCGACGTGCCCCGGCCCACTCGATCTGTCGGAGCCCGACGCGTTTCGCGCGCACGGTCTCTACCTGCGTCCAGGACCGAACACGGCCCACACGTTGTTTGTCGTCCACCACGGGACGAGAGAGTCAATCGAGGTGTTCGAGGTCGACTCGAGCGCGACACCGCCGGTGTTGACGTGGGTCGGGTGCGCGGTCGCGCCCGAAGAGCTCGGACTGAACTCCGTCGTCGCCCTTCCAGAAGGCGGATTCGCCGCCACGAGTCCGCGCACCGGAGACGTATGGGACTGGAATCCCGACACCGGCTGGCGTCAGATTCCTGGCAGCGCCGACACCGCTCCGAACGGTCTGGAAATCTCGCCCGACGGGCGCTGGCTGTATATTGCTGGCTGGCGCGAGGAGAAACTGACGCGTCTGTCGCGTGGCGGCGCGCCCGTGCAGAAGGATGTCGTATCCGTCGGATTCCGACCGGACAACCTCCGCATGTCAGGCGACGGCACACGCATCTTTGCCGCCGGGCACGGCAACTACCGGACGCCGGAGGAGACATCGAACGTCGCCGTCGTCGACCCGGAAACCCTCGAACTTCAACGCATCTTTTCGCATCTTCGGATAGACGGATTCGAGGCATCCACGACTGCTGTCCAGATCGGCAACGAGATCTGGCTCGGGACAAATCGTGGCGAAATGATCGCCTATTTCCCCGTGCCATAGCGGAGCAAAGACGAAACACCACGTTAGTCAACATCCAACGTAGATAGCATCCGTTCACTGATATAGAAACCTCAATAGACCCAATAGACTGACCGCGAGAGAAACTAGTGGACTGTCGCGTATCAATTCCTCTTGGGCGACGACACGACGTCGGTGGTTTCCACGCCTGGGACATGTGGAAACGGCGGGTCTAGATGTACGGACGGCCACCGTATGCGCAGAGACGGAGTCGTCAAACCTAACTTCGTGCCGCGTCGTCAGTCCGCTCCGTATCGGCAGTGGGGCCACGACTTGGACCCGGCGTCGGTCCAGCAGCTTCAGAACGCATGCAGTCTGCCGATCGCCGTCCGAGGAGCCCTGATGCCAGATGCGCACCTCGGCTACGGCTTACCAATCGGTGGCGTACTAGCCACCCGAAACGCGGTCATTCCCTACGCAGTTGGAGTCGATATCGCGTGCCGAGTCAAGATGACCGTGCTCGACCTTCCGGTCTCCGTTCTCGACGAAGACAAAGACGACCGCTTTACCCGGGCGATACAGACGGAAACCCGTTTCGGGATGGGCGCCTCCTTCCGCCGGCCCCGGTCGCACACGGTCATGGACGAAAACTGGGAACTTACCGACCTGACGGTAGGCCTGCGAGACACAGCGTGGAGGCAGCTGGGGTCGAGCGGCAGCGGAAACCACTTCGTTGAATTCGGTCATCTCGACCTCAACGACGAGACGTTGGGTCTCGACGCTGGACGCTATACGGCGCTTCTGAGTCACAGCGGCAGCCGAGGGGCCGGAGCGACGATCGCGGGCCACTACAGCAAGCTCGCGATGCGTCGTCATCCGGAGCTCCCGCGTACGTTGCGTCATCTGGCCTGGCTTGACCTCGACAGTGCGGACGGACAGGAGTATTGGCACTCGATGGAGCTGATGGGCAAGTACGCCGCTGCGAACCACGCGTGCATCCATCGTCACCTGACGGAGAACCTCGGTGCGGAAGTGCTGCTGGACCTCGAGAACCATCACAACTTTGCGTGGAAAGAGACGCACGACGGTGAAGACGTCATCGTGCACCGCAAGGGGGCAACCCCAGCTGGAAAGGGAGTGCTCGGGATCATCCCGGGCTCGATGGCGAGCCCGACCTATGTGGTGCGAGGAACCGGAAACGAGGACTCGCTACGCTCCGCGGCGCATGGAGCCGGGCGGGTGATGAGTCGCACCAGAGCTCGCAAAACCCTCGACTGGCGCGACGCCCGCGCCCAGCTGGCCACCGAGGGAGTGACGCTGATTTCCGCCGGGCTCGACGAGGTGCCAGCCGTCTATAAGAACATTCACGAGGTCATGAGCGCGCAATCGGATCTCGTGGAACCGATAGCGCAGTTCCACCCGCGGATCGTCAAGATGGCTCCGGCGGGGGAGCCGCCCGAGGACTAGCGCACTAGCAGCCTGTATCTGGACTCGCCTCCCTGGACTAACTCCAGGCTCCGAGAATGACTCCAACAATAGCGAGCCCGGCGGCCATGTGGCCGGCGTCGATTGCGGTGAGGGCTGCGGCCCTTCTTTGATACAGATTGTTAATCGCGATCACCGGCAGCACGACCCCTATTCCTACGATGAATCCGAGGTGAAGCCCCCCTCGCCAACCGCCACGCCCGGTCTCGTGGATCAAGATCGCCATTGCCAGTGCCGCGAGCAGCTCGAAACCTAGGGTCAATCCGAAGATCAAGCCCATGTTGCCGCCGGGATTCTTCTAGTCGATTTCTAGCAACTGCGCCCATTTCTTTCCGAAAAGGACCGAATACCACACTGCACCAAGAAGAAAAAACGCGACGCCCGCGGCCAGCACCGCGAGCCAATTAATTTCCGTAAGCATCAGTAATCCTCCTCGAGACGACGTGTCTATCGTAAAGGTGTGTAGTGCGCCAGCCAAACTCGAATGAACCCCGTGGGCTCGGCGCCAATAAGCGCCCGCTTCGCGCATTCCCAGCACAAGGCATCACGGCTCATTCTTCACGCGCTTCGGCCGCAGCACGCTTGACTCTTCTCTGCACTAGTCCAGAGTCAGGGTCACATAATGCCACCGGCCGGCACGCTCAACGTGTAACACCACCGAGTCGCCCGCACTGCGTCCGTCTAGAGCAGCTCTCAGACCAAGCAGACTCCCGACAGGACTGTCGTTGACCGAGCGAATCACGTCTCCCGGCAACAGCGGTTCCCCGCGCACAGGTACAGCCCTGGCCGACGAGACGGCGACCACGACCCCTCCGGACCTGCGCAAGGCCGGCAACATCGCTGACACTTCTGGCGTCACGTCGAGAGCCAAAATCCCGAGCTGTGGAATCAGGTATTCCTCGGGGCGCACCATTGCCTGAAACCGGTCGGGGTCGGTCGGCCGCTCGTTGGGAATCACAGAGTATGTGACACGCACATTTCCGCGTAAGACTTCGAGATTGACGGACTCGCCGACACGACGCGGGTAGAGATTCACCTGAAACTGACGAGCATTTTCCATTGTCTTCCCGTCAAGCGTGAGGACGACATCTCCGACCTGCAGGCCTGCAGTCGCGGCGGGACCTTCTGGATACACGGTCGGCAAGCACGACAGCCCACATCTGGAAAGCCCGAGCCCGCGAGCCAATTCCGGTGTAATCGTTTGTCCATACACGCCGATTTCGCCACGACGAACCCGACCAAACCGGCGGATCTGTTCATAGACGGTGCGGGTTGCGCATGTCGTCTGGCGGCGTGTCTCCGCAGTCGAATATGCCCAACATAGCACTTGCCAGTGGAAGTCCCGGGGCCTACCATGCCCTAGAGACTTGATGAGCTGAGAGGTGCTATGAGAAGGACACGTCGCTGTGCGTTGATGTTCTCCGCTGTTCTTGTGTCGCTGCTGATGGGGTCCCCGCCAGGCGCGCGCGCGGCAACGGGTCAGCAAGAACCAACTCAGCCGGTCGAGTTCAATCGCGATATCCGGCCAATCCTCTCTGAAGCCTGTGGCGCCTGTCATGGCCCGTCCGAGGCCACACGTCAGGGCAATCTTCGGCTTGATACAGACGATTTCATCGGCACCGTTGTGGTTCCACACGACGCCGACGGCAGCCCACTTTTTCAGCGCCTGACGACCGAAGGAGCGATTGGTCGCATGCCACCGGCGTCCTCTGGACGTTCGCTCACGCCTGAGCAAATCGAGGTCGTCCGCCGGTGGATCGATTCGGGGGCCGCGTGGGGGAGTGAGTTGGCAGCGTCCGACACCGGGGCAGCTTCGATGTCTGTTCGCACGGTCGATTTCGGTCGCGAGGTGCGACCAATTCTGTCAGAGAACTGCTTCACCTGCCACGGTCCGGATGAGCAAGCACGCCAACGCGGCCTTCGGTTGGACGTGGCCGAGGGGCCCTTTTCCGAACGCGGCACGTTCGGAGGTCCGGTCATCGTTCCCGGCAGCGCCGCGGACAGTCTGCTCATACACCGTGTGACCGCGACCGATTTGACGGAACGGATGCCATACCGTCGGGGTGAGGATAGTTCGCTGACGCCGGGTCGCGTCGACGACAGACTGACCGACAACGAAATCGAGACGCTCCAACTGTGGATCGATCAGGGCGCCGAATGGCAGTCCCATTGGGCATTCATCCCACCCGAACGATCCGCTGTCCCACCTGTCGCCGACACTGAGTGGGCACGCAACCCGATCGACGACTTTGTCCTTGCTCGTCTCGAGCAAGAGGGGCAAACGCCAGCCCCCGAAGCCAACCGCGCGACGCTTCTCCGACGTGTCACTCTCGACTTGACCGGACTTCCCCCCACGGCTGGCGACATCGCCACATTCCTCAATGATGATTCTCCGGACGCGTACGAGAACGCCGTCGACCGACTGCTCAACACTTCCGGGTATGGCGAGCGGATGGCGGTGGAATGGCTAGACGGTGCTCGTTACGCCGACACGAGTGGCTACCAGACCGACGCCGAACGCTCCATGTGGCGGTATCGCGACTGGGTGATCGACGCCTACAACGACAACATGCCGTTCGATCAGTTCACGATTGAGCAGCTCGCCGGCGACCTTCTGCCCGACGCGACGCTCGAGCAACACATCGCGACCGCATTCAACCGAAACCACAGCCAGAACGGCGAAGGCGGGATCATCCCCGAAGAGTTCCTGGTCGAGAACGTCGTCGACCGGGTCTCGACGACCTCGACCGTCTGGATGGGTTTGACCCTGGGGTGCGCCCGGTGCCACGACCACAAGTTCGACCCCCTCTCCCAGAAGGAGTTCTACGAGGTTTTTGCCTACTTCAACAACGTCTCCGAACGTGGCAAGGCATTCAAGTATGGCAATTCTCCACCGTATATCACCGCGCCTACCGCGGAGCACGAAGCCGACCTGTTTATCCTTGACGGCAGACTCGACAACGCGCGAAAGGCCTTCTCAGACCTTCTGACCGACCGTGTCAACGCGCGGAACAAATGGGAAGAGTCGCTTGACGCCGCCGGTCACGTTGATTGGGTGCTGCGCGACAAGCTCCTCGTCCACTACCCTCTCGACGGTGACATCGCGGGCGTGCTGACGGGAGAACCGATCCGTGTCTCCCCCTCCGTGACCTCCGGGCTGCGGGTACGACCTGCGTCGCCTGAGAGCGTGCCGGCACCGGTCGCTACGCTGGAAGACGGCCAGCCGCGTTTTGTTCCGGGGCTGGTCGGCGAGGCGCTGAGCTTCGATGGGCAACGTTTTGTCAACGGCGGCGACATCGCTAACTTTACCTACAACGACCCGTTCAGCGTGGGCGCCTGGATCTATCCCACCGCCGCCGATGGGGTCATCGTGTCGCGAGCGCTGGCCGGTGACCAAGGTGAACAGGGCTGGGGCGTCTATCTCGTCAACGGGAAGGTGCAGGTCAATTTCTCCCAGCGATACATGGATGACGGATTGCGGTTGGAGACAACCGGCAACCTGCCCCTTGACGAGTGGCACCACGTCCTCGTGACATACGACGGCAAAAAGATGCCGAGCGGACTGCAAGTCTATTTCGACGGGCGGCCGCAAGAGAGCGTCATCGAGATTGATGGACTCAACAACCCGATGCGCACACGGGAGCCGCTACGCATCGGGGCCAGCGGCGGCGCCCCCGAGAGCTCCGGGGCAACAGATTCGCGACCACGATTCGAGGGACTGATCGATGACGTGCGGGTCTACACAAAGGCCTTGACGGGCACCGAAGCCGCCATCATCGCGACCAATGAATCGTTGAATGAGATAGCGACCATCCCCCCGACCATCCGCACCGTGGGACAGACCGAAAAGCTCCGACTCGCGTTTCTCGAGCAATACGCTCCGTCGGCAATCCAGGCGGCGTGGCACGCCGTCAAAGACCTCGAACGAGAGCGTGCCGAGCTGTGGGACGGCTTCCCCACCGTGATGGTGATGGATGAGATGAAACCGCCGCGGGAGACATTCCGGCTCATTCGCGGCGCCTACGACGTGCCTGGGGAGCAGGTCAGTCCTGGGGTCCCGGCGGTGCTCCCGCCGCTCGCCGACGGCGAGCCCCCAAGCCGCCTCACGTTTGCACGCTGGCTCGTACGCCCGGATCATCCACTCACGGCGCGCGTCACGGTAAACCGTTTCTGGCAGATGTATTTCGGAACCGGTCTGGTGAAGACCGCAGAAAACTTCGGGCTCCAGGGGGATTACCCGAGCCATCCGGAGCTGCTGGATTGGCTCGCGACGACCTTTATCGACTCTGGCTGGGACGTCAAAGCGATGCAGCGGGCCATCGTCACGAGTGCAACCTACCGGCAGGATTCAACTATCCCGCCCGCACTACTCGAGCAGGACCCCGAGAATCGCCTCTTGGCCCGCGGACCACGCTTGCGACTGCCTGCGCAAATGATCCGTGACCAGGCTCTCTCGGTGGCGGGACTACTCGTCGACAAGGTGGGGGGGCCTTCGGTCAAACCGTATCAGCCCGAGGGCCTCTGGGCGCTGGCCGCGAGCCAGCGCTACGACCAAGCCGAGGGAGCGGATCTCTATCGTCGCAGCCTCTACACCTACTGGAAACGAACGCTGGCGCCCCCAGCGATGCTGGCTTTCGATTCGTCGACACGGGAGACCTGTCTCGTCCGTCTCAGTCGCACGAATACGCCACTGCAGGCGCTAAACCTGATGAACGACGTCACCTATGTCGAAGCAGCGCGTCGTATGGCCGAACGGATGATCACCGAAGGCGGCCCGACTCCCGAGGATCGCGTCTCGTTTGCCTACCGCCTGGCGACAGCCCGGCCACCACGCGAGAACGCGCAGACCGTCTTGGTCGATGGCTTCCGCACGTATTTCGACCGATTCTCGACGGATCGATCGGCGGCGCTGGCACTCGTCAATGTCGGGGAATCCTCACGCGACGAGACACTGGACATTGCCGAATTGGCCTCGTACACGATGGTGGCCAACCTCATCTTGAATCTCGACCGAACCATCACAAAGGACTAGCGCCATGGCTCCGACATACGACCCTCGGTTGTTGCTTACCCGGCGACGGTTTCTCCAGCAGTCGAGCACCGGTATCGGTGCGGCGGCGTTGGCCACGTTGTGCAATGGTGATCTCCTGGCGCAAACGCCGGGCGCGACTTCTACCGCCACCGGCAGTTTGCCCGGGCTGCCCCACTTTGCGCCAAAGGCCAAGCGGGTCATCTATCTTTTCCAGGCCGGGGCGCCCTCCCAGCACGAACTGTGGGATTACAAGCCAAAGCTCGCCGAGTTACGCGGGACCGACCTGCCAGAGTCGGTTCGGGCGGGCCAAAGACTCACGGCGATGACCGCCTCCCAGGCGAGCTTTCCCATCATCCCGTCGGCTTTTTCCTTTACCCAGCACGGCGAATCTGGAGCCTGGGTGAGTGAGCTCATGCCGCACACGGCCAAGATCGCCGATGAGATCTGTTTCATCAAGACGATGCACACGGAGGCGATCAACCACGACCCGGGTGTGACCTTCTTCCAAACCGGCGCGCAACTGGCCGGCCGACCGAGCATCGGCTCGTGGCTCTCCTACGGTCTCGGGAGCATGAACGACGACTTGCCGACCTTTGTGGCGATGGTCTCGAACCGCGGCGGCAACCCCGTCTACGACCGGCTCTGGGGCAGCGGCTTTCTGCCGTCGGAGTATCAGGGCGTCAAGTTTCTCTCGACCGGCGACCCTGTCCTCTATCTGTCAAATCCTCCCGGGGTCGACCAAGACGTCCGGCGCCGGTTTCTCGACGATCTGGGAACGCTCAATCAGCTCGACCTCGAGGAGTTCGGTGACCCGGAAACGGGCGCCCGGATCTCTCAATACGAGATGGCCTATCGCATGCAGGCGTCGGTGCCAGATCTGACCGACCTCTCCGACGAGCCGGATTCCGTATTTGAGCGCTACGGGCCAGATTCGCGGACACCCGGGACATTTGCAGCAAACTGCTTACTTGCTCGGCGCCTCGCGGAGCGCGACGTTCGGTTCATCGAGCTCTTCCATCGAGGCTGGGACATGCATACCCAGCTGCCGACGCGTATTCAGGTGCAAGCCAAGGATGTCGACCAACCGCAAGCGGCACTCGTCGGAGAATTGAAAGAGCGCGGATTGCTCGACGAAACGCTTGTCGTCTGGGGCGGTGAGTTCGGGCGTACGGTCTTTTGCCAAGGCCGCCTGACCGACGAAACCTACGGACGAGACCACCATCCACGGTGTTTCACCATCTGGATGGCCGGGGGTGGCGTCAAGCCAGGTATCTCCTACGGCGAGAGCGACGACTTTGGCTTCAATATCGTCAAAGACCCGGTCCACATTCACGACCTGCATGCGACGATGTTGCACCTGCTGGGTATTGATCACACGAAGCTGACCTTCCCGTATCAGGGCCGGAACTTCCGATTGACGGACGTGCACGGAGAGGTCGTATCCGGAGTCCTCGCGTAGGCGGCTTCTACAGTCCTAGCCGCCCGGGGTGAAAGTCTCGCGTCGCATCAAGATCGACGTAGGGCGGGACTTTCACCACGGGCTGCTGACAGCCTTGCCGTCAGAGGAAAACGGCGCGACGCCTCGGCTCGGCGTTTTTGCCCGCTTCTTGGCAGCGCCGGCTGACAGGGTCACCCTATCAGCCGCCGTTGTTGGCCGATTCGCTCGCTAATCGGCCATGTGGAAAGGGAGGTCCGATGACCCACAGTGCGCTTGCCGCTTTGATAACGGTCGTGGGAATCGGCTGGTTTGCGCCGGTCTCCGCGTTCGCGCAGAACCCCTCTCGGTCCGGCACGGAAGACACGTCCGCATGGACCGTGCCCCGGACGCCCGACGGCCGTCCAGACCTTCAGGGCTACTGGACCACGCAAACGTTTACGCCCCTCGAGCGACCCGCTCACCTGGCAACCCAAGAGTTTTTCAGTGAAGAGGAAACGGCGGCGCTCCAGCAGCAACTCACCGCCGAAGGTGTCGACCCGTCTGCGCGCGAAATCCTCTATATCGAGGATCGTCGGGAAATAGAACGATACAAATATCAGGGGCAACGGACTCCTGACGAACGTCATCACATCCACTACGACAACGAAATCTGGCTGCGCACGACTGTGCCAAAGGGTCTGTCGAGTCGAAGAACATCCTTGATCTCGGATCCTCCAGATGGCCGGTTTCCACCGTTGACGACAACGGCCGCCGCGCGTCGCGCCGCCGAAACAACAGCGAGCCAACTGCCGAGCGCGTTCGACAGCCACCAGACCCGACCCTGGTCGGAGAGGTGTATTGCCTGGTCGCACGAAGGCCCCCCCATGCTGCCCCCGTCGTATAACGATGTGCATCAGATCTTCCAGACCAACGACTACGTCGTCGTGTTCAGCGAGCTCGCGACCAACCCACCGCGCATCATTCCCCTGGACGGTCGCCCGGAGATCTCGGACACGATCCGCCAGTTCCCCGGTGACTCACGCGGTCAGTGGGACGGTGATACCTTGGTGGTCGAGACCAGCCACTTCGCCGAACGGCGACGGTATCGAGGCGCGAGCGGAAACTTGCAGGTGGTGGAACGCTTCACCCGTGTTGCCCCCGACAGGATTCACTATGAGTTCACAGTGACCGATCCGACCACGTGGACGAGCCCCTGGAGTGCGGAGGTTCCCATGGTGAGGACCGAAGGACCTATGTATGAATACGCCTGTCACGAGGGCAACCACGACATCCGCCATATCCTAGAAATCGCGCGTAACCTCGAGCTGCAGGCATCGGCTGACGGCGCGGAGCAGCACTCCAAGTAGGGCTCCGGAGGAACCACCACGTCGCCGCCGGTCGTGGGCGCAAAAATCTACGGCCACCGAATCTGGAGGCAACCAGGTCAGGGTTCCGCCCGGTGCCACCGGAGCGAGATGAGTCGTCTCCGTCCTCCTGGCCCCGGTCGGCCAAGGCGCGGAGCGCTTCACGCAGCCGAGAGCTTCCGCACCCGCAGTGTCTCCGTTTTCGCTCAGCGTGCCACAAATCGTATTGGACTTGCTGATTGAGCCAACTCTCTGCCGTCGTATTGAACGCCAGCGACAAGCGGACGGCCATTTCCGGACTGATACCGGCTCAGGCTGCCCGCGACGCGGGCGGGACGGCGCACCGCGTAGTTGGTGTCCATGCGACAATGCTGCACCTGCGGGGCTGCGACCACGCCAGACTGAAATTCACGATCGAGAGGGAGTGAGGCCGTAACCTTCGCCTGACCGATATCCCCAAACCGGCAGAAGGGCGTCCTGACCAGAAACGGAGACAACACGATGACACAGATCACGCGACGGGCGTTTGTGGGTTCGACCGCGGCGGTGCCGCTCGGCCTTGCGGTCGCGACGGGCGCGCGTGCGCAAGACCAAGCGGCGACTGGCCGCGCCACCCTGGTTGTGACCGGGGGCCGTGTGCTGACCATGAATCCCGATATGCCTGTTGCCGAAGCGGTGGCAATACAAGGCGACCGGATTATGGCGGTTGGGTCGAATGACGACATCCTTGGGCTCGCGGGCGCGGATACCGAACGGATCGACGCGCGGGACATGACTGTGACACCGGGCTTTATCGATGCGCACAGCCATCCTCACTTTACGGCGGAAGCGGTCGGGGCCAATGTGAATCTTCGACGCATCGACGACGTCAAGCTCGCGCTTGCCGGCAAGGCAGCCGAAACTCCTCCGGGCCACTGGGTCCAGGGCGTCATGTATGACGACACGAAGTTCGACGAGGGTCGTCCGTTGAACCGTGACGACATTGACCAAGCCGTGCCGGACCATCCGGTCTATGTCGCTCATCGGGGTGGTCATACCGGGGTCGTCAACTCGACAGCGCTGGAGCTCGCGGGTATCGGACCAGACACGCCGGACCCGGTGGGCGGCCGGTATTTTCGCGAGGGCGGCCGACTGACTGGCAAGGTCGCTGAGCATGCGCGCGAAGCTTTTTTTGACGTGGGCACCTGGCCGGTGATCGACCGTGAGGTCAGGCAACGTGCCGCCACGATCTCTTCGCAAAACATGGCGGCCGCGGGCCTGACCTCGACGACAGACGCGTCCGGTGGCCTCGAAGCGCTCATCGCCTATCAGGATGCCCGCGCTGCGAACGAGCTGCACTTCCGGCTCTCGTTCATGCCACGCGGCAGCAGCGACGTCTATCGCGGACTAAGAATGGCTGGCGTTCGGTCAGGATTCGGCGACAACATGATCCGGATCGGAGCGGTCAAGTATGCAGCCGACGGGTCGGCGTCCGAACGCACAATGTATATGAGCACGCCGTTCGAAGGCACGGACGACCACGGAATCCTGACGATGAGCCAGGAAGACATCAACAGCGCCGTCGACGACGCGGTAAACAATGGCTTCCGGATCGGAATTCACGCCAACGGCGATGTCACGATCGACATGGTCTTGTCGGCCTACGAACGAGTGCTGAGGAATCATACGGGACCCAATCCCCGGCTCCGGATAGAGCACTGCTCGCTCGTCACCCCTTCCCTCGTCGCCCGGATTCGCGACGCCGGTGTAATACCGACCCCGTTCTACACCTACGCCCACTACCACGGGAACAAGTGGCCCGACTATGGCCCGGAGAAGATGGAGTCGATGTTTGCGCACCGCAGTTTTCTTGATGCCGGTATTCCAGTCGCGCCGGCCTCCGACTTCACACCAGGACCGTATGAACCGATGATGGCGATCCAGAGCATGGTCACACGCAAGGACGTGCAGGGCCGGGTCTGGGGAGCCAGTCAACGTATCACCGTCTCGGAGGCAATGCGCATCTGCACGGTGAACGGCGCCTACGCCTCATTCGAGGAAGACATAAAAGGCTCGCTCGAGACAGGAAAGCTCGCCGACTTCGTGCTCCTCGAGGACGATCCTCACGATGTGGATCCGGATGCGATCAAGGAGATCAAGGTTGTCCGGACAGTGCTAGGAGGCCGAACGACCTACGAATCGTGATCGACGCTCGGCGCCCGGTCCGCACGGTCGTCACCGATACCGGTGACGACGTGCGGTACCGAGCTCGACTCGTAGTCGCGAGCCCGAACGAGGTAAAACACCACCCCCAAACCGGCCCACACGCCAAGTGCGACCCACGACGGAACCGCCATAAACGCCGGCATCCCGGGGACGGTGAGAAGCAAGATGAACACCGCCGAGACGACAACACCAGCCGCGGCAATGACGCGGTCCCCAGCGGTCGTTTCGACAGTGCGGCCCTCCGTTTTAAAACCGCGCGCGATGGCATAGGCCGCGATACACGTATAGCCGTATCCCACGGCGGTTCCCACCGAGGACATATCGACCACCCACAGCAACACTTCCCGACCAAACCACGGCGCCACCAGTGACGCGGCCCCAATAAAGACAATCGCGTTGACCGGCGTGCCATGAGTGGGATGGATCCGCGCGAACCATGCTGGCAGGAGTTTGGCGCGTCCCATACTGAACATGAGGCGACTGGTGGCCATATAGAAGCCGTTGATACCCGTGGCGACGGCGGTCACGACCGTCAGGGATAACACAGTCAACCCCACGCTCCCTAAACCGGCCGAGACTGCAGTCCCGGTCGCCCACTCCGGGCTATCGCTGACCAGGCGCGTCCACGGTATGACGGCCGACGTGACGAGAATCAGTACGACATACATCGCCACCCCGGCCAGGATCGACCACGTCATCAAGGACCGACCAAGCCGTGGCGAAAAATCGAACTCCTCGGCCGCCTGAGGCAAGGTGTCAAATCCCACGTAGAGAAACGGCGAGAAGGCGAGCACGGCAAGCATTCCCGAGATCGCCGATCGGTCCGGGGGAAACGCCGGGGCCCAGTTGGCGGGCGAAGCCTCGGGCGAGAACCCGGTGCTGATACCGAGTAGGACAACACCGCCGACCAACACCGACGTCAGCCCGACCTGCAAACTCCCGACGCCCCGTACACCGCGGTAGTGAAAGACACCGACAACAACAATGGCCAGCGACGCGAGCAGGACGGGCCCGATAAACACGTCAAACCCGGCGACCGAGTACAAGAAACCCTGGAGAAAGACGTCCGGCGCAACAAAGGCCGCCAGCACCCCAAGGGCCGTGGCGTTGAGCGGAACGATACTCAGATAGCCAAGCGCGAGCAACCAACCACAAACGAACGCGTGCCGCCGCCCGCAGACGAGGTTGGCGTAAGCAAACTCGGCACCGGCCACCGGAAGCACCCTCACCATCGTCCCGTAGCTCCGGGCGATGACGAGCATCGCCAGCCCCCCCAAGCTGACGCCCAACGCCGCGCCCAGCGGACCGGCGGTCCGTAAGAAATCGCCGGGGAGGACAAAGCAACCGAACCCGATCACGCAGCCCAACGCCAGAGCGCCCACGTGAACGGGTTTCAGGATGCGGTGCAGGTGTGAACGGCCGTCCATAGCTAACGGGCGAGGCCTAGGTGACACTTGACCGGTGACAATCGACTAGTGGCTTTTCAAGAGCCCACGTAAGAAGCCCTAAGGGCGCGTGTAGACGCTCGCCCCGCCGACGATCGTCTCGAGAACGTCAATATCGCGAATGGTCTCGGGCTCGACGGTCAGCGGGTTGTCAGAAAGCACCACGAGGTCGGCCAGCTTTCCCGAGTCGATCGAGCCCTTGATCTCTTCTTCGAAGTTCTGCCACGCGGCGTCTATCGTCACGGCTCGCAACGCATCCCGAGGGCTAATACGTTCGTCCGGGCCGAGCACTTGGTCGCTCTTGGTGAGGCGGTTCACCGACACCCACACGAGTTGGAGAGGATTCACCGGTGTCACCGGCGTATCGTCGTGCACCGTAAAGCGGATACCGCGGTCAACGGACGACTGGAGCGCGCTGATGCCGGCGGCACGGTCTGGACCCATAAAAATGTCGCGGTGACGGTCACCCCAGTAGTAGACGTGACCCACAAAGAACGAGGGCGTGATGCCCAGCTCTGCGATCGCGTCGAGCTGGTCCAGACGCACCATCTGGCAATGCTCGATCCGGTGCCGAGCATCGTCTCGCGGATGCAACCGCTGCGCCTCACGGAAGGCATGAATGACGTCGTCGATCGCGGCGTCGCCATTGGCGTGGATGGCAATCTGATAGCCGGTCGCGTGAAGCTGCGTCACCATGGTGGTGAGATCGTCACGGCTGCGTCGCGGATACCCGCGATAGTCCGCGTCCCCCTTGAAGGGCGTGTGATACGGCTCGGTGAAGTACCCGGTGTAGCCTTGATTTGACCCATCCTGAATGATCTTGATGGCCCCCACCTTGAGACGTGTGTCCCCAAAGTGAGACCTGACACCGCCGGTCTCGACCGCCGACATCTCATCCGGATTGCCACGAGACATCATCGTCACGACACGCAGCGCTAGAATATCCTCCGCCTGCGCCTTCTGGAGATTCACAAGGCTGTCGGGTCCTCCACCCGCGACGACTGCGGTTGTCACGCCTTGCTCCACATAGTCGTCGACGGCCCAACGAAACGCCGCCATCTGGTCCTCGTCCGTAGGCGGGGGAATCAAGCGGCTGACCATACCCCCGCTCTCTTCAAAAACGCCGTCCGGTTCGCCGGTCTCAGGGTCTTTTCGTACGACGCCCCCCGGAGGGTTTGGCGTCTCGGCAGTGATACCAGCCAGCTTGAGGGCGCGACTGTTGGCCACACCCAGGTGACCCGAAGTGTGGCTGATGTAGATGGGATGTTCCGTCGAGACGCGGTCAAGATCGTCTCGCGTCGGGTGGCGACGCTCGGCGAGCAAGGTGTCGTCATAGCCGCGTCCCTGGACCCACTCGCCGGGTGGCGTCGCATCCGCTCGCTCCCGCAGCGCAGCAACCAGCTGATCCATCGTCTCGACCGCGCCGATCGGTGGACTGTTGAGATCGACCGACGACACCGCGGCGCGACCCGAGCCTGGAAAATGGTCGTGCGCCGCGTAGAAGCCCGGGACCATCGTCCGCCCGTCCAGCTCCACGACTCGGGTGGCGGGGCCGACGAGGGCGCTAATCTGCTCGTCGGTCCCGACCCCCACAATCAGTTCGCCGCGAACGGCGACCGCCTCGACGACTTCGTCCTGGTCGTTCATCGTCACGACGACACCGCTCCGATAGACCGTGTCGGCAAAAAGCCCAGAAGGCGTCGAGGGCATGCAGCCCGACACCAAGAGTCCGAGCACGGCCGTCAAGACGCATCGCTGCTGACGCCGAAACGTCTTGACGACGCTTTTCGACGGCACCGAGATCCAAGACGCCGTGTTGGGAGACGCTGCTTTCAAGAAGTCCACGCCCGGAGTCGTTTTCATGTGGCGTCAAGCTAGCACGAATCAGGAGCGACCATTTTTGTCCGAGGGTTGATCAGCCTCATGGCCCAGGAACTCGGGGGCTGGTGGTGCGACCTACGATGGCGGGCACGGGATACACGCCAAGACCGTGATACGCATTGGAATACACGGCTTCGTAGCGAATCCCATTTCCGTCCGCGTCGACCCAGCCGAGCGATTGCTGAAACAGTCCCGGTTCTGGATATCCCCGGGGCACTGTCCCCTCCACAATATAAAGTTTGTGTTCGTGCATGGCGACAAACGCGGAGGTCCGAGACTCGTCCGCACGATTGACGAGACGTATGGCATGACCTTCCACGCGATCCTGCCACTCCCACGCCAGACTCGACAGCCGGACGTCCCTTTGGAGAAGCTTGGCTGTCGCGTAGACGATCGCCCCGCGTTCATCGTGCTTCCAGTAGCCAGGTCCCAGAATGGGACCCGCGTTCTCACGACACTGCGCGTTCCCGGGCGGGCAAGTCTCGGCGCGGGCGATGCCCAGTTGCTCGAGACCGCTGTAGTCGACAACCGTCACCGTGTAGGACCCGCTCCCCCGCATCGCGCTGTAGACGTGCGCCGGTAAGACATAGCCCAACTGCGACTCCCAGCGGGTTTCGGTCATCTCGGGTTGACCCGGAAAATTTATCTTGAAGCCGTCGGAGGGATTGACATACTGCTCCCAATCCTGAGCACTAGCGGGCCATGCGAGACACATCAAGAACGCGGCGCCATACCCGGTCATACGCATGACGTTTTCTCCTCTCACTTACAATGCGCAGCTGGACATTGGTCCGCTAAACATCGCAACGGGGTTCATTGGGGAGTTCATCCGGGGGTCATCCGGCACAGGGTTCACGACGCCGGCTCGATGCGTAGAAGCGCACCGTTGTCCTCGTCCGTGAGCACATACAACAACCCGTCGGGGCCTTCGCGCACTTCTCGGATGCGTCGCCTGAGCTGTGTGAGCAGCGACTCGCGCCGTAGCTCTTCGGTCTCGGCATTGAACACGATGCGCTGCATGTGCCCCGTGCCCGGTATGCCACCCTCGCGCAGCGACCCGACAAACACATTGCCCTTCCACTGCGGGAACTCGTCGCCCGTATAGACCGCCATGCCGGCCACGGCAATCGCGGGCAGCCACACGACGAGCGGCGACTCCATCCCGTCTCGCGTTGGATGTTGAGAGATGCGAGCGCCGGGATAATTACGTCCAAAGCTCACGACCGGCCATCCGTAGTTGCGTCCACGCAAGATGATGTTGATCTCGTCGCCCCCATTGGGCCCATTCTCATGATTCCAGAGAGCGCCGGTCTCGGGGTGCACGATGAGACCCAGGGTATTTCGGTGTCCAAACGTATAGATCTCCGGCCGATGCCCTGGATAGCCCACAAACGGGTTATCGCTCGGCACGGTCCCGTCGTCATTGAGACGCAAGATCTTTCCGCGGAGACTGGAGGGATCCTGGGACACCTCCCCGACATTGCCACCGGTGGACATATAGACCTTGCCGTCTCGCCCCATGACGACACGGCCATTGAGGCCAGAGTTCCCCTCGTAACCCTCGGTGACGACGAGGTCGTAGACGTCGGTCAGCCCACCCGCCTCGAGCTTGCCTCGTGCCAAAGCGGGTGCGCCCATGCCATTTCCCACTGGCTTGGTGTACGTGAGATAGACGAGGCCATTCTCGGCAAACTGGGGATGCGCGGCCACATCCATGAGTCCGCCGTTCCCGTCGGTTCTGACCGCTGGCACGCCGGCAATCGCGTCAGGGTCCAACACGCCGCCCCGAATCACCCGGAGGCGACCGGGCCGCTCGGTGACCAGCATGTCCCCGCCCGGAAGAAACGTGAGCGCCCACGGATGCGAGAGTCCGTCGGTGACGACGCTGACACGGATCTTGTGCTGCTCGGCCGTATCGATCACCCACGGTCCAGCCCCTAGCGGCGGCACTGGGACGCCAAAATCCTGCGGCTGGGCGTGGCTGACTCCCGCCATGACCAACAACCCAGACAACGCCACCGCCACCCACACGGAATGTCTGCCCCTCATCCAACCTCCCTCGCGAGCCGAGCCAGCATCACCAATCGTTGCGATCCTAACTGTACAAGTTTGAACCGTCATCACAAGTCTGCCCCTCGTCGAACCGGCCGATTCGTACCGCGTCAACACTCAGAGGTCTCGTCGGTCACGGCCTACCGTGGCGGCAGCAGTGGTTCGTGTCCGTCGGGCAGGTGCTGGTCGAAGGCGGCCAGCACGGCGGCATCGGCCGCGTGTGTCCCCATCAAGCCCACCACGTCCACTAGGTCCTGCTCGCCGAACACCCGTAGGATACGCGCGTATGTCTCTGCGCTGACATTGTGATCGCCAAAGAGCTCGCGACCAAAAGCGATCACGGCTGCGTCCTTTTCGGCGACGCCCGTCAGGGGGCGGTTGTAACGGACAACATCGATCAGCGCTGGCTCGAGACCAGCCGCCAGAGCCCTCGGCTCATTAACCGTCCAGTCGTATTGCGCGTCGTGCTCTCTCGCCGTGACGAGAATTGCAAGGTGCATCACCCGTCGTCCAACCCGTGCTTCCAAAGAGTCCTGTCCGGCGCCGCGGCTCCGTATCTGCCCAGGACCAATCCCCGAGGGTGACAACATCCGGCCATAGAGCTCCGAGACCGATGTCTGGCTCGCGGGGCTCTCGAGCGCCAACCGACTCCTCGAGTCGGGAGAGATATCGTCCGCATGGGTGAACGGCAAGGGAAGGGATTGTCTCCAGCCGGCGGGCATCTGCTGATTGAACCCGGTCAAGGTCGCGGCGGTTCCGGCGTATCGGCCCATAACGTCGATGACGTCGACAAGATTGGTCTTCCCGAGCAACCCCAAGGCTCGTGCGTAGGTGTCGGCGCTCAGTCGACGCGTCCCGAACAGCTCTCGACCGACCTCGATGATGATCGCGTGGCGGTCGCTCAACACCGTGAGGGGCTTCCGGTGTCGCACGATATCAATGATCCCCGCATCAAGCCCCACCGCCAGCGCCTCGAGCTCGTGAAGAGCCCATTCAAACGGCTGGTCATACTCGCGGGCGGCCGTCAGAATCGTCAGCTCCGTCAGCTGGCGACCCATCGGAGCGGAAAACCGAAGGCTTGCGCCCGACCCATGCAGCCGTAGTGCCGCGGCGCCCATGGGTGAACTCTCCGCATCGTAGGCCGCGCGACGCTCAGCATCGAGCTCCTCACGGTCGATTGGCGGAAGACGGCTCGAGGAGTCCGGGTGGATGTCATCCGGCAGCTGGCCGGCTCGAGCGACGCTCACCCCAGTAGGGATGGACCCAGCCCATACGAGTACGATCATCGTCGTGTGTATCCAGCTCCACATTGTTGCCTCCTCTGGCCTTGAAGCTCCGCGTCGCGTATCAGTGAAAAGATTGGCCTTGTGCTGAAGCGCTAGAACGTGGCGATGGGATTGATGGGCGAACCGGTACCGCGCGTGGGCAGCGGTGCCGCCGTCAAAAGAAATTCCCAACGTCCCTTAGACGCCGCAACCTCCGCCACTGCTTCGAGGTCGAGGTTGTCGAACAACGGCATCCCCAAATAGATCAACGCAAACCGATGAAGGGGCCGCGGGCCGAGCTCGTCCGCGGCGGTGACGGCCGGATCAATTCCAGCTGGCGCGACGTCTTGCGGGGCTTCGCCACCGAGCAAAGCGATGTCGCGCTCTTTGAGCCAGGGGATGACCGACGCATGCAATCCGGCGGCGTCGCTTGCGATGTCCCATGCCCCGTGTTCAGCACGCCGCGCCCAGCGGCCCGTGCGAATCACAACCGCATCGCCAGCCGAGACCGTCAACCCGGTCTCGCGTTCCCACGCCTCCAGGTCCTCGATATAGATGGGTGTCCCGGGCGCCAAATACGGCACGTTCTTGAAGCGGGCCATATCGATGAGGACGCCGCGAGTGACGATGCCGTGCTTTGCGTTGTGAACCGTGTTTCGGGCGTGGCCGCCGGCCGCCACGACGGCAGCAGGGTCTGGTTGATAGCCGTTGTAGGTCACGCCCGCGCCAATGAAATTGTGATTCAAGAAGTCCAGATGTGTATGGATAAAGCCGTGATACGAAATCCGAATCTCGTCGGCAGTGATGCCCAGCGGGGTGACGTGATACGGCCGCGGATTGTCTATGGCCTCTTCTGTCTCCGCGTCACGAGCGAGAGACACCGAAACCCCGTCGCGGACGAGCGCGGCTGCCTGTTTTCGCTTGTCCGGTGAGATCAGATTAAGTGTACCGATTTGGTCGTCCTCGCCCCATCGACCCCAGTTTGTCAGCTCGTTCTTCCACTGCTCGACCACCACCCGGGTCACTTCTCGATCTCGACCAGAGACCACCGGGTGCTCTTGAGCGGACGCCGATCCGGCCGCGATGACGACTCCGATTATCACGGTGCCGGTCATCTGTTTCGTCGTCGCCATCGGTTCTCCTTGCACGTCAAACTCGCGTCGACCGAAGATGGGTCGCACCAATGGACGCGCTGTGGCCGTTACGCGCAGTCTCGATCACGCCTGTTGGAACCGCGCTTGCGTTGCCCCGAGCACGCGACGACTTGTCCGCTCTTGAAGAAACACCGCCACTTTCAGACCGGCCACGCGCCACACAGGTGCTATCGCGGTCGTGATAGAAAAAAGGGCCGCGCAACCCAGCACACCTACAGAACACCCCGTGCATTATCGGAACCCATGATAGCGTCAACGCGCGGGTTCAATCTGTATTGGGTGACGACCCACTCTTCATTCGCCCTCTATCGACGCGCCCGGAGTGTCGGCCAGAAGATGCATCGGTGCCTCACGCGAGGCACCGCGCCGCTCCGATGGCCAAGCCCTTCCTATAGGAGCGCGCCAACCTATAGCAAGGTCCACGAGCTGCGACGCCGTAGCGGCGTCGAGCCAGCATCGCCGAACCTTCACCGCGACAGTCCGCAAGCGACGGCATCTCAGCCACAGAGCGGCTGCGTTAGAACGCACTTTCGGTTTGGAGCATCAGGCACCCTAGGAGATCTGAGCGATGCGGACCCTCGCGACTTGGCACGCGGAAACGGCTCGATGCCGGCTAGTGCTCGGACTCGTCGTGGTGATGGCGGGAATACTGCCGGCGGCGGGAAATGCACAGCATCCGGTGACGTTCAGCCAGAACATCTCACCGATCCTGCAGCGCTCTTGCGAGACCTGCCACCGGCCTGGAGCCTGGGGACTACGGGTCGCGTGGCTTGTCTACCGAGGATCGGCGGATCAGGTGTCATTCGATCCATATCAGTTCAAGACCTATCTGGACTATCGCTACGAGTCGCCGTGGACACCGGGTTGGGAGCCGCCGCCGCTCCCCTCCGACGGGCGGTTTCCCGTCACCGTGTCCTTTCGTACGCCAGGAACATTCGTGGTGCGAGCGCAAGCGCATGACAGAGACTTGAAAGACACCGAGGACGTCACCGTCATGGTGATTCCCCGGTAGCGCTCCCGAGCTCGGCAACGCGCGTCTCAGATCGCGCGGCAGAACGCGCCAAGTGCGCGACTACTCTCAAAACCAACCGTCTCGCCCTCGCACGAACCTCTTGATTCCCAAGGCGCACAACACGGCGAACAGCCCGTAGACGCTAAACCGAAAGGCGACATCCGACCCGATCCCGTCGGGTCCCTGGCTCATGGCCAGGAACAATCCGAACAAGAAAGACGGAAAGCCGGCAATGAGTAGAAACACCGCCAGGACCCGGAGGAGACCATTCGTCTCCCTCGGAGATTTGCCCTCGCGGGCGGTGCTGCTGTCCGCTGTCATCTGGTGTGATTTACCTCTCCTCGCCGACCTGCCGGCTGCCGACGACTACGGCCTCACCCGCACATACTTTTGGATCCGTCGTGGCCGCGGCTCTCCCCCATAGATGTTCCCTTGCCCGTCGACTACGACAAACTCGGCACCGGTGCCGCCGCCCGGGTCGCGTGGATCACCCCACGGGTAGAGAATGAATGTCGTCACCCAGCCGGTCTCTATTTCACCGACGCGGATACCCATCTCGAACCCCGGATTGTGGAGACCCTCAGGGTCAGGGCGCCGGAACACGCGCGATGCGCGTGCCACCGGCAATGCCGCCAACCCAGATCTCGGCACCGACCTGCACGGCGGCGGTTCCGAGCAGCAAGAAATCGTTCGTTGGGTAGGTAAAAAACTCCTGTGCGGCCATCGCATCTGTGTCAACTCGCGAGACGCGGGACGTGATGCCGTCACACATCTGCTCTCGCATACATTCTCCGACACGCGTGCGGGTCGGCGTGCTGTGGCCCGCCGCGAGCAGCGCTCCGTCGGACGCCCAGTGAATATTGTCGACGTTGAAGCCGATCCCCACCGTTTCCTTGCGGGGCGGGACCTGGCCGCGGGAAAGCCGGATGACGGACTGGCCGGCGTAGCCGGCTACCCAGAATGCGTTCCCGTCGGGCGTGATTTCGAGACCATTCGGCCCGATGTCCTCGCTGCCAGGGACACGTGCCCAACCATCCGCCCGGGTCCATTCCCAGACGTCGCTCGTGCGCGGTGACGACGCGGCGAAGTCGCCGTCGGGAACCGCAACAACGGCGTTCAGACCAAGTTCCTCGGGGGCGACGGCGCAGCCGATCCAAACGAGAGTCGGCGTCGCGCCGCGGGTATCCACCTCGAACACTTCGATCGCTTCACGTTGCCCGTGCCGAACCACATACAAGGTGTGGATGCCGTCTTGTCCGGCGCGTAGCCCGACTCCGTGTGGTCGGAACCCATCCGTCGTCATACCGGGGCACGATCCGTAGACGGCCGTATCATGACGCGGCTGCGATCCCGACAGTGGGAACGCACGGCTCGACTGGTGCGTGCGGCTGTCGGTGAACGAAAGATAGCCGTCGTCCTCCATGCTCGACACAATGACCCACGGCGAGTCAGGTATTGGCGCGAGGTCTTCCGGACTGATCGGTCCGCAAGCAAACGCGACGGCTCCATCCGGCTCGCATTGGGCGACCGCCGGTCCGGCGATCGCAAGGAACCCGGTGGTGACAAGTGTGGCAATAAGAAAACGGGCGCGCATGTCGCCTCCTTGCTAAGCGTGAACCAAGAACCGTGCGATTATGCCACTTGTGACGCGTAGGGTGTGGCCAGGCGTGAAGCCACTACGAAAGACACTATGGGGCCTAGAACTGGCAAAGCTGTCGGGGCCGCCATCTGGCTCACTCACACCCCGCCCTCTCGTCGAGTGGCTTCTCCGTGAAGTCCTCCCGCGGCGCGCTTCAATGCCACGGGTCGGCGGAGAGGGTCAATCATTGACTGTATGGTGGCGGCGGCAGCCCTCGTCGCTGGCGCGACCCTCGCCACGAGCAATGTGAAAGATTTTCGACGATTTGAGGGTCTACGTCTCCTCACATGATGCCGTCGCGCGCGGCGTGCTGAACGCGGATTCCGATGAAGATGAACGCACGTCCCAGGACGCGACGGGTCTCGTCCTGGGACGTGCCGAGCCTCCAATACTCCAAGACAGCGCCTTGGGCACGGCGGATCACGAGCCGTTACATCCACATGCCGACGGCGGGTGTCGCTCACGGACGACCGTCACGCCGGTGCCTATGCCAGGGCGGGCCGGCCTAGGGAGGGCCGATTGAGCGACGACCAGCGTCGTGAAGCGCGCGGAGAGCGCCACCCCGTTGTCTGAAAGTTGGAGAACTACGACCGAACTCGCGACGCCAGCTCGACAATTTCCGCAGTGTGATTCTCGCTTACCAAGAAACATACGAGGTCATCAGGCCGTATCGATGTGGTCTTGGTGTTCACCAATGGGTGAAAGTTCAGCACATCGCCCGCAAGCAACGCTTCGTCGAGCACAACGCGCACATGGCCCCCGGTGTCGTTGACGACAGCGAATGGCGTCACCGCGCCGGGGGTCACGCCGAGGAACTTCATTAATCGGTCAGGGCTCCCAAACGAGAAGCGCCCGGCGCCGAGACGG
This sequence comes from Vicinamibacteria bacterium, assembly GCA_963579735.1. Taxonomy (GTDB): domain Bacteria; phylum Acidobacteriota; class Vicinamibacteria; order Vicinamibacterales; family UBA8438; genus CAUZIB01. The sequence goes on along the minus strand of CAUZIB010000024.1, from coordinate 4,643 downwards.
GCCGCAAGGGTCTGCAGGTGTATCTCTCGATCCGCCAGGCAGACGACGAGCCACATGCCCCCTTTCTTGTTTCGTAGGAACAGGTTTTTTGTGTGCCTACCGGTGACCGTCCCTCGCAACGCTTTGGCTTCGTCGACGGTGAACACGGCTGGATGGTCCACTGTCGTTGCGGCGATTCCCAGCGTCTCGAGGCGGCGAAAGAGCTCGCCGGGACTACTCGGCGATGTACCGTCCGCTAACTTCCTGTCAGGCTCGCTCATGTGGTCACTTTTCATCTCAGGGTCCGAATGGGACACACCGGGCGTGATAGACACCGGCACACGCGGCAGACCGGGCGTGATTGACGGCCGCCCCGGCGCACGTGTCTCGATAGTAGGCTACCACTGAGGAAAACCTACGATGTATCCAGAACTCGAGAAAGCCGCTTCCCTGGCGTCGGCCTATCTGGACGACCTCGATTACCACCCCGTGAGTCAGCCGTCAACGGTTGACGAGCTGCGGGTGAGACTTGACCACGCGCTCACTGACGACGGTGTGCCGGGCGTGCAGGTACTCGAAGAACTCGCGCGGGACATCGACACAGGCTTGCTCAGGACCAGTGGCGGTCGCTTCTTTGGCTGGGTGATCGGCGGCGGCGTCCCGGCGGCGATAGGAGCCGACTGGTTGTGTAGCACGTGGGACCAAAACGCGGCCGCCTACGCCTGCTCCCCGGGCGCGGCAGTAGTCGAAGAGATTGCCGGTCGTTGGCTCAAGGAGATGCTCGGGCTCCCGGCGACTGCGTCGTTTTCCTTTGTCACGGGTTGTCAGATGGCGCATGTCGTCTGTCTGGCGGCCGCACGTCACCACGTGCTGTCCGAAGCGGGGTGGAACGTCGAAGAGGATGGGCTATTTGGCGCACCGCCGATCCGAGTCTTGGTAGGCGAGCATCACGAGACGCTGGTTCGCGCACTCCGATACTTGGGCATCGGCAGCAACGCGATGGTCCGCGTCGGCTGCCATAGCGACGGGACGATCGACATCAACGCGCTTGCGACAGAGCTTGACGCCGCGTCGGGCCATCCCACCATTGTCTCGCTTGCGGCCGGAGACCTGAACCGCGGTGCATTCGACGACTTCGAACACGCCTGCGAGGCCGTGCACGCCCACGGCGGATGGGTGCACGTCGACGGCGCCTTTGGCCTGTGGGTCGGCGCCAGCCCCACCCATCGCCACCTCGTCAAGGGCATCGGCAACGCTGACTCCTGGGCCACTGACGCCCACAAGTGGCTGAACGTGCCATACGAGAACGGCATCGGCTTTGTCGCTCGCTGGGAGGCGCACAGAGCCGCGATGCGTCTCCACGCAGACTATGTCATCGACGCGGGCGGCGGACGAGACCAGCTCGACTGGAACCCGGAATGGTCGCGCCGGGCGCGTGCCGTTCCCATCTATGTCGCGCTGCGGACGTTGGGACGACACGGTGTCGCTCATTTGGTCGAGCGCTGTTGCCGTCTCACGGCACAGATGGTCCGGCAGCTGGCCACAATACCCGGCGTCGAAGTGCTGACCGAGCCAATCATCAACCAGGCCTTGGTGAGATTCCCCGCCCCCGGAGGCGCATCCTCGGTGGACCATGATCGCCATACCGAGAGTGTCGTCGAATATGTTCAACACGACGGAGAGGCGTGGTTTGGTCCAACCACCTGGCAAGGCATGCGCGTGATGCGAATTTCTGTCAGCAATTGGCGCACATCCGGTGCGGACGTCACGCGGGCGGTGGATGCCGTAGCCCGAGCCGTAGCGGCGCTCCGTCCGCGCGGCGCCCCACCGGCGCCCACTGTCGAGACGCGCTCTTCCTCCCGATAAATCGAGGATGGTGACTCGACGGGGCCGACGTCCCGCCACACGGGCAAACCGCACCACGACGACACGACGGTCGCGGCCGAGGCGACGTGGTCGGGAGTTGTGGTGGCTGCTGGCGATTGGCGGTCTGGTCGGCGGTCTATGGTTTGTCGGCGAGGTCGGTCAACAGCTGCCAGCGCCCAGCGAGATCGGCAACCTCGGAACGATGGCGAACGCGACCGTGGTCTACGACGCGTTCGATACACCCGCGTTTACTTTCTCGCGGGAACAGCGTGTGTCGGTGTCATTGGACCGGATCTCCCCTCACCTGACGGACGCGGTATTGGCAGTGGAAGACCGGCGCTTTTATGACCATCGCGGGTTTGATGTCGTGCGTATGGGTGGTGCGGCAGTCGCCGACGTCCGGGCGGGCCGCCTGGCTCAAGGGGGCAGCACCATCACGCAGCAGCTCGCACGTGTCAGCCTTCTCACCCGCCAACGAACGTTCCGGCGAAAAGTCGCCGAAATCATCACCGCCATCCAGGTCGAGCGAGCCTACTCGAAAGACCGAATTCTGGAACTCTATCTCAACAAGATATATCTCGGTGACGGTCTCTACGGCGTCGAAGCGGCAGCGCAAGGGTACTTCGGCACGCCTGCGTCGAAGCTCACGTTGGCTGAAGCAGCGCTGTTGGCCGGTCTGATCCGCGCTCCAAGCGCCTATGCGCCGACCAACCACCCGGAACGCGCCCTGGCTCGTCGGGACGTCGTACTCACCGCCATGCTGGACGCTGGGGTCGCAACCGCGGCCGAGATCGCCAGCGCCAAGGACGCACCGCTGGAGCTTCGTGACAACCCCGGCGGCTCTGACAGGCTTGGCGGTTATTTTGGTGCCGAAGTGCGTCGCCGGCTTGTCGCTCGGTTCGGGCCGGACGCCGTGTATGCGGACGGGCTACGCGTCTTCACAACGCTGATGCCAGAGCTTCAACATGCCGCGGAGACGGCGATGCGTGACGGGTTACAACGTATCGAGTCTCTGCCTCGGTATCCGCACGATCCGAACACCGGAGACGCGCCACTCCAGGCGGCATTGATCGCGCTCGACCCACACACGGGGGCCGTGCGGGCCGTGGTGGGAGGTCGCGGCTTCGCCGAGAGCCCCTTCAACCGTGCGACCCAGGCGCACCGACAGCCGGGGTCTGCGTTCAAGCCATTCTTGTATGCGGCGGCCCTCGAGAACGGCCTTACGGCGGCCACGGTCCTTGACGATCTCGACCGACCCTTGGAAACGGCTCAGGGGGCCTGGTTGCCTGATGACGAGACGGATGGCGCATCGATGACGATGCGCACCGCCCTTCGGTTGTCGAGCAACCGGGCGGCGGTGAGGCTGATCGAGCTGACCGGGGTTGACCGCACCGTCGACTACGCCGACCGATTCCGATTGGGACCGCAGCCGCCCGTCCCCTCGTTGGCGCTGGGTTCCGGGTCGGTCACACTGGAGAATCTGACCGCCGCCTATGCGGCATTTACCAACGATGGGGTCGTGCCAGAGCCGACCTATCTCCGACGGGTCGAAGCGTCGGACGGCACGGTCCTTTTCGATCCCGAGAATGAGTCCGGCCCATCACGACGCCCCGCCATACGACCCGCGACCGCGTTCGTGGTCGCCACTCTGCTCCGGGATGTCATGGACGCGGGCACGGGTCGCCGGGTTCGACACGAAGGGTTTGTGGCCCCGGCGGGAGGAAAGACCGGCACGACCAACCAATACAAGGACGCCTGGTTTGTCGGGTTCACCCCCGAGCTCGCCGCCGGTGTGTGGATGGGATTCGACCAGCCGCAAACGATCATGCCAGCGGGATACGCGTCGGACCTGGCGGCGCCGCCGTGGGCCCAGTTCATGAAAACGGTGATCGCCGACGACGCGACCGACTGGATCAACCAACCAGCGGACGTCATATCCGTCGAGGTGTGCGCGTTGTCCGGTGGTCTGATACGAGCCTCCTGTCGGCGCACGCCGGAGAGTGCACTCGCCGCGACTGGAACCGACCAACCGACTCGGCGGGAGTATTTTGTCAAAGGGACGGAACCGGTCGAGAGATGTCACATCCACGAGGGCCGAAACCCGCTCGGTTTCTTTGCTCGGCTCTTTGGCCGAGGCGAGCACACGGACGACGAACCCGCACGGGACGCGGCGGGCTCAGGAATCGAATCAGGCCCTGAATCACGGTCCGAGCCACGGCTCGCACCGACGCGCCGACCGGGCGACGTCGTGTCGCACGGGCAGGTGACGGTCAACCACAATCATCTATTTGGCAGCTGCCAGGGACGACTCATCGTCAGCGCCGACGGGGTCCATTTCCAGACAACTCACCAGGACGCGTTTGAAGCGAGGTTTCAAGATCTGGAACGGTTCGAGCTCGATTCGTCCCAGCGCACGCTCCGGGTCTGGCTCCGCGGCGGGCGTCACTTCAACTTCGGCCAAGACGCCGGAACTGACGGTGCGCTCTCGGCTTTTTACACGGCAGTCGTCGACTTGCATCCCCGTCCGGCGGCTTTCTGACCCGCGGTTCGTCCGGGTTATAGACGTCGGGTCGAACGGGTCGACCGACGCCATCCGGCGCCGGCCCACGCAAAAGTCAAGTATCTTCCCTGCGTACTCTTGACGAGAAACCGGTCACGCGAGCCTTTGCAGCTACTCGGGGAGACGTGCACGCCAGACGGCAGCGACATGCGTCTGACGGTGCGTGGCGACGAGTACGTCATCCTGGTCGACGGCGACACCTTGATGTCGAGTCGGACCCATGGCTCCGAGGAGGCGC
>CAUZIB010000023.1:0-55902 GCA_963579735.1 Vicinamibacteria bacterium | reverse complement strand
GACGCTACGGAACAATGCCTACTCGCCCAGTCCTACCGGGGCCTACCCCCTTACCGGCCCGCGGTAACGAAGTCCACCATGACGCGGCGTCTGGGTTCGAGTCGGTCACGTTAGGAAAGGGCCATTGCGAGGGCCGAGCCCATGTCCGCGGGGCTGCGTACGACCGAGACGCCCACCGCCTCGAGAGCGGCCATCTTGCTTGCCGCGGTACCCTGGCCACCGGAAACAATCGCGCCCGCATGCCCCATTCGTCTCCCCGGCGGGGCGGTCTGACCGGCGATGAAACCGACCACAGGCTTTGAAAAACTCTGCCCAATATACGCCGCGGCGGCCTCCTCGGCGGCGCCGCCAATCTCTCCGATCAACACCACGGCCTCGGTCTGGTCGTCGACAGCAAACAATCCCAATGCATCGACGAAGCTGGTGCCGATCAGAGGGTCCCCGCCAATGCCAATACAGGTCGACTGACCTAGCCCTCGCAAGGTCAGCTGGTGAATGGCCTCATAGGTGAGGGTGCCACTCTTCGACACGATCCCTACGCGGCCCTCTTTACAAATGTGCCCCGGAATGATGCCGACCTTGGCGTGTCCTGGGGTAATGATGCCGGGACAGTTTGGTCCCACGAGACGAGTCGCGCGACCCTCCAGAAAACGCATCACCGCAAGCATGTCGACAATCGGGATGCCCTCGGTGATACACACAACCAACGGAAGACCAGCGTCGGCCGCCTCCATCACAGCGTCGGCCGCAAAACGTGGGGGTACGAAAATGACCGACGTATTCGCCCCGGTCTCTCGACACGCATCGGCCACGGTATTGAAGACCGGTAGCCCATCGTGCGTCGTACCGCCCTTTCCCGGGGTCACGCCCCCGACGACCGTCGTGCCAAACTTCGCCGCCTGTTGCGTGTGAAATGAGCCCTCTCGCCCGGTGAGCCCTTGTACGAGAAGCCGCGTGTCCGAATCGATCAGCACAGCCATTGACTACCCCGCGGCGGCTACTACCGCGTTTGCGGCTTCACCCATCGTGTCTGCGGTCGAGAAGTTGAGACCGCTGTCGGTCAGCATCCGCTTTCCTTCCGTCACATTGGTGCCTTCCATTCGAATCACCACCGGCACCTGCACGTCCAGCTCCTTGACCGCGGCAATCACGCCTTCCGCGAGGACATCGCATCTCAGGATGCCTCCAAAGATATTGATGAGCACGGCCCGCACATTGGCGTCGGCCATCAATATGCGAAACGCGTTGCGGATCTGCTCAGCGCTTGCTCCACCACCTACGTCGAGAAAGTTGGCGGGCTCTCCTCCGGAGAGCTTGATGATGTCCATCGTGGCCATCGCCAGCCCCGCGCCATTGACCATGCAGCCAATACTCCCGTCGAGTCGAATGTAGTTCAGGGAGTACTTCGAGGCTTCGGTCTCGAGCGCTTCCTCCTCCGCGAGGTCGCGGAGCTCTCGGAGCTCCGGATGGCGAAACAGCGCGCTGTCGTCAAGGGTCACCTTCCCGTCAAGGGCCAGCACGTGCCCGTCGGTCGTCACGACCAGTGGGTTGACCTCTACCAGGGAAGCATCGACCGCTCGAAACATGCGAGACACCGCTCGCATCACCTCGACCGCCGAACGCGCGGCTGGTTCCTGCATTCCCAGTCCGAAAACCAACCGGCGGCCCTGGAACGCCGCCAGCCCCGAGTCGTGGTCGACGTTTTCACGAAGAATCCGCTCTGGAGTCCTCGCGGCAACCTCTTCAATGTCCATCCCGCCGGCGGCACTCGCCATCACGACCGGGCAGACCCGCGCTCGGTCAACCAGCATGCCCAAGTACAACTCGCGGGCGATGTCCAGTTGCTCTTCGACAAGAACTCGGCTGACGATGCGTCCGTCGGGGCCGGTCTGCGGAGTGACCAATGTCAACCCAATGAGGTCTCGCGCGGCTTGCTCCGCCGCGTTTGTCGACTGCACGACCCTGACGCCGCCGGCCAGACCACGACCGCCAGCATGAATCTGAGCTTTGACCACCACGCGCCCGCCAAGCCGCTCGGCCGCGTCGCGGGCCTCGGCCGGGCTCGTCGCCACTTCACCCTTCGGCACCGGAATGCCAAATTGCGAGAAGAGCGCCTTCGCCTGATATTCGTGGATCTTCACAACGCGTTACACATTGCGTTGCACGACCCGCTACACATTGATGACGCCCACGAGCTCGCGCACAGCGTCGGCGGAGCGGTTGAGCGCAGCCTGCTCGTCTTCGTGTAACGTGATCTGGATCACTTCTTCCATGCCACCGGCACCCAACTTGACGGGTACCCCAACATACAAGTCTGAGATCCCATACTCGCCTTGCAGATACGCAGAGCACGGGAGGATTTTCTTCTTGTCCTTGAGGATCGCTTCAACCATTTCGACGGCGGACGATCCGGGCGCATAATAGGCGCTGCCAGTACCCAGCAATTTGACGATCTCGGCCCCACCATTCGCGGTCCGGGTCACGATGCCCTGCACGGTCTCGGCATCCATCAGCTCAGTGATAGGAATGCCAGCGACGGTAGAATATCGAGGCAGCGGCACCATGGTGTCGCCGTGCCCGCCGAGCACGAAAGCGTGCGTATTCTCCACGGAAACGTTGAGTGTCTGGGCGATGAACGTCCGCATCCGAGCCGAATCGAGGACGCCGGCCATACCCACCACCCGCTCGCGCGGAAAACCGCTGACGCGATACACCACTTGGCACATAGCGTCCAGAGGGTTAGTCACCGGCACGATGATGCAGTCGGGCGAGTGCTTGACGACCTGCTCGGTCACGCTCTTGATGATCTGGTAGTTCTTCTGAAGCAGATCATCTCGACTCATTCCTGGTTTACGAGCCAGACCGGCGGTGATGACGACAACATCCGACCCTGCGGTATCGGTGTAGTCGTTGGTGCCGAGCACCCTCGCATCGGACCCCTCGACCGGACAGGCCTCGAGCATGTCAAGCCCTTTGCCTTGGGGCACCCCTTCCAAAATGTCGAGAATGACGACATCCGCGAGCTCTTTATCGGCGATACTGCGTGCCGCGGTGGCGCCGACGTTACCTGACCCAATCACGGTGACTTTACGGTTCATCGCTTCTGTGCTCTCCTTAGTGTGCGAGGGCAAACGTCAGTCGGCCCCTCGCCTGTAGCGGACGTCGCGTCCGCGCGCATACCACGCCCTAGTGATACGAACGTGGACTAGATATTCGCAACAATTGCGTCTGCGTACTCGGATGTCTTGAGTGTTACCGGTCCGTTCATCAGACGTCCGAGGTCACGGGTGACCTTTGTTCTCGCGAATCGTCTTCCCCGATCGCAGATTCTAGCGAGGACGCGGCCTCACTCCATCCGATATGCCGGAATAGCATCGCGCCCGACAACATCAAAGAGCTCGGGTTGGCACTGTTCTTCCCAGCTTACTTTGGCGGGGTGCCGTGGATTGGCTCAAACACCGCCGTCTCGCTTCCGATGTTCGCCCCGGTGCCAGGCCAACGCCGCCGACCTGGGCCGCGCATGCTTCCGACAGATAGTCGCCGTTCAGGTTTGTCGTGGCGATGACATCGTAGTCGGACGTCCGGGTCAGAATCTGCTGCAGCATCGTGTCGGCGATCCGATCTTTGATGACCACTTTGGCGTCTGAATTCGGTTGGCCCTCGGTGACCGTGACGTCACCAAATTCCTCTTTCGCCAGCTCGTATCCCCAATCGCGAAACGCGCCATCCGTGTGCTTCATGAAGTTGCCGGTGTGGACGAGCGTGACGCTTTGTCGCCGATGAGTCAGAGCATATTGATTGGCCATCCTGACGAGTCGGTGGGTCGCCGTGGCCGAGATCGCCTTGATTCCCACGCCGGAATCGATCCGCACTCGCTTGCCCAGCTCGATAGAAAGAAACTCGATCAGACGCTCTACGTGGGTCGAGCCGCGTTCCCACTCGAGCCCCGCGTGGATAGGCGTACCGTCGCTCGGTGGCGTGAGATCCCGAAACCGTAGCATTGGCTTGGTGAAGCGGCGGTCCCGTGACACCGCCCCTCCAGCGCTCAAGTCACGTCCGTGTGACGCGCCAGAGGATCTTCACAACAGTCGTGACAACTTGTGGAAAATATTGCGATTGGTGGACTCGAACCGCGTCACCCGGGCGACATCTGCGAACCGAAGCACATCGCGACGGTCTGAGAATCCCGTGGGGCACCCGAACGACGCCGTCTGATTATACTGTACGCTACTGGTTGACTTCTCTCCCTTTTCATCATCAGAACTAGTGTAGTTCGTCCGACATACGGGGCATCACTTCGTTGCGCAGCGCCGGATCAGCCAAGCGCGAACGAGAGGGCATAGTGGGCATTCGCGACGGAGACGCGACGACTCCGGGTGGAGCGCCCCGCTAGGAACTGATGCCCACACGTCGAGCGCACCACCTGAGCGCCGTATGAAAATCGTAATTGCTGACTCCCTTCCCGACTCCGCGGCAGCCGTGCTGCGCGCCGAGGGATGGACGGTGGACAGCCGCGCGGGCCGGCCCCGAGAAGAGCTCGTCGCCGACCTGGCAGAGGCAGACGGACTCATCGTGCGCAGCGCGACGACCGTCGATCGCGAGCTTCTTGCGGCCGCACCTCGCTTGAGAGTGGTTGCGCGGGCCGGCACCGGCGTCGACAACGTCGACTTGGCAACCGCTAGCGAGCGCGGCATCATCGTCGTCAACGCACCCGGCGCGAACAGCATCAGTGTCGCGGAGCTCGCGTGCGCGCTTATCCTGTCACTGTCGAGGTCTATTGCCACCGCCGACGCCCAGATGAAAGCGGGCCGCTGGGAAAAAAAGTCCCTTCAAGGAGCCGAAGTCCGCGGCAAGACCCTCGGCATCGTGGGCTTTGGCCGGATCGGTCGCGAGGTGGCGCGGCGGGCCCAGGCTTTCGAGATGGAGGTGGTCGCGCACGATCCATTCATCACGGGCCACGTGGCAGACGACCTCGACATCGAACTCCTTGAACTGGACGACCTCTGTGCACGCGCCGACGTCATTAGCCTGCACATCCCGGCGACGGCCGCGACCAACCATCTTTTTGACGAGGAACGGATCGCCCGCTGCAAGCGGGGCGTCAGGATTGTCAACACCGCCCGAGGGGGGCTCCTGGATGAGGCGGCGCTCGCCGCCGCCATCACGTCGGGTCACGTGGCCGGCGCGGCCCTGGATGTTTTTGAAACGGAGCCACCGGGCGATACGTCGCTGGTCGGTCTCCCCCAAGTCATTGCCACCCCTCACATCGCAGCGTCGACGCGCGAGGCGCAGGAACTGGTCGGGGTCGAGACCGCAACCTGCGTGAGAGATTTCTTGAGGGCCGGCGTCGTACGAAACGCCGTCAACGTTCCGTCGGTGTCCCCCGAAGAATTCCGGCGCCTCCAACCCTATGTCACGTTGGGCGAGCGTCTTGGTCGACTCCTCGGCCAGATCAACGACGACCGACTGGAAGCCGTCAGCATTCGCTATTATGGGGACCTGGCAAACCAAACCCACGAGATGCTCGCCGGAGCGGTCCTTGTCGGGCTGTTTCAACCGTTGCTCTCGACGCCCGTGACACTTGTCAACGCCCGCGCCGTGGCCCAGCAACGGGGCATCGAGGTCATCGAGTCGCAAAGCACGAGAGCTCGTCACTTTACGAGTCTGATCTCGGTCAAGTTGCACACGGACCACGGTGAGCATTGGGTCGAGGGTGCCGTGTTCACCTCGGGAGAACCCCGCCTCGTCGGTCTGGACGGCGTGAAGATCGAGGCAGCCCTTACCGGTACGCTGGTCGTCATCGAGAACGACGACCAGCCGGGCGTCATCGGTGACGTCGGGACCATTCTTGGTCAGCACAAGGTGAACATTGCCACGTTCGCCCTGGGCCGCGGAACGGACGGCGCAATTGGGGTCGTCACCGTCGAAGCCAACCCGACGGCCGCCAGCTTGCCTGAGGCCGCGCTGGCCGAGCTCCGCAAAATACCGGCCGTGCGCAGCGCCCGCCGGATACACCTCAGCGAATAGCCCGTTTTTCCGCGAGTACGCGTCGGACGCCCCCGTTTTAGACGTTCGCCCGTGCGGTGACCGCCTATCTGGCCGATGAGCCGTTCTCTGCGGATCAGTCGTTCTCTACCGGTGTGCCCGATCTCCAGCAGGTCAGCCCAGAGGGCCCTTGGCGGATGGCGGCCAGACGCTCCAAGGGGCTGTGGTAATATTCGGCGTGCACCCTGTGAGGCCCCGGGGCACTCCCGCGGCTTCTTCGTCGCCGACCGCCGTTGTCGTCATCCCCGCGCGGTATCACTCGACCCGACTTCCGGGTAAGCCACTCGCCGATATCTGCGGTCAACCGATGATTGAGCACGTCTATCGCAGGGCGATCCGCGCCCGCCGGGCGACCTCTGTCCTGGTGGCCACGGATGATCCGCGGGTTCACGACGCGGTGCGCGCATTCGGCGGTAACGCGCGCCACACGGCCGCCGACCACCGCAATGGCACCGAGCGCATCGCGGAGGTCGCCCGCGATCTGACCTGCGAGCTCATAGTCAACGTACAGGGCGACGAGCCACTGATCGCGCCCGACTCGATTGACCGAGCCCTGGCGGCATTTGACGCGGCACCCGATCTGATGATGTCGACCCTCCGGGTGCCGCTCACCGACCCCCACGAACTCTCCGATCCTCACGTCGTAAAAGTGGTCGTCGACCGCGCCGGTTACGCCTTGTATTTTTCGCGAGCCACGATTCCCTCAGGAGCAACCGGCGCCGCTGGAGCACGCCGATTCAAGCACGCGGGGTTGTATGTCTATCGCCGAGAATTCCTACTGCAACTCGCCAGCCTCGAACCGACGCCTCTGGAGAAAGCTGAAGGCCTTGAGCAACTACGTGCGCTGGAACATGGATATCGAATCATGACCGTGGAAACCACAGAGAACCCGATCGGCATCGACACGCCAGACGACCTTGAGCGGGTCCGACGTCAGTTGCTTGCGCACCCAACGCCAGGAGGCGGGTCGTCTGGAGCACGCCCGTGAGCGACCATCAGCACGAGCAGGACATGCCGGTGAAATACATTTTCATCACCGGCGGCGTGGTGTCGTCACTCGGGAAGGGTCTGGCGGCCGCATCCATCGGCTCACTTCTCGAGGGACACGGGTATCGAGTAACGCTGCAAAAGCTCGACCCCTATGTCAACGTCGATCCGGGCACCATGAGCCCCTACCAGCACGGCGAGGTGTATGTCACCGAAGACGGCGCGGAAACCGATCTCGACCTGGGTCACTATGAACGATTTACGAGCACCGTTACGACCCGAGACCACAACTGGACGACCGGCAAGATCTATCTATCAGTCATTCAGAAGGAACGCAGAGGCGATTACCTCGGCGGGACCGTCCAGGTCATCCCTCACATCACAAACGAGATCAAGAGCAGTATCCGCACCGTGGCGACAGACGTTGACATCGTGCTCGTAGAAATTGGGGGCACGGTCGGTGACATCGAAAGCCAACCCTATCTTGAGGCTATTCGACAATTCCGTCGCGATGTTGGTCGCGAGCACACGCTCTATATTCATCTGACGCTGGTCCCCTTTATCGGAACCGCCGGGGAACTAAAGACAAAGCCTACCCAGCACAGCGTTCGCGACCTGCGGTCTATCGGAATCCAGCCTGACATTCTCCTGTGCCGCACCGACCGGTTCTTACCGCCAGACCTACGCAGTAAAATCGCCCTATTTTGCGACGTCGACGAGGAAGCCGTCATCACAGCGAAAGATGTGGACAGCATTTATGAGGTCCCACTGGTACTCCGCGCCGAAGGACTGGACAAGATCGTCCTTCGAGGGCTTCGCCTCCCAGATACGACGACCTGCGACATGGTGGAGTGGGAAACCCTGGCCGACCGTATCAAGCATCCCCACACTGCAGTCACGGTGCATGTGGTGGGCAAGTATGTAGGATACGAAGACGCGTACAAGAGCCTCAACGAAGCGCTCTACCATGCCGGGTTCGGCCAGCGGACCCAGGTGGACATCAAATGGATTGAGGCGGAGGCCCTCGAGCGTGACGGTGGTGAGCGTTTGCTCGCCGACGCCGACGGGATCCTCATACCGGGCGGCTTTGGCGACCGCGGAAGCCGGGGGATGATGGAAGCCGCACGGATCGCCAGGGAACAACGTATTCCTTACTTTGGCATCTGTTACGGTTTTCAGTGGGCGGCCGTCGAGTTTGCGCGCAATGTCTGCGGCCTGGCAGAGGCCGACTCAACCGAGTGCAGGGAGGGTACTCCGCACAAGATCATCTACAAGCTCCGCGAGCTTCTGGGGGTGGACGAACTCGGAGGCACGATGCGGCTCGGCGGGTATTGTTGTGTTCTCGATGCTGGCTCACGGGCCCGCCGTATCTACGGCGACGACGTGGTCACCGAGCGGCATAGGCATCGCTACGAATTCAACCGCGAATATGAAAAACGCCTCACGGATGCCGGTCTTCGCGTTTCAGGGCGTTCTCCGGATAAGAAGTTTGTCGAGATCCTCGAATTCGAAGATCACCCCTGGTTCGTCGCCGTCCAGTTCCATCCCGAGTTCCGCTCCAAACCGCGGCGTCCGCACCCGCTGTTTAGTGACTTTGTCGCGGCGGTCGTTCAGCACGCCGGTCCCTCGTCGGCAGTCACCGCTGACTAGTGGACCGCCGTCGAGATGCGGCCAAAGCCTCGGGCCCGGGCGAGACACCAGGCAGCACCAGTCGCTCTCGCCCGAGTCTCTATAATGATGCCGTGAAGCCAGTCTCTGTGGGCGGCATAATACTTGGCGACGCCCAGCCACTCACGCTTATTGCCGGCCCCTGCGTGATTGAAAGCGAAGATCACACCCTCAGCCTCGCGCGGGCGATCAACGCCGTCGCAACCCGCTGTACAGTGCCGTTCATACTCAAGGCGTCATTCGACAAAGCCAATCGCACCTCGCTGAGTTCTTTTCGTGGTCCCGGCCTCGAGGGCGGGCTCGCGATTCTCGCCAAAGTCAAAGCTGCCGTCGACGTCCCAATCCTGACCGACATACACGAGTGCGCCCAGGCATCGCCGGCTGCCGAAGTCGCGGATGTTCTTCAAATCCCGGCATTTCTGTGCCGTCAGACGGATTTGCTGCTCTCGGCCGCCGCCACGGGACGCGCCGTGAACATCAAGAAAGGACAGTTCCTGGCCCCCGAAGACATCAAGCATGTGGTGGCCAAACTCGCGGCATCCGGGTATTCCAAAATACTCGTGACCGAACGAGGCACGAGCTTTGGCTATCACAACCTGGTCGTGGACATGCGCTCGTTCCAAATTCTGCGCGGATTCGGTTACCCCGTCGTATTCGACGTGACACACAGCGTTCAGCTTCCGGGAGGCGGGCAGGGGAAAAGCGGCGGTCAGGCCGAATTCATCTCCACGCTGGCCTGCGCCGGCGTCGCCGCTGGGGTCAACGCGATTTTTCTCGAAGTCCATGAGACACCGTCGAAGGCCAAGAGCGACGGTGCCAACGCGCTCTCCTTGGATCTACTCGAACCGCTGCTCCACCGTCTCGTCGCCTTGCACGCCGTCCGGGCGGAAAACCAGAAGGAGACGGCCGACGCCACCCTCCGGTCGCCGTCATGACCACCACCACGCCCGCGGACCGGTCCTCGGCGCTCACGCTCGCCCGCTCGGTGCTTGAAACCGAAGCGCACGCGGTTCTGGCCGTCGCAGAACGGCTAGGAGAGACGTTCTTGCATGCGCTGGACTTACTCTCGACCTGCCGAGGACGCGTCATCGTCACCGGCATGGGAAAATCCGGCATCATCGCGCGCAAGATCGCCTCCACGTTGTCGAGCACGGGTACGTCAGCGTATTTTCTGCACCCGGCCGAAGCACTGCATGGCGACCTCGGCGTGATCCAACGCGACGACCTCGTTGTCGCGTTGTCTCATAGCGGAGAAACACCCGAGCTCCTCCGGCTACTGGAAACACTCAAACGTCTAGGGCCCTCGCTCATTGCCGTCACCGGAACCCCCGGCAGCACCCTGGCAAGCGCGGCCGACGTGTCGCTCGATTGCCACGTGGACAGCGAGGCCTGCCCGTTGAATCTGGCCCCCACGGCCAGTACGACCGCCGCGCTCGCCTTGGGTGACGCATTGGCGATGACCCTCCTCGTCCACAAGGGGTTTCGCGAAGAGGATTTCGCGAATCTACATCCCGGTGGACACCTCGGCAAACGCCTCCTTCGAATCTCCCGCGTCATGCACGGCGGCGCCAGCGTACCCTCCGTGATGCTCGACGCATCGCTCTCCGAGATTGTCCGCGCAATCTCCGAGAAAGGTCTCGGAATGGTCTGTGTCACAAACGCGGACGGGACGCTCTCCGGGGTCATCACCGACGGCGACCTGCGTCGCCGTCTCGCCGACCCAGCGGGGCTGGCCTCATCCGTTGCGGCCGACCTCATGACGGTGTCACCACTCACGGTCGCGGAGTCCGCGTTGGCGGTGCAGGCGCTCGACATGATGGAAGACCATCGGGTGACGTCATTGGTGGTGATCGATGGCGTCCGCCAGATACGCGGCGTTGTCCACCTCCACGATCTCTGGAAGACGGAGCTGTTCTAGTGGCCACGGTCTGGCACTTCCGCCCGTTTGCTCGTCGCGCCGTATGACCGACACGATCACGTTGCTGGCCGCGCTCGTCGCACTGCTGGCTGGCATGGCCATCGGCAAGGGGTGGGAGCGATACAAGCTGCGGGGTGGCCGCTGGATAGACCGGCGAAAGGCCCGGGAGTCGCCGCACTACATCATAGGTCTCGATTTCCTCGTCTCGAATCAACTCGACCTTGCTATCGAGGAACTCACCAAGGCGGCGGGTCTTGATTCGGACGCTCTCGAAATCCACCTCATTCTCGGCAATCTCTACCGGGAAAAAGGGCAGGTCAGCAAAGCGATCCAGGTGCATCAGAGCCTGTTACGCCGCCCACAGCTCAAGAAGCTCGAACATGCATATGTCTTGCTCTGCCTTGGTTTGGACTTCAAACGGGGCGGGTTTGTCGACCGAGCATTTGAGGCGTTCTCCCAGGTAGTGAAACTTGACCCGGGCAACCAATACGCCCTCCTCAACCTCGAGAAATTGCACGAAGAGCAGCATCAATGGCGCGAAGCCCAGGTCATCCGGCAGCGGATGACCGAAGCGGCCTCAGCTACGACCGGCCCTCACGACCAAGCGATTCTTGCGTTCCTCGAAAACGAGCTTGGGCTGCAAGCCATGCGCTCAGACGATTTGGACAGCGCCGGACGCCACTTCGAGACGGCGATCGAGCTCGACACCCAGACGGTGCCTGCCTATTTGAATTTGGGTGACGTCCGTCGTCAACAAGGGCGCGTGCAGGACGCCATTGATGCATGGCAGGCAGTGCTCAAAGTCGCGCCCGAACGCGCGTATCTGACCCTCAGCCGTTTGGAAGAGACCTTCGCGCAAACAAACGCACCGTCACAATTCGTCAATCTCTGTGGTCGACTCATCGCCGCCAACCGCCAAGACTGGCGCGCCCGCCTCGCGCTTGGGCAATACCACGCCACTCGCAGCCGGCCCGCCCAGGCGCTCGACCTTCTCTTCGAATCGCTTGTCCACAACCCTCATGCACTCACCATCCATCAGGCGATCTGGCGCACGCTCACCGACCTTGATTTCGACCCTGCTCTTGTCCGTCGCTACCTTGCGCTCACCCGCGATGCGGTGTTCTATCTGGACCCTCATGTCTGTATGCGGTGCCACTATCGAAGCACCGAGCTACTCTGGCAGTGCCCACAATGTCACGAGTGGAACACGTTCGTTGAAGAGCGGATTGCTCCGGCGGAAGATAGCGAGAACGCGCCTGTGTGATGCACCGAGAGAAGAGGCTGCGGTAACCTCCGAGAGCTGCCACGCGACCACGGCGGCGGGATGCGGCCGGCGGAAGAAAGCCCGACGACGCCGGTGGGTCGCACCCAGTGGAAAGAGCCCGGCGGCCCAGCGTCATGTGGCCGAGGGCAACTCTTGGCCTTCCTCTTCGAGCAGCATCGCGCAGAACATGTCGACTTTGCGGTCGGTCTCTTCGAAGCTCCCGTCAGTCGAAATGACAAAGTCGGCGCGGCGCGTTTTCTCGCGTGTCGGGAGTTGTGCCGCGAGGCGTTTTCTTGCCGCATCCCGCGTGATCCCATCTCGTCCCATCAGACGGTCAAGCTGAGACACCGGCTCGCACGCCGTCACGGCTACGCGGTCGAACTCTCCTTGTCGTCCGGTCTCGAACAGAAGGGGAATAGCCGCTACCCCGACGGACAGCCCCTGTGCGGACAGCTCCTCGAACCAGGTATCAATTGCTTTGCGGACCCAGGGATGGACAATAGCTTCCAGCGCTGCGCGTTCGCCGGCGTCGTCGAAGATCCGCTTGGCGAGTCGGACCCGGTCTAGCGTGCGATCGGCGCCATAAAGGTCCGCACCAAAGCGCCGACAAATATCCTCGGCGGCCGGATGGCCCCACGCCACCACCTGCCGCGCGACCTGATCGGCGTCGATCGTCGCCACGCGGCGCGCGTCGAGCCGAGCCAGGACATACGACTTGCCGGTGGCAATACCACCGGTGAGGACAACGCGTAGGATTGCCAGGACAACCCGCCTTTAGTGGTCCGGGGACCCCGCCCCCAGCCGAGCCTCTGCGGCCCGGACCGTATTCGACATCAGCATCGCAATGGTGAGGGGACCGACACCGCCCGGGACCGGCGTCAAGGCGCCCGCTACCGTGTCTACGTTCGGGTGCACATCCCCGATGACGACCGAGCCCCGACGGTCAAATGCCGCTATCTTGCGTGAGTCCGCACCATATAGACGCTCGACTTCAGACCGTGTGTCGAGACGGTTCATGCCGACGTCGACCACGGTCGCGCCGGGCTTGATGAAGTCCTCTGTCACAAAGGCCGGTCGCCCGACCGCGGCGACGACGATATCCGCCGACGACACGATCTGAGGCAAGTCCCGGGTGCGGGAGTGACAAATCGTCACGGTCGCGTGTCGGTGCAAAAGGAGGAGGGCCATTGGCTTTCCCACGATGTCACTGCGTCCGATGACGACCGCGTGCGTGGCCGCGATCGCGATGCCGCTCCGGTCGAGCAGCTCGATGACCCCGGACGGCGTGCAGGGATTCAAGGCGGGGCGCTTCTGCACGAGACGTCCCACATTGACCGGGTGAAACCCATCAACGTCCTTTGTCGGGGAAATGGCATCGAACACCTGGGCTTCCCCGTCGTCCCCCATCGCCGCGGGTAGCGGTGACTGCACCAAGATTCCATCGTGTTGGTCACTCTCATTGAACTCGGCGACAATGGCCAAGGTCTCATCGATCGTCGCGGTGTCTGGCAGTCGCCGAAGATCGGTCTCCATCCCCAGCTCTGCCCCGCTTTTGATCTTGCTACGCACATAGATCTCGGAGCTCGCGTCTTGACCAGCCAGGAGCAACCCCAACCGAGGGGGTCGGCGGCGTTTCTGGGTAAAGCGCGCAATCCGAGCGCGCAGACTCTCGCGGATCTCACGGGCCACAGCCGCGCCATCGAGTATGCGCGCACGAATGGGATCAGTCTGGACGACCTCTGTCATCGGCGGGGAATTCCTCCTGGTGTTTCACCGGATGAAAGTGCAGCTGTGAACCGAATCCTCCGCACAAGATTCGCGTGGATGTCCCGCACCTCGGCACCGTTGGACGAGGATGAATATTGGCATACTCGGCCGGCGAGCCACAAAGCTCGCGGACGCCGCTCCAAGAATTATGCGGCAAAACATCGGAATTTTACTGTGAGTACCGGTAGAATGCCGCGGACCATCTCCGGCCGGCGCAAACGCAGATGACAGCTGAACGTGGGTCGTGGGAAACACGCGCCGGATTCATTTTGGCAGCCGCAGGGTCTGCCGTCGGTCTTGGCAACATCTGGGGGTTTCCGACCCAGGTCGGGCAGGGTGGCGGCGCCGCGTTTGTCGTCGTCTATTTGTTCTGCGTGGCCTTCATCTGCCTCCCGATCATGGTGGGCGAGCTTGCGATCGGACGGCGCGCGCAGCAGTCACCGGTCGGGTCGTTTCGCCAGATACGACCGAGAACATCGTGGTGGCTCGTTGGTGCTCTGGGTGTCCTCACCGGAGCGGGTATCCTGTCCTTCTACAGTGTGATCGCCGGATGGACCATCGCGTATGTCTGGTTCACGCTCACCGGGGCCGTCACCGGCGACCAACAGGCGGTCGGCACATTCTTTTCAGAGTTCATATCACAGGTCTGGACCAATCTGGCGCTAACACTCGTGATGTTGGGGACCACCGCCGCGATACTGGTCGGCGGCGTCCGTTCAGGTATCGAGCGAGTGACCAAGGCGCTCATGCCAGCCTTGATTCTGTTGCTCGTTGTGCTCGCCGGCCGGGCCCTCACCCTTCCCGGCGCCGCGGAGGGCCTCTCATACTATCTTCGGCCGGACCTGTCACGACTCACGGATCCGTCCGTCCTACGCGCAGCGCTCGGTCAAGCCTTTTTCTCCCTCAGTCTGGGCATGGGATGCATGATTACCTACGGGAGCTATCTTAGAAAACAGGAAGGTATCGCGACGGCTGCCATCTATGTGGTACTGATTGATACGTCGATCGCACTCCTGGCGGGCTTCATTATTTTCCCGGCGGGCTTTTCTATCGCCGGATTCGATCCGGCGAGTGGTGGCCCGGGGCTCATCTTTACAGTGCTTCCCCGGTTATTCGCCACTCTCCCAGGTGGACAGCTTTTTGGCGCTGCCTTCTTTATCTTGCTGACGATGGCAGCCCTGACATCGACTATCTCACTGCTCGAAGTGCCGGTCGCACATTTTGTCGACACGAAGGGGTGGTCACGTCGCCGCGCGGTGCTCCTCGTCACGGTCTGCGTCTTCGCAATGGCCGTTCCGTCCGCGCTGGGGAATGGTGCCGTATCGGTTCTCTCGAGTCTCCCCGGTATTGGTCTCGATTTCCTTTCGCTGATGTCGACCGTCTGGAACGACTTCTCGCTCCCGATTGGTGGTCTGCTCACTGCCATCTTTGTCGGCTGGGTCTGGGGAATCGACGACGTGCTGGACGAGCTGCGCACCAGCAACGCGTGGTTCCCCGCCCCACATCTCTGGGCGTTCCTTGTGCGCTGGGTATGCCCGCTCGCGATCCTCTCAATCATCGTGCCCGGCGTTCTCGCGATGTTTCAATAGCCAAGTCTGGAAAAGCCCGTGGACACTCTCACAGAGTTCATCCTGACCGTTGACGGCTTGGTCTGGCAGCCCTTCGCGATGCCCTTGGTCCTCGTGATCGTGGGTGGGTTGATCACGATCGTCACCGGTGTCGTCCAAATACGTCGCTTCCCGATGGCCGTCAGGTTTGTGGCGGCGAGTGCGGTCAAGAAGACAGCCTCACAAGACCCCGGCGCGATCACCCCATTTCAGGCGCTCTCCACCGCGCTGGCATCCACGGTTGGGAACGGGAACATCGGGGGGGTCGCAACAGCCATCCTCATTGGTGGCCCTGGCGCCATCGCCTGGATGTGGCTGTGTGCCGCCGTTGGCATGGCGACGAAGTACGCCGAAGCGGTGCTTGGGGTCCACTTCCGGGTGACCCGCGAAAACGGTGAACTCGCGAGCGGGCCGATGTACTACGTCAGCCGCGGCGTCCCCATCAAAGCGCTGGCGCGTCCCCTGGCGTTTGCATTTGCATTCTTTGGTGCGTGCGCCGCGTTGTTTGGCACGGGCAACATGTCGCAGTCGAATACTGTCGCGCGGACATTCGTGGAGGCCGCGCGGGTGGTGGCCGGGGTGGATGTGCCCACCTGGATACCGGGACTCCTGATTACTGCCGCCGTCGGTCTGGTGATCTTGGGCGGCATTCGCCGCATCGCGGTGGTGGCCGAACGGCTGGTTCCCGCCATGATCGTCCTCTACCTCAGCACGACGCTTTTGTATTTGATCATCAACATTGACGCGGTACCCTCGGTCTTTCAACTCATCATCACGAGCGCGTTTAGCCCCGCCGCCGCCGCCGGGGGCTTTATCGGCGCGTCCGTCTCTCAGGTGATTGCAGCCGGCGTCAGCCGGGGTGTCCTCTCGAACGAAGCGGGTCTGGGTAGCGCGCCGATCGCTCACGGAATCGCCAAGGTCAGCCACCCCGTCGAGCAAGGCGTAGTGGGAATCTTCGAGGTCTTTGTGGACACCATCGTGGTCTGCTCGCTGACCGCGTTTGTCATTCTGACCTCGGGTCTGTGGACCGACCCGGCCTACCAACAGTCGAGCGGTGACTTGACCGCGGCGGCCATGTCGACCTCGGTGCCATTTGCGTCACTTCTGGTGGCGGTCTGCTCGTTTCTATTTGGTTTCTCAACGCTAATCGGGTGGTCGTATTACGGGGAAAAATGCGTCGAGTTCATGGCTGGCTCTCGCATGGTTGTACCCTATCGCGTGCTGTTCACCGCGCTGATCATGGTCGGCGCGCTTGTCTCAGTGGAACTCGTCTGGGCCGTCGGCACGTTGCTCAATGGTTTCATGGCGTTCCCAAACCTGATCGGCATTCTGTTCTTGGTCGGAACAGTCAAGCGACTCACCAACGACTACTTCTCCAACGCGCGCGCATAGTCTCTGACGCAACGGCGAGGATCGCCCCCCGTCAAGAGATCCGAGACGACGGCCACCGACGTTGCGCCGGCGGAAATCACCGCAGGCGCGCGGGCAAGCGTGACGCCCCCGATCGCAACGATTGGAGCGTCGCCCCGGGCCGCCGCATACGACACCATATCCAGCCCCACTGCGGCGTAGCCCGTGCGCTTAGTGCTTGTCGCGTAGACCGGACCGACAGCAACATAGTCGACGGTCTCGGTCCGCGCCGCATCGGCTTGCTCAACGGTGTGCGTGGAGACCCCGATGAGCGCCTCGTCACCGAGTTGTCGGCGGGCGGCTGCGACAGTCACGTCCTGCTGGCCCAAATGGACACCAGCCGCAGCCGACAGCCTGGCAATATCTGTGCGGTCGTTGACGATGACGCACGCGTTTGTCTCTCGGGCGACGTCGACCAACGTGTCACACCAATACAGAAGCTCGCGACTCGTGGCCCGTGGGGCCCGCACTTGCAGCATCCTGGCTCCTGCCTCGAGATAGGCCCGCCCCAGCGCCGGAACCGTCCATCCGTGGCACGCGGCCGTGTCCTGGTCGACGATGGCATACAGCGGAGGCCATCTCATCGGTTCGGAGCCGGGCGTGGTCCGGCGACCGGGACCGACCGCAACCGGCGTACAAAGTCGGTCGACAGACGACCGGCCTGAAAGTCGGTGTCCGCCATGATCCGGCGGTGGAGCGGAATCGTGGTCTCGACGCCCTCGATGACCGTCATGTCGAGCGCTCGTCGCATCCTTGCGATCGCCTCATCTCGGTCCCGTCCGCAGGTGACCAGTTTCGCGATCAGCGGATCGTAGTCCGGGGGCACAGCCGCGCCCGCGTGGATCGCGCTATCGACCCGCACGCCCGGGCCGCCGGGAAACCTCACCATGCTCAGCACACCAGAGCTCGGACGGAAGGTGTCCGGAGTCTCGGCCGTAATCCGGCACTCGAGAGCATGTCCATGAATCTGTATATCCTCCTGCCGAATAGACAGCGGGTCACCGGACGCTATCCGAATCTGTTCTTTCACAATGTCGATACCCGTGACCATCTCGCTCACCGCGTGCTCGACCTGGAGTCGAGGGTTTACTTCCAAGAAAAACAGCTTTCGATCCGCGTTCATCAGAAACTCGAATGTCCCCGCCCCGCGATACGCGACCGACCTAGCGGCGTCGACCACGCAGGTGGCGAGTCGGTCCCGCTCAGAAAGCGTGAGGGCGACCGAGGGGGTCTCCTCGACAAGCTTCTGGTGCCGCCGCTGAAGTGAGCATTCGCGTTCGCCCAAATGCACGACATGACCCGCGCCGTCCGCCAGAATCTGCACTTCGATATGACGGGCCGGGGACAGATACCCTTCCAGATACAACCTTCTATCACCACACGACGCCTCGGCCTCACGCTGCGCGGTTCCCCACCCTCGGATGAGGTCAGCCTCGGTTTTCAGGATACGCACGCCCCGGCCGCCACCCCCACCGGCGGCCTTGAGCATCAGCGGGTAACCGATACGACGAGCGGACGCAACCGCGTCATCCGTCGTCTCGGGAGGTGTCTTCGTGCCCGGCAACACCGACAGACCCGCCGCCTGCATGACGTGTCTGGCTCGACTCTTGTCGCCAAGCAACCGCATCAGATCGGGAGGAGGTCCGACAAAGATGAAACCGGCCGCGATCGCCGATTCGGCAAACTCCGGACTTTCCGAGAGAAACCCATAGCCGGGGTGCACGGCGTCGGCCCGCGTCAGCTCGGCCGCACTCAGAATCGCCTGCGTGTTGAGATAGCTGCGCGCCGGCGCCGCGGGTCCAATACACACCGCTTCGTCCGCATAGCGCACGTGCGACGCGTTGGCATCGACCTCCGAAAACACCGACACCGTGCGCAGACCAAGCTCGCGGCAGGCGCAGATCACCCGGAGGGCGACCTCACCGCGGTTCGCGATCAGAACCTTGTGCAACACGAGAGTGAACGCGTGGGGTCTTGCGAATGGCGAACAGTGTGTCTCCGTAGTGGACGGCGTGCCCGCTCTCGACCAGTATCTGCTCTACAGTGCCCTCTTGCTCAGCGTCGATCTCGTTCATCAGTTTCATCGCTTCGATGATGCATAAGACCTGCCCCTTACGCACGCGGTCGCCGACCTCGACAAACGGGCCGGCGGTGGGCTCTGGCGCTCGATAAAACGTGCCGACAATGGGCGCCTTGACAAATACCAGCCCCTCGACTCGTCCGGCGGACTCCTCGAGCGATCCAGATCGGACTACCTCCGGTGGCAACGTTCCATCGCGCCCTTTGCGGAGACGCAGTCGCAAACCGTGGCGTTCGACCTCAACCTCAGCCAACTCGTGTCGATCCATCGCGTCGGCCAGCGCATCGAGATCGTCAATCACGTCGTCAATGGTGCCGGGACGAGGGTCAGCCACGCGTGGACTCTACCAGTACTTCCCGCACGACAATTCGCGCGTTGACTCGCGTTCATGACCGACTCCCGACTACAGAGACTCTAGCCGGCGAACTGTCGGAGCTCGCGCGGGGCATCCGTCAGTAGTTCGGCCCCGTCTGGCGTCACCAGGATATCGTCTTCGATTCGGACACCACCAACGGTTGGCAGATACGCGCCCGGCTCCACGGTGATCACCATCCCCGCCTCGAGCGCCGTCTCGCTCCCGGTCTCTCCCCGTCGTCCAAGGCGCGGGGCTTCGTGCACCTCGAGACCCAAGCCGTGACCCGTCGCATGTCCAAACGCATCCGCCAGACCGTGGCGACCGAGGGTCTCGCGGGCGACTTCGTCAACGCGCCACGCTGGAATGCCCGGTCGGACGGCCCTGATGGCAGCACGCTGTGCGTCGAGTACGGCCGCGTGCAGCCGTTTCCCGTCGTCAGTTGGTGCCCCGACACAGAGCGTGCGCGAGATGTCGACGCAGTAGCCACCGTGCACACCACCAAAATCCAGCAGCACAAGATCGCCCTCGGTCAGCCGTCGGTCGGTCGGGCGCGCATGGGGCAGCGCGCTATGAGGACCCGAAGCCACGATGGTAGCAAAGGCCCGGTCTTCGAACCCTCCTGAGACCAGTGCGTGCTCGATGTCGGCGGCGACCTCCCGCTCCGCTCGGCCTTCGCGCACAAACGGCACCGCCTCACCGACGACACGGTCCAGCAACCGGCCGGCGGCTCTGAAACGTTCTATTTCGACCGCATCCTTGACCCGTCGTCCAGCCTCGACGATTCCATCGACCGGGACAAGCGTACGCTCTGTGTTCTCGAGGGCGCTCGTCAGCCACTGCCAGCGCTGCACCGTGAGGTGAGGTGCCTCGACCCCGATTCGGCGACTCGCCGTCTGTGCGAGCGCCAGTGCGATCGCCTCGTCGTACGACCCCTCTACCAGCGACACAGCCAGATCTATGGACGAGGACGCGGCAAGCGTACGGGCAACGGTGATGTAGCGCGAATCTACCAAGAGGTCCATCTGGCCAGCGTCTGTCGAGGCGGTGACAATGCCAGCGCCGGCGCTGCCGGAAAAACCGGTGAGATACGTCAGATTGGGACCGGAAGTCACGACCAGTGCGTCGAGCCCCCGAGCCTCGAGCCCCAATTGCACCGCTCGGCGCCGGTCTGCGTAGAAGCCTGGTGTCGTCACCACAGACTGCCCTCTCGGGGTGTCTCTCCCTCTCCCGACGCTGTCACGTCGACAGTCAGCGTCGTCGTGCCAACCTGGCCCTGGTCGTCTCGCACGGTGAGGGTGACAACAACGTTGCCCTCTCGTTCGTAGCGATGCGACGTCGCCGCACCCGCGCCCGTCCCTCCATCGCCAAAATCCCGGGCATAGGAAGTGAGCATGCGCCCGCTCTCCATTCGTGACGCATGGGCGTTGAAAAAAGCACGCGAACCGACCTCGACTGCCGTTGGCGATACCGTTACAACCGCCTCGGGCGGAACGCCCGCGGCAACGAGAATCGTCTGGGTCTTCTCTGACGCGCGGCCGTACTCGTCCCGCACCGTCAACGTCACGAGATACGGACCGGGCCGCGTATAGATATGAACTGCGGATGCCCCATCGCCAGATGCGCCGTCACCAAACTGCCACATATACGTGGTGATGATACCCGCCGGGTCCGACACACAATTCTCTACCGCATCGCTCTCGCAACGTGCCATAAACCGCACCGGCGCGAATACACGAGGAGCCTCGGGTATCACGACAAAGTCCGCGCCGACATCAAACGGAGGAATCACCTTCCCCGCCGGTACCACGCGGATCGTCAGGGACCTGGCGACTGCATTTGCAAAGTTCGTCCCGACGGGCGTGAACCACAGCGTCACCACGTCTCTATTGTCCGACGCGCTCCCGTTGGCCGCTCCACGGCGCGGTGCGGTGTAGGAGGCCCGCGCCGTCCCGTCCGGTCCGGTAACGACTCGCCGCGATGAAAGCACGCCGACATCGAGAAATAGCGCGTCACTCGACGTTTGCAACATGAGAGTGACTCCGGAGACTGGCGCCCCAAACGCATCACAAGCAAATACCTCGACCGTCTCCTGAGACCGACCGTCGACATGATCTCCATCGGCCGAAACAGTAAGTTATTTCGTGACGAATCCTAAAGAACACGTCTTCCCATCTCCTTTCCTCTTGTTGCCCGTCCCAGGCCCGCAGTTCTTGTTCCCACTGTTCTATTGCTTTATTCCTTGTTCAAAAGCTTCGACGCGTCGCGCCTCGCCTTCGCCGCCCTTCGAGCCATCGCCTCTTTGGCGCCGACAAGTGCGGGAACGCCTTGGTTCGGTCACCTCTTGCTCCGGTCCGCTCTTGGTCCGGTCCTCTCGTTTCATCGTCCGCTGCGTTCTTCGCGGCTCCGTAGCCCTTCAATGCTCGGTAGCCGACCCCGCGCCCAGCGAGACGGTGGAGGTCCCAACTGCGTCCACCTCAGCTGTTCCTGTAAGCTATCGGTGTGCCATCCGTGTTCGGCCGCTGAAGACACGTGCGCTCTTGACAGGTACGGCCGCGCTCTGTAAAATTTCCGTTTGCTACGTGCTTTTTGTGGCGTGGTGTGTTCGATTGAAACGACGCGGTGAGTAACGCATCACGACAGCAGGGCGACTAAAGACAAAAGATGACAACCACGTTCGTCCCTACCCCACAAGACATCAGTCGCAGCTGGCACGTGATTAACGCCGAGTCAGCCGTGCTCGGTCGTATCGCTACCGCCGCCGCCAAACTCCTCCAAGGGAAGCACAAGCCGCAGTACGTACCATTTCTCGACGTCGGAGACCACGTGGTGATCGTGAATGCGGCAAACGTGCAGTTGACGGGACGAAAAGAAGACCTAAAGCTCTATCGGCGACACAGCGGATTCCCGGGCGGCTTGAGCGAACGGCGACTCAAGACCATGCGTGTGACGCATCCAACGCGCGTCGTCGAACAGGCGGTTCGAGGGATGCTGCCCAAGACAAAACTTGGGCAGGCCATGTACAAAAAGCTCAAGGTGTACGCAGGTCCTGAGCACCCCCACGCCGCGCAACGTCCCAACAATTTCACCGTCGGATAAACGTTCAGACGAAGAGGCAAGGCCCAGAGTGGTTCAATCAGAATCTGCAGAGACCCCAGACACACCAGAGTCCGACGCGCCGCTCCCTTCCGAACCCGCGCTCCAAGCGGTATATGGAACCGGACGACGCAAGAGTTCGACGGCACGTGTATTCGTCAAGCGCGGCACCGGTTCGATCTCGATCAACCGAGCCACACTTGATACACACTTCCCCACCGCATCGTTGCGCACGGGGATAATGGAGCCCCTGGTCCTCACCGAGCTTGGCGACAAAGTCGACATCGTTGCCACCGCGAAAGGCGGAGGCGTCGCGGGTCAGGCCGGTGCGTTGCGTCTGGGAATCGCACGTGCCTTGATAAAGTTAGATCCTGAGCTGCGCGCCTCCCTGAAGAAGGCCGGGCTCCTCACGCGTGACGCGCGAATTAAAGAGCGAAAAAAGTATGGCTTGGCAGGCGCGCGCAAGCGATTCCAGTTCAGTAAGCGATAACGTGGAGGAAGTTTGACACCGATCACGATGCAAGAGCTCCTGGAGGCCGGAGTTCATTTCGGTCACCAGACACGACGCTGGAACCCGAAGATGAAGCCATACATCTTTGGCCAGCGAAACGGGATCTACGTTATCGACCTTGGCAAGACCGCTAAGCTGTTCAAGCAGGCTGAAGACTTTGTCTCGCGGATGGCATCTGCCGGACAGACGATTCTTTTTGTCGGCACAAAGCCACAAGCCCAAGAGCTTGTCCGCGAAGAAGCGCAGCGGTGTGGGATGTTTTTTGTCAATCATCGGTGGTTGGGCGGACTGCTGACAAACTTCATGACCATCCAGCGAAGCATCGGCCGAATGCGCGAGCTTGAAGCCATGGCTGAGGACGGTCGATACGACTCGCTCTCCAAAAAGGAGATCGCCCGTATCGAAAAAGCGAAGCGCAAGCTGCACAAGAATCTCGACGGTATCCGAAAGATGTCGCGTCTACCCGACGCGGTGTTTGTGGTTGATACACGTCGTGAAAAGATCGCCGTTGACGAAGCCCGCAAGCTCAAGATTCCGGTCATTGGCATCGTCGACACAAACTGTGATCCAGACGATGTTGATTACGTAATCCCGGGCAATGACGACGCCTTGCGAGCGATTCGGCTGTTTCTCAACCGGATCTCGGACGCGGTGATCACCGGGCGTGGAGGGCAAGAGTCCGCAGAGGGTGCGCCTGCGCCAGCCGAGACTACCAACGGTGGGCCGGCGGCACCAGCCGCGGCCCCGGCGACCGAAACGCCTTCGCCGGCGTCTGCGTAACACCAGTTACACGGATTCAAGATCAGACGCTGCGACCGCTCGTTTCTCGTTGGCGTCACGAGCTGTCCGCAGGGCTCTGGCAAACAGCCGTATCGCCGGGATGGATTTCTAGCCATGGCGAGTTAGACTGGGGATTGGCACTCCGCGACATCTACACCGAGCGCGCGTCGCCTGCACGCCGCCGGCTCCACAAACGACAACAAGGCTCCTCACGATGGCAATTAGCGCAACCCAGGTAAAAGAGCTCCGGGACATGACGTCTGCCGGATTCATGGAGTGCAAGGCCGCGCTCACCGAGGCGAGTGGCAATATCGACGAGGCCGTAAAGATTCTTCGCACCCGTGGTCAAGCGAATGCGGCCAAACGAGCTGGTCGGGCCACCGCCCAGGGCCTGGTCACGAGCTATATTCACCCTGGCGGACAGGTCGGTGTCCTGCTCGAAGTGAACTGCGAATCTGATTTTGTGGCTCGGACCGACGACTTCCAGACACTCGTCAAGGAGGTCTCCATGCACATCGCAGCCGCGAATCCAACGCATCTGCGACGAGAGGACGTCCCCGCGGACGCACTCGAGAAAGAACGGGACATCTTCCAGGCACAGTTTGCGGAATCAGGAAAGCCGGCTGAGGTTGTCGCCAAAATCGTGGAAGGGAAGCTCAACAGCTTCTATGAGCAAATCGTCTTGCTCGACCAACCCTCGGTCCGCGATCCCAAAACCACTATCGGCGAACTGGTGAGAGCGACCATCGCCAAGCTTGGCGAGAACATCAGCGTGGCGAGATTCTCCAGATTCAAGGTTGGCGACACGAGCGAGTAGGGTTCCCGAGAGATAGGCAAACGCTATGGCGGTCGCCACTTATCGACGCGTCCTACTCAAGCTGTCTGGCGAGGCGCTGATGGGCTCGCAATCCTTTGGGGTCGACCCGACCGTAGCGGACGACATCGCCTCAGAGATTGCCGACCTTCATTCGCTCGGCGTACAGATAGCCATCGTTATCGGTGGCGGCAACATCTTCCGGGGAGTGGCCGCCAGCGCGCGGGGCATGGACCGCGCCACCGCCGACAACATGGGGATGCTGGCCACCGTCATCAACGCCCTTGCACTTTCTGACGCGCTGGAGCGAAAGAAGCAGCCAACGCGCGTCGTCACCGCCATCGAGATGCGGCAGGTGGCAGAACCCTTTGTGCGTCGTCGCGCGCTTCGTCACCTCGAAAAAGGGCGGGTCGTCGTCTTTGGCGCGGGCACGGGGAATCCGTACTTTACGACGGATACCGCAGCGGCGCTCCGAGCGATGGAAATCAAAGCCGATGTCATCCTCAAAGGCACAAAGGTGGATGGTATCTTTACGGCTGACCCCGTTCTCGACCCGCATGCGACGCAAATCAAGACCATCACGCACCTGGAGGCCCTCGAGCAGCAACTCAAAGTGATGGACTCGACGGCGATCTCGCTGTGTATGGACAACAAGCTTCCGATCGTCGTCTTCAACCTCCGGACTCCAGGGAACATCCGCCGAGCGGTCCTTGGAGAGAACGTCGGCTCGCTCGTCACTTCGTAGCGTCGAGCCGCTCACGCCGAGGGAGACCCCATGGAGATCAGCGACCCTACATCGGCCATCGACGAAGCGCAACGACGGATGGATAGCGCGGTCGAGCATGTCCGCGTCGAGCTGAGCGGCGTGCGGACCGGGCGCGCGTCCATAGGCATTCTCGACTCTGTCAGGGTTGAAGCCTACGGCGCGGAGCTCCCCCTCAACCAAGTGGCGAGCCTCGCCGTGCCGGAGTCCACCCTCATTGTGGCCACGCCCTTCGATCCGTCCCAAATAGGTGCGATCGAGCGAGCCATTCAAGCCGCAAAGCTCGGCCTCAATCCGAGCAATGACGGTGCTCTTGTTCGTATCCCCATCCCACCTCTTACCGATGACCGTCGCAAGGAGCTCTCTCGTCTGGTGCACAAAATGGCGGAGGAGGGTCGGACGGGCGTTCGCCAGGTCCGTCGGGACGTCAACGACGGGCTCAAGAAGCTACTCAAGAGTCACGAGCTTGGCGAGGACGACGAACGGCGCGCGCTGGAGAGCGTCCAGAAGCTGACAGACGACCACGTCACCAGAATCGATGCGTTGCAAAAGACCAAAGACGACGAGCTCCTGCAACGCTAGCGCACCCCCGTCGAGATGAAGTCAATCCTCGGGCCCGAAGCACCCCTGGCGCCGCGTTCCCGCTTCTCGCCATACGGGCCCGGTATGACTCGGCCGCGCGCCTCGCGACAGGCGACCCTCGGAACCCGAGGCTTTGACCTCATCCTTACGGCGGTGCACTAGTCGCCGAAGAAAGTCGGACGCGTGACCTACCTCACCCAACTGGATTGTTCGGCCCCCTGCGGCGCGGGTCCTTACGACCCCGAGACCATTCAGCATCTGTGTGTGTGCGGAGCGCCACTGCTCGCCCGCTACGACCTTGACCTCTTAGCCGATATCTGGAGCCCATCGTCGCTCAGTGGGCGCCGCCAGGACCTCTGGCGATTCCGCGAGGTGCTCCCGCTCGGAAGCGAGGATGAACCCGTCACCCTGGGCGAAGGCATGACGCCACTCTTCCGAACGCGGCGTCTCGAAGAGGCGACCGGAATGCGGACCGTCTACGTCAAAGACGAATCGCTCAATCCCACAAACTCGTTCAAGGCTCGAGGGATGTCGGTCGCGGTCACAAAGGCGAAGCTCCTTGGGGCAACGACACTGTCGACACCCTCCGCGGGAAATGCCGCAAACGCCCTGGCGGCCTACGCGGCGCGCGCCGAGCTCGAGGCCAAAGTGTTCATGCCGCGCGACGTGAAGCAACCGTTTATTCGCGAGTGCGAGCTCTACGGCGCCGAGACTACGCTGGTTGACGGGCTTATCACCGATGCGGGTCGAGTCGCGGCTGAGCGCGGCGGGCCTCTTGGATGGTACGACGTCTCGACGCTCAAAGAGCCGTATCGCGTCGAAGGCAAGAAAACCCTGGCCTACGAAGTTGGAGAACAACTCGACTGGACCTGGCCCGATTGGTTCATTTATCCAACTGGTGGTGGAACCGGCATCATCGGCATGTGGAAGGCTTTCGACGAGCTTGAACGTCTGGGTTGGGTCCGCGGCGGCACACGGCCAAAAATGGTATCCGTCCAAGCCGAAGGCTGCGCACCGATCGTCCGTGCTTTTCAAGCCGGAGATGAACGTGGCCAACCATGGAGTGGGGCAACAACCGTGGCGGACGGGCTCCGAGTGCCCCGCGCCGTCGGCGATTTTCTCATTCTGCGCGCCGTGCGGGAGAGCGGGGGCACAGCGATCGCCGTCAGCGACGACGCTATGATCGACGGCATGAAAGACATCGGTCGGCTCGAGGGTATCAGCGCTGCCCCCGAGGGCGGGGCAACCCTCGCGGCGTTGCAACTACTCATCGAACGGGGGGTAATTTCCCTCGACGAAAGCGTCGTTCTCTTCAACACCGGCGGAGCGTTGAAATACCTCGAGGTCCTGGCTCAGACGTAGCTGCCGGCAGGCGCCGACGCCTCACACGGGCGATCGGCCTGTCCGATGCTGCGAGGCCCCCCATCGATCATGGGCTTGGGCTGTCCCGCCGACAGTTCGCCCGTGCACTAGTCCCCAAACGCCACGCCCTGGGCTCGCGCTGTCGCCATCAAGTCCAAGTCGAGCGGCACATACTTGGTCTTCCCCACAACGTCCCCGAGTGGCACCGCGACAAGCTGCGGTGGACGGTTGGCGACCATCACGCCAAACACCCGCCGTTGTATCAGCTCGAACGCCTTGCCCCCAAATCGCGTAGCCAGCACTCGGTCGAAGCTCGTGGGTGTACCACCTCGCTGCAGGTGACCGAGCGTCACCGAACGCGCTTCCTGACCCGTCAACTCCTGCAGTTTGGCACCAACCAGCGGCCCGATTCCTCCCAGACGGGCCAGACGGCCTTGGGCGCCAGGTTCCACCACCAAGACCTCCCCATCGCGTGGCGCCGCGCCTTCTGCGACGACGACAATGCTCGACTTGACACCCCGCTTCGTACGCCGCCGAATCGCTTCTGCTACCTCGCCCATGTCATACGGCACCTCAGGCATCAGAATGACATCTGCTCCGCCGGCCACGCCGGCATACAACGCGATCCACCCGGCATGGCGCCCCATCACTTCCACAACCATGACCCTCGAATGCGAGCTCGCCGTGGTGTGCAGGCGGTCGATAGCCTCAGTCGCAAAGCTCACGGCCGTATCAAACCCGAACGTGCTATTTGTCCCAACAATATCGTTGTCGATCGTTTTCGGGACACCCACCAGCGGCATGCCAAGCTTGTGAAACTCGTGGGCAATCGCCAGCGTGCCGTCTCCCCCAATGACAACGAGTGCGTCGAGCTCGAGCCGCTGAAAGGTCTCCATGCAGGACTGAGAATAGTCTTTGGTGCGTGCATCCTCGACCGGATACTTAAACGGATTGCCATGATTTGTCGTGCCCAGAATCGTGCCGCCCGCGCGATGAATCCCCGCGACATCCGCCAACGTCAGCTCTCGGGTTCGTCCTTTCTCCATCAGCCCATCAAAACTATTCTCGAGCCCGATGCACGAGACCCCGCGCTCAGCGGCACACGTCACGACGCTTCGGATAACCGCGTTCAGTCCGGGGGCATCACCTCCGCCCGTCAGAAGTCCTATGCGTTTCGGAAACTCCGACACAGTTCACTACCTCGCGCGCAGTATATCGGTCGACGGCCCTCCGTCTGGACATGCCACCGCCCGGACGTGAGGCTCGTTCCGAGCGCCGAGCACCGCCTGATGTAAAATGAGAGGTCGTTCGTCGGAACGTCGTCGCAGCAGACGCGTCCGAACACCTGAGGGCCGCTAGCTCAGCTGGGAGAGCGCCGCGTTCGCAACGCGGAGGTCGAGGGTTCGAACCCCTTGCGGTCCACCAATAACAAGAGGGGTCAATCGAGTATTCCGATTGGCCCCTTTGTCTGAGATTGCAACGAATTTGCAACGGGGGGAAGGCTGCTCGTCCTCGACGCGCAGTAGCCCGCACAATATGTTTTTCAGAAGGTTTGTCGGTGGAACACGTAGATCACAACGGTGTGTGATGACGCCCTACCGTCCGTACACCCTCTAGTTCGAGAGAGCCTGCCCGACGGGGACACCCTCCCCGCCTGATCGTCTGCCCGGGGCCGCGGAACACCAGTCTCCCACTGCACCAGCCCTGCGCCGGTCCGGTATGACGCAGGTGCGTGGCAAATTCTGAACACCTGGAGGTTTTGAGGTGCGGCGTTTCTGACTGGAAAAAACATGGAGTCGGACCACAGTTAGACGCCGACCAGCGCAGCGAGGCCATACCTCTGCGGAACGCACGTTTGAGCTTGATAGGTGTATTCTCGTCGGTAGCCGTTTACGTAGGAGGGTTGACATGAAGCTGGCGTCTTGCACGCGCGTTGCTGTTGGTTGCTTACTCGGTCTGGGCAGCCTGGCCGGCATCGTCGCTGCCCAAGCGACCGAAGGGTTCACCGCCACAACCGTGAACATGGACCCCGCAGGAGAAGACCTCAAGATTGACTTGCTGCGTTGGTCGTCTGATAAGGACCGCCAGGCAGTGGTTGCCGTGATCATGACTCCAGCTGAAGAGGGCAGCCTGGATACAGGAATCAGTGCGCTCATCGGTCTCCCGACGCTCGGCTACGTGTGGCCGAGCAGCAGCGGAGTGGGGTACTCGGTGAAGTACGCCCATCGCACCGAGACGCCAGACGGCGGCGAGCACATCACACTCGTCACCAGTCGTCGCCTCGGCACTTACGGACGTGCGTCCTGGCGCCCAACCGGCGCGGCAAACACGTCGATTCGGCCGTTTACCGTGATTGAGCTCCGCCTCGATAGTGGCGGCGGTGGTGAGGGCAAGCTGTCTGCGGCAACGGACATCGTATTCGACGCGGAGAACAGTACGGTAGCGCTGAAGGATTACGACGCCGACCCGGTCGTGCTCGACTCCGTCAAGCGCGTGCCATCGCGCTAGGTCGGCTCGTTACACGTTTCGTGCGCTCGACAGCGCCACGCGTTCTCGCGCCGCTGATCGCGGCGGCTCACGTGAGATCCAAAACTGTTCTGGGGTGGCTCTATGCCTGTGCGTTGATTCTCGGTGGTGTAGGTGG
The DNA here is from genome assembly GCA_963579735.1 of Vicinamibacteria bacterium. Taxonomy (GTDB): domain Bacteria; phylum Acidobacteriota; class Vicinamibacteria; order Vicinamibacterales; family UBA8438; genus CAUZIB01. Next base: position 26,252 of record CAUZIB010000023.1, on the reverse strand, counting down.
GACGGCGGCCGCTGCCCAAACCGCGACGAGCGCCGGGCGCGGGGTCGATAGTGATGGAGAGCATGGGCACGTGCTCCACCCTGTCGGTCTCGAATTCGTAATTCTCTCGGGAAGTCGAGGCCCGGGACAATATTGCGTGCCGCCTGAGTTCTGCCCTACGCTGTCTCGTCGATGAAGGACCTCCTGGTGGTCCTCCTGCACCTGGCCGTCACGGTCGTGCAGGTTTGCCGTCCCGGTGGCGTGCGAGCGGTCATCAGCGAGAATCTGCTGCTCAAGCAGCAGCTCGTCGTCTTGGGGCGCGCGCGACGGCGCGCGCCGAATCTTCGAGTCGGCGATCAGCTGCTCTTCGGCGTCTTGTCCCTGTTTCTGAGTCCGGGACGGATCCGCAAGGTTGCCATTGGCCTGCGTCCGGCCACCTTGCTGGCCTTCCATCACGCCCTGGGACGACGCAAGTACCGCCGACTGTTCTCGTCAAGCGGGCGCCCGACGAAGCCGGGACCCAAAGGGCCAAGCGACGCGCTCATCCGGGCCATTGTCGAGCTCAAGTCGCGGAATCCGCGGTTCGGGTGTCCGCGTATCGCGCGCATGATCTCGCTGACGTTCGGCGTCGAGATTGACAAGAACGTGGTGTATCGCGTCCTGGCGACCCACTATCGCCCGGCGGCACGGGGCCGTCGTGGCTTTCGTTCCTCGCCCACGCGACCAAACAGCTTGTGGAGCGTCGATCTGTTTCGCTGCGAGTCTGTCGTGCTCCGGAGCTATTGGGTACTGGTGGTGATGGACCAGTTCACCCGCCGCATCGTTGACCTTGGGGTGCACCGCGGGGCCGTTGCTGGTTCCGGCCTCTTCCGGATGTTCAGCGAGGCGATTCGTGGTGGGGTTGTCCGCGACATCTCAGTACCGACCACGACCCGTTGTTCGAGGATCACCGCTGGCAGGCAGGTCTTCGCGTACTCGACGTGGACGAGATCAAGACCGTGCCTCATGTCCCCCTGTCGCATCCGTTTGTGGAACGGCCGATCGGCACGATCCGGCGAAAGTTTCTGGACCGGGTGTTGTTCTGGAATGGGCACGATCTGGAACGGAAACTCGCAGATTTTCAGGCTTACTTCAACGAGGCACGGAGTCACGCCTCGCTGGAAGGTCGCACGCCGTTCGCCTTCGCGGACCGAAGCGTAGTGCCCCGCGCCGAACTCGACCAGGTGCGTTGGGTTTCTCACTGCCGAGGGCTGGTCCAGCTCCCGGTGGCGGCGTGACAAGCAATTCGAGACCGACAGGGTTGAACGCGGTGCGGACATTGGACCGCAATGTCTTGCATGGGCCACCGAGCGCGGCGCCCGGCAGGCAAGACACGACGCGGGAGAAAAATGGCTCTGTGTGACCGAGAAGTAACACTGACAGGCAGGATGTCCCGCCTGGGATTTATGCAAAACGTGACGGTTGCAGCGGACTTGCCGGCCGGTCACGCGCTCGCGGCGATCGGTCCGATCCGCGAGACGGTCTGTCTTCGTCGCGCGTGACCGGGTGAGCGTCGCGATTCGGTTCTCGCGTTACCGAAGTAGCTCTTGCAGTGAGATAGCGGCCCAAGGTCCGGGCGGCAGTGCGCTCAAGAGTAGTGCTTGGTGTTTTCGTCAGCGGCCGACAGTACACTTACGGTCATCCAGACACCGACGAGCGGCAGGATAATCCCGAAGACGAGTCCGATCATGGTGCTTTCTTCCTTCCTGGAGTTATGGGGATTGCAGCAACCCCTTATTTTATCAACTCTGACACTGAGCCGAACGGTCCCTCGTGATGCTGCCGATCGGCTCGGCTGCGGACCGGCTTCCGGTCGCCTGGGAGGCGCGGACGAGTCTCGTCGCGCGCGCTCTCAGGAACCAGATTTGATAGAGAAGGCCTTAGAGCGGCAAGAAGAACTGCCAGCCCTCCGCCAGACGCTGCTCGGTCCGCGCGCGCCCGTCACCAGCTCCGCAAATGACACGGGTCTGCGCCTGACAGGCTTCCCGCACGCGGTCAAACATCTCGTCCACCTCGGGGTGATTGCTCCCTGAGGGGTTCGGGCCAAGCCCGAGGTCCATGGCCATGTCTCCTGGAATGACCATGACGGCGCTGATCGGCGTCTGGAGAATGTCATGAATATTGTCCACCGCTTCCCGCGATTCGATCATCGCCACGGCGAACAGCTCACCGTCTGGATTGAGCGGCCAGACGTCGGCCCGACGCGCATACTCGGCCGAGTTCATTCCCCACAGACGGGTCGCGCCGCCCGGTCCCCAGCCCCGCTCCCCCCGTGGGGACGGATACATCGAGTCACGGAACGGCGGATACCGCATCGCGCGGACAAAGCGCACTGCCTCTTCGGCACGGTCGACGTGCGGGAGGATGATGCCCATCGCGCCGAGGTCCAGGGCTTGCTTGATCGCCCATTTGAAGTCTTCGTCACCTTCTTGGGGAATCCGGACAAGCGGAGCCAACCGCATCTGCCCGGCGTCGTTGCGATCCTCATTCATTTCCGCCAGCACTCCCTGGACGAGCGCTCCCGAGAACGGCGAGTGCTCCATATCCACGAACCGCCAGTGAGTGTTCGCGACGGCGGGCTCGCCGGCCGCGATGGCCTCGATCACCCGATTGACACGAGTGCCCTGCTGCGCCTGTCCGGTGGTCGGCGCGGGGGTTGCACCGAGGAGCACCAACGCAAGCGCGGCGCTCACCGTTATGGTCCTGAGACGGGTCATCGAACTACGTCGTGAAGCTGTCGAATACATGGGGCCTCCCCTACTTGGTTACAAGTCCATCATCGCGCCGGCCGAGCGCCATCGGCGTAACGCGGCAGTCACATAGTGGCAGTAGTCGCGGTAATCATAGACGAATGGGACCGGTCCTTAGCCGGGCGAGTTCAGGCTCAGAGACTATGCAGTGCAGTCAGCACTACGCACTTACGTGGGCTTGTGCAGCGCGTGCTGGACCGAGTGTCGCATTGGCGCCCACCTCTTAGTGGAAGCGGCGTCAAAATAGCCCACGTTAGACCAGCGTTGGTGATTCCTGAGCGAAGTCCCTGGCCGGGGAGCCGAGCCAGGCGACTCGCACTTTGGCAACGGGTGTCCAGTCCCCTAGCCGCCGGAGATTCTCGGTATCAAGTGCACCTCACTGCGTGCCGACAGCTTTACGTAGTCTGCATGCTGACGGATCTCACCGTCGACCGCGACTGACATCAATGCTAGGGGTTCTCGCAAACTCGGGAACCTCTCAGCCAGAGTGTCCATCAAGTCGCACACTCGCGGGGCGTCAATGGTCAACGTTTCGACACCACCGGTGAACTGCGCGAGCCCGCTCGACAGATAAACGGTCGCCACCTCAGTCGCGTGTCAGCGCCTCCAGGACGTGAGGCGGTGACAACGGAAGGTCGGTAAAGCGGATGCCAGTAGCGTCGCTCATGGCATTGGCCACCGCGGCGAGTGGCGGCACGATTGGGACCTCACCGACGCCGCGCACGCCGTAGGGATGCAGGGGGTTCTCGACCTCGATCAGCACGGTGTCGATCATCGGAAGGTCCGACGCCACCGGCATCCGGTAGTCGAGAAAGCCAGCATTCTGCATCACGCCATCCGGGCTGTACATGTAGGCCTCGTTCAGTGCCCATCCGATCCCTTGCGCGGCGCCGCCCTGCATCTGGCCCTCGACAAAGCTCGGATGTACGGCCTTCCCGACGTCCTGGATCGCCGTGTAGCGGACGACCCGACTCACACCGGTTTCCTTGTCCACTTCGAGATCGCAAATATTCACCGCAAACGCAGGTCCGGCCATCGCGACGTTCACGCTCGCGCGGCCGATGACGGGTCCACCCGTGTGGGACATCTTCTCGGCAAGCTGAGCGACCGTGAGCGGCGACCGATCGTCCGTGGGCTCCAGGGGCACGGCGCAACCATCTTCCCAGACGACCTTGTCGACGTCCACGTCCCACATAGTCGCGGCGCGCGCGCACAGCTGATCCCGTACATCTTGGGCGGCCTTAATGACAGCCATGCCGGTGGCGTAACACACGCGGCTCCCGCCCGTCAGGTCGCTGTAACCGATACTGTCGGTATCTGCGACTGTGGGACGGACGCGCTCAGTCGGAATTCCGAGCTCTTCCGACACCATGAGGGCTTGCGCTACGCGGGTCCCGCCAATATCCGGATTCCCGGTGACAACGATCGCGCTGCCATCTCCGCTGAGTGAAACTGTCGCGCTCGAGCTCAAGCCGGCATTGAACCAGAATCCACAGGCGATACCGCGCCCCTGATTCGGACCGAGCGGTGCTTTCCAATGTGGGTGATTCTTGGCCGCGTCCAGCACCTGCTTCAGACCGATCGGTCCATACTTCGGACCATACGGCGCCTGGTCTCCTTCGCCCACCGCGTTCTGTAGCCGGAGCTCGATGGGTTCCTTCCCAAGCCGACTCGCGATTTCGTCGAGCACCGACTCCGTGGCAAATGTCGACGACGGCGAGCCGGGTGCTCGATAGGCCGCGACCTTTGGTCGGTTGACGACGATGTCATAGGCCTCGATGACGAAATTGGGCACCTTGTAGGCCGCAAGCGCGCACATCGCTCCGGCACCGGCCGGCGCCCCCGGATACGCGCCCGCCTCGTAATAGAGCGATGCGCTTGCGGCCATGATCGAGCCATCCTGTTTCACGCCGATCTTCATACGGATTTTTGTCCCTGAGGTGGGACCCGACGCTCGAAAGACGTCGTCGCGTGACATCACCATCTTGACCGGACGACCCGTCATCCGAGACAGCACGATGGCCACCGGTTCCAGATAGACGGGAATCTTGCCCCCGAATCCACCGCCGATCTCGCTCGGGATGACCTTGATCTTCGCCGCGTCGATGCCCAGAATACCAGCGCAACTATCGCGCACGATGAAATGCCCCTGGGTCGAGGTCCAGACCAAGACCTGACCATCCGCGCCATACCGAGCAACGCAGGCGTGGGGCTCTATGTAACCCTGGTGAACCATCGGCGTCGTGAACTCTCGCTCGACGACCAGGTCCGACTCGGCAAAGCCCTTTTCGATGTCACCGCGGCTCAGCTCCATACGCATCGCGATATTGGTCGCCGTCGGGGCCTCTGGCTGTGGTCGTCCCTTGGTGACCAGACCGTCATGCAAGATCGGTGCGTCCGGCGCGAGCGCGTCGTCGACGGTCATCACCGGGGATAAGCACTCATAGACAACCTCGATGCGTTCCGCGGCGACACGCGCGACGGCGACGGAAGTCGCGGCAACCGCCGCGACGGCGTGCCCTTCATACAAGGCTTTGTCGTGCGCGAGCAAATTGTCGCCCATGTCACCGAGGTCAAACCCGCCTTCGGCGCCAAGCATGATCATCGCCGTCGTCTTTGGTATGTCAGCGCCGGTCATGACGGCCTTCACGCCGGGCATGGCCTCCGCGGCCGACGTGTCGATGGAAACGATTCGCGCGTGCGCGTGCGGGCTGCGCAGCACATACCCGTGCAGTAGACCGGGGAGCGTGAAGTCGGCGCCGTAGTTGGCGCGCCCGGTCACCTTGTCGAGGCCGTCGTGACGGATTGGCCGGGTGCCGACATACTTGAATTCGCGCTTACTGCTCATGCCTCTACCCCGCTGTCCTTGCTTCTCATGGATTCGGCCGCGTCTATCACCGCCCGGATGATCTTGTCGTAGCCTGTGCAGCGGCATAGGTTACCGGCGAGCCAGTAGCGGACTTCTTCTTCGGTCGGGTCAGGATGTGAATCCAGCAGGGCTTTGGCTGCGACCACAAAGCCCGGCGTGCAGATACCGCACTGAAGTGCCGCATGTTCGAGAAGCTTCTGCTGGACGGGGTGCAGCGACTCCCCCTGCCCGACACCCTCCACCGTGAGCACCGCTTGGCCATCCACCTCAGCGGCAACCACGAGGCATGAGGGCACAAGGCGTCCGTTGAGAATGACGGAGCACGCACCGCAGTCGCCGGTCGCACACCCCTCTTTGGTACCCGTAAGATTAAGCCGGTTGCGCAAGGCGTCGAGCAACGTCTCGACGGGCTCGCAGAGAAACTCCGCCGGTTCGCCATTGATGGTCGTATGTATGTGTCGTGTCGTCACAAATCGATCCTCAGCTGAGCAATGCGGCACGACCACCAGCAATCGATGCGGCCCGCCGGGTCAGCACGCCAACCACCGTCCGACGATACGCGGCCGTCCCTCGCCGATCGTCGATAGGGCTGGCGGCAGCGCTCGCGGCGTCCCCCGCCCGTCGCAGAGATTCGTCGTCGAGTCGGGACCCGATGAGTATCTGCGCCGCCTCCAACACGGGGAGTGCCGTCGGCGCCACGGCGGCGATGGCTACCCGCGCGGCCGTGCAAACACCCTGCGCGTCGAGGGTGACGCCCACGGCCGCACCAGCCACCGCGATGTCCATCTCGGTCCTCGGAATAAGTCGCAAATACGCGTCTGCGGTCCGCGGCGCCGGCCGCGGAACAAGAAGTGCGACGAGCACCTCACCACGTCCCAGCACGGTCTGTCCGGGTCCGACGGAAAAGTCTTCGACCGCAACTGTCCGCTTGCCGTTGGCACCGGCCACAACGGCCCGCGCCCCGTTCACGATCAGCGGACAGGTCGTGTCCGCGGCTGGAGAGCCGTTGCACAGGTTGCCACCCACGGTGGCGCGCCCCTGGATCTGAGTAGAGCCGATGAGAGCCGTCGCCTCGACCAGCCCCGGCCAGAGACGCATCACCTCCGGGTGTTCGCAGATGACGGCCGCAGCCACGGCTGCTCCCAGCCGCATCTCTTGCTCACCGACGCTGATCGTGACGAGCTCGGGAATGCGTTTGAGATCGATGAAAGCAGCGGGATGCGTTGCGCCTATCCGGTGCTGCACAAGGAGGTCCGTGCCACCCGCGAGCGCTTGCGCATCTGCGTCGTCGCGCATCAGACGAATGGCATCGGCGACGGTTTCTGGAGCTTCGTAACTGGTGGACTGCACTTGGACGACTCCGAGCAATGCCAACAACTCTCTTGGGCTTAAAACGAGGCAACAATCACGCCACAGCGAGGCGTATCAGCGCGGCCGTCGATCTGCGACGTCCACACATCCTCGGCGCAGCCTCGGGCATCTCCACGACGCACGCATTGCTCGACGCGTCGCGGCTCGCGACAGGCTGATCTTCGCCCACGCCACGTAGATGATAGTCGAGCCGTGGCCGACGCGCCCGCTCTGAGTTAGCCGCGTCGGTCGGAATGGTCGCTGCTCGTCGCGCGTTGTTGTCGGCGGCGGGACCTAGCGAAATTGCTGCAGCACGCCTGGGGAGATGGTGCACGAAATCGTTCGGGTATCGCCGACGATATCGAGGGTGATGGCGGCCGTAGGGGCCCAGGCCGGATAGTCAAAGGTAAAACGACCACCTGACACATAGCGGTCCACCGCGCGCACTGGCTGGCCACTGCGTTTGAGGATGAGATCCGTCAGCGTGTCGCTCGAACCCGCCGCCACTTCAACCCCGATCGTCACCCGGGTGCGCTGCGCGGCTTGGTAGTTGGGTTGAGGCGCCGGTCTGCCTTGCCTGACGGCGCCCCACACCTCGTAGGCCACCTGCTTGTACCCGGTGTAGGCCGACAGCGTGAAGTCGTCGTTGGCGCACAATCCGGTATCCCAGAAGACACACGGCGGGTCGTCGCCGCCCTGTTTCCCTCACTCGATCGCGTGGTAGTAACTCTCGGGCGTCACAGGCTGTATTCCTTTGTTCCATGGCGGCGCAGCGCCGGCTCGGGCCGTGGCCGTCGCCATGCCAACCGCGGAGACGAGGAGAATGGCGACAAAGCCGCAGACAAAACGGTATTTGACGAGGGGTCGCGCGAGGACCCGTGCTACGTAGCCGATTCTCATCGACGCAGCGTATACCGTTGAGGCTCGACCGGCCGAAGCGACTGAGCCGCGTCCACCGTCCCGGACGCCCACTACTGGCCACATGAGGGAATCGAGGGCCACCAAGATCCACTGGAGCAGGTGTCAGCAGGCCACCCATGCAGGCACCGCGGGACGTGTTGCGCTTTCGAGATACATGCCATCTTCGAGACACGTGGAGCAGGTTTCGAGCCACATATCACGGTCGTCACCCCGATTCTCGTCACGTCGGCGTCATCCGATTCTTGTCGCGTCGGCGAGCCGGAGCGCTTCAACGGTCGTGCATACTACGGCATGAATCACCAACAGCTCGCCGTGAACCGGCGTCGGTTCATCAATCATTTCTCGGCGCTTGGGCTCGGATCAACACTCCTACCAGGCGCACTGACCGCCATCGCGCAAGACGCCGAGCGGATCACGACCGATATGATCGAGGCTGCCGAAACGATCGCCGGCGTTTCATTTACGCCGGCCGAGCACGAACGACTCCTCGCTATTCTGAACGGGCCGCGGAGTCATGTGGCGGCATTCGACGCGCTGCGAACCGCCGGTCTGGGCAACGACACGCAACCCGCCCTCGTCTTTAACCCGGTCCTGCCGGGGATGACAGTCCCCCGCGTGCAAGAACCGCTCACACGTCAACCGCTCGACGTGTCGACGCCCACAACCGATGAGGAACTCGCGTTTCTCCCCGTCACGCACCTCGCCACGCTGATCGAACGCGGCCAGGTCAAGCCAACGGAGCTCACCCGGTTGTATCTCGACCGGCTCCGGCAGCACGACCCGGCGCTGCACTGTGTGGTCAACCTCACTGAAGAGCTGGCGCTCCGTCAGGCCCAACAAGCCGACGAGGAGATTGCGGCGGGCATCTATCGCGGACCGTTGCACGGCATCCCGTGGGGTGCGAAGGATCTGTTGGCCGTTCGGGGAACCAGAACCACGTGGGGAATGTCCGCGTATCGCGACCGGGTCATCGATACCGACGCGACCGTCTTCACCCGACTCTCGGAGGCCGGTGCGATTCTGGTGGCCAAGCTGTCAACCGGAGCGTTGGCGGTGAGCGCGCGATGGTTTGGAGGGCTCACGCGCAATCCGTGGAACACGTCCCAAGATGCCGCGGGCTCGTCGGCTGGACCAGGCGCGGCGACGGCGGCGGGACTTGTAGGTTTCTCGATCGGGTCGGACACTGGTGGGTCGATCATCGGACCGTCGACCCGGAACGGTGTCACCGGCCTTCGTCCGACCTTTGGACGCGTAAGCCGTTATGGTGCCATGGCCCTTGTGTGGACGCAGGACACGATCGGACCTATGTGCCGGTCCGCGGAAGACTGTGCTCTGGTGTTCGATGCGATCCGCGGACCCGACGGGCGAGACAACACCGTGCTCGACGTGCCGTTCAACTGGGATGCGACGTCAGATGTCACCACCTTACGGGTTGGGTGCCTTCCAGCGGCGGCGGAGGGTGCCATCAACGGAGAGGTGCTACGGGTCATCCGGTCGCTCGGCGTAGACGTGGTCCCGTTCGAGCTTCCCGATGTGCCGGTCGAGGCGATCGACTTTCTTCGCTACGCCGAGACGGCCGCCGCCTTCGACGATGTGACCCGCAGCGGAGAGCTGGCGCGGGCGGAAGAGGGCCCCGAGCAAAGCCGGCGGCCAGACGAGATCCGAAGCGCGCGTTTTACACCGGCCACGGACTTCATCCAAGGCAACCGTTTCCGTATGCGCGTGATGGAACAGATGCACGAAGCGCTCGCCGATGTGGATCTCTTTATCGGGAGCGACCTACGTCTGACCAACCGTACCGGTCACCCGGCCCTCAGCCTTCCGAGCGGCTTTGTCGACGGGTCCCCGACGGGGCTCCACTTGACCGGCAAGCTATTCGGGGAACCAGAGATCTTGCGACTGGCGCACGCTTTTCAAGCGGCCACGGCGCATCATCGACAGCGCCCGCCGCTCTGAACCCGCCATCAGCGGAGCCACTGCCCTGTCGCCCGCGAACGGGCGATCGTTAGGGAGCGCCCGCTCCGACCGGTATGTCCGGGTCGCTGCCGAGAAAGCGAATCAGCTCGGCATTGACGATAGCGGGCACTTCCTCGTGCGGGTTGTGACCGACGTTCGGGATGAGGAAGACCTCGGCGTTGGGGAGAATCTCGACGGCCCGCCGCGCGTTGTCGGGGAAGCGCGGCCCGTCCACCTCCCCACCGAGGATCAGTGTCTTTATATGGATATGAGGCCAGTCGTTCACGACGGTGTCCATCGAACGAAGATTGCCGCCAAGTCGACGCACATAGGCGAGTCGCGGCCAGTCGCCGCTGAGACGTTGCCCATGCCGAATTCGGAGATGGTCCAGAAACTCCGGCTTCCACTCCACGTAGCGCCGCGTCTCCGTTCTTACGTCTGCCTCGTAGGCGCGCTGCATGTCAGGGTCCGCGTCCACCTCGCCGTCAAACGGGCTAAACCCTCGTCCAGCACGGTTGTCTGCCAGACCGATCTGATTGATCGTGACCAAGTGCGTCGTCATCTCGGGGTAGAGGAACGCGAACCGGGTCGCCATCTGCCCGCCGATCGAGTGGCCAACGATAGCCGCTTCCGGCAAACCGAGATACTCCATGAGCCGGGCCGTGTTGGACGCGTGCAGACTCATGCTGTACGGAAGGATCGGCTTGGACGACTTGCCCCAGCCCAGCCGGTCTTTCACGATCACCCGGTAACCGTCGTTGATGAGAGCCTCGATCTGCTCCTTCCAATACCACCCGTAGTAGCTACCCCCGTGATGAAAGACCACCGCTCGGCCGTTCGCCGACCCGACCGGCCCAACGTCCATATACGCGATTCGCACGTCCTGTCCAAAGACCTGAAAGTTCATGAACTCGACCGGAAACGGATACTCGATCTCCTCCATGTTGATCGAGATGGGTCCCCATTCGGCCAGCGGCTCGGACGGCGGCTGATGGGATTGAGCCGAGACCCCAGCGGGCAGGAAGAGGCACAGCGCAGTCAGGACGGATAGCGAGATGGCGGGTAGGGACAGAGCGTGGCGTTCGACAATCATGGGTCCTCCATGGATCGTCCATGGGTCCTCCATGGATCGTCCGATGACGAGCGACGCCCCGGGACAGGCTCGATGACGTCCCCGGCGCCTACTATAGCGGCCGGTCAGCGACCGCGCAAAACCACAAGAACAGCCTCGCCGCACGCGTCACTCAATCGTGGCGCGTCTCCGGCGTGGTCTGGCGGCGGGTCACGACACCATTCTCGCCATAAACATGCAAGCGGTCCCCATCCCCGGTCTGCCTCATGGCATCGCGCACGTTGACGACCGCTGGAATCCCGAACTCGCGCGCCACGATAACGCCGTGCGACAGGTAGCCCCCGGTCTCCATCACAATGGCGGAGGCGCGGAGGAACGTACCACGGCAGGGCACGCAGGTCGCGCTGCGCGCCAACCCGTATCCCTTCTGCCCGAGCTCGCGGGTCCGGAGTGTCCGAGTGATCGACGTGAAACCGGATTTGGTCGAGAAGATAGCGCGGGTCCTCCTGCCAGCGAACGCTCGCGACCTCCATCTCGAAGACCGCGCGGTGGCCAAACCTCTCGAGATAGCGTTCCATCGCCGCTCGAAACGCCGACTCCCGCCCGAGCCTCTGTCACGCGAACGGATCGGAATCGGCCAGAGCCTGTCGGGCGTCCGGTTCGGCCTCGACCAGTCGCGCCAGCTCGTAGAGGCCGTAGCCGTGTTCGGCGCTGACGACATCACCCGACGCCGCCAGCATCCGGGTCACCAGCGATTCCTCGCGGTCACCGGTGCTCCACTCCAGGAGATCCTGCGCGACTGACATCCAGCCCCCGTAGTAGGCGGCCGCGATCTGCAGGGTGGGCTGGTATCGGAGACCCACCTGCCGTATCCGACGAAGTTCGTGTAAGAGCTCCGCCTCGGTGAGACCGGTGAGATCTCTCGTGCGTGACGCTCGAGCGCCATCGATCATCGCGCGGATGTCGTTCGGCGCTTCCTTGACGAGTCGGCGGAACCGTGCCAGCAGTCGTATGCGTCGGCGTCCACGCGCACGCCCGGCCGCCCCTCCCATCGGATTACCGGGCGGCACCGTGATCTCTGTTTGAAATCCGCCCATGGTGCGATTGGTCTCGGCGGGCGGCACGCCCAGCGCGTCATAGAGCGCCCACTGCAGGCTGTCGAGGTCGAAATACGGTCATCCGGCGAAGCAGCGCATAACCTCCATCCCCTTTGGTAGCGGGTAGCGCACGGCCTCTAAGGATGCATACACGATGTCCTGGACCGCGACCGTCATGACCGACCAGGTCATGGTCGTGATGGGATTCGGAAGCGAGTCAACGACGTTCGCATTGGACCATATAGTCGGACCGGCCGGCACCCCCGGAAACGACCAGCGAGGAAGCCGCGTGACCGGCCGGGATTGCAGCAGCCGAAACGTCTCGCCATCGAAGGCCCACTCGATGTCCTGCGGGTCTTGCCCCTCGCCCAGGGCCCAGTGGACACGCACGACGAGCCGCGCAAGGGCGGAGACCTCGTCTTCGCCAAGGATCGGGCTATCGCCGGTATCGTCCCTTCGTTCCACCGCCATCGTGGGGTACGTGCGCACGACAAATTGCTGCGGTTGGACTGTACCTCTCACCACCGCGTCGCCGAGCCCCCGGGCCAAGTTGATTGTGACCACCTTGCGCTGGCCGGTTACCGGCTCACACGAGAAGGCAACGCCGGCCTCCACTGGCCCGGTCGTCTCGTCACCGACCATTCGGCAGATGACCACCGCGCACGGCGTCTCTCGGTCGCCGACCGTGAACCGCCGCCGATAGGCCACCGCTTGCGGCGTCCACAACGACGCAAAGCAGTGCAAGATTGCGTCACACACGGCGTCCGGACCACGGACGTTCAGAACACTTTCGTGGATACCGGCGAACGTCAGCCCGGCCCCGTCTTCCCCGACGGCGCTGGAGCGCACTGCCACCGGTTCGCCGGTCAGCTGGTGGTCTCGGAGAAACCGCTCGACACTTTCCCGGGAAGAATCGGGAAGACCCACGCGAGTGATTCGCTCTCGCAAAGTCTCCAGGAGCGCTTCGACTCGGCGGGAGGCAACATCGCCCGGCCCGACTCGACCCAACTCATCCAACTAGGCGGCGATGTCTGGATGCTCGAGAACTGTCTGATATACAGACGCGTCCAGCACGCCCCCGGGAGGAACGGCAAAGCCATATCGGGAACAACCGGCTAAGATTCCAGCCCTTACCCCCTACGACCGATGGGCCCGCGGCAAAGGCCTGCTCCCAGGTGAGTTCCGACCCATGCATGGTGAAGTCCGGAACGCTAGTGCCCTAGTGGCTCTTCAAGAGCCACTAGGGACCTTTGCCGCGCCTTTCGCCCCAGCCTGAACGCGGATGTCGGTCTCCGGGGTTAGCGCAAGGCGTCGTGGTAGACGTCCTCGTTGAATCCGACCAAGAGGGTCGTTCCAATGCGGACGGTCGGCGCCCGGAGATTCCCGGTCGGTCCGAGCATCGCTTGAATCTCTTCATCCGTGGGCTCGCCACTCAGCGAGAATCGGTGGACCCTTTTTCCCTTGGCGACGACCAGCAGTGACGCCTCCTGCAGCATCGCCCGAGCATCAGCGCCCTGCAGTTTACGGCTGGCCGGCACAGTTTGCGACACCACGAGCTGTCTGGCTTCCAGAAACTTGGAGGCTCGAGCGCAGCTGGTTCAACCGTTGCGGTGGTAGTACCAGTCGACGGAATCGGACATTGGCTTCACCTTCTCTTCAACCGGCTACAGATCCCGCTCATTACTGACGCGTTGGGGCCGACGTGTCGGGACTCTCACTTCGGCGTCACTGTCCGAGATAGTCTTCGTCACTCACGGGCTCGAGCCAACTCGTCTGACCGCTCACAAACGTCAACTGCACCATGTGCTCGTCGGGAGCCGCCCCGTGCCAATGCACGACGTCCGCGCCGGCCATGACCGCCACGCCGGGCACGAGGTCGACGATCTCTTCCCCACGAATCTGTGTCCGGCCGCGACCCTCCTCGGCGCTCACGATCTGCCAATTCCCGTGACTGTGCCAATTCGAGCGCGCGCCCGCCTCGAAGCGCAGGCGTAACGCCCGAATATCTGACGAATCGGGACGGGTCGGGTCGCCGCCGACAAAGTTGCTCTGCGCCGCCGTGACGGTGAGCGATGGGCCAGACGCCAGCCAGATGCCGGCGACGGCAATGACCATAGACGCCGCGAGTAGCAGTCGGATGCGGGTTCGGGTGCGAATACTCATGATGCCTCCTTAACACGAACGTTTCGGGTGGGCCTTCATCTACTGACTCCCCAGGTCGAGCGCCAGAATGTCACGTCGGTCGCGAACGTAGAGCGTGTGCCCGACCAAGGTCGGCGGTGTCCACGCATTCTCTGTCAAGAGCGCATGTCGTGCCAGGACGTTGAGCCCGTCTTTGCTTACGGACGCTATCGCAATATCTCCATCCTCGTCGAGGATAACGAGCTTCCCATCGGCGACAAGCATATGGGCTCGCGCGAATTCACGCGACCGCCACGCCTCAGCGCCCGTCTCGATCTCGAGGGCGGTCAGAAAGGCTGGACCAAAATCACCGCTACTCCCAATGACCAACTCATCGACGACGACCGTATTACTAAAATGCACACGCATCCGATTTGTCGACCATTGCTCCTCGACGGTCGTCCGCCCATCGATCTCACCAACCTGTAGCATGCGGCTCCCGCCGTCGTAGGCAGACGTGACAAAGAGGAAGCTGTCTCCGCTCCACACCGGAACGCTGATATTGAGACCAAGCTCATTTTCGTGCGGGTGCGTCCAGAGCGCTACCCCGGTTCGGGGATCCAGCCCAACTACTTCCTGCTGACCGAGCACGACCAGCTGGTCGTCACCCTCAACACGAATCAGCAGCGGCGACCCGGGAGCGAGTGCGACCTCGTCGCTGTGCCAGACGACAGCGCCAGTCGCTCGGTCTAAAGCGACGACGCCCTGACGGCTCCCGCCCAACGGCACAATGACCGTCTCGCCGTAAGCAAGCGGACTCGAGGCAAACGCGTTGTAGTCGCTCAGCGCAAATCGCTCGACCAAATCGTGTGACCACAGCAGATCGCCGGTGGCGGTGTCCAGCGTGTGAAGATGGCCGTTCACGCCGATGGCGACGACTGCGGCGCTGGCCTCGCCGGTCTGAAGCACCAATGGCGTGGAGTATGGCCCCGGCCCGGCAGAGTTGAGCCAGATATCAAAGTAGCCGTTGTGGACGAGCGGCGCGTGATAGGCGTGTGCCCAGCGTGTGCTGCCGGTGGCGGCATCGAGCCCGATGACCACCTCGTCCTCGCCATCCCGATACATCGTCACGAGCATCTCATTGGCAACAACGATGGACGAATACCCCTCGCCGAGAGGTCGACGCCATAACTCGGATGGTCCGTCCTCCGGCCATACGCTCGCGATTGGCTCCGAGTCCACGTGAAAGTTCCGCGTCGGACCGCCCCACTGCGACCAGCCAGAATGGTTCGGACGGGGCTGCGCCGACACCGGAATCGAGCTGACACACACGGCGGCACCCACCAGCACCTGCCGGGCCCACCGTGCCGCCTTTCCCACGTCTTTCTCAGTCCTCATCACGGAATCCTCAGCATAGCGCTTGCCTGTCACTCGGAGACGATACTCCAACCCAGCCGCCACAGGGCTTGACGGCCGGCTTCGCGGACCGGTCACGGGAGGCTGCTGCGTCGCGCACGAACACCTGACACACCGTTCGCCGCATGCCCCAGGAGCACGCGACCGGCGAGGGCCATGATCAGCGATGCCCACCGATTGCATGTTGGTCGACTTCGGTTCATGATCAAGTGCGATCCGCTGGTTTTCCGAATTTGTTCCGCAGGGAGGATGTCGATGGGGCCACAACATGCGCTGCGCGTGGTAATGACAACCGCCGCGATTGTCGCGCTCGGAGGCGAGGGTGTCGTTTACGGACAGTCGGGAGCTCCGTCAGACAACCGCACGCCATGGGGGGCTCCGAATCTGCAGGGCGTCTGGACGAGCTCGACGTATACCCCGCTGGAACGCCCAGAACACTACGGTGACCAAGAGTTTCTGACCGACGAAGAACTCGCCACGCTCAATCAGCTCCTGACCCAGGATGGGGTCGACCCGCTGCGCGCGCGGGCCGTCCTGGCCGTCGAAGACGAGGAAGAGCGGCTCGAGGTCACTCGCCAGTCCCAAGAAAACATTCATTACGACAACGCCGTCTGGCTGACCGAAGACCAGCCGAGACGACTCGCGAGCGCGCGGACCTCGCTCATCTTTGATCCACCGACCGGTCGAATTCCACCGTTGACCGCGAAGGCCCAGCGCCGTGAAGAGGAAAGACGGGCCGCCAGCCGATGGCTGGTCTACAACATCTCACCCATGTCGTTTGACAGCCACCAAACCCGGACACTACAGGAGCGCTGTATGGTCTGGCGGCACGAAGGCCCGCCGATGCTCCCGGCGTCATACAACGACCTTCTCCAGATTCTTCAGACGGAAGATTATGTCGTCATCATGCAAGAGATGCGGGCAAACCACGTCCGCATCGTGCCGCTAGACGATCGGCCCCCAGTGGCGCCAACGATTCGGCAATGGCCAGGCGACTCGCGCGGTCATTGGGACGGCGACACACTCGTCGTCGAGACCACTAATTTCAACAACAAGATCCATTTCAACGGGTCGTCCGAGGCACTCCGTGTCGTCGAGCGTTTCACCCGCACCGATGACGAGACCATCAGCTACACATTCACCGTCGAGGACCCCACCGCCTGGGACCAGCCGTGGAGTGCGGAGTTCCCGCTCATGAAACGAGAAGGCCCTCTGTTCGAGTATGCCTGCCACGAGGGCAACTACGACATTCGGCATATCCTCGAAGTGGCGCGTAACCTTGACATCGCCGCGGCGAAAGACCCGAAATAGAGCGGCGACATCATGGCACGTTGGATTCGATACACCCACGGGGACATCACCGGATTTGGCACGATCGCGGACGGCACAATCACCGTGCACGAGGGCGATATGTTCACCAGCGCCTCGCCCACCGGGGCTGTCCTTTCGCTCGATGACGTCACAGCACTAACCCCAACGGTCGCGGGGAAGATGCTCGCGCTGTGGAACAACTCGAAAGCCATGGCCGCCAAGATGAATCAGGCCATCCCTCCCGAGCCACTGTATTTTGTCAAAGCCAACGGTTCGTATCTTGGCACGGACAGCACGATCCGAAAGCCAGCGGCGTATGACGGCAAGGTCGTCTTCGAGGGAGAGTTGGGAATCGTCATCGGTCGAGAATGCCGAGCTCGCTCTGAGACCGAGGCCCGGGAGGACATCTTTGGATACACCTGTATCAACGACGTTACCGCGATGAGTATCGTGGGGAAGGATGCGTCATTCCCCCAGTGGACGCGAGCCAAGAGCTTTGACACCTTCGGCGTGTTTGGACCGGTCGTGGCCACCGGTCTCGACCCGGGCACACTATCGATCCGGACGGTGCTGAACGACCAAGAGCGTCAGAACTACTCCACCAGCGATTTGATCTTCCAACCGGCCCAGATCGTGAGTCTCATCTCCCAGGACACCACACTCCATCCCGGGGACGTCATCTGTTGCGGCACGTCGGTTGGCGTCGGTTCGATGAAACCTGGGAGCACCGTCGAAGTGACCATCGACGGGATCGGCACCCTCCGCAATCGATACGACGGCTGAGCAACCGCGGCGACGCGACCCACAGGCGTTGCGAAATCCTGGAAAGCGGATGACTAGTCAGAAACAGCCCGGTCTACTCCAGTCTGCGGTGTGCTTCGGCGGAGTCATCGCCATCGTCATCTTTGGACTACTGCAGTTTCAAATCAACCTCCACAGCCTCCTGATCATCAGTCTCGTCTGGACCGCCGGCCATGCGTTCTCTCTTGGCGCGCGGTTCCCCGCGATCAAAGCGGCAATGAGCGGGGGTATCGAAAAGGGCCTCGGCGCGATCTACATCTTCATTTTGATCGGTGTTCTGATAGCCGGGCTGATCGAGGGCGGGACTGTCGGAAGCCTCATCTACTATGGCGTCGACCTGCTGAGTCCCGGCATCTTCCTCCCCGCCGGATTGATACTGTGCAGCCTGATGTCGCTGGCGACAGGTACGGCCTGGGGGACGATTGGAACGGTCGGTGTCGTCTTGATGGGACTTGGCGAGGCGCTCGAGATCCCCCTGCCGCTGGTGGCAGGCATGGTCGTCTCGGGAGCCAGTTTCGGAGACAAAATGTCTCCCGTGTCGGATACGACAAACCTTGCCGCGATGAGCGCGGAAACGGATCTGTATGCGCACATCAAGTCGATGCTCTATACGACCGCTCCGGCCTACGCGTTGGCACTCGCGGCGTTCACCGTCGTCGGTCTCCAATACGCCGACCAGAGCCTCTCGGTTCAGGACCTGGTCGTCTTAAAGGACGCCCTCGCGGGCGAATTCGTCATCGGCGTGACGGCGTTGCTGCCTCTGGTCGTGCTGTTGGTCTTGAGTGTGAAACGCGTCCCTGCGGAACCCAGCATGCTGGCCAGCGTCGGGGTCGCCGTCGTCCTCGCGGTGGCGGTGCAGGGCCGGGGCCTTGTCGAAGTGCTGGACAGTCTGAACACAGGTTATGTGTCGAGCACCGGACTCGAGCAACTCGATACGCTTCTCACTCGCGGCGGCGTGCAGAGCATGATGTGGACCATGTCGCTCGCGTTGATCGCGCTCTCTCTGGGCGGACTTCTCGATCAAGCAGGTTTCGTGCGCGTGCTGTTGAGCGGTCTATTGGCACGAATCAAGCGCTCCGCGACGCTGATGACGACAACGATCGCCTCTGGCGTCATTGCCAATATGAGCATGGGTGAGGCGTATCTCTCCATCATCTTTGGAGGGCAGATCTTCAAAGAGTCCTACGAGGCAGACGGTCTGGAACGCCATGTCTTGTCGCGGTGTCTCGAAGAAGGCGCCACGCTCAGCACCTCGCTCATTCCGTGGACGACGTCCGGAGCGTTTTGTATGGGCGTGCTGGGCATGTCCGCGTTGGAATACGCGCCGTGGACGTTCTTCAACTACATCAATCCAGTGTTGTCCATTATTCTCGCGTATATGGGGTTCGGGATTTTTCGGAAGGTCTCGACGGCGGTGCACGAGTGAGCGCTGCGCGTATTCCTGTCATAGACGTACTCCCCCTCCAGGGAGGCGACGACGTCGCCTGTCGGCGCGTCGCCGACGAACTGTGCGAGGCCGCCCGAACGGTCGGATTCTTCTATATCCAGAATCACGGTATCCCCCAGATGCAGCTCGACGAGATGTTCTTGGTCGCCCGTCGTTTCTTTGCGGCGCCCGACACCGAAAAGCGGACGGTCGCAATCTCACCCTTTCATCGGGGGTGGCTCGAGATCGGTGCCACGAAGATGTCTGGCAGCGACGAGCCCGATCTCAAGGAGAGTTTTGTATGGGGACTGGATGTCCCATCCGACGATCCGGACTTCCTGGCCGGGGGGCGCCTCTTGGCGCCAAATCAATGGCCGGCATTCATGCCGGAGATGCGCGCGCAGCTCATGGCCTATTTTCATGCGACGCAACGGTGCGGTCAACGATTGCTGACGGCGTTTGCTGATGGGCTGGGAATCAAGTCGGACTACTTTCTGACTCGCTGTGACAAGCCCGTCAGCCGAGCGGCGCTCATCTACTATCCGCCCCGCTCACCGGAGACCCAGAACCCCAAATACGGCGCCGCGCCGCACACGGACTACGGAACACTGACGCTCCTGGCGCAGGACGACGTCGGTGGACTCCAAGTACGCGGGACGTCCGGCGTATGGGTCGCCGCCGAACCCGTTGATGGCACCTTCGTCGTCAACATAGGAGATCTCCTCGCGCGCTGGAGCAACGGTCGTTTCGAGTCGACACCGCATCGCGTCGTCAACGCTCGTGGGAAAGAACGGTATTCCGTCGCGATGTTCGTCGACCCGAACTGGAACTCGATCGTCGAGCCGGTCACATTCCCCGGGGAGCGCGCCAAGCATACGCCTGTGGGGTGCGTCGACTACATCATGGACCGTTACAACGAGGCGTTCGCTTATCGCAAGAAACAGGAAAAGGCCGCGGGTCACACGGAGGGGTTGAGCGGTGCCAGCTGAGAAACCACGAAACGACAGCGAGAGGGTCGACACGGGGTCGACCGCGCGTAAGGCTGGTGCACGTGACCCACTCTTGCGACCACACTGGGACTACATCGAGCCGCTCAGCATGGACGACTATCGCGCGAAAGACTGGGCTCTGATGAACAGTCAGCGCGCCGAGTACTTCGAGGACCAGCAAGCGATGCAGGTGCTGGATATGTTGAAGGCGTCACGATACGCACCAACATTCGGCTACCTCATCAACAACTACGAGCACTGCGTGCAAACCGCGACGCGGCTTCATGAAGACGGTCATGACGAGGAGACCGTCGTCACCGGCTTGTTCCACGACATCGGGTTTATCGTCTGTCCTCAGGATCACGGTCGATTCGCAGCGGATCTACTACGGCCGCACCTCTCCGAAAAGAACCTCTGGACGCTCGAGCACCACGAGATTTTTCAACGGGTTCATTTGCATGGCTACTACGAAAAGGACGACCCAGCGTTCATCAACGAACGAGACCGCTGGCGAGATCACGCACACTACAAATGGACGGAAGAATTCGTGACCCGATACGACATCAGCACGATCGATCCCAGCGTGGAGAGTCTGCCGATCGAGTTTTTCGAGCCGATGGTAAGGCGGGTCTTCTCCCGAGGTCACACGCCCCGATAGCGAGGACCGACATGATTGCGTGGATTCAGACGATTCCGCCCGAACAGGCGACTGACGCCCTCGCTCGCGCATACGAGAACGCTGTGACCCCGCATGGTACCGTGGACAACGTGATGCAGGCGCACTCGCTTCGTCCCCACACCATGCAGGGCCACATGGCGCTCTATCGTGCAGTACTGCACCACCCAGAAAATGTTCTACCGGATTGGTTTCTCGAGGCGGTTGGGACGTATACCAGCATCCTCAACCAATGCACGTATAGTCTCGCCCATCACTCCGAAAACGCCCGAGCCCTTCTCGGCGGAGCGCAGAAGGGCGCCAAAGCGATCGCCTCCTTGCTCGCCCGAGAGCCCGAGCGCGCCTTCTCCGGGAAGTATCTCGCGCTGCTACGGCACGTCGAGAAGCTGACGCTCGATGTGGCGAACATCACTGAGACAGACCTCACGCTCGTGCGAGAAGCCGGTGCGAACGATGGCGAAATCCTGGAGACGAATCAGGTCTGTGGCTACTTCAACTACGTCAACCGACATCTCAACGGCCTCGGCGTTTCGACGGACGGGGACGTGATCGGCCGCGCCCCGCAGAAGGACCCCTTGCCATGACCCACAGCCCTCAAGGATGCGCGACCGGAACAGCTGACGCTCAACAATGCCGTGACAAGCGTCCAGAATCTCGCGACCACGAAACACTGGACGGTTGCTCAGGGAGTCGCTACACCAAGCACGGCGAATCCGACTTACAAGCCATGGCTCCCTATAACCCCTGATTGGGGGGCGGACTTGGCCTGATGCCCGGTAGCGCTGTTAACGACTTCTCCGGCAGGCCGTCTGGGACGCGCATGGTCGGCTCGGCCCTCGCCCTGGTTCGTGGCGGGCGCTCAGCGTGATGCCTGGCGCTCGGCGGCGCTGGTGGCACCATAGCGGCGAAGCAAGGCGGCGGTGTCGGGATGCAGGGGCCTGGAGACCGTCCCAACATCGAGGGGTCGCTGCCCGCGGGCGTCGGCAATATTCACCTCGCCGCCCCGCTCGACCAGCACGGGTATCAAGGTATTGCGCGCCAAACGCGCCGCGCCATGCATGGCGGTTCGGCCCCGGCTGTCGATCGCATTGACGTTGATGTCCTGGGCAACCAGAAACGTCACCAGGTCAAACGCATCCGTCTCCGGCGCCAAACGCGCCTCGTTGCGAACCATCCCCACCGCGGCCATCAATGGCGTCGTCCCGTCATCGGCCGCGGCACCCGGGTCCGCACCGGCGACGGCGAGATCACGCAAAATGTCGACGCTTGGGACTCGTGCGGCCGCAGACATCCAAAGCGGGGTGGCGCCGACAAAACGGTTGTAGGCCACAAAGTCGCCTTTAAAAATGAACGGCGCCTCCGTCAGACGCGCGTTAGGATCGGCGCCGCTGGCCAACAGCGCCTTCACAAGCGCGGCTTTGCCGGTATCGACGGCCACGTGAAGGGGTGTGCGTCCGATACTATCCGGCTGGTTGGGGTCGGCACCATTCTCGAGCAAGAAGGTCGCGAGCGCCTCATGAGTGCTGCGCGTCACCTGAAGTCGATACTCCCACCCACTCACCGCTTCGAGACTCGCGCTCGCGACGAACAAAGGGCTGCGACCAGAGGTCTGCGATTCTTCGACATCGACCCGCCCGTCGAACGGTAAGATCGGCTCGGCTGCATTGACGTCCGCACCTGCTTCAAGAAGAACTCGGGCGGTCTCGACATCGCCATTCCGCGCCGCCAATAGCAACGGTGTCGCGCCATACAGCGAGCGAGCGTCGACGTCGGCCCCGTGGGCAATCAGCATCTGTACTGCGTCGGCTTGCCCTTCGGCCGCCGCCCACATCAAGGCCGACTGCCCCTGAAAGTGACTATTGGCGTCGACGGTTGCACCAAACTCGAGCAGCGCCCGGACCAGGTCGGGGTTGCCGGTCCGCCCGGCGGTCATCAGTGCGGTTTCTCCACTCGGCCCAGCCCGGTTCGGGTCGGCGCCCCAACGCAGCAACACATCGGCGGCGGGCTGGCTGGCGTTGAGAGCGGCCAAGTGCAGCGGCGCCACGCCGAGTTCGTTTGCAGCGTTCACATCCGCGCCGGCCGCGGCCAGCAGCGTCGCGGTTTCCACGTCATTCCAATGGACCGCCCAGTGGAGGGCCGTCGCCCCGTCGGGTTGGGTCGCGTTGACGTCGATACTCTCGTCTCCTGCTGCCGCCCCTCTCTCGGCCAGCAACTCGCGCACGACGCCCTGATCCTGGTGTTCTACGGCATTGACTAGACGCTGAGCGTCGCGGCCGTTCTCGGCGCCGGCGGCGACCAACCCCAACGGCGCCAACAGAAGGACCAAGGCCGCCGTCACCGCGGTGCGGCACCTAGACAGAAAGCGCCTCCACCCGGCCAGAGCTGTCGCCCAGCGAATCCATCGGCACCCCCAGCTTGTCGAGCATGGCCAAGAACAGGTTTGTATTCGGGGTGTCGGCCTCCACTCGCACATGACGCCCACCGTGGAGCTGACCACCAGCGCCGCCGACAAGCAGCGTCGGGAGATCGTGATGATTGTGGCGATTGCCGTCACTCATCCCACTCCCATACATCAGCATCATCGAGTCCAACAGGGTGCCGTCGCCATCCGGCGTCGATGCCAACCGGTCCACGTAATACGCGAACATGCTCATCAGGTGCGCGTCAACCCTCTTGAGCTTTTCGATGAGCGCTTTGTCGCCACCGTGATGGGACAAGGCATGATGCGCATCGGGCACGCCGATCTCTGGATAGGCTCGGTTGCTGGTCTCTTGTCCAACCATAAAGGTGATGACGCGAGTGAGGTCGGCCTGATACGCGAGGACCTGCAGGTCGAACATCAGCTTGGCGTGAGCCTCAAAGGTCTCGGGGACGCCAGCGGGCTGTTCCACTGCGGGCAGCTCGCGGGCGGTCTGGCGCTCCGCCGTCTGGATGCGTCGTTCCACGTCCCGAACGGCCTCCAGATACTCGTTCAACTTGACCCGATCTCGCGGGCCAAGCTCGCGGCGGAGTCGCGACACTTTGGCGGTCACCATGTCCAAGAGACTCTTGTCGTTTTTCCGAGCCGCCAGCCAGGCGGACGAGTCGGTCGTGCCACTCGTCCCGAACAACCGCTCAAACACGGCGCGCGGGTTGCTCGCCATCGGCAACGGGGTGGTCTCGCTACTCCAGCACAGCGTATTGGCGTATGCGCAGCTGTAGCCAGGGTCACATGAGCCGGCCCGCTCAGCAGATTCCAACGACAGCTCCAGGGATGCAAGCTGCGTCTCTTGCCCCATGACCCGCGCCGCAATCTGGTCCATTGAGATCCCGGCTCTGATGTCGTGGCCTTCCGTCTTCTTCGGGTGGACACCGGTCAAGAACGCACCCGCGGCTCGCGCATGGTCTCCCGCGCCTTCGCCGGGGCGAGCAATCCCTTCCTCGCTGCACAAGCCGCTAATCATCAGCATCTGGTCTTTGAACCGGCCCAGAGGTGCGAGGGTCTTTGTAATCTCCAGCGGGCCACTGGCCGCGGCCGGGGTCCAGTTGGGCATGAACATGCCGTTCGGGACATATACGATACCCAGGCGTTGGATCGGCTGTGCCGCGCTCGCGCGGATGGCGCCAAAAGCGGGGACCATCCCGTCCAGTAGTGGCAGCGCCAGGGATACGCCCAGGCCACGCAAGAAGGTACGACGCGGAAGATGTGTCTTGGTGATGATCATGGCTCGCGCGATCTCCTCATCTGAAACGGCGTACTGTTGACGATTCCCCGAATCACTGCCGACCACCGATAGTCATCCGCGGCGGCGTTGCGCGTGATCTGTCGAATCGCGGGCGCATCGTAATACTCGACGCCACGACCCAGGGCGTAGGTCAGGAGCTTCTCGGTGACGGTCTCGACGAATCGTTCTTCCTGTCCCAGCAGAACGTCCTTGAGACCGGATGGCCCTTCAAACGGCGAGGTGTGCGGCATCGCGCCGGACGCGTCAATTGGGGCCCCACCCTCGTCCGTTCGCCAGGCGCCAATCCCGTCAAAGTTCTCAAGCGAAAAGCCGAGCGGGTCCATTTGAACATGACAACTCGCACAGACCGGGCTGGTCCGATGCAGCTCCATCCGTTCACGCATCGAGAGCGACCGCGCCTCCTGGGGGTGGTTGGCGTCGGGGAGCCCTGGCACTTCTGGTGGCGGTGGTGGAGGTGCAGCGCCCAGCAGGTGGTCAAGCACCCAGAGACCGCGTTTGGTCGGTGATGTCCGGTTCGGGTAGGACGTCACGGTCAAGATACTCCCCTGTCCCAGGAGTCCTCCGCGACCACTCGCGGCCGACCCACCCGCGCCGAAAGCCACCCGGCGAAAATGGCTCCCGTAGACATTTCGGACACCGTAGTGCCGCGCCAGACGTTCGTTGAGAAACGTGTAATCGGCGCGCAACAGGTCGAGTACGCTTTGGTCGTCACGGACTTGGCTCTCGACAAACAGTTCGGTCTCGCGTTCCATTGCATCGCGAAGATTCTCGTCAAAATCGAGGAACGCATCGGGGTCGGGCGCCGCCGTGCGCATATTTCGCACGAGCAACCATTGACCAAAAAAGTTGTCCACGACCGCATTAGAACGGGTGTCGGCGAGCATGCGCGACACCTGCTTTTCGAGAATGGCGGGGTCACTCAGGCGTCCGTTCTCGGCAAGATGAAGCAGTTCGTCATCGGGAATGCTGCTCCACAAGAAGAACGATAGCCGTGACGCAAGCTCCAGATCGGTGAGCCGGTAGGCCGAAGCGGGCGTCACATCTTCGGGGTCACGCTCAATCCGAAACAAGAACTCCGGATCGATCAAGATGCCGCGGAGCGCAAACTCGATACCGGCCTCGAACGTGCTTTCTGCCCGTCCCGCCTGATACAACGAGACCAACGGTGCAACATCCTCGTCGGTTACGGGCCGACGAAAGGCGCGTCGGGCCAGTGACGAGAGGATCTCTGTGGCGCACGCTTCAGCATTCACTCGATCAGCGTTCTCTCGGTCACCCCCCACGAGCGCTTGGTCTTCGGCGCTCAGGTCCCCACCTGTGGGGTGACACCGGAACACGCGCCGGCGACTGGGAGTATCGGGCGAGGTTTCGGCGTTGTAGGGTCCGCTGATTTGAACGCTGTCCAGCGCCATCGCGGCGTTCCGGTCTCGCGAATACGCCAGACTGGACACACCCGGACGCGGGTCGAGCACGCCTTCGGCGACCGCGAGTTTATCGAGAAACGAGGCGCTAACTACTCGAGTCCCCGCCTTCACGTGTAGCCGGACCTCGAGCCCTTCGTCCGCCGTCTGCTCATACCAGGACGGGTTCGAGACGGCATTCCACGGATTGCGAATACCGTCGCCGCCGACGGTGAACTGAGCAACCCGCGCGCGATCCAAGCGAAGATCGATCTCGTTGGCGTCCTGCACGCCACGGATGTGGTTGCCGTAGGCGCGTTGCAGAGACAGCTTGATGACGTATTCCCCGTCAAG